>JAJVHU010000014.1 GCA_022072505.1 Phycisphaerae bacterium
TTTCGTCTTTATGAGTGTTGTGTGGTTTGGTGACGACTTATTCACAATTACTCAATCAGGATCGGAGGCGTGGAAACGGGCAAGTCGTGACTATTACGATATTTTCAATACACCATCCCGACATAGACTCACCAATCGTTTTGGCGGCAAATGTAAGCCGGTTGTTTTTTGGACTGGTAATTATCCTTGGGTTGATACTGATGACGAATGCAATCATTTAGATCCTGATCCCGCCAACGAATGGAACCGAAAGAGATTATACTGCTCCGATAAAGCAAAACGTATGACGGGCCAGAGTAACGCCATCTTGCTTACCAAACGAACGCCACGTGACGGCAATTACGGATGTGGCGCGGCCGAATCTGGCCGTGGAACACGAGGATGGATTCGAGCTAATACCTGTCTCGATCCGGGACATGTCGCTGCACATGAGTTAGGTCATTTGATGGGTCTCCACCATAATGACAGAGATCGCAACATCATGAATATGTCGGCGGGCGATACGTCAGACTGCCAGAATGCTGTTGACGTTGTCAACTGGTATTTTCGAATTGATTGTATTGGAGATAGACAATGCTGTCCTCCAAACTGACATTGCGTATTATGCTAACCGTGCTATTGTTAGCTGCACTGATTTCTCAGCTGCAATGTAACAATAAAGAGATTAGCTGCGACAATAGCAATGTGGTTAGGTGTCAAGAGGACGCCGATTGCGATGACGGGGTATTCTGCAACGGAGAGGAAATCTGCGATGGCTGTTTCTGCCAAGCAGGAGCCCCGCCGTGTCCCGACGTAGGGGATTGTGTTCTTTGTTCTGAGGAACGAGACGAATGTGCCTCTACCTGCACGGCGGACACTGATTGCGATGATGGGGTGTTCTGCAACGGAGAAGAAATCTGCGATGGCTGTTTCTGCCAAGCAGGAACCCCGCCGTGTCCCGACGTAGGGGATTGTGTTCTTTGTTCTGAGGAACGAGACGAATGTGCCTCTACCTGCACGGCGGACACTGATTGCGATGATGGGGTGTTCTGCAACGGAGAAGAAATCTGCGATGGCTGTTTCTGCCAAGCAGGAACCCCGCCGTGCCCCGACGACTGTGTCGAAGGTGTGGGGTGTCCATAGTGTATATAACCGACGAACTTCGACCGCGCCACGTACACGCACGACCGCAACAGCAACCGCACGTCGCTGGACCGCCCGGTGACGCCGTCGCGCGGGCAGGTGTTCACGTATGACCGGCTCAACCGGCTGACCGAGGCCAGGGCGGGCATCTTCAACGCGAGCAAGCAGGTGGCGTTGGCCGAGCCGCGGGAAAGCTGGACGCTGGACGACCTGGGGAACATCTCCGGCCTGGCCTATTACGGCACGTCCAACGTCATTCAGCACACCACCAACGCGACCAACGAGATCAGTTCGCTGGCCACGGCTAATCCATCGGGTGATCCGATGATCGTGTTTGACAACTTCAACGCCGACACGCTCGACGACACCTGGAGCACGACGAAGGGCACGTTCACCGTCACCGACGGGACCGACCCGGACAAGCTCAAGGCCACGGCGCTCGACGGCACGACGAGCACCGCCGTCGAGGTCATGGCCGAGAACACGCTCGAGGACGGCGCGTTCATCCTCAAGGTGAAGTTCCCCAGCGGCACGACCAGCGGCCGGGCGGGGTTCGTCTTCGGGCATGACGGCAGCGACACGTATCACGCTGTTGTTTTGCGCAAGAACGGCGGCACGGACACGCTCGAAGTGGCCAAGTACACCAGCGGGGCGGGCTGGGGGAGCACCCTCGACAGTTCGACCGGCACGGTGACGGCCAACACCGAGTACACCCTCTGCGGCTGGGTGCGGCAGAAGGCTGTCTACGCCAAACTCGACGGGCAAAACGTCGACTTCACGTACAACTCCTCGACCTTCTTCGGCGCGGGCAAGGTGGGCGTCGTCACCACCGTGGCCAACACGACGTTCGACGACTTCACGTACCTGCAAATCACGCCGCAGAAGCCGCTGCGCCGCGCGTAGGAGCGCGACCCGAGACCATCGAGAAGTGGACGCGCGAGGACGATCCGGCCCTGCGAAAACGGGCGAAGCGCCGTCGCGTCCGACGGATCGACAGTATGGGTTGATTGTGGCCCGCCACTCGGACACGGGCGAGATCCAATACTTCATCAGCAATGCCGCGGCCCGTGTGTCATTGGAGGATCTGCTGACGGCGGCGTTCGCCCGCTGGCACATCGAAATGTGGTTCGAGCGCGCCAAACAAGAGGCCGGATTGGGGGCCTTCGAGGTGCGCACCTATCGCAGTCTCTTGCGACACTGGTTCTGCTCACGACTGGCGATGTACTTCCTGGCCGCCCAGACGCAGCGGCTTCGGGGGGAAAAATCAGGAAATCACGCTGGAGCAGGTGGCGGAAGCGAGCAACGCCCTGGCCTGGACGATCCGGAAGCGGACGTGGCGCTCGCCGGATGAAATCGCCGAGCGCTGCGTGTATTGCCCATCCCGAAACCGAGCGTCGTATGAAAGTCGCCAACGAAAGGCCCCGTTCAAGGCGAACAAACGCGGAAGGCGGGTAGCGCTGTCATGCTAAACAGGCAGCACGACGACGTCCGCCGGGTCCAGCCACGCCTGAACGTGGACCGGCTGTCCCTCAGACGCCATCCGTCGCGGATTCATCTCGAAGACTTTCACTTCGGTCCGGTCGCCGAGCACGACGCGATGCTGCGCCAGCTCTCCGAGGTAGACGGAATGCACGATTTTCGCCGGGAAGTCTGAAGCTCCCGGCTGGGCGTCGCCCAGGCGGATCGACTCCGGACGCAGGCTGACCTGCGCTTCCGCGCCGCCCGCCAGACCCGCGGCGAACGCCGTGCTGCGCAGCCTGCCGAAGGCGCACTCGACGACGGCCTCGGCGCCGTTCACACCGATCACGCGCGAGGGGATCAGGTTCGTCTCTCCGATGAACCCGGCGACGAAGGTATCCGCCGGGCGACGGTAGATGTCGCGCGGCGCGCCGACCTGACGGACGCGCCCCCGGTCCAGCACCGCCACCCGATCCGCCACGGAAAGCGCTTCTTTCTGATCGTGCGTGACGTAGACGGCGGTCATTCCCGCGCGCTTGCACAGCGCCCGGATCTCCTCGCGCATTTCCAGGCGGAGCTGCGCATCCAGATTCGACAGCGGCTCATCCAGCAGGAGACAGACCGGCTCGATGACCAGCGCCCGGGCGAGCGCCACGCGCTGCTGCTGACCGCCCGAAAGCTGGTTCGGCCGCCGGGACGCCAGAGGCTCCATCTGGACCCGCGCCAGCGCCTCACGGACCCGCCGCTCCCGCTCCGCGCGGCCCACGCCGCGCTCCTTCAACCCGAACGCGACGTTTTCCGCCACGGTCAGATGCGGCCAGAGGGCGTAGTTCTGAAACACCATCCCCGTGTTGCGCCGGTGCGCCGGTACGACGGTGATGTCCCTGCCGTCGAAACGGATCGCCCCCTCGTCCACGTCGCAGAATCCGGCGATGCATCGCAGGAGCGTCGTCTTGCCGCAACCGCTCGGACCCAGCAGGAAAAAAAGCTCCCCCTTGCCGATCGAGAGGCTGACGCCGTCCACCGCCGCCACGCCGCCGAACCGCTTTCGGACCCGTTCTATCTCGATCGGAATCACGCGGCGCGGAATGTAGCCTTCGGCAGGACAGGGGGCAACGTGGACGGTCCTGACGCCTGTTGCTGATCCCGTGTCAACGTCGGCAACCCGGTGAAGGTGGGCGACTGCGGGACGCGGGTGTCGAGGGTTGCGGGTGGGTCGCGGGAACTCGGATCGCGGAACTTGGAACTCAGGCGCTCATGTTCCCTCTGTCCCTCTGTCCCTTTGTCCCTCGTTGCCCATCTTCGAGCGTTTTTCGAGCGGGCGCGGGCGGATATTGCGAAGCGGCGTCAGTGCTCCGGTCGGGCGCCGACTTCGCGGAGGTAGTGGCCGGACAGACCGTGCTCGGTGAGGAGGCGTCCGTAAGGGGTGGAGGGCCGCGTCAGGCAGGAGTCGAGCCTGTTGCCGACGATTTTGCGGACCTGGCGCTGCTGTTCGGTGATGGGGAGCGTGGCGTCGATGACGGTGAGGTCGAACTCGGGAACCATGAGTTCATACTGCTCGCGGATGCGTCCCTGAAAAAGGCGGAAGCTCTCGTAAGGGTCTTCGCTGAGGGCGAGGTCCATCCCGGCTTCGTAATACTTCAGCTCCGGTCGCCCGGAGAGAATGCGCCGAAGCGCCTCGTCCAGCGGGACGCGGAAGTAGAACGCGGCGTCGGGCTTCGGGGCGAAGCGGTAGACGCGGCGGACGAAATCCGGGTCCACGCCGCGGGCGGCGTCGCGGGCGAAGGCGGTGAAGATGTAGCGGTCAGTGAGGACGACGGCGCCGGCGCGGAGCGAGGGCAGGATTGCGCGGTCGAGGCGGTCGGCGAAATCCGCGGCGTGGATCAGCGAGAACGTCATCGGCGACAGGAGATGCTGATCCTTGCCCATCTTCGTTGTGGCGCGGACCAGGGGCGACGAGTTCCACTCGCTGAAGTACACGCAATACCCGCGAGCGACGATCCACTTGCGCAGCAGGTCGAGCTGCGTGCTCTTCCCCGATCCGTCGATGCCCTCGACGATGAAGAGCTTGCCCGGAAGTGGTCCGTAATCCGTGTAACGCTCAGCCGCGCTCATCCGTCGCCTGCCTCCCCGCCCCCTGCGGCGCCCGCCTCATCCGGACGATCCGCGCCCGCGCGCGGAACCACTCTTCGAACACGTCCGCTTTCTTCGAGGCCGCCCGCAGGTTCTCCTCGCACGCTCCGGTCGCCTCGACGTGAAACGTCACCGCGTGCGGCTCGCACTCGACGCGGACGTCGCGGACGGTCTGCGTGTGCGACCGGTCCAGCCCGTCGGCGATGCGCAGAATGCCCGCCAGGTGCGCGACGAGGCGCTGATCGTCGGGGCGCAGGCGCCGGAAGCTCTTATGCGACTGCTTCGGTCCGCTGCGCCGATGATACCGCGCGACCGCGGCGATGAGCGCCGATTCCCGCCGGGACAACCCCGGAAGGTCCGCGTGCAGGATCATCTCGAAACTGTGGCGGTGATGCCGGGCGTAGTCGATCAGGATGCCGACGTCGTGAAGGATCCCCGCGGCCTGAAGGATCTCGCGGCCCTGCGGACCCGCCCAGCTCCCCGCGGCCTCGGGCAACTGCGCCGCCAGTTGATCGAAGATGCGCAGCGCCAGGTGGGTGACGTGCTCGGAATGCGCGAAGTCGTAGCGCTGGCGTTCCGCGTAGGCGCGGACCGCGCTGAGGACGTCGCGGACCGAATCCGGCGAACGCTCGACCGCGCCGGTGAGGTCGTCGATCATTTCCGCCAGCAGCCCGTCGCGGATCCCGCCGTCATGAATCCACAACCGCTCGACGCCGAGGTGCTCCATCAGGCGCTCGACGACGCACAACCCCGCGACGATGATCTCGGCCCGCCGGTAGCCCATCCCCGGCGCCTGGCGCCGCTCGGCGAGGGAAAGACTGCGCAGCCAGTCCAGAAGATACGCCGCCTCGCCGCGTCCGAGTTCATATCCGCGAAGCGCGAAGCTGAAGCGCCCTTCCGGGTGCGTCTCCATCCCCCGGCGGATCGAAAGTTTCGCCAGCGTCGTGAACGTTCCGCCGGACCCGATCAGGACGTCCAGCCCGCGCGTCGGAACGCAGACGCGCTCCTTCAAAACATCCTCGACGGCTTTGCGCATCGCGTTGAACCGGTAGGCGCCGCCGTCGCCGGGCAACCCGTACATCTCGGTCAGGCGCACCGCCCCGAGCGGCAGCTTGCAGATGCCGTCGATGAGCCCTCCGTTGCTCAGGATCAACTCCGCGCTGCCGCCGCCCAGGTCGACCACCGCGAAGCGCCGATCCTCCAGGGGGAAGGCGTTGGTTACGCTGGAGAACGCCAGGCGAGCCTCGTACTCCGCGTCGATGACCTCGAGCTGAAGCCCGACCCTGCGGCGGACGCGCTCGACGAACTCCGCGCCGTTGCGCGCCTCGCGGACGGCGGAAGTCGCCACGGCCCGGACCCGGTCCACGTGCAGCCCGTCCCAGACCGTGCGCATCCGCTCCAGCACCGAAAGCGACGCCTCCATCACGCTCTCGTTCAGGCGGCCGGTCGTGTAAAGACCGGTCCCCAGGCGCGTCGTCTCGCGCACATCCTCGATGACGCGGAACTTCGAAACCGGGTCGCTCTCCGCGACGACGAGGCGGAAGCTGTTCGTGCCGACATCCACGGCCGCGACGCGCCAATGTCGGTGGGCCGCGTCCTTCGGTTCAGCGCGGCTCGGACGAGGCCGGCGGCGCAGATACGTTCCGGCGCGCGGGGCGACATGGAATCCCGAGGCGAGCGTCTCGAGGCGATCCAGCGCCGCCTGCGCCTCCGGCGAGTTCCACCACGCTTGAAACTCCGCGGCGTCGTCGTCGCGCGCGCGGACCAGCCGGTCATGAAGCGCCGCCGCCGCGCCCCCGGCGCCTTCCGGGATCGACTCGAGGCGCAGCAGCAGTTCGTGCGCGTCGTTGACCCGACCGAGACGGTCCTGGGCCTCCTGCACCGTCGGGTAAAGCTCGTCGCGCAGCAGGTCTCCGCCGCAGGTCGAGAAAATCTCGACGGCGTAGCGCAGCCGCTTCACGTTCAAGCGCAGGTTGTGAAGCTGGTCCAGGGCGGCCGGGGCGCTGACGGGCGCCTCGCGCACGTCCCGCACGAGCTTCGGCACGCGATCGATCGCCAGCTCTCGCAGAACGAACGCCCGCCCCCTCCCAACGCCCTCCTGACCGTCATCCTCGTCGCATCGAGGGCAGGGGCGCAAGGAGGACAGCAGCGCCCGGCGCCGCGCCCGAAGCGCTGGCGGCGTCCAGCGTTCCGCCGCATCGCGCAAGGCGTCTTGCGCCCGGAGACGGTGGGTGTCGAGGTCTTGCAGCAGCGCCGCCGCGAGGGCGTCTTCGAGCGCGCCTTGCGCCTTCAGACCCTCGACGGCCGCCTTCTGCACGTCGCACAGTCGCGCCGCCGCCGCCGCGCGCCGGATGCGCCGCAATCCGCGGCGAAGGCGCTTCAGCGCGCGGGGGGGGCAATAACTTTCAAAGAGACCCAGCGCCGCCGCACAGCGCCGCGTCGCCACGCGGAGCTGATGAACGTATTCCGGATCCTCGTGGGCATGATCGGCCGCCAGCGGAAGGAGCGCCTCGACCGATCGGAGGCGCCGCTTCAACACGCGCCGCGCCGCCACGACGCACGGCGTGTCCGGGTGCAGACCCTCGACCCACTTTCCCACGCTCGGCAGGGTCGCCGTCATGAGACGCTCCCCGGCCGGCTCGGCAGCAGCGACCGCACCGCCTCCTTCAGGTCGGCGAACACCTCGGCGACGTCGCGGTTCGCATCGATCATCTGAAACCCGTAAGTCTTCGCCAGTTCCTCGAACACCGAAAGCAGCCTCGTCTGGTATCGGCGAAAGGAGCGGAAAAGCTCCGTCTCCTCCTGAAAGTCCATCCCGGACTCCCAGTAATCGAAGGGACCGCGCGTCACCACCCGGGGGATCAGATGATCCACGCTCACGCGCAGATACAGGACGCCGTGAGGTCCAGGGGCGAAGCGGTACAGATCGCGCAGCCAGTCCCGGTCGATCCCACGGACGATCGAGCGCGCCATGATCGAGTAAAAGTAACGGTCGGTGAGGACGACGAAGCCCGCTTGCAGCGCAGGCAGGATGTCGTTTTCAATGCGGTCCGCGAAATCGGTGGCGTAGAAGAGATCGAGCGTTCGTTGGCTCACCGTCGTGCCCAGCTTCGCCTTCCGCAAGCCGTCGCCCGCCAGGCGGCTGCGCGACAACCCCGTGTGCAGGACGCCGTAGCCTTCCGTCTCGAGCCACTCCCGCAGCAGGGCGATGTGCGTCGATCGCCCGACGCCGTCCGTGCCCTCAAGGACGATCAGGCGCCCGGGATAGCGCGACACGTCGACCCGCACGTCGCCGAGGACGCGGACGGCCTCGTCATGAACTCGATTGCGGTATCCGGGTTCCGGACGCTCTGCCGGTCGACTGTCCATCTTGACATTGTATCCGATGCCCGCGCCTCGCGCCGACTCACGCCCGCCGCCGGCCGGCGGCCAGTATACCGCGCGCCGTGGAACAAAACTTCCGGCTTCATCCGACCTTAACAATTCATGCCGCCCCCCCGCCGACCCCCTCGAAAATCAGAGAAATCAACTGCGCGAATAAGATGTAAAGCAGGTTGATCAGCACCGTCACAACAGATCTCCTCGAAAAACAGGCACGCGGGCTGCCGCGCGCTACTCGTCGTCATCCTCCTCGGCATTCTCGATGTAGCCCAACGCCTTGAGGCGGTTCTTCATCCCCTCGTCGTACGCGCTCTCCACCGGCGCGGAAACGCGCGGCGCGGCGTCGTAAGTATCCACGGTGCGGACCGGATGCCGCGCTGCGCGTTTCCGGCCGGTGGCGATCGTCGTCCAGAGGATGGCCGATGCCGTGGGATCCATCGATTCCAGGTTCGCGCGAGATCCCTGCGCGACGACCCGGGCGAGGTTGGGCATGATTCCGGCTTCCAGCACCCGATCAAAGACGTCCCAACTGGCGCCGTCGATCGCGAGGATGAACACGCGCCCCGGAACCTCCCGCTCCGAAAGATCGAGAAACGCGGGGCGCGCCTCGGGCTTCGGCGCCTGATCCGGCGCGCTTTGAACCGAGGGAGGGGGTGGGGATGTCGGCGCAGGCGGTTCGGCGCCGCGCTTTCCGCATCCGGCTGTTGTCGCCAACAACAGTGCCGTGGCGGCGCAGCTCAGCCGCATACCGGTTGTCCTGCCGCATCCGACTTTCACATGATGCCCCGCGTATTTCAGGATCGGATCGGGCGTCGGCCCGAACCTACCCTACTTCCGCCGGACGACCTCTGCAACGATCTTCCCGTATCCGTCCGGCAGCACCAACCTCGGGGAAGAAGTCGGCGCCGTCGCGCATCCAACGAGCGTGATCCGGGACGATCCGACGGCGCCTTGAATGCCGGGGACTGACGCGCAACCGATGCCGAAAGACCGAGAATTGCTTCAGAGGCCACGCGACGGAAACCCGCAGGGACGAGGCCGGCGAGCGGCCGCGCAGGGCGCGCTCGTCGGCGCGACCTTCATGCTTGCCTCGCTTGCGGGATGTTTCGGTCACACGACGGAATCCCGGCGGATCCGCGACACCCTCGCCCGTCTGAACGCCCCCGGGAATGCAGAAACGCACGCGATGATCGAAGAACCCGACCACGCCGGCGGAAACGCTTCCGAACCGGCGTCGGTTTCGATCGCGCCGGATGCCGCCGGGCGCTCCGCCGAGGAGCCGGCGGCGCTGGCGTCGCTTGTCGCCGTCGCCTTGAGCGACAACCCGGAAATCCGGGCGGCGGACGAGTCCGTGTACGCCGCGCTGGCGAAGGTTCCGCAGGCGTCCGCGCCTCCCGACCCGGAATTACTGACGCGCACCCTTCCGGAACCCGCGCAGTACGCCGACGGGCGGAACCCCTTCATCCTGAGCGTGATGATGTCGCTGCCGCTTCCGGAAAAGCTGGACCGCGCCGGGCGGGTCGCGTTGGAAGAGGCGTGGATGGCGCTTCACGACGCTGAGCGCATGCGCCGCGAAGTCGCGGCGGAGGTCCGGCGAGCGTACTTCCGCGCTTACATCCTCGACCGCACGATCGAGACGAACCTCGCCAACCGCGAATTGCTCCGAGGGTTGATCGACGTGGCTCATGCGGAAGTCGCCGCGGGCCGACGCTCACAGGAGGACGTCCTGCGGGCGCAGGTCGAGCTTTACGCGCTGGACAGCGAAGTGATCGACCTTCGCCGCGAGCGGACCGAGGCGACCGCCGACCTGAACCGCCTCACGGCCCGCCCCCTCGGCACGGATTTTCCGGCGCTGGCCGTTCTCGTCCCGCGCACGGTTCGCGCTGATCGTGAGCGCGTCCTGGCGCGCGCGGAGCGGTTCAATCCCGCCCTGCTTCGACTCCAGCGCCAGATCGAGCGCGACCGTCATGCCGTGCGGGCGGCGGAGTTGGCGTCGTGGCCTGACCTGAAGTTCGGCATTGAGTGGATGTATCAGCGGGACCGCGAGGCGATGCGCGCCTTGCCGGACCCGCAAACCGGCATGATCCCCGAGGTGGACCGCATGAGCGAGCGCGGGATGGACATGTGGGCGATCGTCGCGGGGATCAACCTGCCGATCTGGCGCGGGCGGATCGAGGGCGGGATCGCCGAGGCGCGCAGCCGGCTGGCGGCGTCGCAGCACGCGTTGGCCGCGGAGCGCAACCGCGTCGCCGCGCGGATCACCACCGCGCTGGCCGACTTGGCGGCGAAGGAAGAACTGGTCGTGCTTTTTGCCGACACGATCATCCCGCAGGCGCGGCAGGCGTACGAGGTCTCCCGCGCCGCGTACTCCGGCGGGGGGAAGGGCGACTTCCCCGCGGTCATCGAAAGCTGGCGGAAGCGGCTGGCGTTCACGGTTCAATATCACCGCTCGATCGCCGAGATGGAAACGGCGCTCGCGGATCTTGAGGAGGCCGCCGGCGCGAGCGTCGCGGAACTGGAGGCCCAGCCGTGACCCGACACCGGCGCCGCGGACGAGCGTTGACGGTCGTTCTTGTCGGGCTTGCGTGCCTGGTGCTCGGCGGCGCCGTCGGCATGTACGTCGGCTTCGTATCCAGCGGGCTGCTTTCCAGCCCGGCCCGAAATTCCGGCGAGGAAGGCGGGGTCGAGCAGCTTTACACCTGCGGGATGCATCCGACGGTGCTCGAGAAGCAACCCGGCGACTGCCCGATCTGTCACATGAAGCTCACCCCGGTCAAGGCCGGGGCGCAGACGGACGCCGACGCGGGGCTGGAGCGGAAGGTGCTTTACTGGCGCAGTCCGATGCTCGCGGATTTTTCCTCGGATCGCCCCGGACAGGATGCGCTGGGGATGGACCTTGTGCCGGTGTACGCGCCGGAAGGCGAGGTGTCCGCGGGTCCGGCGGTCCGGATCGACCCGGTGGTCGTGCAGAACATGGGCGTGCGGACGGCGCCGGTGCGGCGCGGGCCTCTGCGCACGACGTTGCGCACCGTCGGCCGCGTGGATTACAACGAGCAGGCGCTCGCCTACGTCAATACGAAGTTCGACGGCTGGATCGAGCGGCTGCACGTGGACCAGACCGGCGCGCCCGTCGAGCGCGGCGACGCGCTTTTTGACGTGTACGCGCCGCGGCTTTATTCGGCGCAGGAGGAGTACATCGCGGCGCTGCGCGGGGTGGAGCGGCTTGCGGGCAGTCCGATGCCCGAGGCGCTGGCGGAGGCGCGCCGGCTGGCGGATTCCGCCCGCGTGCAACTGCGCTACCTCGACGTCTCGGACGCGCAGATCGCGGAACTGGAGCACACGAAAGAGGTCCGCAAGACGCTGACGATCTTCTCTCCGTCGCGCGGGATCGTGACCGAGAAGGCGGCGCTGGAGGGCGCTTACATCACGCCGGATGCGCGTCTTTACACGATCGCCGACCTCTCGAAGGTCTGGGTGTACGTCGACGTGTACGAGTATCAGTTGCCGTGGGTGCGCGTCGGGCAGGAGGCGCGGATGTCGCTGCCTTATGTTCCGGACCGGGAGTTCATCGGGCACGTGGCTTACCTTTATCCTTATCTTGAAACGCAGACCCGCGTCATCAAGGTTCGCCTCGAATTCGACAACCCGACGTTGGAGTTGAAGCCCGGCATGTACGCCGGCGTGACGCTCCACGTTGATCTCGGGCGCGAGGCGCTGGTCATCCCGCGCGAGGCGTACATCGACTCCGGTCGGCGCAATATCGCGTTCGTGGCTGCGGGGGACGGGAAGTTCAAACCGCGCGAGCTTCAACTCGGCGTCGATCTGGAGGACGGGCAGGTCGAGGTCGTCTTCGGACTCGACGAGGGCGAGCGCGTCGTCACGAGCGGGCAGTTTCTGCTTGACACGGAAAGCCGCCTGAAAGAGGCGATCGCCAAGGCGTCCGCTCCTTCGAGTGACGCCGCGGGGGGAGCGACGCCTCCTCCGGTTTCGTCGTCCGGACACGGTCACTGACTCGCGGGATATCCGATCATGCTCAGGAAAAAATCAGAAACGCTCGGCCCGATCCCGCGGCTCGCCGCGGCCGTGCTCGCCGTGTTCAATGCGACCTCCGCGATCTCGCACGGCGCGGCGGCGCGGAGTCAGGATTCGACTCCTCCTTCGCCTGCCGTCGGTCTTGCGGAAGCGCGCTACGCCTGTCCGATGGATGCGCACCCGGACGAGACGGACTCCGCGCGCCAGGGCGCGTATTTCTCGCTCGAACCGGGAGACTGTCCGTGGTGCGGGATGAAGCTGGCCGTTGCGGAGGAGTTGACGTGGGTGCGGGCGCGCCGCGCGGCCGGCGGCGGCGAAGTCGCTTTCACCTGCCCCGACCACCTGCATGTTTTCTCGAAGTCCGAGCGCGATTGCCCGCGCTGCCGGCGGATGCTTGAACCCTTCCGCGTCATGTACACGTGTCCGGACGCGGCGCACGCGACGGTGGTGCGCGGCGCTGCGGGAACGTGTCCGCACGACGGACGCGCGCTGGCTGCGTACAAGGGACCGTGGCTTTCTGACGCGATGTCGTCGAGAAACGCCCCGCCGCCGGGATCGGCCTCCCGCTCCGACGGTTGGACCTGCCCGGAGCATCCCGCGGTTGTGAGCGGGCGGGCGGGCAATTGTCCGGTGTGCGCCGCGGAGTTGATCGAAGCGGCGCAGGCGCCGCCGTCGGGGATTATTCCTCCGGATGCGAAGTTCACCTGCCCGATGCAGGAGTGCAATCACTTCGCCGCCACCGACGCGGAGCGCTGCCCGGAGTGCGGCATGAAGCTCAAACCGCTCGCCGACGTCCCCTGGGCCCGGGGGCTCGCCGGTCGCGCGCCGGCGCCGCCCGCGCCGTCCGTCGGCGCCGCCTACGTCTGCCCGATGCATCCGACGGCGACCGCCGCGGAACCGGCGACCTGCCCCACGTGCGGCATGAAGCTCGTGCGCGTCGCCGAGATCGTCGCCGCCGGCACGCCCGCCGCGGCGATGCAGACGCAGGTGGACTTCATCACGGAACATTACCTCGAACTCGGGCGGCGCTTTGCCTCGGACACGACGCGGGAGGTCGCCCTGCACGCGCTCGGGGTTGCGGCGGCGTCGGAGGATGCGATGAAGCTCGCCGACGCTTCGGACGCCGGCTACCCGGTCGAATTCGTCAACGCTCTGCGGGCGCTTCACGAGGCGGCGTTGAAAACCACCGGGCAGAACCTCGACGCCGATCGCGTCACGTTCGTCACCCTCAGCAACGCGATGACCGTCGTCGTCGGACAGGTGCGCCCGGACCGCCGCCGCTTCCCCGACCTGTATGTCTTTCACTGTCCGATGACCAAGGGGGACTGGATTCAGGACCACGCCTCGCTGAGCAACCCGTTTTACGGGTTCAAGATGCTCAAGTGCGGCGAACCGAGGGGGCGGAAATAAGGTGTGCGTCGGATTTGACCGACCGACCGCCAACGCCGCGTGAACGAAGAACACCCGGATGATTCCGAAACTCATCGACCTCTGCGCCCGCAACCGCCTGCTCGTGCTCCTGCTGACGGGGTTCGTCGTGCTCGCGGGGCTGCGCGCCGTGACGAACATCCGCCTCGACGCGATCCCCGATCTCTCCGACGTGCAGGTCATCATCGTGACGGACTGGCCGGAGCAGTCGCCGGAGGTCATTGAAGATCAGATCACCTACCCGCTGACGACGGCGATGACGGCGGTGCCTCACGCCCGGACGGTGCGCGGGCAGTCGATGTTCGGCGTGTCCTTCGTCTACGTCGTGTTCGAGGACGGGACGGACCTTTACTGGGCGCGGTCGCGCGTGCTGGAATATCTCAACTACGTGTCCGGTCGCCTCCCCGCCGGCGTCACGCCGCGCATCGGACCGGACGCGACGGGCGTCGGCTGGGTTTACGAGTACTCGCTGCGCAACGGCTGGCACTGCCCGCAGCATCCGGACGGCATGTACCACGATCCGGAAGCGGCAGGCGACCCGGTCACGTGGTACGCCTCGCGGGAGGACGCCCCGGCGCCGATCCGGGAGCGCCTCGAGCGCGTGCGGATGTTCGACGAACCCGGAACGTGTCCCTTCGACGGGCGGACGCCCCGGGTTCACGCGGAATACGATCTGTCCGAGCTGCGCGGGCTTCAGGACTGGTACCTGCGGTACGAGCTGACCTCGGTGGACGGCGTTTCCGAAGTCGCCTCCGTCGGCGGGTTCGTCCGACAGTACCAGGTCATCATCGACCCCGACCGGCTTCTCGCCTACGACATGGCGCTGAAGGACGTGCGCGAGGCCGTCGAGCGCTCCAACCTCGACGTCGGCGGCAGCGTGATCGAGATGTCCGAGACCGAGTACATGATCCGCAGCCGCGGATACCTCGGCCGGCTCACGCCCGAGCAGATGCGCCGCGCCCGCGAGACCGGCGTCCCGCTTCAGCGCGCCCGCGCCCGGCAGGTCATCGAGGATCTGCGCCGCATCGTGCTCCGCGCCAACCCGCAGGGCACGCCCGTGTATCTTCGCGACGTGTGCGACGTGGTCATCGGTCCGGAGCTGCGGCGCGGCGTCGCCGAAAGCGACGGGAAAGGCGAAGTCGCCGGCGGCATCGTCGTCATGCGCCACGGCGGAAACGCCCGCCAGGTCATCCGCGACGTCAAGGAGAAGCTCGACGAACTGCGGACGGGGCTGCCCCCCGGCGTGGACGTCGTGACCGAGTACGACCGCTCCGGACTGATCGAGCGCGCCGTGGACACGCTGACGGTCGCGCTGCTTCAGGAGATGCTCGTCGTCGGACTCGTGTGCATCATCCTGCTGCTGCACATGCGCAGCGAGCTGGTGGCGATGTTCGTCGTTCCGACGGGCGTGCTCATCAGCCTGATCGTGATGGACCGCCTCGGCATCAACGCCAACATCATGAGCCTCGGCGGGATCGCGATCGCGATCGGCGTGATGGTGGACAGCGCCGTCGTGATGGTCGAGAACGCGCACAAGCACCTCGACCGCGAGGAGGAGCGACTGCACCGCGCGGCATTCGCCGGCGAATCCGTCGAGCCGCGCCCCCGCGCCGAGGTCATCATCGACGCCGCCAAGGAAGTCGGTCCGACGCTCTTTTTCAGTCTGCTGATCATCACGGTGAGCTTCCTGCCGGTGTTCGCGCTCGGCGAGGAAAGCGGACGGTTGTTCAAGCCGCTGGCGTACACGAAGACGTTCGCCGTGGCGGCGGGCTCGCTGCTGGCCGTGACGGTGATCCCGGTGTTGATGGTGCTCTTCATCACGCCGCGCGTGCTGCCGAAGCGCTGGGGCTGGGGCAAGAACACGCTGCTGACCCTCACCGCGATGGCCGTCCCTGCCGGCTTGATCTACGCGGCGCCCGTCAGCTTCGGAGCGTGGGATCCCTACCGGACGTGGATCGCCGGCGGCTGGGTCGTCATCTGCGGGATGCTGCTGCTTCCGCAGAAGATCATTCACGAGCAGGCGAACCCGATCAGCCGCCTGATGCAGCGCGTCTACGACCCCTTCTTCCGCCTCTCGATCGCCGCTCCGTGGTTGACGATCGCCCTGGCGGCGCTCATCACCCTGAGCACGTTCGTCCCGCTGATCGGGCTGCGCAAGGTTCCGCTGATCGGCGACCGCGTCGCGGACCGCTGGCCGGAGCTGGACAAGACCTTCCCCGGGATGGGCCGCGAGTTCATGCCGCCGCTGGAGGAAGGCGACCTCCTTTATATGCCCACGACAGACCCCGGCGTCAGCATCACCAAGGCCCGCGAACTCCTTCAGCAGACGGACAAGCTGATCGCCACATTCCCCGAGGTGAAGCGCGTGTTCGGCAAGATCGGACGCGCCGACACCGCCACCGACCCCGCCCCGATGAGCATGATCGAGACGACGATCATGCTCGAACCGGACCGCGCAAAGTGGCGCCAGCGCCGACTCGAGCGCTGGCACGCCTTCCTCCCCGAAGGCGTGCGCCGCTGGACCGGACTTGAGTATTTCTGGCCGAGCACACGACCGATCAACGAGGACGAACTCGTCAACGGTTACGAGGAAGCGGGCGAGCGGCATTTCGGTCTGAACGAAGTCGTCAGTTTCCCCGGCCTGACGAACTCCTGGACCCAGCCGATCCGCACCCGCATCGACATGCTCAGCACGGGCATCAAGACGCCCGTCGGGATCAAGATCACCGGCGACGACCTCGAAGTCCTCGCGGACCTGGGCGACCGCGTGCTGGCGGAAGTGCTCGCCCTGCCGGGCACGCGCAACGCCTTCACGGAGAAGACGCTCGGCGGCAAATATCTCGACGTCACGATCCACCGCGACGAGATCGCCCGCTACGGCCTGACCGTCGCCGACGTGCATGAAGTCGTCCTCACCGCGATCGGCGGGATGAACGTCACGTGGACCGTCGAGGGGCTGGAGCGCTACCCGGTGAACCTCCGGTACAAGCGCGAACTGCGCGACAACCTGCCGGACCTGCGGCGGACGCTGGTGGCGGCGCCGTCCGGGGCGCAGATCCCCCTCGCCCAGCTCGCCGACATCCGCGTCAACCCCGGACCGGACATGATCCGCAGCGAAAACTCCCGCAAAGCCGTCTGGATCTACGTCGATCCCTCGACGACCGACATCGTCGGGTGGATCGACGCCGCGCGGGAGCGCCTCGCGGAGACGGTCGAGCTGCCGACCGGGTACAGCCTCTCGTGGTCGGGGCAGTACGAGTACATCCAGGCCGCCAACGCGCGCCTCAAGGTCGTCGTCCCGCTGACCGCGGTGATCATCGTGCTGCTGTTGTACATCAACATGCGATCGTGGTTTCAGACCTGCGTCGTGCTGCTGGCGGTTCCGTTTTCGCTGGTCGGAGCGGTCTGGTTCGTCTACCTCCTGGATTACAACCTCTCGCTGGCCGTGGTCATCGGGATGATCGCCCTGGCCGGCGTGGACGCCGAGACGGGGCAGGTGATGCTGCTTTACCTGCACGCCAGCCACGACCGCTTCAAGGAGGAGGGCCGCCTCAACACGCGGCGCGATCTGCTGACCGCAATTCATGACGGCGCCGTCATGCGCATCCGACCCAAAATGATGACCGTCGCCACCGACTTCATCGGCCTGCTGCCGCTGATGTGGGCGGTCGGCGCGGGGGCGGACACGATGCGCCGGATGGCCGCGCCCCTCATCGGCGGCATGTTCACCAGCTTCATCCTTGAACTGCTGGTTTACCCGTCGATCTTCTATCTCGCCCGCCGCGGCGCGCTGCCCGCCGGAAAGTAGCCGACGCCGCCGGACCGCGTTTACCCCCGCCGCCCGCCGACGTACAATGCGCTCCGACGTTCAGTCAGCCTGCGACGCCCGCGACGAGGCGCCCGCGGCACACAACGGACCTTTCGACATCGGAGGAGCACGCATGATCGCCAAAGTCATCGAATACATCGACGCCCACCGCAACGAGTACGTGGACCGCCTCAAGGACTTCCTCCGCATCAAGAGCATCTCCACCGATCCCGCCGTCAAGGCCGAGACGCGCAAGGCCGGGGAGTGGGTGCTCAAGCTCCTCAAGGACGCGGGCCTGAAGACCGAGATGATCGAGACGCCGGGGCATCCTTCCGTCTTCGCTCACGCCGACGGCGGCAAGGGGCCGACCGTCCTCGTTTACGGGCACTACGACGTCCAGCCCACCGGCGACGAGTCCCTCTGGAAAAGCCCTCCTTTCGAACCGACCGTGCGCGACGGGTCGCTTTTCGCCCGCGGGTCAGCCGACGACAAGGGGCAGGCCGCGTGCCACCTCTTCGCCATCGAAGCCTGGATGAAGACGGCGGGCAAGCTGCCCGGACCGGTGAAGGTGCTCATCGAAGGCGAGGAGGAGATCAGCTCGCCGAACCTCGAGACGGTCATCCGCTCCAACCGTGAGAAGCTGGCGTGCGATTACATCGTCTTGTCCGACACCTCGAAGTTCAACAAGACGATCCCGGCCATCACCTACGGCACGAAGGGACTGGTGTACAAGGAGATCACGCTCTACGGCCCGAAGCAGGATCTGCACAGCGGTTCGTTCGGCGGCACGGTGACCAACCCCGGCAACGCCCTCGCCCACATCATCGCGTCGATGAAAGACCCGGTCACCAACCGCGTGCTCATCCCCGGCTTCTACGACGACGTGCTCGAAATGGACGACGACGAGAAGGGCAAGATGCTCGGTCTGCCCTTCGACGAGCTGAAGTTCCGCGAGGACGTCGGCGTCAACATGACCAACGGCGAGCACGGGTACAACACCGTCGAGCGCAAGTGGGTCCGCCCGACGCTGGATGTCAACGGCATTCTCTGCGGCTTCACCGGCCAGGGCGGCTCGACGATTATTCCCAGCAAGGCGATGGCCAAGGTGTCGATGCGCCTCGTGCCCAACATGAATCCGCGCAAGATCTACCAGGCCTTCGACGAAACGGTGCATCTGCTGGCGCCGCAGGGCGTGCGCATCGAGATCAAGACCTTCGGCTGCGCCGCGCCGTACATGTGCCCGCTGAGTTCACCGGCGATGAAGGCCGCGGCGGCTGCGATCGAAGCCGGTTACGGCGTCGCTCCGGCATTCATCCGCGAGGGCGGGTCGCTGCCGATCCTGCCGATGTTCAAGGAAGTGCTCGGCGCCGAGTCGATCATGATGGGCTTCTGCGATCCGAACTGCAACGCGCATGGACCGAATGAGTTCTTCGACCTGGACGACCTGCACAAGGGCATACGATCAGCGGCGCAGTTTCTGGAGAAGATGGCGAAGGGGTAGGTTCTCTCTCCGAGAGGACAAAGGCTATGGCGTTTCTCCGACACGACAAGGGAAGCCTTCGTCTCCGAGAAGATGTGTGCCAGTCCGTCGCTCGGCGCGGAGTCGTGCTATAATGCGTTGGAGAAGGGAGCTTGCTCATGAAGATCGAATTGCCGCAGCGCACAGTCGAATTCGTCGAAGATCAAGTTCGAAGCGGAGCGTTCGCCTCGGCGGAGGAAGTGGTTACCGTCGCCTTGGAGTGCCTCCGTGCTGATCGTGAGTTCGGCGACTTCGCGCCGGGCGAGCTGGACGCCCTTCTCGAAGAAGGAGAGCGCAGCGGCCGTGAGCAAGGTTGGCACACCCGCGACGACGCGCGGCGGGAACTCGCCAAGCGGCTCTCCCTCATGCGGACGCCGAGTCAATGAAGCGCCTCGTCGTCTCAGATCGGGCGATCACCGACATGGCGGAGATTCTTGAATTCATCCGCAAGGATCGTCCGAAAGCTTCAGAACGGCTATACGATCGTCTCTGGCGGGAATTCGATCAGCTTTGCGCATTCCCCAACCTCGGACATCGTCGTGCGGACGTGCGAGATACCCAGTATCGGTTCAAACGAGTGAAGTCGTTCTTGGTTGCGTATCGCCTCGACGGCGACGATCTGAGAGTTGTTCGCGTGCTGCACGGCGCGAGGGACTTCCGGCAAGTCAGGTTTGAATGACCGAAGGCGCCGAGTCGATCATGATGGGCTTCTGCGATCCGAACTGCAACGCCCACGGCCCCAACGAGTTCTTCGACCTGGATGACTTGCACAAGGGCATCCGCTCGGCGGCGCAGTTTCTGGAGAAGATGGCGGGAGGGAAATAGGTGTGGCGCCTTCCGGGGGTGCCCGCGTCGCTTGATGGCTTGTCAGTCATCGGATCGAGGGATCCCGCACCTCGGTTCGTTTTGGGGTTTATCTATGTATTCATCAACGCCAGGCGACATCGCAGAACGCGGCGCCCGCTTATATGATGAACGGCTTCGGCGCATTCTCGAACCGGAGCACAACGGGAAGTTCGTCGTCATTGATGTTCAGACCGGCGAGTACGAACTTGACGAAGACCACCTGGCCGCATCGGACCGTGCGGCGGCTAAACATCCCGGCGCGGCGCTGTATGCCGTCCGGGTTGGTGCGGGGACGTTGGGGCGAATCGGCGGTCGCGCCATGGACCGACGACCATGATGGAGGGTTTCGTTGTCGCACAGGGAGACGCCTGCCTTCCCCTGGAGATTCGAGGTCCGAACCGAGCAACGGTTCGACTCGACGCTGTCGTGGATACCGGATTCAACGGGTATCTGACCCTTCCATCTGATCGTATTCGGAGCTTGGGCTTGCCCGTCCGTGAGGAAGGGCGTTACACCCTCGCGGACAATTCGGTTGCGACGACCCGTCTATACCTTGGAGAGCTTGCGTGGTTTGATCAGTGGCGGCGCGTCCTGATCGCGGAAATGGAAGGTGACGTGCTTCTGGGGATGGCAATGCTGCAAGGATGCCACTTGGGAATCGATGTGGTTGCCCAGGGGCGCGTTGAAGTCCGGGCGTTAAGCGATGGATCGTAATACGGGAGAACCTGCTCGAAGGCATCCGCTCAGCGGCGCGGTTCCTGGAGAAGATGGCGGCAGGGTAAGTCCTCTCTCAGAGAGGGCAACCTGGTCCAATGCAGCGGCCTACGAATAACAGTCATACCTGGGAATCCGATTGAATAGCAAGCAGAAACAATTGGAGCGGAGCCTGATTTCTAGACTTGTGAAGCGGCTCGGGTATCGTATTGCTGCGGAAACCTGGCGAGACAAGCCCGACGCGGTGCTGACTCTCACCAAGGACAAGCGCCAAAGCAAAGTGGCCATCGAGCACACCGAGTACTGCAACGATACGGTCGCGGGAAGTCCTTCCCCTCAATCCGCAATCCAGGATTTCTGGTCTGACGTCTCGAAGAGCCTGGTTCGTCGCATAAGCCAGCGCCCGGCCCTCAACGCTTTGAGCGGGCTTTGCACGCTGCGAGAACCGATGCGTGGGCTACCCTCCAGGGACCGAGTGTCGACGGCGAGAGAGTTCGCCAGCGAATTCGTTCAACTGCTTCTCCAGAATCAGTTTGATAAAGGGAAATCTCGGACCTTCTGGAGGCAAGACTTCGACGCATTCCCTCACCTGAAAGAGTACTGCGAGTCGATCTCTGCGAAGAACTGGGAGCGAAGAGGTTGGAATCGTCAAGTCAGCACTCGAACTTGGACATGCCAGAACTTGACGGCGGGGGGAGTCGGATTCAGCACGGCATACTTGGTTTCTGCGGTCAAACGCAAGACATCGAAAGCCAAGGGTTATGACTGGTGTGGGGCGGACGAAAAATGGCTGCTCATTGCGGCGAGCGGGAAAAACCCCAGTCATCATGTGGGTGGGAACTTTGACTTCTATTCGTGGAACGACCCGTGCCTTCGGTGCGCTTGCGTGCAATCGCCCTTTGATCGAATCTATCTCTGGGATGTTGCTCGTTCCTGGCACAGACAACTGAAACCTGTCATCGAGAGGGTAATAGCATGAAAGGCATCGAATACATCACCAACGACCGCGGCGCCAAGCGTGCCGTCGTTCTGGACCTGAAGGAATACGGCGAACTCTGGGAGGACGTCTTCGACACGCTGGTCGCGTGGAAGCGCCGCAAGGAGCCGAGAGAATCCCTCGCAAGCGTCAAGCGCGCCTTGCGCCGGGCGGGAAAGCTCCCGACTCATGGCTGAATACTCGATCCTGGTTTCAAGGTCCGCCCGCAAAGAGCTTGAGGGTCTGGATGCGCCGCACGTCCGGCGGATTATCGCCAAAAACGAGAAATTGCCGGACAATCCGCCACCGGCGGGTTGTATCAAGCTTGTCGGGGAATTCGACCTTTGGCGGATTCGCGTCGGCGATTATCAAATGGTCTATTCGATCCAGGACGCGAATCACCTCGTCGACATCATAGCCTTCCGCCACCGCAAAGACGCCTATCGCAGGTAAGTGGTGTACCTCTCGTCCTTGCGTTCATCCGCGAGGGCGGGACGCTTCCGATCCTGCCGATGTTCAAGGAAGTGCTCGGCGCGGAGTCGATCATGATGGGTTTCTGCGATCCGAACTGCAACGCACACGGACCGAATGAGTTCTTCGGACTGGAGGACCTGCACAAAGGCATCCGCGCGGCGGCGCGGTTCCTGGAGAAGATGGCGAAGGGATGGTTCGTCTCATCACGGCGAGCGGCGCCCTTCCTCGCTCCGCGACGACGGCGTCGGGGTTGACGCGCGCCGCGGCGCGCGTCGGAACTTGCGCATCGCCCTTGAATCCGCGCCTACTCCTTCGCCCACGCGAGGATCTCGTCGAGCACGTCGCGCATCGGCGGATCCTGCGGCGCGGCGTCCGGGGCGCGGAGGCTGTGATCGCGTCCGGCGTAGCGCCGGACGGTGACGTTTTTGCGTCCGGTGCGGAGCAGATCCGCGGTCATCGCGTCGAAGGACTCGATCGAGACGCTCGTGTCGTCCGTTCCGTGGGCGAGGAAGATTTTGCACGAGGTCCGGCGGAGATCGTCGGTCGCGGCGTAGCGGCCGTAGCTCGCCCAGCGGCGGTAGGCGTGGCCCATGAAAGTTTTGTCTACACGGTCCGGCTCGGCGAGGATCGCCCGGAACTCCGCTTCAAGCCCGGCGACGCCCCGCTCGATCTCCTCCGCCGGTCGCCCCGTCTTCTGCATTGCCCGCCGCCGCAGCACCATCAAATCGAAGAACTGCGACGGTCCGCATCCGGACAGAAACGCGACGTGCGTGACGCGCGGCTCCAGCGCCGCCACCGCCGCCGCGACGACCGCACCCTCCGAATGTCCGACGAGCACGACGCGCGAAGGATCGACCGCCGGATCCTCCAGCAGGGGCTGGAGCAGACGCTGCACTTCGGCGGCGCGGTCCCCCGCGCCCCGCCGGCACTCGGCGTGATTAACCCGTGAGCCGTTGTGGCGTTACCACGGTGTCGATCGTGATCCCGGTATTGGCTGAAAAGGAACCGATCATCCCATTCATCGCGGCCATCGAGCGCGAGTTGCTCGCACTTCGCGCCCGGTCGCCCGACGCATGGCCCGACCTCAGCAAGGATTGCCGCACGATCACGGTCTTCTCCGACTACGGCGGAGAATCGCCGGAAGCGACGCACGCGACGTACACCTTCCTGTGCGTTCCATATGAGACGTTGGGCGTGTTCTTCAATCAAGCGCAGGCCCTCCGGGAGCGCCATGGGCTCGTCCAGCCGTACAAGGAGCTCGCGCTAAAAGACCTGGATTACGGACCGCTCAGCCGGTCCGTTAAAGACTGGCTGCGGCTGATCGGGTTCTTTCCGGGCTTGCTGTTCACGTTGCATGTGGATCGGCGCTTGAGCAGCATCATCGGACCCAACAATCGGGCCACGCTGACCGAGATTGCCGCGGTTCTCAAGGAGTTGGGTTACGGTGAGCGGATCGGCCACGTCGGCGAGAAGCTGCTGCGTATCGTACACACCGTCGCGTACCTGGCGGCGGCGCTGTCTGTTGACGGTCAGCGGTTGTTCTGGATGACCGATGAAGACGCCATCGTCGCGAACGATCGCGCCTACGCCGGCATGCAGACGCTCTTCTGCCGAGTCCTGAACTCGTACGCCCCTGGTCGATTTGAGAAGGTGTGTAACAGCAAGGGCCTGGGGCCAGTCGACCCGCAGAAAAACTTCTACGACCTGCTCGGCATCGCGGACTTGATCGCCGGAAGCATCGAACGGTTCTTTCTGTGCCGGAGCGGCAAGGAGCCGCGAGGCGTGAAGGAAGGCGTCAACGAGGTATTGGTATGGCTGTCGGACCGTACGGTGCCGCTGAAGAAACTCGTGTTCTCGGTGCGGCCTTCAAGCGCAGGCGGAATCGAGGCCGGGTTCACGTGGTTTGGAACGTAGCTCGATTGCAAGCATTGTCGCGTGGGTTGCCCCGGACGCTGCCGCACAAATCACTCGGGCGAAGCGTCGCCCCTCTCACCGGCCGAGACGGCTACGGCTCTGATGTTTGTGTGTCTGACGGCGCGCCCGACGGAATGACGCGAACGTCGCGGTTCAGGATGTCGTCTGCCGCCTGAAGAAGCACAGACTGGCCGCCAGCGCGCAGCGCGAGTTCCTTTAGCCATTGCGGCAACGATGGCGCTACAACGTGCAGGCGGATCGAGTCTCCGCCGCCAAGAAGGTCCGATGCCCCCGGGGGTGCCCGATTCGGCGGCTCACCCACGTAGACTACCACAACATCGCTGAGGGCCGTGGCTTGCGACGACCGAAGGAGCTCTGATAGCCGCGGCAGGAGCTCTGCGTTCTGCCGGCCGCGAGGATCGACGAAGTACGACGTCTTGTGGGCGCGAACGAATGAGATCGCTTCGCGGACATGGTCCGGTGAAGCGATCACGCATTCCGGGCGGAATGAAGGGCGACCCGTGTCCCCAACCCCATCGAAGATCACGACGTTGAACTGCCTGGAGTCTGGCAGGGACCGAAGCGTTGCGACTAGGCGCTGTTCGACAAAGGCGGGCACAGGGCTCATCACCGAGCCTAGGTCGGGCGCTTGGATCAGGAAGATTATCCGTTCTCGCCCAAGTCGAATCGAACAAAACTCAACGGCGCCATCGGGACGTGCTGACTGACCCGCATTCAAGCGCATCTGCTGAACGACGTCTCGAAGGAGAGTGCCAGATTCCGCGTGCAAGTCCTCGCCGGGCACAACCGATACGAGCTGGCGCAGCGTGCTCCACACGTCGCTCAGCGCATTCGGGGTCAGTCGATCCGGCGGGAGCGAGCCCAGGTCACGGACGAGTGCCCACGCTTCCTCACTGATGTTCTCGGCGATCCGTTTGGGCGGATCGCGCAGTTGGCACAGGTAGCGCAGAACAGAGCATCGCAGTTGCAGGATCGCAACGTACTCCGCGTGCCTTCGGGCGTCTGACCTATGGTCGTCCATGAAGTGATACCGTGGCTCCGAATCCGAGCCATGCAAGACGCCGTGGAGAAAACCGACGGGAGTTAGCGGAAGGGACTCGTCGAAGCTCCGTTTGATGTGTTCGGTTAGGGCAGAATCGACGAACTGTCCAGTCTGCCCGAAGAGCGTGCGCTGCTTCTCTGGAAAAGGCCAGATCTGCGAGTACATCGGCCACGAGAGAGCGCCCCGTAGGCTCAGCTTGAGCCAGGATGTCGAAGGTCTACCGATTCGGATCGAGTAATCACCCCCGTCTACTTGCTCCTGAAAGAACAGCTCAGCGCTCCGAACATGCTCACGGATGTCCTTCACCTGCTCCATGCACTCTTCCGGGGCCACGCGGTCCGAAAACTCGCGCCAGAATCGCATCAGCAGCGCCGCCTCTCGCGCATGATCACCCAACAGGCCTGCGTGCGCCGCCGTAACCACGAGCGCCGCGTAGTACCGCGCGTCAAACTGCCGCTGACCGATGATGACTTCCTGTTCGGCAAGGTGTGCCTGCAACGCCGCGCCGATAGCGCCGGCGTCCCGAAGACGGGCCGTTTCCATTCCCGAGAGGTCTTCAAGCACCGCCCGTTCAAGTTCCGCCAGGTTCGCCGCCGCAAGATCAAACGTGGGGTCGTGTTGCAACGCCTCGTGCAGTTTGGCGGCGGCCTCAGCGGTCCGGCCTTCATCCCGAGCCCTGGACGCCGCGGCGTAAAGCGCGAACGCGGACTTTCTGGAATCGGCCGCTGCCGGGAAGAGCAGGGCCGCCGAGTCCCGGTCAAGCAGATCCAGTCTCTCGACTATCTTCCGCACCAACGACCGCTGTAATGACAGGAACGAAGGACCGCCAGTCACGGAGTCCGCGTACGCAACGACGCCCTCTTCCACGGAAACAACTCGGGCGTCAATACGCACGGAATCACCATCTGTTGCGAGCGCGCCAGTAACCACCCAGTGGGCGGCTACGCCGCGTCCGAGCTGAACAGCAGTAGCGGGGTCCATGAACGCCGCGCCGGTCAGGTCGTGTTCCGCCAGGAGGTCGGACAACCGAGCACGCTCGACAACGACAATTCCCGGCGCGCGGGAAAAGTCCGTCATTAGCATGTCGCGCAGCGCTTTTCCCCAGTTCGCTTGGTCCGGAATCGTCGAGTGATTCTCAAACTCAAGTATCGCAATGCTTCTGGCTGCCTGCGAGGCAGGACGTGTTGTCGTAACGCTTTCGGATCGTAAGGCGGGAACAGCGGGCGCACTTACGAGTGGGCGATCCGGCTGGGCGCTGCGTGGTGATAGAAACACCGCCCACGAGCACACTCCAATGACCGCAACCGAGGCCACTGCGATGATCGAGCGCCGCCGAATAACGCCCGCTCCGTGGCTACGGCTCGCGTGTGCCCGAAGCGCCTCAGCAAACTCCGACGCGTTACGGAAGCGATCGTCCGGTGACTTCGCTAGGGCCTTCAGGCAGGTACTGCTGAGGTCACTGGGAATGTGAGCATTCCGGCTACTCGGAGGCCAGGGGTCCACCTCGATGATCTGCCTTCGCAGCGCTGCCCGGTCATCGCCCACGAATGGGCGCTCGCCCGTCAGTAGTTCATACAGGACGACGCCCAGGCTGAAGATGTCTGATCGCGGATCGATGTGCTCCGGATCTCCGGTCACCTGCTCGGGTGACATGTACGCCAAGGTTCCGCTGGAAGCGGCCCGCGCATCGAGCAACTCGCGCCGACCCGCGGCGGTGCCAAGGTCCGACAGGTACGGGCGTCCGCCTTGGTCGATGATGATGTTCGATGGCTTGATGTCGCGATGCACAAAACCCGCGGCGTGCGCCGCCGCAGCCCCATCTGCCACGCTCGCAACGAGCGTTGCCGCGTCGGATGGCGAAAAACGCTCCCCTTGGGAGAGCCGTCTTGCCAGGTCGGCGCCGTCGATGAGGCGTGAGACGATAAAGCAGTAGTCGCCATCGCTGCCAAAGTCATAAACAGGTACGAGGTTGGGATGGTCAAGCCGAGCGGCCTTTCTCGCCTCTTCCAGGAATGCGTCGGCAGACCCAAGTGAATCCGGACGCGGAATCTTCAGCGCGACTGGCCGATTCAGTTGCGGATCGAATGCCTTCCATACGACACCGAAACCACCTTTTCCTAGCGGTTCCAGAAGCTCAAAGCGCCCGAGCTTCGAGGAGGCCTTCTCGCCTGAGACGGGCGTGTGCTCAAAGGCTCTTTCGGCGGCGTCGCATCCAGCGCGAATGTCGGCCATGATCTCGCGAGCTTCCTGGGCCAACTGCTCGTCCCCGCAGCAAGCAGCAAGCACCGCCTCGGGTGAGGGGTCGGCACTGCCCTCCACCACCAACCGGTTCGCAATCTCGAACGCATGTTCGTTCAACTGGCGGCTCGTTTCCGCGCGTTTTCGCGCCGCAGAAAGGCGCCGATCTTCGCGTGAATGCGATTGAGCATCTCGCGACCACTCGACTCCGCAATTCCCAACTCTCGAAAGGCCTCAGTCTGCGACATGCCGGCTACGTAGATGTGACCGAAAAGGGCGACCTCACGCATAGTCAGATCACCGCTCTCGGCGAGTTTGGACACCGCTTCCGCGCCATCCTCCTGCGCGAGGCGCCGATCGGCCTTGGTACTCGGCCCCGAGGAATCCTCGCGGGCCACGTCCCCGTGCCTCTCGTCGAGCTGCGCGACGCCGAGCTTCTTCTCCTTCCGTTTCAGCCGGTCTTTCAGCAGATTGCACGCGCAGACGTAACACGCACCGTAGAAGTGCTCCCGATTCTCGTACGTCGCCGTACTTCCCACTCTGGACTCGACCATCCGCATCCACACCTCGTGAACGTCGTCGGTCGTCCCGGCGTCGCGCTTGGCGCCGGGAAACTTGATGCGCGCGTCTCGTACCCGTTCCACGAGCCGATCGCCAATCCTCGCGAAGAATTCGCTCTTCGCCGCCTTCGCCTCTGCGGAGGATTGATTGTCCCGCCATGCCCGCTTCATGGCGTCCGTCACGTGGTGCGTTTCCGACACGTCAGCGCTCCGACTCCCTCGCCTCGCAGGATCGACTTCCCGAGACCAAGCGTCCTACCGCGGCCGATTGTCGCACCTGGAGGACCGCAGGTCGATCGGCTTCATCGGCCGGGTTGCCCGGATCTATAGAAACTCCGACGCCCGCCCACTGGCCGCTGTTGTAACAAACGCTCTCCACGGCACTTACAGCGATCGTGATCTTGTGGAGATGAAATCTGCTGAACTGGTTCCGCGATCCCGTCCCGGTCGCTCGTGGTCTCCATCGGACGGCAATGGGGCCGCCCCCGAGAAAACCGGAGGCCGAGCGATGGCGAAGAGGCGCTCAAGAGGCCGGACGTTACGGCAGATCGTGAGTGACCTGCGGCGCGACGCCGCGGACAACGCGTGGCGGCGAGCAACGCTCGCGTCCCGACTTCGGCATGCAGCGGCGCAAATGGGTCAAAGCCGCAGTTCCCGGGTACTCGGCGAAATTAAGCGCGCGGCGCTGGAGCGGGTGGCCGAGCTCGTTCCCGACGAGGTGGGTATGACGATCGATTCCGATCGCCACATCGGTCTCGTGAGTGTCCGGTGGAACGGCCACGGCCGTCTGCACCTTCCCGCCGACGTTCAGGTGCGGGTGCGCCCAAGCGCACCAGCGAATCGAAGTGCGTAGAACGGCGCCCGCACGGTGCGGTCGCAATCTGAGGTCCGAATTACAGGAGTGATGCCATGCGGACCATCGGTTATTCCCTCCCTTCTGCATTCCTTGCGGCGGCCATCGTCGGTGCGAGCTTCGTTGGCTCCTTGCCCGCCGCTGCGCAGAGCGCGGCTCCCGCGCAGGCCGCGCCGCCCGTGATGGAGGCACCGGCCGGACCTACGCCACGACAGCAGGCCTGGCTTCACGCGACACCGGAGCAGCGCGTTCTGCTCGCCGAAAAGCTCGGCGATGATGGTGCCCGCGCGCTTGCGCGCCAGCGCGGTTGGCAGTCAGTGTTCGACGGCGCTGCGCGCGCGCTGCCACAAGGGCCTGATCAGGTCTGGCGCTCGGCCGACGGCGTGATCCACGTCATTGAGGCCAAGGGCGGCGGAAGCCCGCTCGGGAATGCGTACGGCTATCGCCAGGGCACGCCGGAGTGGGCGATTCGCAGTGCGGAGCGCGTCCTCACCAGCCCGCGGGCGACGATCGTGGAGCGCGATGCAGCGCGAACGATTCTCGACGCCGCGGCGCGTGGGCGCATCGAGGTACACGTCGTCCGAACGTCGCATGTGCTAGGCGAGCCAACCGCGGCCGTGCTGCAACAATCGCTCACGTGCAGTGATGACGCTGCACGTCTGGCGCGGAGCGCATTGGAGAGCTTCGCCCGCACGGCGACCGGGACGATGGACGATGCGGCGCGTGCGGCGAACGCCGGTACCGAGGCGGCCGGCACGATCGACGACGTGGCCCGAGCTGGCGAAGCCGCCGTGGCGGGGCAGGCCACGAGCACGGCCCTCCGCACGGCTGCCCGCGTGGCGGTGCCGGTCGCCGTTGTCGTCGACGCCGGGTTTCGCGTGAACGAAGGCGTGCAGATCGAGCAGCGGTTCCAGGCTGGCGAGATCGCGCAAGAGCAGCGTGAAGTGGAACACGCGCGCAACGTCGCCGGCATGGCTGGTGGCTGGGGTGGCGCGTTCGTGGGCGCGAAGCTCGGCGCGATGGGCGGCGGCGCTGCTGGCACCGCTGTCGCGCCGGGGCCAGGTACCGCGATTGGTGCAGGCGCAGGCGCGGTTGCTGGCGGCGTGGCCGGATACGTCGGCGGCGAGGCCGCGGCGGAGGCGGCCGCCGAGTGGGCTGTGGAACGCGTACACGCGGCCGGGACCACCGTTGCCGACCTGGCACAGTCCGCATGGGACGGGACGAAACACGCCGCGCATGTGACGGCCGAAGCCGCCGGCGACGCGTGGGATTGGACATCTGACAAGACGCGATCCGCATGGGACTCAACGACGGACGGCGCGACCCGTGCCTGGCGCTGGCTCACCGATTGACGCAGGTATTGTCTGTGGGGCGGGCCGCTGTGATCGGCGCGGCCTCGACCCGATGAGGAGAGTGCGAAATGACGATCACGCTACTTGTCATCGTCGTCGGTTGCCTTGTGGCGAGTGCCTTCGTGGGCGCTCTCGTGTCCGTCACGCTCTCGCGCTGGTGGAAGCGGACCCGCGAGCGGATCGCCGCGCCCTATCTCGCCGAGCAAGCCGAGCGACACCAGGAACGCGAGAGCCTCATGCGCGAGTGCATACAGTCGTGCGTTCAAGCGATTACCGCCGCTCAGCGCGAGACGGTCAGCGGTGTAGCCCGAGAGGGCTTCAGTGCCCTGACCAACCTGAATCACCGCTTGCTTGATGACCTCCAAGCGTCGCGACCGGCATCGATCACGAACGACGGTCCGTTCACGATGCCGTCTATGGCCGGAACTTATGTGGTGCGCGATTCCGGTCGAAACGGGCACAAACTCCCGTCTTCGAAGCCGAGACTCCGCTCACTGGCCCAGCGATTGTTGTTCCCGTGGAGGCGTTGAATGGGCCGCGGGGCCTACCCCAGGCATTTCGGACAGGCGAAACAAAGTCTGTCTATGCTGGCGGGCGTTCCCGCGGGCGTTGGGAGAAAACCCGCCCCGGTAGAACCCGTGAAGCCGTGGCCCGGTTCCTTCCCGGCCGGATGGGTTTCTGATCGCGGTGGGAACGGTCGGGTGCCCCGTTTTTGTTTGTTGGCTGTGGCGAACCGCCGACCGACAGCCATGTCGCCGGCGGCGGTTGCCCGACGGGTATGTGGGCACGGGCCCGCCGGAGCGACGACGCCGACGTTACCCGCCGCAGCGTGTGCGCAGGCGGGGTTTCGTCGGCTTGCGCCGCTTGTGGCCCTGATCGGAGATCTGCGCGCGTGGACGCCCGCAGAGCGTCGCGATCTCGTGGCGCTCATGCGCGCGAAGAACCGCAGGCGGGAACGCGAGTACGTGCTTCGTCTGCGTAAGAGTGACCGGCTCCGGAAAGCCTTGGCGGACTACTGTCAAAGCCGGCGCTGAGGCTGTGGACTGCCCTGCGAGGGATGGCGAAGCGCTCGGGCTGCGGAACAGGAAGCGGGCAGTTGGCCGACTGCGCGATTACGGGGCAGGGGCGGCGATGTCACCGCGCGCATGGGCGGGTTACGTCAGGAACTTCGGATCAAACTCAATCCCGGCTTCCTGGGTCAGTCGCGTTAATTCCTCCATGAAGGGTTTCACGCGGTGGTGCTCCTCCTGGTTTTTGATGTATTCGATGAGGCCGTCTTTGTCGGCGATGGAGTGCGTAAAGGCCGCGTAGCCGTCCTGCCAGTGGGTGAATCGAGGGAAGACGCGGTTCTCCTTGATCCATTTGGATGAGCCGGTCTTGATGTCCTTGACGAGATCAGCCAGGCAGACGGTGGGGTGCACGCTGGTCAGGATGTGCAGATGGTCCTCGACGCCGTTGATGCGGTAGCCGTCCGTTGAAAAAGGGTAACGCC
>JAJVHU010000062.1:0-5272 GCA_022072505.1 Phycisphaerae bacterium
CCGCTCCGTAGCTTGCGGTTTGGAGCGCGTGACAGGGGGCAAGCCGCCCGGCTGAGTTCAGGCGGCGGTGGGCTACCCGCCTGTTGAAGGACGCGCGATCGGGCTTTGTGATGCCGGTTTTTCCCGGAGCAATTCGCCTCCCGGAGGGAGGCGTTACCCTGTTTCAACGGACTGCAAAGGTCGGTCTTGACGGAGGCCGGTCTCAGCGAGGGCGGATCTCGGCGGCGACCGTGCCCACCCTGCCGAAGCCGGATGGACACAGTCGTCCGCTTGGAGAAGAGGAGGCTCACGGGATTCTCGCCGCGCGCGATCGCGCCGGCGCGATTCCCCCCTTCCGCATCGGCGCGTCCGTCCGCCTCGATGCGGGCGAGAATCCCATCAAGTTCGTCATGTCGCCGGATCCGCATCGCGGCGGGCCATCACCGCCGTGCATCGGTCCGGTTCGTCGCTCCTTTCGGCCACCTGCGGTCCGTAGTTGTCGTTGGTCGTCCCGGTCCGGCGATGCCGCCCGTCCCTTCCGTCGTCCTGGTCCGGCGATGCCGTCCGTCCCTTCCGCCGTCCCGGGCGGTTGTATCCGCCGCACCCTTCCGTCATCCCGGTACGTCGCCCGGTGTCCCGGCCTGCGGTCGGTCGTCATCCCGCCCGCGCAGGGCGGAGGATTCTAGGGATCGGAGTCCGCGTGGTATAATTGGGCGGATGCCCGATTTATCATGCTGACGACCCGATCCACCCTGATTGAGCGCGTGCGCCGCCTCGACGATGTCGGCGGCTGGGCGGAGTTCGACCGACTTTACCGCCCCCTGCTGACGCGTTACGCGCGGCAGCGCGGTCTGAGTGGTCCCGATGCCGAGGACGTGGCACAGGAATCGCTTGAGGTCGTTTTCCGGCGCATCCAGGATTTCAAGAAGCGGAAGAGCTTTCGCGGCTGGCTGCGGCGGATCGTCGAGAACAAGGTCATGCACCAGATGACCCGCCTGCGGCGCGCCGCGCGGGGCGGGGGCGACGCCGCGATCGACCTGGCGTGCGCGAGCGGCGGCACGCCCGCCGAGATCTGGGAGCGCCACTGGAACCAGACGCACCTGCTGTACTGCCTGTCCACGCTGCGCGAGGATTTCGCCGAGCACACGCTGCGTTCGTTCGAGATGTACGTGCTTCAGCAACGCCCGGTGGACGAGATCTGCCGGACGCTCGGCATGACCCGCAACCACGTCTACGTCGCCAAGAACCGCATCATGCGCCGCCTGCGCGAGCGTTTCGAGGCGCTGATGTCCTCTCTTTACGGAGGCGAGGCGTGACGACCTGCCCGTCACGCTCCCGGCTGTTGTCCTTCGAGCGCGGCGACCTCAGCGATCACGAGGCCGCTCCGATCGAGGCCCACCTTCAGGATTGCGACCCCTGCCGCAAGCGCGTGGACCAGCTCCGCGGAACCGACGCGGACGTGATCTACCTGCGTGAGGCACTGCGCGACGCGCCGACCGGGTGGTCCGCGCTGACGGGCGCTGCGGCGGCGAAGCCCGGCGACATCGTCGTGTCCCCGGGGGACGAGGACCGGTCCGCCGCAGAGTCCGCGCCCGGTGACGCCGAGTGGCCGATCCCGGATTACACCCGCGTGCAACTGTGCGGCGAGGGCGCTTACGGAAGCGTCTGGGCGGTGCGCGACCGCGTGGGCGTCTTCCGGGCGCTGAAGATTCTCGACATGGCGCGGATGAGTCGGGCGAAACTGAGTTGCCGGGAGAGCACGGCGCTGGAAACGTACTGCCGCCGGGTCGGACGGCATCCGTACCTGATCGGCGTTTATCACGTCGGCGTGGTCGGCGACCGTTTGTATTATACGATGGATCTGGCGGACAACGACGTTGACAAGGCGCCGGTCGGCGCGGCGTTCTCGACGCCCTACCGCCCGCTCACCCTGCACTCCGTCATCCGCCGCCGACGCATCACCCCCGGCACCGCGATCGAGGTCACCCGGCGCCTGCTCCGCGGGCTGGCGAAGCTGCACGGGCTGGATCTGGTCCACCGCGACATCAAGCCGTCGAACATCGTCTTCGTGGATCGCCGTCCGAAGCTGGCGGACATCGGCATGGTGACGCCGCGCGAACACTCGAACGTCGTGGCCGGAACACCGCGCTACATGCCGCCCGACCGCGTCATCGACAAGACCGCCGACACGTACGCGCTCGGCAAAGTCCTCTACGAAATGATCGCCGGTCCGGACGCCCGCTCCTTCCCCGATCTGCCGCTCGATGAACTCGACCCCAGCCCCAAGTGGGATCTGGAACGCGTCGCGGAGGTCATCCGCCGGGCCTGCGCCCCCGCCGCCGTGGACCGTTACGGCGCCGCCGGCGAGATGCTCGACGATCTGGAAGCCTGCGGCGATTTCCCCTTCGGCGCGCTTTTCGATGAGTCCGCCGACCCTGTCGCCTCCGCGATATCGCCGAGCACGGGCGCGACGCCGTCCACCGACGCAACGTCCGCGGGACGATCTCCTTCCGCCGCGGCAAGGTCGCGCCTGGCCGACTCTCGGACGGCCCGCCTGCTGCACGCCGCGCTCCGCGCCGTCCCCTGGATCGCCGCCGTCGCGGCGCTGAAGCTCATCCTGGACGCGCTGCGCAACGGCGGATGAGGCATCGTCGCGCGTGTCGGCCGTTGCGTGGCGCATTCCCGTCTTCTTGACCGACGAACGATCCGCCGCGGCGTGATCGGCGTTCGAACATGCTGCGATCCCACGAGGATTCCGCGCGAACTGACGTCCGCGGCTCGCCGGGACGGAGGACCGGAGGAGTGGAGCTGAGGATCAATTGTTGTTGAATCGAAGCTGAGCCGCAGGAGTTGCCCCGCGCGATGCTTCGCGCGGGAGTTGCCCCGCGCGATGCTTCGCGCGGGAGTTGCCCCGCGCGATGCTTCGCGCGGGCTGAAGCCGCGCGGCTCGGGTCAATGATTCCGCGGTTTTCCTTACACGCTGTTTCAAAATCCGCGTGAAAGGCTCGAAAGAACGCTTCCTGACGGGCGCGGCTCGGTTTTGAAACCGCGTCTTACACCTCCAGCCGTCACGACATGCCAGGCCAACAAAGAGAAAGGCCTCGGGGTGGGATTCACCCCGAGGCCCGCCTTGTTCGCCTGATCGGCGTCGGACGAAGCCGAGGCCGATTCCATCAGCTCACGGACGGTTGAACCGTCCGCGGTCCGGCCGCTTCCCTCGTCAATACGGCGAGTAGAAGCAACAGGGTTCGCGGTTCACGAACGCCTCGTTGTTGTTCGCCGCGTCGAGGGCGTTCTTGCGCAACTCCTGCACCGCGCGGTTCGGATCGCCCGACGGGGTGTATCCGTCGGCGCCCAGACCGTCGTTCGGCGCCCGATCGGCCGCCGCCATCAGATCCTCGATGGTGATGAAGTGGTTGCCCGGACCGCGGTTCCCCACGCCCGGCGCGTAGACCACGTCGTTCGCGCTGACGTACCCGCCCTCGACGTTCAGCGCCATCGCCGCCAGTTGCGCCGACAGCATGTACGCCATGTTGTTGGCCGTCGCGCCGCGCAGCCACGACTGGAACGAGTCCACGCCCGTCGGGTCGAAGTGAGCGCCGTCCGACTTGCGGAGGTTGAGCGCCCGCAGCATCGACAGCTCCGGATTCGCGCTTCCGCCGTCGTTGATCTTGTTCTTGCCCTGCGAGTTGCCCCAGTAGCCGATCGTCCGGGCGCATCCGCCGCCGAGGCAGACGTTTCCGAAGTCACGCTTCAGGTCGCAGCTCCCGTCGCCCACCGTCACGGTGTACGACGTCGGCGTCGTGGCCACCCAGTCGTCGTTCGGCATGACCTCGAGCACCGTGTACGTGCCCGGCGCCACGCAGCAGAACTCGTAGCGCCCTTCCTTGCAGTCGATCGTCTTCGTGTACACCTTCTGCACGAGGTTGCCGTTGGCGTCGCGCAGCTCGATCCTCCAGCCGTTGATGCCGTCCTCGTAGGAGTCCTTCACGCCGTCGACGTCCTTGTCGTACCACTTCGTGCCGCAGATCGTGCCGTCCACGGTCACCTTCTGCGTACACGTCGAGGTCTGGTTCCCCACGGTCACCGTCCACGTCACGATCGTCACGCCGATCGGGAACTCGTCCGGCGCGTCGTTCGTGATCACCGCTCCGTGGCAATCCCCGTCCAGCGTCGGGCGGCCCAGGTCGAGGTCGTCCACCGAGCACTCGCCGCAAGCCGCGCACGCCTCGACGTCCGGCGGACAGAGGATGTCACACGGTTCGGCGCACGTGTCGTCCGTGCATTCCGTCCCGTCGCCGTTGTACGTGCCGCCGCGCGCCTCGCACTCCTCTTCCGACAACTCCTCGCACCCGCCGCCCCCGCAGTCGTCCGCATCCGCGGAATACCCGGAGTCGGTCGTGAACGCGACGAGCTTCACGCTGCCGAACACATCATTGAGACGCAGCTCCTCGCAGCAGCTCGTGTCGATATGAATGCACTGATACGTCTTGCAGTAGTTGTTGCGGTCGAGGATCGTGATGTAGGTGTCCGAGTACAGCCGCGACTGGCCGGCATTGGCCGCGTCCGCGGTGAACTCCTGCCCGACGTACACGGTCCCGTCGAACCAGACCTTTCCGTAACGGTCGAACGGATCTCGCTTGCTCGTCACGCGGATGCGCACCGGATCCACCGGGATCGGGTCGCTGTTCCAGTCGTCCGAGCAGGTGAACTCGCCGTCCTGATCGTTGTTGTTGTCCGGGTTCCGGCAGTCTGACCCGGTGTACAGGAACGTCAGCGACTTCGGCTTGCCGTTCTCACAGACATCCTCGTCGCAGTCGCCGCCCGGCAGGCAACACGCTCCGGTCGGTGGAGCGCAGGTGTCCGCATCGCACGGGACGTTGTCGCCCTGGTACGTGCCGCCACGGGCCTCGCACTCGTCCTGGAACAGTTCCTCGCACGTTCCGTCCGGCAGGCAGCAAGCGCCTTGCTCGGCGCAGGTGTGATTGTCGCACGGGACGTTGTCGCCCTGGTACGTGCCGCCGCGGGCCTCGCACTCGTCCTGGAACAGTTCTTCGCACGTGCCGTCCGGCAGGCAGCAAGCGCCTTGCTCGGCGCAGGTGTGATTGTCGCACGGGACGTTGTCGCCCTGGTACGTGCCGCCGCGGGCCTCGCACTCGTCCTGGAACAGTTCCTCGCACGTGCCGTCCGGCAGGCAGCAAGCGCCCTGCTCGGCGCAGGTGTGATTGTCGCACGGGACGTTGTCGCCCTGGTACGTGCCGCCGCGGGCCTCGCACTCGTCCTGGAACAGTTC
>JAJVHU010000062.1:5282-30899 GCA_022072505.1 Phycisphaerae bacterium
CAGCAAGCGCCCTGCTCGGCGCAGGTGTGATTGTCGCACGGGACGTTGTCGCCCTGGTACGTGCCGCCGCGGGCCTCGCACTCGTCCTGGAACAGTTCCTCGCACGTGCCGTCCGGCAGGCAGCAAGCGCCCTGCTCGGCGCAGGTGTGATTGTCGCACGGGACGTTGTCGCCCTGGTACGTGCCGCCGCGGGCCTCGCACTCATCGCGCGTGATCTCGGCACATGACCCGTCCGGCAGGCAGCACGCGCCGAGCACCGGCGGCTCATCGCCGCGCGGGATGATCAACTTGATGTCCGATGAGGAGGCTGAGCGATTCTGCTGGAAGTAGGCGTCGAGGTCGGCGTTGCCGTCAAAAGCGAAGTGGAACTCGACGATGTTGCCTTCGGTGTACAGCGACCGGCCGGTGGGGATGGTGACCGTCCCGACGACGCCGTCTTCGTTCGGCGAACCGTTGGTGTCGACGGGGGAGCCGGTGAAGACCCACGCGTCGCCCGGTCCGGGAACGAGGAGCGAATCCTCGCCGATTTCCGGACTGACGATGCCGATGATGCTGAACACGCGTCCGCCGAGGGAGATGTACGACGTGGTGAGCTTGCCGCGGATCGCGACGTTGGTCGTCAGATCCGTCGTGGTGATCCCGCCGAGAACCTCATAATTGTTCGGTCCGGCGAGCTTGACGACGTCGCCGCCGAAGAAAACGTCAAATTGCCCGGAATCGTCAATCTCGGCCAGGTCGAGGATCGTGTCGTCCCCGCCGCCGAACTGACCGTCGCCGCCGAGGTCCACTTTCAGGACGTCGGAAACGGACAACGCGCCGTCGACGACGCTGATCCGACCGATCACTTCGCCTTCCTGCGCATTCGGGTTAATGACCTGGTACGAGAACGTGAGCACGGTCAGGTCCGCCTGAATGCCGTCGTTCGCCCACGCGGAGGGCATGACGACGCTCAAGGCCAAGACCGTTGCTCCCACAAGGGCCGTGCGCGTGCGCGCAGCCCGACCGCCGATTGCATATGACATGGCTTCTTCCCACTCTCCTCAAATAAGGCTCGACCGGGATCCCGCGGACCCACGGAGGTCGAGTCGCGTCGTTGCTCATGCTAGGCGGTTTACGTCGTCCTTCAATCCCTGTTGGTGCCGATAACCCGAGCGGCGACGGCGCGTGCGGGCCCTCAGCGGAAATTCCGGACTTTCGGCGCGGCCGTCGGCGAGTTCGGGGACGCTCCGTCATGCCCGCTCATCCGCGTGGGGAGATTAAGAAAGCTTCACACGGAAACGCGACCTGAGTCCTGTAATCAATCATCCGTTCGAGCCACGCGTCGCTTGCAGCCGGTGCGGCGCGTGGTCGTGGAGACGCAAATACGTAAAGAAGGTGTACCTGAGTCTCCATCTGACTCCGGTGCGCTACGGCGCGCGGCGCTCCTCCACCCGTCTTCAAGGTGGGTCGAGGTGACCTGCTCCCCATTTTCTGATCCACCGGTTATGAGAGTCTGACCGGTCGTCGCGGAGCGACCAGGGAGGACTTTCGATGAAGCGGAAGCGACACCTCCCTCAAAGCGGCTCTTTGCGACTGCGTGTCGGGGCAGCGCACCCCGCCGTGAATTGATAAGACACGGCCTACGGACAGGTCACCTCCTGCGTGAGCAACTCATCGCAGGCCGTCGTCGCGTCGATGCGGTGGATGCCCGGGGCGACGCCATTCCAGCTGATCTTCGCTTTGCCCTTGTCGTTGATAAAGCGCTCGCGGAGCGGACCGCCGTCGAGACGGAAGACGACCGGTTGGCCCGGAACGCCATTGATCACAAGGACTCTGAGCTTGCCTTCCGTGGAGCATTTCGCGGACTTGATCCGCTCCTCGCCGGTGCAGAGGGCGGGTTCTCCGCGGACGGAAAGCAGGAAGTCGCCTTCCTCGCCCAGGACGGCGTGAACCAACACATAGTACCTCACATTCAGGGTAGAGCTCCATGACACCGAAGCGTTCTGCTCGCAGAAGTTGTTGTTTCCTCCGACACATACCGGTGCAAGACAACTGCCCTGGTAGACGTTGATCTTGTTGTTGAAATCGGCTCCGTCGCAGGTATCCACGGTGAGCGGACCCCCGGTTCCGATAACGGTGTACCACACGCCGGGCGCAATGACGTCCGAACCTTGCCCGCAGGACGGGAACCCCGAGTCGATCGATCCGCCGCGCGTGCTTCCGGGCGTGGTCGACGGCACGGCGAGCGGACCGATGGCGTCCGTGCATTCGTCATTCGGCGGACCAAGAACGGCTTGTGGGAGTCCTGCTTGAAACCCCCCTGTGACTTCAAAAGCACCGCCGGTGGCGGGAACGTCGGCGCCGGCACACTCGATGTCAGCGCTGAGGTCATACGTGCCAGCCATGATTCGGTCACCGCCGGGAGCGAGGGTATTCCAGCTTAAATCATAGATGCCGCCGGTCTGGGCGGGCGCCGTCGACACGGTCAGGGCTGCACACAAGCAGGGCATCAGTGACAGGTGGGTCATCGATTGCGTTTTCATGGACAGGGTTCCTGGTGGAAACAACAAATGGTCAAAGAGGACACTGCGTTGCCGCGGCGCTAACTCGCCGAATTGACGGCCTGATCCTTCGTCTCCATTAAGAGGCTATTGCAAAACCTCGTCCGCCGCATCGAAAGCGGAGCAAAGCTCCGCGATCCAGCAACCAACTTAAAGGCCTTGCAACAGCGTCTAAGTGGGTTGTCAGCGAACGCGCACCGTTCCGCCCGTGGGCACAATTCTCATCCGGCGATTGAAGTGAAGCAGGCCCTCACCAAGATAGGTTCCGGCCTTGATGGACATCGTGCTGCCGTTTCCGGAAGCGCCCAGCCCTTCTCCCACGGTGTTGTAGGGAAAGAACTCAGTCCCATCCTCGGGCCCATTGTTCGCCAGATCCACGAAGACCGTGGGCAGGGCCCGCACGCGGAACATGCCGCGACCGTGGGTGGCCGCGACGAGGGTGCCCTTTCCCTGAAAAAAGAGATCCTGAACGACCGTGTTGACCGGTCCGTCGTGCTCAACGCTTTCGAAGCGAGGAGTGCGGCTCCAGGTCGCGCCGCGGTCCTCTGAAGCGAAGACGCCGACGTCTGTTCCCGCGTAGATCCAGTTCGGATCGAGCGGATGGTAAAGCACGGCGTTCACCTGCGTCTGCGGCAGACTGTGCTCCGGGTCGCTGCCCATGCGTCGCGCCCACATCCAGATGCCGCGAGTGTTGGTCAGGAGCCAGACGCCGCTGGTGTCGGAGCTTCCACCGAAGCTGACCAGGGCCTCGGTGGGACGTGTCGGATGCACAGCGATGTCCGTGACCACAGTGTCGGGGGGTGTAACGAATCCCAGGTCGTCGAGGTCGGTCCAGGATGATCCGTTGTTCTCGGTCCGTGACACCCGGCCGCTCGTGTAACCGACGATGCTCACCGGTTGAGAACTTGGAGACATTCCAATCGCAGAACAGTAAATGTCATCCGCCAGCGGGGAGCGGACCTTCATCCAGCTCTCCGCGCCGGTATTGGTGAGGTAGACGGAAAGCCCTCCGATCATAAGAATCCGCGGACTGAACGCGCTCACGGCCATCGGCGTATTGAACCGCTTCACAACCTCGCCGTTTCCGCATTCATCGCAACCGATCCAGAAAGGAAGATAGCTGCCGCCGCCGTCAATGCTCTTGAATAAGGACAGCGATTGGATCATCCCGTAAACGTTGTTCGGGTTCTCATAGTCAACCGCCATGCTGCATCCGTCGCCCGTGAGTCCCTGGTGCCACTCGTTCACGCCTTCTCCGCTGTTCTTTCGACTCAGTCCATTGTCGGTCGCGCCGCCGACGACAATGCTCCCGTTCGGGCTGGCCGCGCCGCCGACGAACTGGGTGATGCCCAGACCGTTCGCCAGGTTGGACCATCCCGTCACCTCGCCCACGGTCAGGATGTTCGAGGTGCGCTGAACGCCGCCGTCATTGGTAAACAGGACTGTCCGGTTTGTGGATTGGTCATATCCCGGGTGGTTGACGATCAGGTGCTGGTCCGCGTGTGCTGAAAGACCGAGATGGTACACCGTCCAGTTGCTGATCTTCGTCATGGTCAGGCCGCCATCGCGGCTTCGCCACAGGTCGATTCCGCCCACCACGACCAGATTGGGATCGACGGGGGAGACCCAGAGCGCATTGTCATAGTTTCCCTGGCTGTTGCCGCCGCCCCCGATGAAGTAATCGTAATTGGTATTGCGGCGCTGCCAGCTCTGCCCGCCGTTTGAGGAAAACCATAGCTCGCCGCCGTTGCGGTCCAGTGAGGCGTAGACATTGGACTGTCCGTCGATCGCAACTTCAATGCGGCTGTTCATGCTCGGAAGGTCGTTGGTGCCTCCAGTGACCTGCTCGCTCCAATCTGTCCCGCCGTTGAACGTGACCTTAACGGTGCCGACCCCCGCCGCAACCATGTGATCGGGATCATCGGGATCGATCTCGAAATCCATGAACCACCGGTTCGCTATCTCGGGGTCGGAGATCCATGTATCTCCCCAGTCCTCGCTTTTCATGATCCGGGTGTCGGTCGCCGCATACAGCGTTCCCGAGATGGTCGGATGATGCACCAGTCGCGCGACGGTATCCCAGTCATCGGTGTTCGGGAGCGGAACCCACGTGTCCCCACCGTTGGTGCTGCGGAATGCGCCCACTCCGTTGGGGAGACCTGAGCCGCGAGCCCCGTTCCCCCCAAACGCCTCCCCCGTGCCCGCGTAGATGAATCGCGGATCGACCGGATCGATCGTCATCGCGCCCACCGAGAGGCTGGCGAGAAAGTCGTTCACGGGATGCCAGTTTGCGCCGGCGTCCGTCGTTTCCCAGATGCCGCCGGCGACGGCGCCCAGCCACATGTGACGCGGGTCGTCCGGATCGAAGATGAGTGAGCGCACGCGCCCGCCGATGTTGCCGGGACCGAGCCATTCCCAGTCCCACAATCCGCCATCGGTGGTGAGGTCGCCATCGATGCGAAGCTCCGCCATGCGCTCGGCATGTTCCTTGGCTTCGAGGATGGAGTGAGGATCGTAGTGTCCGTTCTCATCGAGACGGTCTTGGTAGCGTTCAAGAGCGATCAGCATCGCGTCGGTCGGCGCGGGGTTCGCGTCGACGACGACGGCTTCCTCGACCAGCGCTTCCGACTCCGGCAGGCCAGACGGATCGGCGGCGGACGAGAGGTAAACCTCAGACGCTTCTTCGGAGTCCCTGGTGCTCAACCGCTCGGGAGGCTTCGCGCAAGACAGCCCAAGCAGAGCAGCACATGAAATCAACCACGGTCCGGTTCTTGCGAGAAGATGGAATTGCATTGCAACGTTCGGTTTCATTGGGATCCTCATTTTCGATCGTCGAGTTACTGGAGGGTCACCAGCACGAGGACAAGCCCCTTGCCTTCGCGCAGACCCGTCATGGCTTTGCCGAGCACGGCGCCCTGGGCGCGATCGTGATCCGCCGCCTTCATCGCGTGTCCCGGCGTGGTCGATGTGGTGAGCAGATCGCCCGGCGCGATCGAGCCTGCGGAGGCGTCGCACCAGACGTACACTCGTCCGGTCAGCGCGACGGGATGTTCGCCGTCCGCGATCGAGCCCTTCTGACCGAGACGCAGACCGGGCTTCACGTCGCCGGCGCCGCTGACCACGCCGACGACCTTGCGATCGTACGGTTCGGTGGAGAGCCGCAGTTCGCCCGCGTTCGCCGGGTCGATCACCACCACCATCCCGGCCTGGGGCGCCGCGTCGCGGATGTTGAACGGTTCGGCGATGTCTGCGCCGCCGGTGAGCACAAGTTCGCTGGCCGTGATGCCTTCATCGGTGGTGATCGTGCCCGTCGCGGTGATGGCGCCGAGCGCTTCCAGTGCGACGTCGTCGACCGAAGCGGCCTGGGCGCGGATCACGGGTTTGCCCACGGTTCCCGAAACGTGGAGCCGCGCGCCGGGCGCCGCGTTCCCGGTTCCGATCCCGATGTCGCCGTTGGTCTCCAGGGTCATCATGGCCTGGTTGGCGGCGTAGTTGTCACTCGCGCCATAGGTGAAACGAAGCGCGGAGGGGTTTGTCGCAGCGGTGGTTCTCCGCGCGATGCCCCAGGTGTCGACGATTCCCCCCTGCCCGTTGATCTCCTTGAGCGACAGAGCGGAACCCCACGAGCCTTGCGACGTGCTGTACAAACCGACGGACGCGTCCCCGGCTTCGAGGATGATCCCATCGTTTTCTAGAGCATCGGTGACCAGGCCCAGTGAATTGACCTGGACATGAAGCTTGCCCAACGGCGCGGTCTCCCCACCCACACCCAGGTTCGCGTTGTCGAGCACGCGCAGGATCGTCGCGTCGCCGGTTTTCTGAATGGCGAATCCCTCGTGCGATCCGTCTCCGTTGCCGCCGTATCGAAGGCGCGCGACGTTGTTCAACCAGCTCAGATTCACATTCGCACCGTCATTGAGGGGGTTGTACACGTACATCCCGGGAAGCGTGCCGCCGCGACTTTGAATACTGCCGGCCACGTGCAGCGGCGCCTGCGGGTCATCCACGCCGATGCCGACTTCGCCGGCCACGTAGTAGATGTCGGTCCCGCTCTGCTGCCAATGCGCGCCGCCGAGCGCATGAACCGCGTAAGGAGCGGCGGTCACCTCTTTGCGCGGCGACAGCGTCACGTATGCGCCCGCGCCCGCCGGGCTGACGTCCATCTCCAGCCACAGGGCCTGCCCGGTGAACACGCCCGCACCGAAATCGAGCTTGACGGTGAAGAGCCCGGTCGCCGGGTCGATCCGGGGGTTGACGCTTCCGTCGAAGACCAGCTCCGGACCGACCTGTTGGCCGCCCGTGTCGGTGTCGTAGAGCCGGAACTTCATATCGTGCGGATCCTCCGCCGGAGCGCCGCTGGTGCGCAACACGCCTTGAAACGTGAACGCCGTGCCGACGTCCGCGCCCCGGATTTCGGGCGTTAACGCCAGTCCCGCGATCAACAACGCCCCCGGGATCGTTCCCGCTGAGATTCGTCCTGCTCTTGTCCTCATGTCCTTGTTCTCCGCCTGTAAGGCAATGCATCACGGGGTTTATTGGACCCCCCGCCAACGAGCGTTCATGGACTTCCGCGGCCAGGCGGTTCTCTCCGGCCTGGTGTTGCTCGTCTCACAAACACATAGCGCCCCCCTCGGCGGCGACTAACGCCGCATCGAAGAACGGCGGAGAAAACGTTGGTGACGGGGCGCCGCTCGCCGCGCGATGGACGTGAAAAACATTGAAATCCGCGGTGCAGACCTGTAGTCTCAGCGACAGGTGAACCGATCGGCGGCGTTCCCCGCCGGACCGGATTCCGAGGCGATCGATGGGTTCAGATTCGGGTTCTTCCAGATGAGCGACCATCGCACCGGCGAGAGCACCAGTCCGTCGCTTCTGCGGCGCGTGCGCGACCCCTCCGACGCCGGCTCATGGCGCGAGTTCACGGACCGCTACGGCGACCTCGTTTACGGTTACAGCCTCAAATGCGGCCTCCAGCCCGCCGACTGCGACGATGTCCGCCAGATCGTCTGGACGAATCTCGCCACCGGGCTGCGGAACTTCGAGTACGACCCCGCGCGAGGCCGGTTCCGCCATTACCTCGGGCGAGTTACGAAAAACGCCATCACGCGGTTTGTCTCGCGTAAGGGCGCCCCGGTTGGGGCGCTAGATACTGGTGTGCTGGCCGCCGTCGCTGAGGATGCCGGCGAGTGCGATGCCTTTTGGGAGCAGGAGTGGGTGAACCATCATTACCGGCTGGCGATGCGCGCGATCGAGGATTCGTTCGAGGGGCGCAGCGTCGAGGCGTTCAAGCGCCTGCTCGCGGGCGATGCCACGGATATAGTCGCGACCGACTTCGGGCTCAGCGTTCCGGCGGTCCATCAGCTCAAACATCGGATCAAGGAGCGGATGCGCGAGCTGATCGAGGCTCAGGTGCGCGAGGAAGACGAACCCTATGCAGCAGGATCGTGATGAGCGTCCTTTGACCGACGCGAGCGGTCCGGAGCTTCCAGAGGCCTTCGGATTCCACCTACCGGCGGACCGCTGGGTGGACCATCTGCGCAGCGCCGGCGTCGTGGCGGACGCAGGCCGACCGGACGCAGGTTCGTTGTACGTCGCGGGCGAGAGAATCGGTCCGTATGAGCTGTTGGAACGGATCGGCGCCGGCGGGATGGGAGCGGTCTGGAAGGCGCGCCGCGTCGACGGTCAGTTCGCGCAGACCGTCGCCATCAAGCTCATCAAACGGGGGATGGACTCGGAGGAGATTCTTCGGCGGTTCCGCCTTGAACGAGAGATCCTCGCGCGTCTCGAACATCCCGGTATTGCGCGCCTCATGGACGGAGGCTCGACTTCCGACGGACGACCGTTTCTGGTCATGGAGCACATCGACGGTCGGCCGATCGACCGCTACTGCGCTGAACGTGCGGTCAGCCGCGAGACGATCCTGACCTTGATGCGCGCCGTGTGCGAGGCTGTCCAGTTCGCGCACGCCAATCTCGTGCTGCACCGGGACATCAAACCGGCCAACGTTCTCATCACCCGCGACGGGGCTGTCAAGCTCCTCGATTTCGGGATCGCCAAGCTGCTCGAAGACGGAGGCGATCCGCTCACCCTCTCCGCCCGGCATCCCGCGCTCACGCCGCGCTACGCCAGCCCGGAACAGCTTCGAGGCCACACGCTTTCGACTGCGAGTGACGTTTATTCCCTTGGCGTGTTGATGTACGAACTGCTGAGCGGCGCATGGCCTTATGGAGATCCGACAGGCGGGCTGCGCGAACTGGAGCGCGCGGTGTGCGAACGCGATCCCGTGCGCCTAAGTCAGGTGCTCGTGCGAAGCGGGCGCTCGTCGGGAGACCGTGGGAGGTTCCTCGCCGACCTCGACAACATCACGCTGCGTTGTCTTGAAAAAGATCCGTCGCGGCGCTACGCCTCCGCGGGTGAACTGGCCGCCGACATCGAGCGCCACCTCCGCAACGAGCCGATCCACGCCGGTCCGCCCGACCTTGGCTATCGCACCAGAAAGTTCCTGCGAAGAAACGCCGTCTGGGTGGGCTCCGCGGCTGTCATCATCCTCGCCCTCGTCTTGGCGACGAGCGTCTCGGTGAGCTACGCGCTGAGCGAGGCTCGGCAACGCAAGGACGCCGATGAAGCGACGCGGAAGGCCAAGGTGCAGGAGTGCTTGGCTGCGGACCGCGCCACGGAGGCGGCGCTCCAATCCGAAATCGCGGAATCCGTCGCCGCGTTTTTGAACGAGGACATGCTGGCATCGATCGCGCCGTCCACCGAACCCGGACAAGGACGGGAGGTGCTGCTCCGGGAAGTGCTCGACATCGCGTCGCTTCGCATCGACTCCGCGTGCCTGCCCGGCGGACGATTCTTCGAGAAACCCCTTGTCGAAGCGCGGATCCGTGAGACGCTTGCCGATGCCTACGCCTCGCTCAGCGAGTATGACACGGCGGAGCCCCACGCCTTACGCGCGCTCGAGTTGCGATGCTCGCGGCAGGGAGAACAGGCGATAGAGACCCTTCAGGCCCGAAGTCGGCTGGGAATGATCTTCGCTTCGCAGAGTCGTCTCGAAGAGGCAGAACCGTTGCTGCGGGAGGCACGGGTGGGGCTGAGCAAGCTCCTGGGTGAAAGAGCGCCGGAGACGCTCGCCGCCGCTGAGAATCTGGGCGTCTGGTTGCAGCGCGCGGGGAGGTATGAGCAGGCGCTGGAGTATTTCACGTCAGCCAGCGCTGGGTTTTGCGAGCTTTACGGTGCTCATCATGCGGCGACCCGCTCGGCGACCTCCAGGTTGGGCATGATGCTTCAAACCCTCGGGCGGTTCGAGGAAGCTACGCCTCATCTCCAATCCGCGCTCGACGCCGCGGTGGCCTTGCACGGGGCCGAAAGCCTGCCCGCGATGAACGCGCGACACAACCTGGGTACGCTGCTGGAAGCGCTGGGGCGTTACGACGACGCGCTTCCCCTGCTGCGCGAGGCGGTTGACGGCAAGCTTGTCGTCTGCGGCGCGGATCACGCCGACACGCTCCGCGCCCGACAGGATCTCGCAGACCTGCTCAAGAAGATGGGCCGGTACGCGGATGCGCTGACGGAATATGAGATCGCCCTCGACGGACGGCGCCGAATGCTTGGCGAGGAGCACGTGGACACGCTGACCTCGATGCGCGGCGTCGCCAGTGCACTGCAATACCTCGAACGCTTCGCCGAAGCGGAACCGCACATGCGCCGCTCGCTGGAACTCTCCCGCGCTCAGCTCGGCGAGGATCACCCGGAAACGCTCGACGCGCTTTCCTCGCTGGCGAGCCTCCTGGTCAGCATGAAGCGCGTCGAGGACGCCGAACCGCTCGCACGCGAGTCCACGGACCGCCGGCGCGTCACGCTCGGCGAGGATCATCCGTCCACCCTCGAAGCCGCCAGCAATCTCGCGGCCATCCTGCGCATGCTCGGCCGCTTCGACGAAGCCGAGTTGCTCGTCCGGGATACGCTCGAGCGCCGCCGCCGCACCCTCGGCGACGACCACCCCTCCACGCTGTACTCGCTCAACACGCTCGGCGTCCTGCTCATCAACATGAAGCGCTTCGACGAAGCCGAGCCTTACGTCAAGGAGACGTACGCGCGTCGGCGGGACTCGCTCGGGGAGGAGCATCCGACGACTCTCAACGCGCGCATGAACCTCGCCGGGCTTTACGACATGGCGAACCGCCCGGAACCCGCGCTCGAGCATCACCTCCCGATCCTCGAAACGCGGCGAAGAACCCTCGGACCGGATCATTCGGACACGATCAAGTCATGCAGCATCGTCGCCGGACTGCTGGTCAAACTGGGGCGTCCGCGGGAAGCGGAACCCTACGCCGCGGACGCCGTCGCCGCAGCGCGCCGGACTCTGCCGGAAGGCGATCCCGCCACCGGCGTCTACCTCGTCAGTCATGGGAAGATCCTGGCGGAACTCTCGCGATTCACGGAGGCGCAGGATGCGCTGCTGGAGGGACACCGCATGCTCGCCGCCGCCGCCGGAGTTGCCGACAAGCGAACGCTCGCCGCTCGCGAAGCGCTCTTCAAACTGTATTCCGCCTGGGCAACCGCTGAACCCGGGGCCGGCTACGATGAGCAGGCGCGACGGTGGTCCCCCGAAGCGACCGCGGCCTCCTCGCGTCCCTGACCAAGCCCGGGTGGATAAGGTGTCAGGAACCTATTCTCGGGGTTCGAATACGACGACCGACGGCACTTTGTTGACACACAATTGGTGGCTCGATCCTCGACGGGACTGGCAGCCTGTGCGGACAACGATTGAACACGATGGAAAGGTCTACAAGGAATCTAAGTGGGATCCAATCGGTGCGCGGCGCCCGGGGCATCGTGAGGTCGCCCGTCCGGGCATCTGCCGTCCCTCGGCGCGCGACTCCCGGCTCTGAAGGCGCCAGGCCATTCTCAGGCCGGCGTCAAACGGCGGGCACTGTCCTGCGGGCGGGCGGTGTTGCATGTCCTGACGATGGCGGGTGTCATGGGCAAATTCCCGGCGCCGGTGCGACATCGGAGGGCTTGGGAGGCGCGGCGGGCGCGCCCCCGGGTTGATCGACGGGGTCGAACCGGAATCTCAGGACGACGCGTTTCGAGAGTTTGGCGCCCGGCTGCGGAAGAGGGGTCTGGCGCAGCGAGTAACTGGCGGCTTCCTGTCCGACGCGGGCGAGCGTGCTGAGCTCATATTCAACCATCCAGAGGGTCGGCGCAGCCGCCTCCTGCGCCTGCGGGTCGGGCTGGGTTTCAGGCCCGAAATCTCGACCTTCCAGATTAATGCAACGCGAGCGTCCATGCTTCCGTGGTCCCACGCGGCTGTGCCGGCGATCGCACCACCCAGATCCTCATAAGAGATCGACGTAGCCACGCCGTCCTTCGTCTGAGAAACGGTCGTGGGGATGGGTATCCGCTCACCCTGGTCGAAGTCGATCAGCGCGCCGGAGCGTATGAACGTGGCCTCGCTGACCTCCAGCTTCTGACAGACCTCGGCGATCCCCTTGCCGGCCGACAACTCCGAGTCCGCCTCCCGGAGCTTACGAATGACCTGCTCCGGCGGGTGCCGCTTCCGCTTCATCGAAAGTCCTCCCTGGTCGCTCCGCGACCGGTTAGACTCTCATACCACCTGGATCAGAAAAGGGGGAGCAGGTCAAGGCAACCCTCATGGTTCAGTTCAGAAGAGAGAACGATACCGTTGGTAACCATGAAGCTCCATAAACGCTGAAGCTCAATTTGCATTTGCTCCTCTGCTGCAGCGTGCCCGCACGTGCGCGGTTCCTACGGACATGAATACGCCTTCTGATCGAACGCGCCGCAGGCCCACTCGGCGTTCACAGCTCCCGCATCGCCCGCGGGACGGTTGTTGAACTTCGCCTTGCCTTTACCGCGACGATTGCACGTACCCGACTTCGTCGAACCGTCAAGCAGGGTCACGGTGAAGGTGTTGCCTTCGACGCCTCCGACGAGGATGACCTTAAGCTGGTTTGACCCGTTGCGTTCGCTGCATCTGGTTTTGGAGACGCGCTCGCTTCCGGAACATTGGCCGGAGTCGATCGCGCCCGGCCAGAATCCGCCGGCGAACTCCAGCGCATCCCCCGCAGCGACTCCAGCGTCAGATTGACCCACGGTGCCGCTGAGTTCGAAATCTCCGCCTGTCATGGCCTGCGCGCCGCCGCCGTCGATGGTGAACCAGAAGAGTTCAAAGTCCGCGCGAGCGCTGGCTGCCGCAAGCGATGCGGCGATGATCCCGCCCAGGATCCTGCCGTGGACCCGTCGTGTTCGATGGTTGCCAATCACAAATGTGCTCCTTCAGATCGCGGTATGCCCGCGGTCAAAGCTTGAACGCCCAGTCACCAAGATCCGCTCGTCGCTGCCGGTTGTCACGGGACTACGGTGAAGATCAACGCGTTGGACTCTCCGCCGCCCGGCGGCGCGTTGATGACGGTGATCGGGAAGCTTCCCGCGATGGCAAGTTTCTCGGCCGGGATCGTGACTTCCATGCGCGTCGGCGAGATGTATCTCGAATACAACATCGGAATCTCGTCATTCCAATAGACACGTGTTCCGAAGTAGAATCCGGCGCCGTCCACGGTGACAATCGTGTCGCCGCTGCCTCTTCTGGCGCTGTTGGGAACCAACTGGGTCAGCGTCGGCGCCGCGTGGTCGCCGTCGAAGATCACGGGGACCATGACTTCGTCGGTGCGACCGCCGCCGGGGCCGGGCGTAATCGCATATACATAGTTCTCGCCGGGGTTCTCCACATCCGCCGGCAGCAGTTTGACCTGCAAGACCTCGGGGGATTCAAACAGCGTCGTGCGGGCCGAGCCGTTCCAATAGACCGTCGTCGTGTTCGAGAAGTTCACGCCTTTCAGCGCCAGGTCATACGTGCGCTCTCCCTCGTTGTAGTTGAGCGAGGACGTGGCCAGTTCCGCCGGGGAAACGTCCAGAATCTCCGGGCGCGGATACTTGACCTGGAAGCGGACGCGGTTGGAAATTCCGCCGCTGGTCACCTGTGCCCCGGCGTTGTGGTCAAAGTAGAACGTGCCGTTGGACGGCGTCTGCACGCTGACGAAGTGTGTGCCTCCGCTTTCCAGTTTTGACGCCGGAATGATCGCGACGAGGTGCGAGGACGAGATGAATCGCGTCTCGATTCCATTGGCGCTTCCGTCCCACAGGACGACGGACGCACGGTTGAAGTTTGAGCGACGCTCCTGCTCGATGAACGGGTCCGTGACGCCGCGGTCTTCCCAATTGTCCACATGCACTGGCCCGCGAATGACCATGCGGAGGTCATCCGTGCCGGGCGGAACCACGTCCGGGGAGATGTCGGTAACCTGCGGTCGCGGGGCGGCGACGGTGAGGGAAACAGAGTCCGACGTTCCGCCGCCCGGTCCGGGACTGACCACGGCCACCTCCACATTGAGCGGGCTGCCGTAGTAGTCGCGTGGAAGCTGGGCCCACAGCAGACCGGAATCCAGCGGTTCGCCATAGGGCGTGAGCGCTTCGTCGTTCCACAGCATCTTGGGCATCGGCGGCAGGCCGTTGAAGTCCACCTGGGTGAACGTGCCTTCGATCGTGCCGGGAAGGCTGCTGTCCAGCCACAGTTGTTGCAATTGGAAGTAGTAGTCGGAACGCGAGATGTAACTGTCCGTCCCCGCCGAGGTTTTGCCGTCCACGACGGTGATGAGCAGGTCGGTGAAATCCGGGTCCGCCGCCCAGAGGTTCGGCCCCACGGTCACGACATTGGGATAGGGATTGCGCACCACGAAGTCCAGCGTATTGGAATTGCCGCGGCTGGATTTGACCTGAAACCGGCCCGTGCCGGACAGCAACCGGAACTTGTTGGGAAGTTCGACCAGCAGCTCATTGTTGCTCAGTCGAGTCGTCACCAGTTGCTCGGACTTCCCATGAATGGTGAAGTGCGCCTTGGGATTGGCGCTGGCGAGGAAGTCCAGACCGAAGAGAATCATGGGCGTCGTGCCGCTCACGAACTCGTTGAAGTCCGCGCTCACGGCGTTGTAATCCTCGACCACCGACGCCTGATCGAAGAGGTAGACATCCGCGCCGCTCATCGTGGAGGCGATCAGCTCCGGGGCCGTGGCGACGCGCCCGATGATGGTGAACGGCGTGCCCTGAATGTCCTGGAAGCCGCCGAGCCTGAACGTGTCCCGCGCGAGTTGCGCGGCCAACTGACCCGGGGAATAGGGGAAGCAACCGAAGCAGAACCCGCGGTCCAGAAGCGTTATGTCGAACGCTTCCGCAAATGCGGAGCCGTAGATTCCGTCGAACCCCACTTCAGGACGGAAGGTGATGCTGGTCGTGGTCGTCCAGTTGTTGCCGCTGCGGACCTTGAACGTCGGCGTGACCGTCACGTTGGCGTCGGCGGGCATGGTGAACGTGAGCTGCGCGCCCAGGTCAATCTCCTGGGCGGGAATACCGTCGGTGAACGTGAACCGCACGCGCGGGGCGCCGGGAGTGAAATCGAATTCCTGGTCGAGACTGAAATCCCCCTCCAGGTAGACCTGTGCGATGCCGGCTTCGACTTCCGCGCTGCCCAAGCCGGCCAGATCGATGCCCTCGCTGAACACCGTGGGGTACCCGAATTTCTGCGTGACAAAGTTGGTGATGTCCGCGCGCATGGAGAGGAACGGGTCGTCGCCCTGAAGGTGGGCTTCGTTGTTGGCGTCCATCGAACCGCGCGGGGCGATCTGCGGAATCTGGTACTCGCCGCCGCCCAGTCCACCGGGCAAGTCAAACTCACCCACCCCGAATTGCGCGAGAATGTCGGATGTGGTTATCAGGTCAACATCGAACGAGAGCAAAAAGTTGATGACATCCCACTGGAGAATGATTTCCCCGAACGCTTCGAGCCACATGTGGAACAGGATATCAACGTTCCCATGCACGTTGATTCCCGCTTCGAGCGTCGTCGGGCTGATGGCCACAGAACCGGCCGGATCGCGCGTGAAGGTGGTGACGACCGTGACGGGCTTGCCGTTGATGATCTCCTCGCGTCCGGGCGCGAAGAACGCGGCGTTGAAAGGGAGGCTGGCGTCAACGGATCCGCCGTCGGCAATGGCATACAGGTTCAGGCCGATGGTGGCGTCGCCGCTGCCGCCGTTGTTGATCTCAATGTCCAGCCCGCCGCCGAATCCGGCCTCCGAACCTCCGGGATGCTCATCGACGCGGAAGCCCTCGTTGAAGATGGTGAACTCGGCTTCGCGGTTGCCCTGTCCCGGTCCCCAGATGCTCTGGTCGGTGGTTTCGAGGCGCACGTCGCTGCTGATCAGTTGCTCCGGCGCGGAGAGGAACGGCTGTCCGAGCTTCATCACCGAGGTGTCATAGTATTGGTTGACGTTGCGCCCGACATACCCTCCGAGGTAGAGCTGCCCGCCGCCGTCGATGGAGGCATAGCGGACGCCGTCGCGGGCGCCGGCGTCGAATTCCTGCTGGAACGCGCCGTTGGGAAGGTCGCTCCAAACCGGATCGCCGGTCTCCGTTTCGTACTTGATGAGCACCCATTTGGAGTTGCTTGTGCTCGTCGTGGTCGTGCCGGCGCTGTAGACGTTCCCAAGGCGATCCATCACGACGGCGAAGCCCTCATCGTATTGTCCGCTGCCGTCCCACACGCGCCGGTTCTCGGACCACGGACGCGTGCCGTCCGCATTGAACTTCATCGTGATGATGTCCTGATCCACACGGCCGACGGCTGCAAACTCGCCTGTCTCATTGGTTGTGACATCGTTGAAGTAACCAGTCCCGCCGGCATTGCTCCGGATGCTCCAGTCTGAAGTCCCATCGGGGTTCAGCACGCGGACCTTCGGGAACGACGTCGGTGCCTCGCTGCCCGCGAGGATGAGTCTTCCGGAGCGCTGCACGGCGAGCGCCGTGAAAAACTCGTCCGGGAACCGGCGCACGCCCACGCCGTCGCCGATATCCTCCCAGGAAGGCGACAGGTCGCCCTCTCGTGTGATCTTCACGATCGCCGACTCGTCCCCGGTGGTGTTGCGCGTCATGGCGTAAACGTTGCCCGAAGCATCCGTGTCCACCTGCTCCCCGAGAATGAAGTTTCCCGGTTGCGTCTCATGGATAAGAACCCATTCGCGATCTCCGGCGGGGCCGTACTTGATCGCAAGCAGCTTGGTGTCGTCGACGACGCCCAAAACGTAGCTGCTGCCCTCGTCGTCCACGACCACGCGGCGGATGCTGACGTTGTAATCCTCATCGGACGGGGGCCAGACATGGCTCCAAACGGTGGAGCCGTTGGTCCCCCGCAGTTTGATAATCCCGAGCTTGTAGTGCCCGTTCTCGAGGAACTCTTCGACTACAAACACATCACCCCGCAGATCGATGGCGACATCCTTGCAGTAGTCGTGGGTCGTCGAAATCCCCGGACTGACCTGCCACGCCGTGTCGCCGTCCCGCTCATACTTAATGATGATGAGCTCTTCCGTGCCGGCGCCGTTGTTGATTTCCTGCGATCCGCCTATGACCACGTTGCCCTGCGGATCGACAAACATCCCGCGGGTGGCTTGCAACGTGCTCTCCTCGAATCCGCGAAACCGACGCACGCCGTTGCCGACGCCATTGTCAGGCCAGGTGCATGAGGGGTAGACAAACCCCTCTTCCGTACACCCTTGCGGACCCTCGTCGCCGGGATCGGTCGGTGTTGTGGTTTGCAACTGTCCGTGGGCGGATGACAGGCCCCACGCGAGCATCAGGCCGACGAACGGGCAAGCGTATGTGATCTTGTTGTATGGTGAACGGATCATGTGTATCGGATCCTCAGATTGGAGGAGGTGTTTTTGTTTCCGAACCGCGCCCGTCGGGAAGCGGTGGTCCATGCTCGTGTCCCGGAGAAAACCCGCTCCCTCACGGTCGCGGCTCTGTCATGCCATGCGCCGGAGTTACTCATCCGCCGAAGGGTCGGCGTGTTGGTACTCCAGCTCGGTGCCGACCGGCTGCGCTTCCGTTGCTTCGTCCATCTCAAATTCGCTCTCGACCGGGCGCGGGGCGCGATTGAACTGCCCGTATTCCGCGGTGAAGCCGTAGAGTTCCGGTTGGAGGAACCGGCCGCGGTTGGTCTCGGTCTTCGCCTGCTCCACCGGGGCGCCGTAGGTTCGCACGAACGCATCGTCGCGGACGCCCTTGACCTCCCACGACACGCGCATGCCCGGCTCGCCGCCGGAGATGAGAAACGCGCCGTCGCGGATTTCCTCACGGACATAGACCGGCGCAAACTGGCCGAGGCAGGTCAATTGATAGCGGAAGTCGCGGTTGATGCTCTCAAAGTAGTTGGGCAGCGCGACCCAGGCTTCACCGTTGCGATCGAGAGAGACCACGCCGCTGTACTCGTTCATGGGTTCCGGGCCTTCGGCGCAGTAGTGTCGGAGAGTCTTGTTTTCCGGATCGAGCGGGTGATCGATGAGGAACGACTTGGTTCCCGACGCGGCGATGTTGCCCGTGCTGAACACCCCGTAGCCCGATGCGCCGGTCGCCTGGCCGTGAACGCCGATCCCATTGGTCCCGTCGGCGTCGCCGAAGACTCCGTAGCCATCCGTGCCGTGTGCGTAACCATACACGCCGGTATTGGAGCCGCTGGCGCGTGTGGCTTCGCCGGACACACCTACGCCGTCGCTGCTGCTGGTGCGACCGACCACGCCGAAGTTGAATCCGGTGGTTGTTGTCGCGCGACCCAGCACGCCAATCCCGGCGCCATCGTTGGATGTGCCTTCCACGCCCACCGCCGCGACCGCGTTCCCATCGCCGCGCACGGCGGAGAGTCCGTCCGCGGTGGTGCGCGAGTGCAGGAGCGCGGAAGGACTGGTCAAGCCGACGCCGACTCGACCGTTACCCTTGATCCGCATCCGCTCGGTGAACGAGGTGCTCGAGCCATAGCCGAACGCGATGTCGGTCGCGCTGTTAGCGCCGTACATCTGAACCAAGGAATCTTGAACCCCAAGTCCCGCGTGGTTTCCACTTTGCCCATACAGCGAGATCTTGGCGCCGTACTGGTCCGCGAACGTCAGCGGGAAGCCCGGCGTGGTCGTTCCGATGCCGACATTGCCGTTGCCCTTGATCCGCATCCGCTCGGTGAACGAGCTGCTGGTGCCGTAGCCAAATCCAACGTCACCGGCACTTGTACTGGTGTAGATCTGAAGGAGTGAAGTCTGAATCCCCAAACCAAAGTGGTTGCCGCTTTGACCGTGAAGTGAAATCTTGTCTCCAAGCTGGTCCGCAAACGTCAGCGGGAATCCTCCCGTGCTCGTGCCGATGCCGACGTTGCCGAGGTGATCGATTCGCACCCGCTCTACGGCCCCCGTCGCGAGGTCGGGGGTTGTGTGGAAGCGAAGGTCGCCGGAATCGACACCGGACGGGTTGAAGCTCAGGATCGCTGCGCCGATGTAATCCGCCTGCCCGCTGTTCGTGTCGTAGTTTTGGAACTGAAGTCTCGCAAAGGATGGACTGGCTGAACCGCGGGCGCCGCCAAGCGTGAGCGTTCGGGTCAAACCGGTTGTGGTCGCGCCGCGGTCGATCGTGGTGTCCCCACCGCTGACATGCAGCATGGCCGTCGGCGCCGTCGTTCCGATGCCGAGTTTCCCCGCGAAACTCGTGTCCCCCGGATTGGTGAAGATATTGGCGGCGTCGAGCAGCGCGACATTGGAGGAGAGCAGCGCGTCGCTGATCGATCCCGTCGCGAGCGCCGATGCACTCAGGTTTGTCAGTGCAGCGCCATCGCCGAGAAATCCCGTCGCCGTGACCAAGCCGCTGACATCTACTTTCGACGTTGGCGACGAATTGCCGACGCCGAGGTTTCCCGCATCATCAACGAACAACCCGCGCGTCTGAAGCGCATAGGGCGCTACGGTCAGCGCCTGCCGCGGCGCGAGCCTCACGAAGCTCCCACCGCCTGCCGGCGACCGCACCGAGGTCTCCAGCCACCGGGCCTGACCGTCAAATGCGGCCACGCCAAAGTCGATCCCGACGGTGAACAACCCGTCCACGACGTTCACATTGCTCGCGGACGAAACCGCTCCGATCTGGTTCCCGCCCGCAGCCGCGTCCCACAACGTGAACTCAAAATCGGCGGCGGCGTTCAGCGGCGTTCCGCTTTGCTTGATCCGCCCCTGGTAGGAAAAGACGCTTCCCAGGTCTTCCGCAACTGCGCCGGTCGATAGCAGAGCGACCAGTCCCCAGGCAGCCCACCCCCCGTTGATCCGATGCGACTTCATCTCCAGCTCCTCGATAAGGTTTAAGCGCAACCCGGCGCCACCCGTCCGCCGACAGCCTCCCGGCACGCCCGTCGGCCGGAGGTTCCGCCCTCAACCCCCATCTCGTAATCCGTCCGCAAACCCGGCAAAACGGGGGAGGAAAATCCATGCAGGTGGCCGAGAGAGCTTCAATTAGAGGACGTCCGCCCATCGCAATGGAAGCAGGCGAGCCGAATCGAGCGGGGCGGTTAGAATGCTCCTGATCGGGTGAGCACGGCGCACGCACCGGCGACGAGAGACGCGAGTTCATGCAGCAGTCTGGCCATTCAACGACCGGCGGTGGAGGGTTCGAGGGGGCGGACCGCCTCCGCCTTCCCGACGGCCGCCTCTCCTCGGACTTGCTTCCCAAAGTCTACGAGGAACTTCGCGCGCAGGCCGAGGCGTTTCTCAACGGGCAGCGTCCCGGGCACACGCTCCAGCCGACCGCGCTGGTTCACGAGGCGTATCTGCGCCTGGTGGGGAACCAGGCGATTCGGTGGGAGGGGCGGTCGCACTTCGTGGCGCTGGCGGCGAAGGCGATGCGCCACGTTCTTGCGGATCACGCCCGCTCACGCCGGGCGGCCAAGCGCGGCGGCGAATGGGGGCGGGTGACGCTGAGCGGGATTGGGACGGACGGGCATGACTCGGCCTACGATGCGCTGGACATTGACGAGGCGCTTGAGAAGCTTGCGGCGCTCAACGAGCGACACGCGCGCATCGTCGAGCTTCGGTTCTTCGGCGGTCTGACGGTCGAGGAGGTTGCGGAGGTGCTCGGGGTGAGCGAGCGCACTGTTCGCGGCGAGTGGCGCCTGTGCCGCGCCTGGTTGCGGCAGCAGCTCGAGGGCGGCGCGGCGTCATGACGCGCGAGCATCACGAGCGCGTGGGCAGCCTGTTTCTCGAAGTGGTGGATCTTCCCGATTCAGAGCGCGTCGCGCTGCTCGATCTGCGCTGCGCCGCCGACCCTGCATTGCGCGCCGCCGTCGAGGATCTCCTCAAGCACGATCAGAAGGACGACCCGCTCGACGAGACCGCGCTCGGCGCCGGTTTGCAGTTCCGATCCGCGAAGGACGACGAGGTCGATGACGTGTTGCCCGAGCGGATCGGGCGCTATCGCATCCTGCGCAAGCTCGGCGAGGGCGGGATGGGCATGGTCTACGAAGCCGAGCAGGACAATCCGCGCCGGCGCGTTGCGCTGAAGGTTCTGCGTCCCGGCGCGGAGTCGCGCGAGATCGTCCGGCGTTTCCGCCGCGAGGCTCATCTTCTGGGACGATTGAAGCATCCCGGTATCGCGCACATTTACGAAGCGGGCGTCACCGACGATGCGAGCCGCCGGCCCTTCCTCGCGATGGAGCTGATCGACGGGCGGACGCTGACACGGTACGCGAAGCATCATCGACTCGACGTCCGCCGGCGGTTGCGGTTGGCGCTCTCGGTGTGCGAGGCCGTCGACTACGCGCACCAGCAGGGGGTGGTTCACCGCGACCTCAAGCCGAGCAACATCCTCGTCATCGACGAAGCAAGCGCGGGACGTCTCGAAGCAGGCGACCTGCGCTCCGATGGATCGGACGCGCGGATCAAGATTCTCGATTTCGGAATCGCGCGCGCCGCAGAACCCGACCTGCACACCATGACGCTGCACACCAGCCCCGGACAAATCATGGGCACGGTGGCGTACATGAGTCCGGAGCAGGTCGCCGGATCAGCGAAAGACGCGGACCCGCGCAGCGACGTCTACGCGATCGGCGTGATCCTGTACGAACTGCTCGCGGACCGCCTGCCGCTCGAAATCCAGCACGCCTCGATCGCGGAGGCCGCCCGGCGCATCCGCGAAGATGAGCCTTCGCGGCTGGGTTCGCTCAACACGGTGTTCCGCGGGGACATTGAGACGATCGTCGCCAAGGCCCTGGAGAAGGATCCGACTCGGCGCTACACGTCCGCCGCTGAGGTTGCCGCGGATTTGCGGCGATACCTGGACGATCAGCCCATTCATGCGCGCCCGGCGAGCACGCTCTACCAGTTGCGCAAATTCGCCCGGCGACACCGGGCGCTCGTCGGATCGTTATTCCTCGTGCTGATGATTCTCTCCGTCGCCACCGCCGTCAGCGTGCGCTACGCGGTGATCGCCTCCCGCGAGCGCGTCGTCGCCCAGCGCCGCGCTCACCGTGCCAACATCGTGGCGGCCAATGCGGAGATCGCGGGCGGAAGCCCGATCCGCGCGCGAGCGCTCCTCGAACAGGCTTCCCCCGCGGAACGCATGACGTGGGAGTGGCGTTACCTGAACGCGCGAATGGATTCCAGCGACCGCGTCTTGCGCGGTCATGAAGGCGCCGTCAAAACCGTCGCCTTCTCGCCGGGCAGCGAGACGCTCGCGACGGCCTCGGCGGATGGCACGGTGCGCCTCTGGAGCGTCAACGACGCCGGCGAACCGCGCATTCTGCGTGGACATGAGGGCCCGGTCGCCGGCGCGGTGTTTGAGCCAACCGGTTCGCGGGTGATGTCGGGCTCGGCGGACGGAACGCTGCGCATCTGGGACGCAGGCGCCGGCGCGGAGGCGGCCGTCCTCGACGCGGGCGCACCGGTGCTGCGCCTTGCGATCTCGTCGGACGGCGCCCGAATCGTCGCCCTCGTCGATCGCGCCGCGGACGCCTCGCAGGGCGGACCTCGAAGGCGCGTTCAGGTATGGAACCTCACGTCGGCGGCGCTCGAAGCAGAATGGGCCGTTTCAGCCGGGCTCTCGACCGACTCCTGCGGATTCTCGCCCAACGGGACGGAAGTGCTGCTCGGTATGGGGACGGGCATCGAGCGCCGCACGCTTTCGGGAGAGCGCCTGGCCATTCATCCGGGCGCGCACGACCTCCCGCCGAAGCAGATTGCCGCCAATGACTGCGCCACGCTCCTGGCAACCTGCGCCGCGGACAAGAGCGTCGCCCTGTGGGACGCGGCCACTTTTTCCGTGCAGCACACCTTCCAGGGGCATGACGGACCCGTGCGCACGGTCGCGTTCAGACCCGCAAGCAACCAGCTTGCCACCGCGGCGGATGACCAGACCGTACGTCTGTGGGACGTCGAATCCGGCGACCGCCTGTGTACGCTGCTCGGGCACGCCGGCATGATCGAGGACGCGGCGTTTTCGCCCGATGGCCGGTGGCTCGCCTCCGCATCGAACGACACCACGGTGCGAATCTGGAATCTTCCGCGAATCGACTCCGAAGCGACGTTCGGCGTGCTCAACGGGCATCACGGCGGGGTCTACGAGGTGACCTTCGTTTCAGGGTCGAACACGGTGGTGTCGGCCGGCTGGAGCGACAAGACGTTGCGCTTCTGCGATGCGGTCAGCGGCGAGCTGCTGCGCACCGTCGAGGGCGCTATTGGCAAGATTGAGCGCATGGCGTGCAGTCCCGACGGGCGGCGACTTGCGATTGGTGACTACAGACTGAGCCTCATCGACGTCGAATCCGGCGCATCCACCGCCCTTGGGCATGCCGGCGACCGGGTTCGCTCACTCGTGTTCAGCGGCGACGGGATGCAGGTGGTTTCCACGGCGACCCGGGGCACGCGAAACGGGATCGTTCGCGCCTGGGACATCACGACAAATACGATGCTTGAAGAGCGCGTCTTCGATGGGGACGTCCTTGCGGCGATATGCCCGGGCGACAGCCCGCCCGGACCCGGCGCGGGCCGGGTTTGCATCGCCGTGCTGCGCGGGCGGGATTCGATGCTGGTGGATTGGGAGTCCGGCGAGGAGGTGTGCCGCTTTGCCGGGCACACGGGCAAGGTGGAACGCACCCGCTTCTCGCCCGACGGAAAGCGATTCCTGACAGCGGCGCACGACAAGACCATCGGCGTCTGGGACACTCGCACGGGCGTGCAACTCGCCGTGCTTCACGGCCACACCGAGAAGGTGTATGACGCGATCTTTTCGCCCGACGGCACGCGTATCGCCAGCGCCTCCAACGACAACACCATCCGCATCTGGCGATCCGACACGTATGAGGAGATGCTCGAGCTCCGCGGGCATGAGCGCTATGTCTTCGGACTCGCGTTCAACTCAGACGGCGCTATCCTCGCGTCGGTCTCTGGCGACGGCACCGCGCACCTATGGCGCGCGCCGCAGGCGCCATCAAGCATCGCGCGCCGAAATCGGTGATGGCATCCACGGAAAAGCTCGTTCCCGTCCTCAGCCGCAGTGGCGCCACCGGCCTCGCGGCCTCAGCCGGAACGCTCCCGGCCTGGATCCGGAAAAGTCCATAACAGGGCATGGCAATCCCCGCTTGCAGACTAAGGAACAGAATGGTGCGGACGCCTCCGCGCCCAGCGCAGTCTCATCGCCTCCGATCAGAAACACAGGCTGAGACTGAGTAAGTATCGTGCCCACAAGGAGTTATGCCCGAAAGTCTCAAAGTCTCACGGTTCGCGACCTGCGGCCCACCGGACGGACGGATGCCGAAACTATTCAAACCAGATGAGCTGCCGCGCGAAGTCATCACGCTCTCGACCTATCCACAGCTGGAGTTGTACCTGTCGAAGTTGGCGTCCGGCGACCAGGGCTTGGTGCTGCTCTTGGGTCGTCATGGCACAGGCAAGAGTGAATGCGTGCGCCGCGCCTTGGGCATCTCCGTGACCGAGTGCGAAGCGATTGCGTCAGTGGCGCCGCGCGTCCTTTGTGTCGAAGGTCACATGCAGCCCTACGGTCTATACCACGCGCTTTGGAAGTTCCGAGACCCTCCGGTCATACTCGACGATTGGGACCGGCTCTACGCGGACGGGGACTGCGTGCGCATCCTCAAACCCCTGTGCAACACGCGGCGCCTCAAGCGCATCACCTGGCTTACGAATCTCACACTGACCGCGGAGGATGTTCCTCCATCGTTCACGACGCGAAGCAGCGTCATCCTCATTGCCAGTGAATGGCGCACCGTCAACTCGAATGTTCGCGCCTTGGAAGATCGAGCCATCATCCTGCACTTTGATCCCGCCAACGCCGAGCTCCACCGTCGTGTCGGCGAGTGGTGCGATGATCAGGAGGTTCATTCATTTCTGGGCCGGGGCGTGGATGTGGCCCCTGCGCTATCGATGCGTCATTACACCCAAGAGTCGCAGCTACGACGGGCGGGTCTTGCGGATTGGCGAAGCAGTCTGCTCCCAATGGTCTTGCCGGACCCTCAGCTGGCCTGTGTCCTCGCAATGCAGCATGAACCGAATCTGCGTCGTGAAGAAGAGAGGGTCGCGCGGTTTGTCAAAGTCACTGGGTGCTCAAGGGCCACCTATTTTCGGATCAAGACGCAGCTCGATCGCCGGAACACATTGCGCGCGTGAAGCGGGGGATCCGAACTCAATGTTGGGTGGCGGCCCCGGCGCACACTCTTCCTTACCGCCCGCCGCACGAAGCACATCCGCTTCGGGACGGCGCAGTCGGACCTCGCACCGCTCTTGTTAAAAGCGTTGCCGCAGCGGAGTAGGCAGCGGCGGAAAAGACCCAGGCACGCCAGTCCGCTGTCCCTCGCGTCATCGCGAAGACGAGGACGGCTGGAGCCGTGGAACGACGAATCGCCTGCATGTGTCGGCTTCATTAGGCATCGATGAATGCACGAACGTCCATGTTTATGGAACAGTTCATACTGGGATCATAACCTGCGGGTCGGTAAAGAACAAGCCCCCGCAGTGGAGTGAGCATCGTGGAATCTTAAGCTGTTGTGAAATAAGCGCCTATCAGCCCGTGGTGAAACCTTCTTTTTTTGCGCGCGAGCGGGCGAGCGGGCTTCACGCGGCGCATGATTTCCAAGGAGAGTTCCACGCTGTACAAGGCGGCGTGCGGCGCCACAGCTCATATTCGGCGC
>JAJVHU010000015.1 GCA_022072505.1 Phycisphaerae bacterium
TTCACCACGATCTCAACGTGCATCGCTGACCTCCTTGTGTCATGTTCCAGGCCGACTCGTGACGCCTCAAGTAAAAAGTCTAACTGCAATTATTCGATCGCGCCACAGGAAATGGGATGCACCCCGCGTAAGTTATTCACAAAAAAAGAGTTGCAGACCGACGGCACGCGGGCGCCCGCACCGCCATCGCGGACCGGATTCAACGCACCGCACACCCCAACACGGCGATCGCGCAGGCAAGGGATTCATCCGAAAGCTGGTCCGCCGAAAGAGCGACCGGTTCAGACGCCTGAAAAAACGTCTCGGCGGTCATCCGCGACCGTGCCTTCGGCAGCGCCACGCCCTCGGCAAAAAGAACCCGCATCCCGGACGCCTCGATCAGGCGGACCAGGTGCGGAAGACTGCGCAGATGATCTTCTTCAAGCAGGTGTTGGCGCCATCGCGCGGCCTGAGCCGTCGTCATCAGACGCTGCTCGACAAGGTGGCGGTGGCGAACCTCCACCATCGCCTCGAACACCGCCCGCGAAGGTCCGTCCTGCGTGGCGATCTTTTCCGCCAGTACGAACAGACCATCGCGGCGAAGCCGCTGCTCCACGTTCGTCAGGAGTCCGGCGAATTCGCCGTCGGCCGCGATGTGATCGAGCGTCAACATCGCCAGGATCGCCGTGCAGGAGCGAGGCTCAAGCTGGTTGGCCCACCCTGGGTCCTGCAACGAGCCGAGGTGATATCGGATCGGCAGACCGCTGCGATCCCTGTCGCCAAGCTTCTCCCGCGCCACCTGGAGCATCGACGGGCTGTGATCCAGCAGCAGCGCTTCCGTGAAGCGCGAGGTTCGGCGCATCACCTCGCGCGAGAGGTTCGCCGTTCCGCATCCGAGTTCCACCAACGCCCCCGGCGCCGCCTTGCCGAGACGCCGGACCACGTGCCCGGCGATTCGCTCCAGAGTCGCCCGGTAGAACGGAATCGACACGTCGATGTAGGCGTCGTATCTCGCCGCCACGCCCTCTTCGGCGAAGTAGCCGGCGCCGGCGGGCATGAACAGTTGAAACATGGTCAGACGCTCCTCCACCAGCCGACCAGAACGTCCACCGCATCGCCGCCCGCCAGCAGCACGCACACGCCCAGCAGGGCGCCCACCAACCCCATCATCACCGTCGCCAGAAACGGACCGTGCCACGCCCATCGGGTCAGAATCCCATGGCGTCCACGCACACGACCGTGCGCCGTCCACGGACCGATCAGGGTGGTTCCCAGCAGCATCCGCTCCATCGGAACGAGGCTCGCGTTGCGCACCTCGTTGAACGCCAGGGAGTAATGCTGGTTCAGAACCCACAGCGCCGAGCCGAAAATCATCAACGTTCCGCCGCCGAACAGGAGCACGAATCCCGCATTGGTCGTCGAGATCGAGAAGCCGACGCTGACGCCGTAGGCGATGATGAGCTGCTGCGCCATCGTGCGAATCCGCATCGTCCGGTCGCTGTAGCTCGAGCACAGCGACGATCCCTGGTTGTACAAGGCCTCCTGCGTCAACGGCGCGGGCGACGCCACGCCGTCAGCGCCGGCCGGCGCATTCGCGACCTTGACGACGTCGCCGCCGGATACCGTCATTCGATTGCCCATCTTGCCGGATGGCTGCACCATTCTGTTTTCCTCCTCTTCCGTGTCCCCTGGCGGTCAGGCACGTCGCCCCAACCCGCCGAGGCAGCAAGACACGGCTGCTGATTCCACGTTAGGCCGTCTCGCAGGAATTCCGCCATTCCAACGTCGCTCGAACTTTGGAAGCGGTTGCAAGGCTCGGGTTCGACCTCCCCGCCGTCCTCTGGATTGCCTTTCAAAAAAAAAAACTCGTCCCCCTGCAACCTTCCGGGAGTCTCGATCGACCAGCAGTTTGAAGGCCCGCGGGTTCGCGGCAGGGGCTGGTGAACCCGGGCGGTCCTTCAGGGCTTTTTTGCCGGAAAGGGAGCGTTGCGATGGGAGCGGAAAACCAGGGTTATATGAAAAGGGCCGCGCGTCACAGCGGCGGGTCGTGGGCGGTCGTCACGCTGGTCGTCGCGCTGGCGGGCATGTACTTCGGGCACGACCTTCTTGAGGAACACCTCGCCGGGCGTTCGCACGCCATCCACGGAGCCCACGACGACCCGAGCCGCCACATCCAGCACGGCGATGCGGCGGGGCTTCACGCGGAGCACGACGCCCACGTCGATCACACCGGAGCGGCCGACCACGCTACGCACGGCGACCACGCCGCTGCGGCCGGACACCCGGCTCACCTGAACCCCGCACACGGCGAAGCCCATGCCGGATCGATTCACGACCAGCCGCACAACGCCGCATCGTCCCACGCCGCGCACGGCGCAACGGACGCTCACAACGCCGCCGCCCCGCAGGGCGATCAGCACAACGCCCCCCACCCGCAGCACGAGGCGACTTCGCCGCGCCACGGCGACTCGACTCACGATCACCCGGCGCCCCGCAAGGATCGTTCGACCCACGATCGCCCGCAGATGCACGACCGCCCGCAGAATGATCACGACTCCGATCAGGCGCATAACGGGTCTACCCCGAATCATCCGCACGGCGACGCCGGAACAGATTCCGCCCGGCACGGGCACGATGCGCCTGGGGCGAACGACTCAGACCGCAATCACCAACCGCACGACGGGCATGAGGAACCGTCCGCGGACGGTTCGACGATCGACGACTCCACGCCCCAGCCGTGGGACATGCCCGAAGATTTCACCCCAAGGCTTGAGGACGCGGCCCTGGTGCGCCGCGACCTGTGGCGCGACGTGAACGGCGTGCGGACCCCGGTTCCGTATCCGACCGACCGTCGCGCCTGGGTTCACCTGGCGGGACGAAGCCTGGCGTTGCATCCCTGGTACTTCTGCGCCGTGGGAACCTACGTCGGCGTGCTGCGGTAGCGCGTCGAGCGGGATCGGTCCGGACTCGACGCTCGGGGCTGCGGTCGCCCCGGGCGTCGGCGGAACAGGGGGGCGCGAGTCCGGCGGCCGGGGTTTTGGCGAGTCCGACCGGCGGGCTTGGCGGGTGGAGCATGGACGCATGGGGAAGTTGACGCCTAAGATTCAACGCGGGTCGGGAGTCGCCTCCGTTTTTGATGCAGTCAGCTTGGGCTTACATGGCCTTCACACCCGCGCTAGATGCGCGTCCGCTTGGTCGTCGCGGCGCGCAATATATCCGGTCGTCTCGACCGTCAGCATGAACATGACGAGCGACGCACCCGCCGCGCGCTTGCGCCGCCCGCCATCGGATGAGGAGGAAGTCCTTCGATGGTGCAAAGCAATCAGCCCGAACCGCAGAAGCGTCAAGGCCACACCGGGAGTGTTGAGTGGTCCTATGAACGCATTCAGAACGATGAAGCCTATCGCAACGAATTCTACCGCGCGGTCCGCCCTAGGCTACTGCGGCTTCTTGAGAGGAGGCTTAGAAATCCTTCAGACGCTGAAGACGTTGTGCATGAAGCGTTTGTCGGCTTTTTTTTGGGGCACGCGCCTGCAAACATGCAGTGTCCAGTCAAAAAACTGTACTGGATTGCCAGGAAGCGAGTGGTCGACCAGCATCGAAAGAATTGCCGCCGGGATGGTGCGCCAAAGAAACAGCTGGTTCTGCCGTCGTCGATGGACGACATCGACGACGCGAAGCATCGCGAGCGTCATGACGCCGAGGCAAGAGAGCGGCATAGTCGCAAACTTGCGAGATCTTATTGCGATCGGGAAGTGGATGATCCATCCACTCTCCTTGAACAGGATGATTCTCATCGCCGCGTTCAAGAGAGACTCAACCAGCTCTCGGAACGCGAGCAGAAGGTCATTCACCTGCGCTACCACGAAGGCCTTAGGCCCACGGAAATCGCCGAATTGCTCGACGTGCCCTTGGGAACGATCAAGTCCGACCATCACCGCGCGATTAAGAAGCTGCGCGAATGCGGCCCGAACGATCTGTGATTCTTCAGGTTTCAAGCAGCGCATAGGACCGGTCAACGAGGCTCAAGCACCAAGGACGATCGCGTGGTACGAGGATGTCATGCGACACCTTGAGACCGGGCAGCCGGACCCGCTTCCTTACGGGCGCGGCTCGGTTGGGAGCGTCGTCTTCACGAATGCCAACTCTGTGACACTTTCCGACGTCGCTGATCGTTCATCCAACCGGCGCGACGTTCGCCCGCTTGCTCCTCGCGCGAACGCCGCGCCCGCCTTTCTTCCCTCCCCCCTCGCCAGCCTCTCTCGCACTTGCATTCCGCATCCCGCGCGCTTCGCCTGGGTATACGGACATGACCACGTCGGCCGTGGCGGGCCGGTTCCCTAAACCGGTCGCCGCGGCCTTTGTGACGGAAGGGATTCCGAAACGGTGCAAGTCTTCCCTGGCACACATCCTGGCACGCGTTGTGATTGTCTGACTCCTGTTTCAGATCCCGCTTCCTTACGGGCGCGGTTTGGTTCTGAAGCAGGGCAATCAAGTGAGTTTTCGGTCGTTGAACTCTCCGCGGCGCCGCCCCCGGGACCGCGGGCCACAGCGACCCAAATCGACTGACGATAAACGGAGGTCTTCGGAGATGACGGCTATATTCGAGTTTGACGCAACCAGACTCTCCAGGAATCTGATCCTTCGGTGGGACGTCGCGGCGCATGCCGTGGCGGACGGCGAGGCGTCGGCGGAGATTCTTGCGTGGATCGATCGCCGCGCGGCGGACGTGATGACGCTTCAGCCTTGGGTTGAGCACCGGGAGAACGTGCTCGCGACGGAGCCTGAGGCCGACGTGGACGCGGTGAGCGAGGCGCTGGCGCTGGAGGTTCGCGGAACGCCGACGTGGGCGAGCCTGCTGGAGTGCGGATTTGAGCGCACGTTTGCGCAGACGCCCGTCGCGGACCGTGAGCGCGTTCAGCGCGAGATGACCGCGGTGTTGTTCAACCCGGAACTGCTGGGGGAACTGATCGACGAGGTGATGTCCGCCGAGCGGCTGCCGATCGCCTGGAAGGAGATCATTGCCGGGGCACAGGCGGTCGAGGCGCGCGTTTTTGCGCTGGGGGCGTGCGCGGAATTGCGTGTGCGCTCCGGCGGCGGGTTGAAGCCCGGCGAAGTGTGCGTCGAGTTGGAGGAGCGCGACGGGGCGCTGCACGCTCGGGTCCGCGGGTTGGGCGAATTCAAGCATCACGTCGTTGACGCCGTGCTGGCGGACACCAACACCGATGAGGTTTTCACGGTGTTTCCGGCTTGCTGTAGCGCTGCTTCCGAGGCGGATCGCCGTGGCGTCTCATCTGGGACCGATCGCCGTGACGCCTCTCTTAAGGCCGATCGCCCTGGCGCGGCCTCTGAATCCGAGTGCTCCGGCGCCACGGGTTCGGAACAAGGAGGATCGAACTTCGGGGCGTGGAAAGCTTTTCGTGGCTCGGCGGCGGTCTTTCAGCAGGGCGGTGACGCTGTTATCCGTGAGGATGGAACCTGCGAGATCCTTGTGCCGCTGACCGATGCGGCAAGGCCCCTGGCGGATAAGGTGCTTGTGATCGCGATCGGACGGGGAGAAAAAGAAAGGGAGCCCGCGGGACGGCCAGGTCGCCGCGAGCCCCGTCGGGACGGGTCGCGTCCGCCGCGTTAGGATTGCGGCGGCGCCCTGGTGTCAGAGCGATCAGGCTTCAGGGCTTGATCACCAGCAAGCTGTTCACCAGGGCGCCGCACGCGAATCCCAGAAGGAACGCGCCGACGACGATCCCGACCGACAATCCCAGGCCGCCCAGCACGAACGACCTGCGATGGGTGGCGCCGTTCATAGGCCACCTCCTCTCAAAAAGGGGGTCGCGCTTCGCGCAACCGCGTCCGAACGTCGGGCGCGGGCGCGCGAGAACCCGCCCACTGACCTGGTCGTTTTGGAGGCCGGAAGAGTTTCATTTCGAGGAAATGCAACGGACAGTCCGGCCTCGGCTCCAACGGCGCAGGCGGCGCGCTGCGAAGCCCGCCCTCAGCAGGAGTCGTTCGAGGGGCCGCCGAGGTTGCGTTCGAAAAAGAGCACCCAACTTCCCGACCTTTTCGCCCCGCCGGTCAGCGCGGCCGTGGGCAGGGTCTCCGGTCAGACGCCCGGGCGCGTGGTTTTCAGAACCGCGCGTAAGCGAGCGGTCCGCACACCGGGAGAAAGCGTCCGCCGGGGTTCGAGGCGGGTTGCGATGTGGCGCGACGGGGGTTCGCTCCCTGACGGTTGCGGCTCTGACATCCGGAACGAGACACGACCCGCGGCGGGTCTGGTGGCCCGTGATGAGCCTTGGGTTAGACTTTCCGGGTGGACCGGCTTCCGGCGTTTTACCCGCTGAACGATTTCGGACCGCTGATGAAGGGGATGGTCATCGGCGGGATGGGGATCGTGCATGTTTTTCTGGCGCAGTTCGCCATCGGCGGGGGGCTGCTGCTGTGCTACTTCCAGCGCCTTGCGTCAGGCGGGCGCGATCCTCTGGCGCGGCGCTTCATCGACGGGTATTTCAAGGCGCTGGTGCTGGTGAGCTTCGTGCTCGGGGCGTTGACGGGCGTGGGGATGTGGCTGACGGCGATCCAGGTCAGCCCGCGCACGATCGGCGTGATGGTGGACGAGTTTCACTGGGTGTGGGCGACGGAGTGGACGTTCTTCTGCGTCGAGGTGGTCGCGGGGTATGCGTTCTACCGGTGCGGGGTGCGGCTTCCCGACCGGAGTCGGATGGCGCTGCTGGCGATGTACAGCGTGGCGGCGTGGTTCAGCCTGTTCTGGATCAACGGCATCCTGTCGTGGCAACTGACGCCGGGGGCGTGGGTGGTCCGGCGGACGGTCTGGTCGGGGTTCTTCAACCCGGGGTTCTGGCCGTCGCTGCTGTACCGGACGGCGTCGTCGATGACGATCGCGGCGCTGATCGCGTTCATCGTGATCAACGCGATGCCCGGGTTCTCGTCGGACGAGCGGCGGGGGCTGATCCGTCGGGCGTCCAACCTGATGCTGCCGATGCTGTTCATGCCGGCGCTGGCGGTCTGGTATTTCCTGACGATGCCGGCGGACAGCCGGTCGTGGCTGCTGGGGGGAAGCCCGGCGATGAGTCTTTTCCTGGCGGGCGCGGCCGGATCGTCGATGCTGCTGGGGGGGTACGCGCTGATCGGTCTGGTGCGGCAGAGGCTGTATATCAACGGCGCGACGGCGACGACGCTGACGGCGCTGGCGTTTTCGGCGACGGCGTGCGGGGAATTCGTGCGGGAGGGCAGCCGCAAGCCTTACACGGTGCGCGAGGCGCTTTATGCGAATTCGATCACGCCTGAGGAAGTGAAGATCGCTCGCGTCGCCGGCTGGGCGGGGCGTGACCCGTATCCGCTGCCCGACGAAAGCGCGTACCCGAACTCCCAGCTTGTGCTCGGCGGCAAGGTGTTCCGTCTTCAATGCGGGGTCTGTCACACGCTGGATGGCGCCAACGGACTGACGCATCTGGTCGGGACGTGGTCGATCGAGCAGCGGCGGATGAACCTCGCAAGGCTTCAGCACACGAAGCCCTTCATGCCGCCTTTTGCGGGAAATGCGGACGAGCTTGAGGCGCTGGTGCAGTTCCTGGGTTGGCACGGCGCGGGGCGTCCGCGGAACTGGACGAGGTCGAACGACGAGGCGGCGCGAAGGTCGATCCAGGGCTGGCTGGATGAAGCGGGGACCGGTCCCGGGACGACGCCGGCGGCGGAAGCGGAGCGCGAGCCGTGAGCGAGGTGTTTCCCTTCAACTTTCCGGTGGAAACCGCCGTCTACCTGTTCCTGCTGACGTTGTCCTGGGCGTTGCACTTTTTTTTCGTCGGATACGTGGTGGCCGGCAGCGTGTACCTCGCGGCGGCATCCCTGCGCCGCTCGAACAGCGGCGACGCGGATCCGATCGAAGCGGTGGTGCGTGACTGGATGCCGTCGGCGCTGGGGGCGGCGATCACCGCAGGGGTCGCGCCGCTGCTTTTCGTGCAGGTGGTGTATCAGGTTGAGTTTTACACGGCGGGCCTGCTGATCTCGACACGTTTCATGCTGATTCTTCCGGCGCTGATCACGGCGTTCTATCTTTTTTACGTTCAGAAGACGAAGCGGTTTGCGAACTGGAGACGTCCGACCCGGGCGGGCATCGCGCTGGCGGCATTGGCTTGCGTGTTCTTTGTGGGGACGACGTGGATGAGGGTTCACTGGCTGACCGTGAACAAGTCCTCCTGGGAGGATCTCGGCAACCCGCCGCTCGACTTCGGAAACGGTCACCAGGCCTTGGCGCGAGGCGGGGTGTTCTTTGCGGCGGCGATCCTTCTTGGGTCCGCGGTGGTGCGCGCCCAGCTCGGCTCGCCCGGCATCGGAGGGTCGCCCCTGTCGGGCGCCGCGCGTCGCCTGTCGCGCATCATGGGGTTCGGGATGGCCGCGATGATTGCGGCGCTGGCGGGGGCGGCGTTCGTCTATCGGGCGTGGCCTGGACCGTGGATGGCTCTTACAGCGCGCGCGGACCAGCCGTATTGGGTATTGATGCTGGTGGCCGTGTTGATTTTCGGCGTCTTCATTCCGTCAAGACCGGAGGCCGCACGAGCCCGGCTTCGGGCTCGTGCGCAGTTGCTGGCCGCTTTTTTCATCGCGGTGGCGCTGGCGGGAATTCGCGAGGGGCTTCGCAGCCGGTTCGCGATGATGTCAACCCTTCACCCGCGGCATTTCTCCCTGGCGGAGAAGGGAGGGTGGGCGGTGTTCGCGGCGTTTGCGGCGGTCAATGCTGCGTGCATCGCCGCGGCAATTCGGATCGCCCGATCACGGTGCGAGCGGCAGGCATAAGCAGCCGCGCCAGCCGCAGGGGAGGAGAAAAGCGACAGGGCGGGAGAAAAAAAACGACAGGGCGCGGGAAAAGCGGTGGCAGCGACGCGCAGGGTCAGCCGGGGAAACGATGCGCAGGGTCAGCCGCGGCTGGGGATGCGGGCAGATCGAACTCAGGGTTGCGGCGACAGGGGGACGTGCGTTCCGGTAGCATGACGGCATGTTCCGGATCGGGCGGGTTCAGATCGAGCATCCTTTTGTGCAGGCCGCGCTGAGCGGTTACAGCGACCTGCCGATGCGGCGCATTGCGCGGACATGCGGAGCGTCGTACGCGCTTAACGAGGTCGTGCTGGACAAGCTGGTGCTGCAGAAGGGGCGGAAACAGCGCGTCGTGCTGGATGTGCCTCCGGATGATCACCCGGTCGGCGGGCAATTGATGGGCAGCGACCCGGAGGTGTTCGCGCCGGCGGCGGCGGCGATGTCGGAAGCCGGGTACGACGTGATCGACATCAACTTCGGCTGTCCGGTCAGCAAGGTGCTCGGGCGCTGCCGGGGCGGATACATGCTGTCGCATCCGGCGGAGGCGATCGAGATCGTGCGCCGCGTCTACGACGCGGTCGGGCGGATGCGCCCGGTCACGGTCAAGATGCGGCGCGGGATGGACGACTCGGCGGAGAGCGAGCGGAACTTCTTCACGATCCTCGACGCCGCTTTCGAGATCGGAGTCAGCGCCGTGACGGTCCACGGCCGGACCGTGCGGCAGAAGTACGTCGGACCGAGCCGCTGGGATTTCCTGACGCGGGTCAAGCGGCACGTCGGGGACCGGGTCATTCTCGGCAGCGGCGATCTTTTCGACGCCGAGGCGTGCCTGCGGATGATCGAAGCAACCAACGTGGACGGCGTGACGATCGCTCGGGGATGCATCGGGAATCCGTGGATCTTCGGAGAGTGTCTCGCGTTGCACCGCGGCGGTCCGCTTCCCGACCCGCCGACGGTGGCGGAGCAGGGGAGGATCATCGCCGAGCATTACCGGCAGACGCAGGTGCATGTCGGCGCGGGCAAGGCCGGTCAAGTGATGCGGAAGTTCGGGATCAAGTACTCGGAGCTGCATCCGGCGGGTCGGGAGGTGCGCGATGCGTTCATCGCGGTCACGACGCCGGAGGAGTTTCAGCAGGCGCTGGAGACGTGGTACGATCCGGCGAGGAACTGGCCGCCGGGGCGGCGCAAGACGGGTTGCGGAGATCTTGTCGCGGCCGGTGCGTGCGAATGATGCGCTGCGACGTCCGGGCAGGACGCGGCGGGGCAGCGTCGCTCCACCAAGGCGGGGTTGCTTAGCCGGGGCGGCGCGATCCGGAACGACGCGGCCGGACGAGGCACAGGCGGATTCCAACGGCGCTCGATGCACATCCTTTACCTGCACCAGTATTTCGCCACGCCTCGCGGGAGCACGGGTACGCGGTCGTACGAGTTTGCACGGCGCTGGGTCAAGGCCGGGCACCAGGTGACGGTTCTGACGAGTCAGGCGCAACTGACGCCGGAAGAGGTTGCGCTCGCGCCTTCGACGGGGGTGGGTTCGGAGCGCGGCGCGCCTGCGGTGCTGAGGTTTGATATCGAGGGTGTGAAAGTCATCGCCCTGCGCGTGCCTTATCATCAAAGGATGGGGAAAGCGGCGCGGAGCCTCGCGTTTCTGCGTTTCATGACGGCGGCGACGCGGCGCGCCGTGACGCACCCCGGCGTGGACGTGATTTACGCCAGCAGCACTCCGCTGACGGTCGCGGTTCCGGCGCTGGCGGCGCGAGGGTTGCGGGGACGGCCTTTTGTGTTCGAAGTCCGGGATCTCTGGCCCGACCTTCCGATCGCGTTCGGCGCGCTGCGATCCGGATTGCTGCGGCGGGCGGCGCGGATGCTGGAGCGCCGTGCGTACGCGCGAGCCCGGGCGGTCGTGGCGCTGTCGCCCGGCGCGGCGGAGGTGATCCGGTCGCGGTCGCCGAAGGACCGGCGGGTCGAGGTGATTCCGAATTGTGCGGACGTGGACGTTTTCACCCCGGATGCGGACGGTCGTGAGATCCGCCGCAAGCACGGTTGGGTGGACAAGTTCGTGCTGCTGCACGCCGGCGCGCTGGGCCCCGCCAACGGACTGGACGCGGTGGTGCGGACGGCGGACGGTCTTCGAGGGGACGCATCGGTGCATTTTGTGTTGCTGGGAGAGGGCAGCGAGCGACTGCGGCTGGAGGAAGAAACTCGACGGCGTGGTTTGACGAACGTCGAGTTCATCCGCGGAGTGGCGAAGGCGGCGGTGCCCGCGTATTTCGCGGCGGCGGACGTGGCGCTGGTGATCGTCGCGCCCTTGCCGATCATGCAGCACAACAGCGCGAACAAATTCTTTGACGCGCTCAGCGCCGGGCGACCCGTGCTGCTGAACTACTCCGGGTGGCAGCGGGAGCTTCTCGAAAGCGCGGGCGCGGGCGCCGGTTGCGACCTCGGGGATGAGGAGGCCTTCGCCGCGCGCGTCCGCGCCCTGAAGTCGGATCGCGCTCAACTCGCGGAGATGGGGCGGCGGGCGCGGCAACTCGCGGTCGAGAAGTTCGACCGGGATCGTCTTGCCGGGCAGGCGCTTCGCGTCGTCGAGGAGGCCGCGCGATGATCGTCGCCCCGCACACGACGTCCCCGACCCGGCTCGGCGCGGGTCGGGCGTGGATGCTTGCGTTCGTCGTCAGCGGCGCCTTGTACGCCCTGACCGCAGCGCCGGGCGTGCTCTGGGGGGACTCAGGCGAGATTCAACTCTACCTGCTGCTTGAGGACTGGCTCGTCGGCGGGAACCTCTGCCGCTCACATCCGACGTACTACGCCGCCGCGCGGTTTTTCGCGGCGGTTCTTCCTTTTTCGCCGGCGCGCTGCGCGAACCTGACGGCGGCGTTCTTCGGCGCGGTCACGGTCGCCAACGCGGCGTGGCTGCTTCGGACGTGGTGCCGTCACGGCGCGGCGGCGGCGTGCGGCGTGACGGTGTTGGCGCTGTCGCACACGTTCTGGCAGATGTGTACGAACGCGGAAGTGCTGACGACGTACACGGCGCTGCTGACGCTGGAGTGGATCTGCGTCATGAGGCTCGTGCGGACGTCGAAGGCGAGCTGGGCGGCGGCGGCGGCGCTGTGCAGCGGGCTGGGGTGGGCGACGCACAACATGTCGATGCTGTCGCTACCGGCGTACTTCGTTCTGGCGTGGCGAATGCGCCGGGCGATCCGGAGCTGGGGGTTTGCGCGTCTTGCGGGGATTGCGGCGGCGTGGGCGGCGGGGTTTGCACCGCTGGTCGCGGTCGCGGCGGGAAATCTGGAAGCGTTCGACGGGGCGGGCGAGCTGGTGCGATCGTGGCTGATCGGCGGATACGGTCCGCGCGTCTACAACGTCAGCGGCGTGCCTCGGTTGCTGGCGATGTCCGCGGGGTTTCTTGTTCTCAATTTCCCCGGTCCGCTGTTGTTGCTGGCGGGTCCGGGCTTGCGCGCTGCGCATAAGCGGATCGGGGCGAACGTTTGCGCGTTCCTCGCCGCGGCGGTCGGGATGCTGACGTTGTTCGCCGTCCGGTACAACGTCGCCGATCAGTATACGTTCCTGATCGGCGTGTATGTCGCCGTTGCGCTGGCGATCGGATGCGGGGTGGACGCGCATCTCGATCGGGCGCGCCTGTCGGCCGACCCGCGCGCGATGCGCCGACGCGGGCGGATCTGCGCCGCGCTGGCCTTTGTTTCGCCCCTCGTGTACGCGGCGCTGCCGTCGGGGATACGCGCGGTCGCGCCGGGGTTTCAACCGGTGCGAGCCGTGGCTTGCCGCGATCCCCTCGCCTGGGTGCTTCATCCGTGGCGGGCGGGATATGAGTCCCCGCAACGCTTTGTCGAGGATGCGTTCGCGGTTCTGCCTCACGGTGCGGCGCTCATCGCGGACACCCAGGTGTTCGGTCCGGTCAATTACACGCAGATCGCCGAGGGGCGGCGGCTTGACGTGAGAATCATCCAGCGCATCGCGCGGCAGCCGTGGTTGGCGCCGGTCACGGATCCGGACACGCTGATCCGCGCCCACCTGGAGGCTGGAACGCTGTATGCTGCGTTTCCGGCCGCGCCTTATGTGCCGAAGTGGCTTGCTGATCAGGCGACGTTCGAGCCGGTCGGTCCGTTGTTCAAGGCGGTTCCGGGGAAACAAGGCTCGTGAACAATTACGATGTCATTGTGCTGGGCGTGGGCGGGATGGGTTCGGCGGCGTGCGACCACCTCGCCGGACGCGGCGCGCGCGTGCTCGGACTGGAGCAGTTCGACATCGCCCACGATCGCGGCAGCAGTCACGGCGACACGCGCATCATCCGCAAAGCGTACTTCGAACACCCGGATTACGTGCCGCTGCTGCACAAGGCCTACCGCGGCTGGGATGACCTTGCACAGGACGCCGGCGAGGCGCTCTTTGAACGCTGCGGGTTGCTGCTTGCCGGTCCGCCGCTTCGCGCGTTGATCAGCGGGGCGCGCCGCGCCGCGGAGGAACATGAGCTTGCCCTGCCGGAGGTCGCCCCCGCGGAGGTCGAGCGACGCTTCCCGGGACTGGTCCTGTCGCCCGGGATGACCGTGTTGTGGGAGGGGGACGCTGGGTATCTTTGCGTCGAGGCCTGCGTTCGGGCGGCGGCGGCGCGCGCGGCAAGGCGCGGCGCAACGATCCGGACCGCGGAGCGCGTGCTCCGCTGGACGGCAACCGCGGAAGACGTCGAAGTGACCTGCGCGGGCGCGACATACCGGGCCGGGAGACTGGTGATCTGCGGCGGACCCTGGGCGGGCGAGTTGCTTTCGGACCTGCGGCTTCCGCTTGCGGTGCGACGGAAAGTGCAGCTCTGGTTCCCGACGCGAGGAGGGCTTTATGCTCGGGAGCACGGGTTCCCCGTCTTTGCGATGCAGAGCGAGGAGGGGTTCTTTTACGGATTTCCCAGCCTCGACGGCGCGACGATCAAGGTCGCGGAGCACACCGGAGGAGACGTCGTGGCGCGCCCGGAGGCCGCGGACCGCTCGCTTCAGTCCGGCGACGTGGCGAGCATCGCGGCGTTCATCGTCGAACATCTGCCGGGCGTCGATCACCGCCCGACCCGGCACGCGGTCTGTTTTTACACGATGACGCCCGACGAACACTTCATCATCGATCGACACCCGGCGCACGCCCACGTCTGCTTCGCCGCGGGCTTCAGCGGACACGGATTCAAGTTCGCGCCAATCGTCGGATCGATCCTGGCGGATCTGGCGCTGACCGGAACCACCGAAGAACCTTCAGGATTCCTGCGCTTGTCGCGCTTTCAAGGCTTCTGACGTTGCCTCCCCGCCGCGCCGGCGGGTCCGTCGAGGTTGCGGCTGAAGGACGGCGTTACAACGCCTGCAAGGCCTCGCCGATCAGGGCTTCCGCCGTCGTCCGGGTCGGCGCCTCCGCGATGAACCGGAGGATCGGCTCGGTATTCGAGGCGCGGACGTGAACCCACGCATCGGCTCGGTCGATCCGAAGCCCGTCGAGGTCGTTGATCCGCTCGCCGTGGAACCTCGCCCGGATACGCTCCAGCACCGGTCCAGGCCCCTCTCCGGGCAGCTCAACCTTGTGCTTGACGATCGCATATGCGGGATAACGTCGCACTTGCGCGGACAACTCGGTTGCGGTGACCGCCAGCAGATCGAGAACCTGCGCCATCGCCACGAGGCTGTCGCGCGTCCAGCCGACGCGCGGGTCGATCACGCCGCCGTTGCCCTCGCCTCCGAGGACCGCGCCGGTTCGGCGCATCGCCTCCACGACGTTCGCCTCGCCCACGGCGCTGCGCTCCACGCGGCATCCGGGCGCGGCGCCCGCCACGTCGTCGATCATCCGGGAGGTGGACAGGTTGGCGGCGAAGACGCCGGTTCGCGTCCGGGCGACGTTCCGCGCCGCCAGCGCCAGCGTGTACTCCTCGCCGACATAGACGCCGCGTTCGTCCACGAGCGCGAGGCGGTCCGCATCCGGATCCTGAGCGAAACCGACGTCGGCGCTGACGCGGAGGACCGTCTCGCACAATTCGCCGAGGTTCGCCTCGAGCGGTTCGGGGGGGTGAGGGAAAATACCGGTCGGATCCGCGTGAAGGTGCGTCACGCGGCAGCCGAGCGCATCCAGCAGCGCGGCGCCCTCCTCGCCGCCTGCGCCGCACACGCTGTCAAGAACGACGTGAAACGCGCGGGATCGGATCCGCGCAACATCCACGCACGCCAGCACATCAGTGACGTGGCGTCGGATCGCTTCTTTCGTCGCCGTCGGATCAGCCGGCGTTGCGGCGGCGGAAGGAACGTCTGCCGCAGCGCGCACAAAATCGAGAATCCGTCCGGCCGAGGCGGCGTCGGGTGCGGCGCCGTCGGCCGTGATGAATTTGACGCCGTTGTACTCCGGCGGGTTATGACTGGCGGTGAGGATCAGCCCGCCCGCGGCACGGATGCGACGGACGTGCGCCGCGGCACAGGGGGTCGAAACGATGCCGAGGCAATGCACCTCGCATCCGCAAGCCGCCAGCGCGCCGACGGCGTCCGCCAGGAACGTCCCTCCGCTGGGGCGGGAGTCGCGCGCCGCGACAATCCGCAGCCCGTCTCCGGGCGCGACGCCGCCCGTCCGCAGCGCCGCAACGAATCCGGCGACCGCGCGGCGGACCGTCTGCGCGGTGAACGTCCGCCCGACGACCCCTCGGATGCCCGACACGCTCATCAACAGGGACATGAACGCCCTCGTCAGCCGACGGCCCGTGACGGCGGCGGACCGTCCGACGCAGCGCCGGCGGGCGACCCGGGATGGCCGAGCTGATCCTCCAACTCCTGGAGCAGGACGGCGAGGTTCATCTGCCGCTGTCCCGCCGAGGTCGTCCACGCGACCGTCTCATCCCGCTGAAGCATCTGCGAAACCCGCCGCGCCGCAAGGATCACCGTCGAGTGATTCTTCTTGCCCATGAAACGGCCGATTTCCGGATAACTCAGCGTCGTGTGCTTCCGGGCGAGGTACATCGCCACCGAGCGCGCCAGAGCGATCGTGTGCGCCTTGCGGGACGTGTGCAGGTCGGCCGGGGTCAGCCCGAAGAAAAGCGCCGTTCCGGTCTCGATGTCGGAAAGGCGGATCGCCGGCGCCGTGTGACGCACCAGCTCCTGAATCCCGCGCTGGGCGAGGGACAGCGTCAGCGGCTGCGCCGTCAACTGCGCCAGCGCCACGACCTTCAGCAAAGCACCCTCCAACTCGCGGATGTTCGCGCGGAACGTCTCGGCGATGTGATTAAGGATCGGCTCGGGAACCTCGACGCCGAGCTTCTGCGCGGTGGTGCGCAGAACGCCGAGCCGCACCTGAAGGTCCGGCGAGTCGATCCGGACGATCATCCCGCTGACCAGGCGGTTGACAAGATGCTCGGAGAGGTGGCCGATCATCTTCGGATGCGCGTCCGAGGAAAGCACGACCTGCCGCCCGGCGGAAAAGATCGCGTTGAACGTGTGCAGGAACTCCTCCTGCGTCGAACGCTTGTTGGCGAAAAAGTGCGCGTCGTCGATCGCCAGCACGTCCACGCTGCGGTAGCGGTGGCGGAAGGCGTCCAACTGCTGGTGCCGCACGGCGTAGATGTACTCGTTGGTGAACTCCTCGCCGGTCACGAAGCGCCACGCCAGGTTCGGATGCTGCTTCGCCACGCCGTTGCAGACCGCCTGAAGCAGGTGCGTCTTCCCCAGTCCGCACCCGCCGTGGAGAAACAGGGGGTTGTATAACCCAGCCGGACACGCCACGACGGACTCGACCGCGGAAAACGCCAGCCGGTTGGACGGTCCGACGACGAATTTTTCCAGCGTTCCCGGAAGCGGACAAACCCGGCCGACCACGTCCGCCGGACGCGAGGATCTCGCCTCCCGTTCCGGGTGGCGGGCGACGTACTCCGCCTGTCGATCGGACTGCCGCTTCGCCGCGGCGCCGGAAAGGGCGGGATCGACGCTGAACGACAGACGCATCGGGGCGCCTGCCAGACCGCGGGTGATCTCCACCAGGTCTTCGGTAAAGTGCCTCTCGATCCAGTCCCCGATGAAGGGGTTGGCGACCCAGACCCGAAGGATGTCTCCGAGGAACTCAAAGCGGGTCACGTTCTTGAACCAGAGGTTGTAACGTGGGGCTCCGATCCTCTCGGCCAACGTCACTCCGAGCGTGTTCACCGCATCCTCAGCGCGTAGAATCACCGTTGCTCCTCCAGTCAGGGTGAAGCCTCCAGTTCGACGTGAGACCGTAACGACCTAAGAAACCGAGCGGAAGAAACTCGCTTCCGGACGCTCGTGCGGCGCCTTTCCTTCAGTCCGCATCGAGGCCTCGGCGCAGCGGCGATGCTGCGTCTGAAGCACGTTCAGTATACCGGGTTTCAGCGCGCGTCAACCGGAAAAAACGCGCGCGAAGGAAGTGATTTCCTACGAGCTTCGGTTGGACAACGATTTAGATGTTGAAAAAAATTCGTGAAGGCTTCGTCCGGCTGGCGGGTCGCCTGTCACATGCTGTGGACAACCTCTCCGTCGCCCTCGGGACGCGCGGCGCGGAGCGGGAGAAGCCAGGCGTCTTTCGCCTCCGCTTCGCGGAATCCAAGGCGATCGTAAAGTTTTCGCGCCGCGAGGTTTCGGCGATCCACGGCAAGTGACAACATCGTGGCACTCACCGCCCGCGCCCGGTCCGCCGCCTCCAGGATCGTCGCCTCCGCGACGCGCCGCCCTCGCCTCTCCGGGACCACCCCCATGTAATTGACTTCCGTCAGCCCCAACCTGGCGTGGTGCGACGTTAAAAGCACCGCCACATCTTGATGATCTTCACAGCCCAGCGCCCACCCCTCGGTGCCCGAGTCTGAAGCGCCGCGATGCGTCTGAAGCGCCTCCTCCGCCGTCCGAAGACGGGTCAACTCGGGACAATCCGCGCTGTCAAGGTACGTGCGACGCAGAAGATCGACAAACCGGGGGTGAGTTTGCGCTGAATAAGACTCCCAGCGAAGCGGCGGAACCTCTCTCCCAGTTTGAACCCCGCTGACCGGAAGATAGAGGAACGTCAGGCGCGTCAGAAACGTAAACCCGCTCCGGGCAAAAGCTCCCGACATCGCGGCGTCGTCCGGACTCGTCAGCGCTTCAATCAGCTTGCACCGGCGCGACCCGAGGGCGGAGACCTGCCGCGAAGCCAGCCCGGCGCAAACCGCGCCGCGCTCTTGCCCGCCGGCGCCGATCACCAGCAGCGCCGATCCGCCGGGCATGTCCACGCCGACCGCGCCCCCCAGAAGACGCGCGCCCCGGCGACAGATCGTCACCGGTTCCAGCCGCACTCCGCGATCGAACGCCCGTTCAACCCAGTGCATCACCTCCCGGGGGCTTCCGGTTCCGGCCCAGCCGGCGTCGGAGAGGACGCTGGAAAGCCGCTCCCCGTATCCTGCGTCGCCCGCCCTGTATTCCCTGAATTCGAGCGTATCAGCCACAGCGGATTGCGCTCCCCGAAGAACTTGTTGGCGCGGCGCGCCCGCGTTGCGGATCCGGTTTGACCTCGGATCGCTCCCGAGCCGCGCCGTCGTTTCTATCGCGTCAAGCTTGTTCGCATATAATGACGCCTGCGTGGGAGCCGGCCCTCCTCCTGCCGTCGATGCCGCAGCCCGCGCGTAAGACAAGCGCGTGCGCCATCATACTGCTGACGAGAGCGGATGACAGGCGGCGTCCGGATTCGACTGCCGTCAGTAAGGCGAGGCGGCAGGAAGCCGATATTGCGCCTGACTCACGTTTCCGGCGAAAACACGCCGAGTTCGAACTTGGCCGATGAAGAGATGGAACCGTTGTCGAGCGGCGGCTGGCTTGCCCGGGGGCGGGCGCGCCGGCTTGCGTGCGCGGTGGAGCGGCCTTGTCCTGGGTGCGGTGGTGGCGTCGGCGAATCTTGCGCTGGGGGGATGCGTCTCCCGGAACGGGGGAGGATCGCTGGCGGATCTGGAGCACCGGGATCCCCTGCGCCGGGCGAAGGCGGTGCTGGCGGCGGGCCGATCCGGGGACGCCGCGGCCGCCCCGATGATCGTAGACCGGCTGGAAGACGAGGATCCCGCGGTCCGGGCGGCGGCGGAACCGGCGTTGCAACGCCTGCTGGGAAAGCGGATGATCGAGCGTCGTCCGGGGGAGTCGCGGTTTGCGTGGGCGGAGCGGTTCCGCGCGAGCCTGTTGCAGGATGATCGGGGGATGCATGAGTCGGGTCATCACGTCGATTGATCAGCGCGGGGACGCGACGGTCGTCAGGCTGGCGGGCAAGATCGACATGTCGCGCTCGCCGGATCTTCACAAAGCGATGTTGGACCTGTGTGAGCAGAAACCCGCGCACGTGGTGCTCCAGCTCGCCGCGGTGTCCTACCTGGACTCGTCGGGCGTCGGGACGCTGGTCGAGGTCGCCCGACGGGTCAAGGCGTATTCGGGCAAGCTCACGCTTGTCGCTCCCAACGACCGGGTCCGCAGCATCTTCGAGGTCACGAGGCTCGATCGGTTCTTCAACATCGCGGCGACGGAGGAGGAGGTTTTGCCTCAATGACCGATCCGTCGGCTTCCGACCGCTCGCGGGCGGCGCGAGGCGTGATCGCCGTGGGGCGCTTCGTGGACGGTCGGGTGCGCGGAATGCGCTCCTTCATCGCCACGTTCGGCGCGTTGGCGGAGTTGCTGGGTCAGACGCTGCGAAGTTGCGGACCGGCGCTGCTGCGGAAGAAAAGCCGGCTCGGGCGGGAGTCTCTTCTCGATCAGATGGTGCGGGTGGGCGTCCGGAGCATCGGCATCGTCGTCCTGGTGCAGATTTTCATCGGCATCATCATCGCTCTTCAGATGGCGCCGACGCTCCAGCAATACGGGCAGCTCGAACGCGTCGCGGACGTGGTCGGCATCGCGGTGGTCCGCGAACTGGGTCCGCTGATCACGGCGATCGTGCTCAGCGGGTTCGCGGGGGCGTCGATCGCCGCCGAGATCGGTTCGATGGTGGAGGGCGAGGAGATCAAGGCCCTGCGGGCGCACGCGATGAACCCCGTGCGGTTCCTCGTCGTCCCGCGCTTTCTGGCGACCGTGGTGATGCTCACCGGTTTGTGCGTCATCGCGGACATCGTCGGCGTCCTCGGCGGAATGATCACGGCGGTGCTGGTGCTGGACATCGGCGCGCCGGTGTACCTCGAATTCACGCGGCAGGCGCTGAAGTTCTCGGATTTCTACGGGGGGCTGGTGAAGGCGGCGGTGTTCGGCCTGACGATCTCGATGATCGCGTGTCACGAGGGGTTCAGCGTCAGCGGCGGCGCGGAGGGGGTGGGTCGGGCGACGACCTCGACCGTGGTCAAGAGCATCGTCGCGCTGATCGCCGTCGACGTGGTGTTCACGATCATCTTCTACGTGTTCAAGATATGAGCGGATCCCGGGGTTCGGCGCTCAGGTTCCGGGTTTCAGCATACGAGGAGGTTTCCGGATCAAGGCGGCCGACGGGGTCGGCGCAGGCGCGAAGGACAAGCAGCCGGCAGCGCGTAGCTCAATGATGGATCCCGACGTCGTCATCTCGATCCGCGACCTGGTGAAGACCTTCCCCGACCGCGAGGGACGGGACGTGAAGGTGCTGGACGGCGTCTCGTTCGACATCCGCCGGGGCGAGACGCTGGTCATCATGGGCGGCAGCGGGTGCGGAAAGAGCACGCTGCTGAACTGCCTGATCGGCGAATACCGCATCAACGGCGGCTCGACGCTCTACCGCACCAGCGACATGGACGCTCCGGTGGACCTCGCCGGACTGACGGATGCGGAGTTGGACCGGGTGCGCCTGCGCTTCGGCATCCTGTTTCAAAGCGGCGCGTTGTTCAACTCCCTGTCGGTGGCGGAGAACGTGGCGCTTCCGCTGCGCGAGCACACCTCGGTGGATCCGTCGGTCATCGACATCATCGTGACGCTGAAGCTCCAGCAGGTGAAGATGCTGCCGCACCGCGACAAGATGCCGTCCCAGCTTTCCGGCGGACAGAAGAAGCGCGCGGGCCTGGCGCGGGCGACGGCGCTCGACCCTGAGATCCTTTTCTACGACGAGCCCAGCGCGGGGCTGGATCCGGTGACCTCCGCCGCGATCGACGAGCTGATGATCGACTTCTCGCGGAAACTGAGCGTCACGAGCATCGTCGTCACGCACGAGATGGACTCGGCGTTCCGCATCGCGGATCGGATGGTGATGCTGGAGAAAGGGCGCGTGCTGCGGATCGGCGAGCGGCAGGAGTTCGAACGCCTCCGGGACGCCGACCCGGCGACGCTGAACACCGACGCGGACCGCCTGCTCAACCAGTTCCTCAACGGCGCCAGCAGCGGACCGCTGACGGACCGCGACGGATTGAGTATGTTCGAGAAACTGCTGATCGAGGGGTGACGCGCCGGGCGGCGCTCGCCCCGGACGGGGACGGCGAAGGAGACGGCTGAACGACATGCCCAGGGAAAAAGAGCACTTCAAGCTCGGCCTGACCGTGCTGGTCATGCTGGGACTGACCGTCGGTTGCACGGTGTTCATCGGGCAGGGCGCGTTCGCGCGACGGTCGCCGGCCGCCGTGCATTTCTCAGCGGACTCGCCGCTGCCGCTGCTGAAGGCGGGCTCGGCGGTGCGCTACGGGGCACGAGACGTGGGGCGGATTCGCGCCGTGAACCTGATCGAGCGGGCGGGACCGGACGGACCGGCGCCGATCACCGAGGTGCTCATCGACCTCGACCCCTCGCTGGACCTGCGCCGCGACGCGACCGTGTTCGCGGTCGGACCGCTGCTGGGAGGACCGGGGCTGATCGAGGTCCGGGCGCGCGGCAAGGATCCGCAGAAGGCGTCGCTGAGCGCGCCTCTGACCGGTCGGGTCGGCGGGCTGACCGCCGAGTTCGCGAAAGTCGCGGGCGAACTCGACGCCGACGCCCCCGACAGTCTGCTCGCGCGCATCAAGACCCAGCTCGATGAAACCCGCGAGGACTCGATCATCACGCACCTGCGGCAGACCGCCGCCGACCTCAGCCTGGCGATGCAGCGCGTGCGCGAGCAGACGGACCCGGATGAACGCGAAGCTCTGATGGCGAAGCTCCGCACCACCGTCGAGCACGTCAGCGCCATCGCGGCGAACGTCCGCGCTCAGACCGAGGCCGCGTCGCCGGATTCGCTGACCGCGCGGCTCGTCACCGCGGTGGACGAGCTGAACGTCGCCCTCGGGGAAGTCAGCGGGATGCTCAAGGACAACCGCGACAACGTCCGCTCGACCGTCGCGCATCTGAACACCGCCTCCGAGACGCTGGCGCTGCGCGTGCTGGAGCCGGTCGCCGGCGAGCTGGACCGCAATGACGGCATGACCGCGTTGGCGAAGGTTCACGTCCTTTTCGACCAGCTTCAGGGCATCCTCGCGGACACCGGCGAGGTGGCCGAGACGGCGCGGCAGACCGTCGTCCTGAACAAGCCCGCGATCAGCAGCACGATCGACAACCTGAAGATCATGAGCGATCACCTGGCGCAGACGAGCAAGGATCTGAAGCGCAACCCCTGGCGCCTCCTCTACCGCCCGTCGCTGGAAGACACGGCCGAATTGAACATCTTCGACGCGTCGCGCGAGTTCGCGGACGCCTCGGGGCGGATTAACGACGCCCTGGCGAGGATGGAGGCGCTGCTGGCCACCGGGGGCGGATCGATCAGCGTCCACGACCCGGTGTTCAGCGCGTTGCGTGACGAGTTGAAGACCACGTTTGACCGTCTTGGGCAGGCGCGGGACGCGTTGTGGGACCGCCTGAAGAAGGAATGATCGCGTGAATGAGCGGACGTTCGACGTGCTGGTTGCAGGCGCCGGGCCGGCGGGGCTGGCGGCGGCGCTGCGCCTGGCGTCGTCCGGGCGCTCCGTCTGCGTCCTCGAACGTCGAAAACCGGGCGCCGGGTCCGCGGCGGCGTGGCTTAATGCCCGAGCACGGGAAACCCTCTCGGAACTCGGCGTCGAGGCCGGGGCGATCCTGAAGCACCCGCTCACGGCCTTGACGTTTCACAACGCCGATCTTTCCAAGTCCGCCACGCCGGCGCCGAAGGATCCGCTCGGGTTCCTCGTTGACCGGTCGGCGCTGACGGCGACGCTGGCGAAGGAGGCGGAACGGCGCGGCGTTGAACTGTGCCGCGGTTTTGACATGACCGGCGCTGAACTGGGCGAGAAGGGGGCGCGCCTGATCGCGGCGGACGGCGCCTCGCGGCAGGGGCGGTTCGTGATCATCGCCACGGGGCGCGGCACGCCGTGGCTGGAGCGCTTGAACCTCGGAAAACATGCGGCGGGCCGGGGGGCGTGGCTGGGCACGGCGATCGGTCCCCGGCCGAAAGAGGCGTCGCCCGGGGTTCACCTCGTGCTCGGACTGGATCAGGCCGGCAGTTTCGTGATGCTGGTCGCCGCGCCGGAGGGTGTGGCGGCGACGATGCACGGGTACGGCGAGAAGGTGGCCGCAAGACCGGCGTTCGTGCAGGTTTGCCGGGGGCTCGCCCAGCGCGGACACGCCCCGCCTTCGCTTCCGGATGAAGCCGCCTCGGCGCCGCTTTCGTACTGCCCGACGGCGATGGCGCTGGATCTTGAGACGCACGTCGGCAAGAACGTGCTCGTCGTCGGCGACGCCGGCGGGTTTCAGGCGTCGCTCAGCCACGAGGGGCTGTACCCGGCGATGTGGTCGGCGGTGATCGCGGCTGATGTCCTGATCGAGGCCGCCGGCAGCCGGCATCCGCAGGATGTGCTTCAGACGTTCGAGACGAAGTGGCGCAGCGCGATGGCGGCGTACCTGGCGCCGCCGAACACCGACACGACCTACCTGCTGCCGATGATCTTCTCCAACGCCGCGATGGCCGAGCGGATGGCGCGGGCGTTCTTCGCGGGCGAAGGCTTGTAAGCCCCCTGCCGCGGCGATCGGACGCAGGAGGCGTCGCGGACCGGGGCGGCCCGGGCACGGAACATGAGCAAATCACCCGGCGCCCAGGTCCGCCGTCGTGAACAAGGACGCGAACTTGAAGCCGGCCGACTCGATGTTTTCTCGTGCCCCTTCGAGGCGGTCGACCACCGCGACGATCCGTTCAACCTTCGCGCCGACGCCCGCGATCACCTTGGCCGCCTCGAGCACCTGTCCGCCGGTCGTGGCGATGTCCTCGACGAGCAGGACGCGGTCGCCCTCGACGAGTCGGCCCTCGAACATCTTCCCCGTCCCGTATTCCTTCTTCGCATTGCGGATGATGACGAAGGGCTTGCCGGACGCCAGCGCCGCCGCCGCCGCCAGCGCCACGCCGCCCAGTTCCGCCCCCGCGATCCGCGTCGTCTCAGGCCCGACATGCCGCGCGAACATCTCGCCCAGCGCCGAAAGGATGTCCGGCTGCGTCTCGAAAAGATACTTGTCAAGGTAATACTTCGACTTGCGCCCGGAGCGCAGGGTGAAGTCGCCTTCGAGATAGGCGGCCTGCTTGATGCGGGCGGCAAGTTCGGTTCGGGTCATGTGCAACATCTCCGCGTCCCCGGCGTCATCCGGGTCATACGTCCAGTTCGCACGGCCGCCCCAGGTCGGAGGCGTATCTGCGCCGTACCGGTTCGACGAACGCCGCAAGAAACTCGTCCACCTGCTGGGGGGCGCGGCCGACGTATCTTGCGGCGTCCAGCGTCGCTTCGAGGTTAACGCCGGCGAAGGCGGCGTCGGCGCGCAGGCGCTCGATCAGGTCGTTGTCTTCGCCCTCCATCTTCACGCGCCTTCCGGCTTCCTGGGCGTGGACGCGGATGCGCTCGTGCAGCGCCTGCCGATCCCCGCCCGCCTGGACGCCGGCCATCAGGATCTCCTCCGCCGCCATGAAAGGCAGCTCCGCCCGCAACCGCGCGGCGATGACCTTCGGATAGACGACCAGTCCGCGCGACACGTTCGTCACGATCCGCAACATCCCGTCCGTCGCCAGAAACGCCTCGGGAACCGTCAGCCGCTTGTTGGACGAGTCATCCAGCGAACGCTCGAGCCACTGCTCCGCCGCGGTCTGCAGCGCCGACTGCGCGAGGCTGATGACGAAACGGGCGAGTCCCGTCGCCCGCTCGCAGCGCATCGGGTTGCGCTTGTAAGGCATCGCGCTGCTGCCGATCTGCGACGCCTCAAAAGGCTCCTCGATCTCCTTGAGGTTCGCCAGCAGGCGGACGTCGTTGGCGAACTTGTGAACGCTCGCGGCGACGCCCGCCAGCGCGCCGAGGATCTCCGCGTCCACCTTCCGCGAGTACGTCTGACCGGTCACCGGTTCGACCTGGTCGAACCCGAAGGCGTCGGCGACGGCGCGATCGAGCGCCTGCGCCTTGTCATGATCGCCTTGAAAGAGGGTCAGAAAACTCGCCTGCGTGCCGGTCGTGCCTTTGACGCCGCGAAAGCGCAACGACGCGATCCGGTGTTCTATCTCGCCGAGGTCGCGGGCGAAATCCCACGCCCACGCGGCCGCGCGCTTCCCGACCGTCGTGACCTGCGCCGGTTGAAAGTGCGTGTACCCGAGGGCGGGCAAGTCGCGGTGCCGCGCGGCGAACGCGCCGAGGGCGTCGATGACGTTGGCCAGCCACCCGGCGAGGCGGCGCATCCCGTCGCGCATCAGGATCAGGTCGGCGTTGTCGACGACGTAGGCGCTGGTCGCGCCGAGGTGAAGGATGCCGCGGGCGCTCGGGGCGAGATCGCCCCACGCCTGAATGTGCGCCATCACGTCGTGGCGGACGCGGGCCTCATGCCGGGCGGCGGCGGCAAAGTCGATCTGGTCGATCGTCCGCTCCAGCCCGGCGATCTGCTCCGCTGAAATGTCCAGCCCGAGACGCCGCTCCTCCTGCGCCAACGCCAGCCACAACCGTCGCCACGTCAGGATGCGCGTGCGCGCTCCGAACAACTCCGCCATCTCCCGCGAAGCGTTCCGCGTCACCAGCGGTGATTCGTAGACTGAAGGCTCTGACATCGACGTCGTGATTCTCCTCGCGGGAGAATATCACGGCGCGCGGCGAGGCGGTAGCGCCCGATCCGCGGCGCATGCGGCCGACACGAGGGTCCGCGCCGACTCGCACCACCCTGCGTTGCACCCGCCGTCGCTGCAACTCCCGACTTAGACTCTGCTTCAAGACCTGCGGGGCAAACCAGCGAAAGAACGCTTCCTTAGGGGCGCGGCTCGGTTCGGAGCCGCGCGCATCAGCAAGCGAACCTTCCGATCACCCCTGGCGGAGTCGATCCCGCATTCACGCTCGCGCGGCGCGATTCCGCATTCGCGCTTGGACGGTGCGCTCCCTCACGGTCGCGGTTCGGCAGGAGGATCGTGCGCTCCCTCACGGTCGCGGATCGGTTTTGAACCGTCGGGCGCCGTCAGCCGCCTTTCTTCAGCTCCGCGACCAGGCGGTTGCCGCTTTGCTCCTTGATGTCGATCGTCATCCCCGGCGGCAGCGCCAGATCCGACAGCGCGTCCCCGAGCATGTTGAGGTCGAACGACCAGTAAATCTCGATCGTGGCGACTTCGTTGACCAGTTCGCGGAGCTTGACGCCCTCCGCGCCTTGCTGAACGCCGCGGACTTTCAGCAGCTCGGGGGTCAGCACGTTGCGGAAGTCATTGCGCGTGCAGTTCGAGAGGCGCAGCTCGAAGATGTTGTACGAGGTCGCCCGCTTGCGCCACTTTTCAGCGACATCCGCGAGCACGCGCGGGGCAACCTCCGTCGCCAGCTTGACGAAGGCGTCGTCGCCGCACGCCGCGGAGGACGACAGGTAGGGCTTCTCCGGCCGGTAGGAGTCCGAGTGCAAAAGCTTCGCCGAGTCCGCCTGCACCACGCGGACGTTCAGGACGATGTCCCAGCGGTAGACGGTGCGCCCCCCCACGCTGGTCGGTCCGCCCGGCGTCGCCTCCGCGTTGCCGAAGACGAGGACGTCGGCGGAGAACTTCGCCGCCACGGCCGCGAGGGTGTTCACGTCGTTGCCCAGCGCCGCCAGTTCGACGTCGCGGTCCTTCACGTCCTGCGAGACGTTCTTGTCCACCAGTTCGACGTCCTTGCTCAGGAAAAAGGCCTCGAGCTTGGACTGGCAGATGCCGTTGTACTTCGGATCCTTCAGGTCGCTGGTGTCGTTGTCCTCGGTGATGACGATCATGCAGCGCGGGTTGCCGACGTCCTCCTTGAGCTGCGCGAAGTGCGCCCAGGCGTCCTCGAACTTCGCCGTGGAGACGGTCGCGAGGATCTCGACGTGCGTGATGTCGCCGTCCTTCCACTCCTTGGTCGGTTTGTACTCGACGATGTAGCCGGTCACGTCGGCGAGGATGCGGTCCTTGATGAGCTGGAAGTCGGCGACTTCGGACTGTGCGTTGATGAACACGCCGCAGGCCTGCTCGACGGCCTTGCGCTTCGCATCCTTCAAGGCCTCGTCCGACGCCTTGACGTCGGTCCCGGCGGCTTTGCCGACGGCGGTGACGCGCGTGAGCTGGGCATCGGCGGGGTTCATCCCCAGGTGGAGAGCGAGAATCGCCGCGGCGACAGGGGCGTAGCGGCGCGGGAAGCGGCTGGACCGGATGTGACGAGGTTCCTTCATGATTGAGTGACTCCGAATTGGCTGTCTTGATCAAGTGTCGCGGATCGCATGACGTTTCAATCGGGCATAACGCGCCCTCGTGGTGACGCCGGGCGATTATCGGCCGACGGCGACCCTCTGTCGCGTGCGTTCCCGCCGTGAAACGCCGCAACGCTCATGCCGTGGATGTACCTTCCGCCGGTTCTTGCGGAAAGCCCTTGCATTAGACGATCGAAGTCACTATGACGTTGGCGCACCTGCACAAATCGGGGTGGTGTCAGGCGGAGGTCGGCTCACTTGGCCGGGCCGCTGGACGACCCGGAGATGTGCAAGGGCGTGAGTCGGGTCGTTCTACGGGGTCGGCAAGCGCCAACGCGGTCGAGGCGCTTTCCGTAACCTTATAAAAAGCAAAACGTTGTGAGACTTGGCGCGGGCACGGGCTTAATACGTTCCCCCCAGGCCGTGGGGCGTCTTTCTCCCGCAATGCGGGACAAGACGGATCTTAAGGAGTTCGAAATCTTGAACGCGAATCACGGATCAAAGTGGGTCTGGTTGGCAGCTACGCTCGGGTGCCTGGCGGGCAGTCCCGGGCTGGTCTTCGGGCAGGAAGGGGCGCCGGCGGGCGACGCGGCACAACCGGCGGCGGCAACCGCTGCCGCGCCGGCGTCGGACCTGGAGCGTCCGGGCATCCCTGCGCTTTGGTATATCTCGCCAATTTGCGGCGCTATCGCGCTGTGGATGGCTCGCCAGTTCTATCAAGAGGTGAAAGCATCCGACGAGGGCGACCCGCTGATGATCAAGATTGCCGGATATGTCCGCGAGGGCGCGCGGGCCTATCTGTTCCGGCAATACAAGGTTGTCGCGGTCGTCTTTGTCGTCTTGTCCTTGATTCTTACCTGGATGGCGTTCGGACTTCACGTCCAGCACGGCATCGTGCCCTTTGCGTTCCTGACCGGCGGATTCTTCAGTTGCCTGTGCGGCTGGTTGGGCATGAGCACGGCGACGATCGCGGCACATCGCACGACGGCGGGCGCGCGTCAGGGTCTGAATCGCGGATTGCACGTCGCCTTCCGCGCGGGGGCGGTGATGGGGCTCGTGGTCGTGGGGTTCGCGCTCATCGACATTACAGCGTGGTTCGCCCTTCTCTATGCTTTTTCCGACATGTCGCTCAACGACATCACGGTGGTCATGCTGACGTTCGGGATGGGGGCGAGCACGCAAGCGCTTTTCGCGCGCGTGGGCGGCGGGATTTACACGAAGGCGGCGGACGTCGGGGCGGACCTTGTCGGCAAGGTCGAGGCCGGGATTCCGGAGGACGACGCCCGCAACCCGGCGACGATCGCGGACAACGTCGGCGACAACGTCGGCGACGTGGCGGGGATGGGCGCGGACCTTTACGAGTCGTACGCGGGGTCGATCCTGGCGACGGCGGCGCTGGGCGTCGCGGCGGCGGCGGCGATGCATCACGACAACTGGACGAGCGACGCGATCCGCCTGCTGACGGTCCCGATGATCGTCGCGGGGGCGGGCATCCTGGCGAGCATCTGGGCGGGCATCAAGATCGTGCAGACGCGCGAGGGCGCGACGATGTCCGAACTGATGGGGTCGCTCAACAAGGGCCTGCTGGCATCCAGCGCGGTCATTCTTGCGGCGACGTTCATCATCTGCCGGATCATGCTCGGCGGCATCGAAGGCGTAAGCTGGGCGGGCATCGCTTCGGCGGTGGTCGTCGGGCTGGTCGCCGGATACCTGATCGGCAAGGCCACCGAGTATTACACGAGCTACGACTTCAAGCCGACGCGGGACATCTCGGAGCAGGGTCAGACGGGCCCGGCGACGGTGATCATCGCCGGCGTCGCGGAAGGCATGAAGAGCACGTGGGCGTCGCTGACGATCATCATCATCGGCATCATCCTGTCGTTCGTGCTGGCGGGGGGCGGCGACGAATTCATGCTCGGGTTGTACGGCATCGGTCTTGCGGCGGTGGGCATGCTCTCGACGCTGGGCTTCACGCTGGCGACCGACGCTTACGGACCGATCGCGGACAACGCCGGCGGCAACGCGGAAATGACGCATCAGAAGCCGGAGGTCCGTCAGCGGACGGACGCGCTGGACTCGCTCGGCAACACGACGGCGGCGACGGGCAAGGGCTTCGCGATCGGATCGGCGGCGCTGACGGCGCTGGCGCTGCTGGCGGCGTATGTCGAGGAAGTGCGCATCGGTCAGGTCCGCGAGGCGCGATCGTACATCACGACGGTGGTCGCCGACGCGGGCAAGATCGACACCACGGGCGTCGGGGAGCTGTATTACATCGGCAACGGGAAGTTCGGCGAGAAGATCAAGCCCGGCACCGGCGAAAGCGCGTTCGACGGATACATGCTCCTGACGGACCTTGATGACGTCACGGACAGTCTGGAGAAGAAGCACGCCGAAGCCGGGGCGTCGGGCTTCAAGGTCGGTCCGCTCGGCGATCCTGACGAGTCAAAGGTTCAGACGATGATGTTCGAGGGTCATGAACTGGCGGTGGTCTCCGCGCGGCACGCGTCGCTCCAGCAATACATGGACTACTACGACGTGACGCTGATGAACCCGAAGGTGCTTTGCGGGATGTTCGGCGGCGTGCTGCTGGTGTTCCTGTTCTGCGCGTTGACGATGAAGGCGGTGGGTCGCGCGGCGTACCGGATGATGCTCGAGTGCCGCAACCAGTTCCAGGCGATCCGCAGTTATCTGAAGGAAACGAAGGGCATGACGGATCAGCAGGCGGCCGACCCGGACAACTGGCCGGCGGAGCAGATCGAGTACAAGGGATCGAAGCTGCCGGACTACGCCAACTGCGTCCACATCTCCACGGTCGGCGCACAGAAGGAGATGATCTTCCCGTCGCTGCTGGCGATCGTGGTGCCGGTGGTCGTCGGGCTTTTCTTCGGCGTGGCGGGGGTGATGGGATTGCTTGCGGGAGGTCTGACCAGCGGGTTCGCGGTGGCGATTTTCATGGCCAACGCGGGCGGCGCGTGGGACAACGCCAAGAAGTACGTCGAGAAGGGCAACTACGGCGGCAAGCGCAGCGACACGCACAAGGCGACCGTCGTGGGCGACACCGTCGGCGACCCCTTCAAGGACACTTCCGGGCCGAGCCTGAACATTCTCATCAAGCTGATGAGCATGGTGAGCGTCGTGTTCGCCGGTCTGGTGGTGAAGTACTCGCCGCAGATCAGCCAGATGCTGGGCTTGGGCTAGTCCGCCGCTTGACGGCGAACGCGGACGACCGCGCGATGACCCGTTTGCGGTCCTTCGGGCTTTCCGGTCCGAGGGATCGCTTTTTTTCGCGCCAGGGGCTGGGCGGGGGGATACGGTAGTGTAATGTTCCATAATTACTGACTCTTAACGAGCGCCTCGTGTGCTCGGACGATTTTGGGGAGGATGTCCGCGAGGTCGGCCTTCCAGACGAGGGGTTTGGGCTCCTGGTTATGGTG
>JAJVHU010000004.1 GCA_022072505.1 Phycisphaerae bacterium
CCGCGCGAGCTCATAACATGATCGGGTGTGCGGCTGGCTATCCATTGCAGTTGATCATCCGTGAGTGTAAGCATGATGACATTGTAAAGATAAACAACAGATGTCAAGTTTTGGGATAGGTTCTAATGTGCCAAGCATAAAAAACGGAACCGCCCAATAGAAGCGACGATCCGGCAAAACAACGACCTCCGCGCATAGCTTTGGTCCGCAGATGTCCTCGATTTCATCCTGGTTCGGATCCTGGCTACGATGCGGGCCGGCGTTCTCGACCGCACTTCTAATTTCCGGGAATCCAATCTCGACGAAGCCATGTTCACGTACAAGCGTGGATCGTGGCACAAGCTCATAAAGGAGTTCAACACCACCGCTGCGCTGCTTCCTATGTGGCCCAACGACCCTCACAATGTTCGGATCGACAGAAACCAACGGCAACCGCATTAAGGCATTCGGCCCCTTCTTCAGAATAATCGACACCCTATACCTGGCGGAAGAGACGATTTCGAATGAGAGCCAGTCTCCCTCTCTACTCGGTTTTCTTGAAGGCGGTGATCCGACAAAGGAAAGCCACATGAACAAACATTTCTTTATACCATCAATATGCTTGAAAAAAGAAACAAATCGCTCCCACCGATCTCTGGCATTACCGTGGCTGGCTGACACGCCAGGTCGGAACGGACACCAAGGAGAATCTGACTCATCGAAACGCACAAGAGTTGTTTTCTGATCTCCACGCGCGTCTGTTCGTAGTGGACGTCCCGGGATAGGTCGGTGTGGACATGTCTGCCTAAAATCGCTTTGAAGTGCTTCTAACTTTTTATTGTTCTCCTCTCGCTCCTCTCCCCAACGGTACCAACCCAAAAGACTAAGCTCGAATGTAATGGAGTCGTCGTGCTTCTCAGTGCTTACGATTTTCGCGTATCTAACGGGAAAAAATACGAATTCGCTCTGTTTGCCGGTTTGATGTGCTGAGCCATCGGGAATGGAATGATCGAGACGTTTATTCGTTGTTTGGCAATACGTGACTGGATAATAGTACACAATGAGAACTATCTTGCCTTGCCAAAACTTACAATCTTTACCAATGACCCCATCGTGTACCCAACAAAACCGATAACTTACGGTTATGTGGAAATCCTCGGGAAAGCACACCATATCGAGCAAGTCGAGCTTGTATTGGTGAGTGGATGCGTTGGTTATGAGGAGGAGCTGCATAGCCTAGAGCCTATCGCAGAACGTCATTTTATGGTCTTCGTCCATTGCAGCGGGACTATGTTTCTTTGATGCATTTGCATTGCACTTCGGTTCCATTAATCATAGTTCCCGAGTTTTGGGATAGGTTCTAGGGCTCTCCGGAGCAATTATGCGTTCAGGGAAAGTGCATAAGCTTGCTCGTTTTCGATCTTTAGGGAGAACGGGGGAGCTGTATATATGAAGAGGCTCTAGTTCTACTTTGGAGCGACTAAACTGTCGTGGATATCTGCTATTGAGAACAGCGAAAGAGTCAGAGTGGAATCTCTGGACGCATGCGCGGTCGGTGATGTACGCTTGCTCATGGTATAGGTAGTAATGACGAGTTTCTTTACAGAAAACGCTCCAGCCTGACGCGCGCAATGAACTAGCGTCGAACCCAAGATTAGGATTAACATAGGTCAGAAGGAAACGCACGCGCTTGGACCGATCGTCGTGCCCCTGTAGCCATGCCCGAGCTAGCCGGAGGGCGTAAGAGATGGCGTTGTCTGGAGCAGTGGGCGATGCATATACGCGAGACAGTACTAGTGCCTCATCGCGCGAGATACCGTCAGGTAGCAGCCGCTCGATATGCGGAAGATCTAATTGGGAGAACGTCAAGAGTGCGGCGGGAACGTGGGGGGACTCGGCACTGAATAAACCCAGCGAATAAACGATGTCTCTAGGGTGTCGGAGGTAATGATAATGGGCTAGGATCTGGTTTGTGACCGATGGCGATATGGGAAAAAGGGAGAGGGAGTCGAGGTTTATGCAACCAAGAGGCGGGAAGGATATCGTTTGGGCGACGGACTTGCGGCCGTCAACCAAGGACTTAGCAAGTCGGTCAATCTCTCTATCGACCTGATTACGATAGTCCCTGTTATTGGGATCAAGACGAGGCACGTAAAGAAGAACCTGGCGAAGGAGGTCGCGCACATCGATGAGATACGGGATAAGTTTTGTGCTGTTAGCGTCGAAGTACGACTGAGTGCGACTTTGTGCTACTTGTCGCCAAATGGGCACCCAAGGTGCGTTTTGCTTGCTTGGAGGGTTCAGGATTCTTGCTAGCATGTTCGTTCATTTGTTCTCGGGATTAGATCGGCAATGGAGCAAATCCGAGAATACGCCTGCCGCCTTTTGTCAAGATAGCGCTAAGGATGCTATCGGTCAAGACGATTTCTTGGCGTCATGCAAATTAAAATTATACTGCAAAATTGATATTTAAATTTTTCCGTGAAGCGACTTCGGAGGCAATTGCGGTGCATGCTTATTAACTCCAGTTCCAGCCGCGCCCCATGCCCCGAGCGCGAATCGTCGTCATTGAGAGGAAGCCACCGAAGTCCTTCATCGAGAAACTGGAAGAACGAGCTCGGGCGCTCCTTGCCGACACGCCAAGGAACGCCGACTCCACAGGCATCGACCGCATTCTCGACAACGAGCTCGCCCTCACGCTCGACCAGCTTACCGGCATCCGAAAGCTCCACGCCAGCCTTGATCGTCGGCTTCTCCTGCTGGAGTGCTACGTGGACACCGAGATCATTCAGAGTTCGCCGCAACCGCCGTTCTACTACGATCGCTACTGGCACGACCGGCAGATGCTACGTCGTCGCCTCCTCCACATCGAAGACGAGCGCCGTAAGCTCGCCTTGAAACGCGAGGATAGCATGCGTCCGCTCCAGGACAAGCTCTTGACACTTCTTCATCGTCGAGCGCTGCTGCGCGGCGACACGTCCTTCAAGGCTGCGGGCGGGACGTGACCGTCCACATCGGGAGTCGTCGCGGCTCAGTCGTAAACGCCTTTGCGATGATCGAGGCTTCCAGGCAAACCCTGTGGGGCTTTGCGTAAACGCTGAAGACGAGCCGGAATGTGCTGACGAGCCGCGTGGATTGACTTCCGTGACACTCTCCCGAGAGCATGCCTCCGACGCTCTTTGGATCTTCTTCAAGGCGTTTGACCTTCTTGTCCAACGCCTTGAGCAACTCCCCGTTGTGCCGGTGCTTGCGCAGCGCCTTTAAGAATCGTTCGGTGCGCAGGATACGCCACGGCGTCATGCGTCAAGCTCGGCCAGCAAGTCCTTCACCGAATGAACCTGCTTGATCCTGCCGGCCATGATGGCTTCCTTGCTCCCGCGAATCTGCTCCATCGTCTGTGGATTGCTGAGAATCTCGACGGTGTCGATGAGCGCTTCCAGCTCTTCCTTCGTGGCCATCTTCGCTTCCATGGCTCTCATGCGACGTGATAACGCCGCAACGATTGCCCGATTCATGCGACATGCAGGGAGCACGGGTATTGATGCTTTTCACGGCTTCTTCGCACAAATGATGGACAGGCGAAGCCCTTTCATCACGCGCAGCGTCGGAGATCCATGAACGTCGAAATCCTCGCCCGCAAGCTTCAACCGTTGATGCCCAACGAAGTCAAGGCCTGGATGCGAACCCGCGACCTCGACGCCGGAATGCGTGAACTCGTCGAGCAGCAGATTACGTCCATGGCCTACAGGGTGTTCGGCGACTTCCGGAGTAGAATCCTGCTCAGCCTGCCGCCGCGCTCGAAGTCACGAGGAACGCTGCGCCTGGGCACGGTGTTGTACGAAAGAGAGAAGTGGTCGTTTTCTCTATCGGAAAGCGAGCTCCTGCAGAACTTGGCCGTGTTCGGCCGCTCGGGCGCCGGCAAAACGAACGCGGTCTTTCATCTGCTTCAACAGCTTCACGGCCGCCACGTTCCCGTGCTCTTCCTCGACTGGAAACGCACGGGTCGCCATCTGCTTCCGCTGCTGAAAGGCGACGTGGGCGTGTTCACGCCCGGGCGCCCGCTGGCTCCGTTCGCGTTCGATCCGCTTCTTGTACCACCAGGCGTCGAGTCCAGCGTCTACGTGAATCACCTCGTCGACGTCATCGCCGATTCCTTCACGCTCGGCGACGGCGCGAAGAGCCTCCTGCACAAGACGTTCAACGCCGCTTACACCAAGGGACAGGGACAAGCGTCCCTTGACGATGCGACGCGCGAGCTGGAACAGATTCCGGACAAGGAGAGAGTCCGCGCCTGGAAGACCTCGGCCGTCCGGGCGCTGGAGAGCCTGCCTCGCGCAGAGGGGTCAACCTCCGAACCGCAGCAACGATTCACGCAGCAGCTCCTCGGAAGAACGACGATCCTCGAACTCGACGCCCTCTCGCAGGGCGGCCGCAAGTTCCTCGTACCCCTGCTCTGCTACTGGCTCTACCAAGTGAAGCTGGCATCGTCGCCGCGTGAGAAGCTTTCGCTCGTCATCGTGGTCGAGGAAGCGCACCACGTTCTTTACCGACAGGAAAACCGCGCCAAGGAGTCGCTGATGAACATGCTCCTTCGTCAATGCCGCGAACTCGGCATCGCCTTCATCATCGTCGACCAGCACCCGCACCTGATATCCAGCGCCGCGCTGGGCAACACGTTCACGACCTTCTGCCTCAACTTGAAAGATCCGAGCGACATCAACCGCGCCGCCGGCCTCTGCTTGCTCGACGAAAACGAGAGACGGTATCTGACCTTACTGCCTGTCGGCCAGGGCATCATCAAGCTCCAGGATCGATGGCGCCTGCCCTTCCTTCTGCGATTCCCTCTTGTACCCATCCAGAAAGGAGCGGTGAGCGATAGCGATCTTCAACGATTCGCCTCAACGACCACGGGTTCAGGGTCATTACGGCTTCTATCCCGCGATTTTGGGGGCGTTCAGCGGGTTCAGGCTGATGATGACCCGTTGGACAGGGTCGAACTGGATTTCCTGGAGGACGTGTTGACGCACAAGGACGACGGCGTCAAGGAGCGATACAGGCGGCTGTCGGTGAGCATCGGACGCGGGCACGCGGTGAAGGAGAAGCTCGTCGCCGAGAACTGGCTCGACGAGGCCGTCGTCCCGGTCGAGCGGACGCGCAAGGTCGTCTTGCGTTTGTCGGTGAAAGCCCGCGAGATCCTCGGCCTGCGCACTCCAACGAGGGAGTCCCTGCCTCACGAATACTGGAAATGCTTCTACAGGCGAGTCTTGGAAAAAAGAGGCTACACCGTGAAAATTGAAGCGCCACGCCGTATCGGGAGCGTCGACCTGCTGGCGGAAAGCGGTCGGAAACGCTGCGGAATCGAGGTGGAAACCGGATCGTCGAATGCGGTCAAGAATGTCAGCTTGAATCTACGCGAGGGTTTTCATCGAGTCCTCGTCGTGGCGACCGACGAGCGCGCCTTTGCGAAGGTCGAGAAGCAACTCGCCCGCGCTGGTCTCCTGATGCCAACGCGCGTTCGGGTCATCCTAGCCAAAAACTGGAAGGAGGTCTCATGGCTGGACGCTTAGCCCGCTCGCGATCAAGAGCTTGCGTGCCCTCGAACGTCCAACCACGTTCCGAACGTGCTTGCTGAGAAGTACCGCCCGACGACGTTCGACGAGGTCGTCGGCCAGAACCGCATCGTGGCGCAGATGAAGTGGTATCTCGACCAGCCCAATGCCAGCGGGCATGCCTTTCTCCTTACGGGACCGTCGGGCTCCGGCAAGACCACGCTCGCGTACTGCGCCGGTCAATACTGGGGCATCGACGACTTCGACATCGTGAAAGTCGAGTCGGCCGAGTGCGATGTATCGCGTCTCCGAGAGCTCTACGAGCACCTGCCGTACTACGGCGTCGGCGGCAAGGGCAGAAAGCTGTACATGCTCGACGAAATTCATACATTGACAGGCAGGGCGTCCGACCGTTTGTTGTCGCTACTGGAGTCTTTGCCGAAACATGTTTTATTCATCGGAACCACGACGGAGGAAAACTGGGCGAGTCCCGTGCTGCTGTCGCGTTTTGTCCGTTTCGACTTGAGCAAGCCGAGGTCGAAGGACATCGCGGCGCACCTGGAAAGCATTGCCGCGCGCGAGGGGCTTCCGTTGCCCGAGGACGGCGCGTGGGCGGAAAAACTCGTGAAGTATCACGGCCTGAATCTTCGGGATTTGGTGAACCAGTTGCCGGCGAGGCTAATGAACGGGGAATAGCGCTGAGGCTTGGCAGGCACAACCCGCCCCTCGTTTTGTCCTCTTGAAGCCGCCACATGAAAGGGATACGGTGACGAATTGGCGTCAAGCGGGCGTCATTTTTCATCCGTCAGCCAGTCCGCAATGACTCCGCTCCCCTTCGGTAGACAGTCCGCACTTTGTTTTCCTTCGGGAAAACGCACATAAGTTCGCCGATGACAAGAACTTGCGCAGGAACCATCTGCTTTGTAAACCGCAGGTTGCGGGTTCGAGTCCCGCCGGTGGCTTGGTTTGTAACCCGTCGCCCTTAAAAAGTTCTCGGTTCTCGGCGTCCGAGCTCGGCCCACGCGGCGCCGGTCAATGCGCGCGGCGCGACCGGATCCCAGCGCGCCTCGCTCAGCCGAGCGCCGTCTTCCCCCCCGCCCCGATCAGGCCTCCACCAGCACCTTGAACCCGCCGTAGCACATGCGTTTGCAGTCGAACGGGCACGCCTTCGGATCGATCATGTTGGCGATCCGCGGGTCCGCCATGACCTTCGCGTTGACCTTGTCGCGGTGAGCCTTCGACTTGTACACAATCCAGGAGAACACGATCGTCTCCCCGGCTTTCGGTTTCACGATCTTCGGAAACGGCACGCCGCAATGCACGTCCAGGTCGTCCCCGACGCACTCCCGATACTCCAGCGCCCCCAGCTCGCGCCAGATCTTACCCGCCTTTTTCGCGATCTTCCGATACGCAGCCAGGTTCTTCGTCGGCACCGGAAGTACGAAACCATCCACGTAGGCCATCGCTTATGTCTCCGCAAGCACTCCTGTTCAAGCCGGCGCGCCGCTGGCTCCCGTGCCGCAAGCATGATTTTCGCGGCTGAGACAGAGGCGCACGTTCTCCGGCCCGCCCACCCCCCGCATCTTACCTCAGACTCCACGATCGGGAAACGCAACCCCCTCGCCGAAACTTCCGGGATCCGGACGCGCCGCTTCGTGTCGTCAACGCGCCGAAGCATGAGACACAGCGAGGGCGCGTCGAGACAAGGGGAAAAGGCACGGGCGATATTCGCGGCTCACGGTCGGCCTACCGGATCGATGAACCACCAGCCTTTCATTCGCGAGCCTTTCTTTCGCGGGGGTTCCTGGCGTGCGCCTGCGATGCGCGACTTGTCCGCACGAAGGATGTCCCGCAACGGCAGGCCGTGACGATGCCGCGAGTCCGCAAGAATCCCGGCCTCGTCCAGCCAACGCGCCGCTTCCACCGCGGTCACCGAGTCCAATCCGCGACGGTGCAATTCGGCCTGAAGAAACGACGAAATCCTGGTAATATCGTGCTGCTCCAATGATCACTCCTTCCTTCGAGGGCCGCCGTTAACGCGCTCTGGGCCCTGCTCTTGCGATCCATCTCCACGTCATCGCCGGTCTGCGCAGTGGCGACCATCCGCGACGTCAGTAAACTCAATCGCATGGATACTGTTCGTCCTCTCAACTTCATCGAAGAAATCATCGAAGCCGACAACGCCGCGCTCAAATGGGGCACGTGGCCCGACGGCAGGCCCAAGGTCTGCACGCGCTTTCCGCCCGAGCCCAACGGCTACCTGCACATCGGCCACGCCAAGTCGATCTGCCTGAACTACGGCCTGGCCGAGCGCTACGGCGGGCGGTTCAACCTCCGCTTCGACGACACCAACCCGGTCAAGGAGGAGATGGAGTACATCGAGTCCATCGCCAACGACGTCCGCTGGCTCGGGGCACGCTGGCCCGGCATGCGTGACGATGACCCCCTCGCCGGCGTGCTGTTCGCGTCGGATTATTTCGAGCAGATGGTCGCGTGGGCGATCGAACTCATCAGGAAGGGCAAGGCCTTCGTCTGCGACCTCACCGGCGAGCAGGTGCGCGAGCATCGCGGCACGCTCACCGCGCCGGGCCGCAACAGCCCGTACCGCGATCGCCCGATCGCCGAGAACCTCGACCTCTTCAACCGCATGCGCGCCGGCGAGTTCCCCGACGGCTCGCGCACGCTGCGCGCGAAGATCGACATGTCCCACGCCAACATCAACATGCGCGACCCGGTGATTTACCGCATCCTCCACGCCCCGCATCCGCACGCCGGCGACAAGTGGTGCATCTATCCGATGTACGACTGGGCCCACGGCTTCGAAGATAGCATCGAAGGCATCACGCACTCGATCTGCACCCTCGAATTCGAGGACCATCGCCCGCTCTACGACTGGTTCATCGACGCCGTCAATGAAGGCCGCACCGATGACGGCAGCGGACCGTGGGGCAGGAAGATTCATCATCCGCAGCAGATCGAATTCGCCCGTGGCGAGCTGACGCACGTCGTCACCAGCAAGCGCAAGCTGCTCGAACTCGTGAAGGAAGGCCACGTCCGCGGCTGGGACGACCCGCGCATGCCGACGCTGGCGGGCCTGCGCCGCCGGGGCTACACGCCCGCGTCGATCCGCCGCTTCTGGACGGACCTCGGCGTGGCGCGGTTCAAGAGCACGATCGAGTACGCCCGCCTCGAACATGCCGTCCGCGACGACCTCAACAAGACCGCCCCGCGCGTGATGGCCGTCCTGCGGCCGCTCAAGGTGGTGATCACGAACTGGCCGGAGGGTGCAACCGGAGGTGGGGCTGGTCTCCGACCAGCCAGCGGTGGAGCAGCTCTCCGAGCTGTCTCCGAAGAGAATGCAAATCGGCAGGTCACAGACCTGCCCCACCACGGAGGTGGAACAGCTCTCCGAGCTGCGGAAAGTACCGTTAACCAAGGAAGGCAGGTCGGAGACCTGCCCCACCCACAAAGGCAGGTCACAGACCTGCCCCACCTCAGCCGGACGGAATGGCTCGACGCCGTCAACAATCCTGAAGACGCATCCGCCGGCACACGCAAAGTGCCGTTCTCCGGCGTCCTCTACATCGAGCGCGACGACTTCCGCGAGACGCCGCCTCCGAAGTATTGGCGGCTCTTCCCCGGCAACGAAGTGCGCCTCCGCTGGGCATACCTCATCAAGTGCCACAATGTTGTCAAAGACCCCGCCACCGGCGAAATCGCCGAAGTGCATTGCACGTACGACCCCGCCACGCGCGGCGGCGACGCCCCCGATGGCCGCAAGGTGAAAAGCACCATCCACTGGGTCAGCGCCGCGCACGCCCTCGACGCGGAGGTGCGCCTGTACGAACACTTGTTCCTCGAGGAGGAAGCCACCAATCCGAGCCGCGACCGTGAGGGAGCGGGTTCTGGTGAGAGGCAACAGGCAACAGGCAACAGGCAACAGGAGGGGCACGCACAATACGCAACAGGCGTGGCGGGACCGAGCGAGGGCATTTCGGTGGAGCAGGACTGGAAATTGAAGCTCAACCTCAACTCGCTCGAAATCATCACCCACGCCAAGGTCGAACCCTCGCTCGCCGATGCCCCCATCGGCGCCACGTTTCAGTTCGAGCGCAACGGCTACTTCTGCGTGGATCCGGACAGCGAGCCGCGGACTTCAGTCCGCGCGGATTCACCGCCTCCCGTGCCCGCCGCGGAGATCAAGGTTGATCCGCAACCCCGCCGTCTCGTCTTCAACCGCACGGTCACGCTCAAAGACACGTGGGCGAAGATTGAGAGGAAGGCGTGATCTGCGGATTCACAGCGGACACTTGACGGGAACGGCATGATCCACGTTTCAGCTCCGACATTCCCTCTCACCCGAGAGCAATTCGCCGACGGGCTTGCCAAGGGCCAGGGTCGCGCACGGATGCACATCGAGCGCCACGGCGCGATGGGCATGGAAGACCTGATCGTTGACGCCTGCCTGCACAACAAGGCTTACGACGGTCAGATCGAATCGGATCGTGCCGATGCACTGGCTGACTTGATCTGCGACGAAGTGCTGGAACGCCGCGTCGTCACGGCAGTAGTGGAACACCTGCTTTCACCACCGCCGGATGATTGGCACTGGAATGTACCTCATCAACTGCAGCTCGCCATGCACCTGGCTCGGCGCGGGCATCAGGCGGCGCGAGATGTATTGTATCGGGTGTTCCGGCGCTCGGATCGTGGTTCCATCGCCTGTTACCCCGATTGGCTTGGCGCTGAGCAGATCATTCAGCTTGACGGGCGTGAGGGGATGCTTTGGATCGCCAGACAGATTGCTCCCTCGCTGCGGGCTGATCGAGATTTGTATCCGCCCACAGAACTGGTCGGCACTTACGATGATAAGTATGGCAAAGGGCAGGCGCGGCTCGTTCTCACAGAAGCCAGCGCGGGTTCGCGGGACGTGCGATATTTTCGGCGGCGCATGCAACTGGCTGGGGCGTTCGCTGGCGATGATGATGAAAGCACAGGTGGTTTGCATGTTCTTGACGACGTGCGCAATCCCTGGCTCACGTTCACCGGAGAGGAGATCATTGAATGGATTAAAACAAACACAACGGAAGAACGGCACTGGTGGAAATTCCGTCGATGGGCCGCTAGCGCGCCGCGGCTTGAGATTCAGAAGGTCGTTGACGACGTCCACACCTGCGATGATCCCGAGGCTCTGCGACTGCTTCTTGGCACCATCCACTCAAGGGATTTTCCCGAGGTGATTCCGAGGATCATCGGGCTCGCGGATAGCGAGCATAAACCGCTGCGTTGGGCGGCAGTGCATGTGCTGGCGGAGTACTCCGATTCGCGCGTGCGGCAGTTTGCGGAAGTATGCCTTGCGCTGCGCCGCCTAGACTCGGGTGAGCTGCGCCTGTTCACGAAGAACTTCCAACCCGGCGACGCCGTACGAATCGAAGCCGCTCTGTACGTCCCCGCCGATAGCGATCATCTGCATCGAATCTGCGCGGATGTCTTGGATGTCTTCGGCGACAACCCCGTCCCCGAATCCGCCAATTGCCTGCTCTTCACATACCAGCACACGCCGTGCAGCAATTGCCGGCATTCGGCGGTGCGGCTTCTGCTTCTCGCCAACATCGCCCCGGTTTGGGTGATCGAAGAATGCCGTTACGATTCCGACCAGGCGACGCGCAATCTGATCGGCGCGTGACTTTGCGTGTAAGTGCGGGTACGCGTTCCGTCTTACAGCTTGATCGCGTTGGAGCGCGAGCCCCCTTCCAACAGGAGACCGTAAGTCATGGCAAACAGCATCAACCGATCGCGTTCTCCGAGGCATCCCAAACTCGACCCCGCCCGCGAGCGGCGCATTTACGACGACATCGTCGTCGATGCCTACGGTCCCGAAGAGCAGGCGATGGGCTGGTACTACTACCTCGAATCGACGCTCTCTTTCCCCTTCACCGCGCGCTGCATCACGCTCCGCGAGGTCTCGCCGCTTGAAGTCAGCGACGAGGTCGAGGTCATCGGCATGGCCGGGGAGACCGAGTGCAACGCGGAGATGTTCGTCAGGATTCGCTGGGACCGTCGAGGCCGCGACGGCGGAAAAAGGCAAGGAAGCCGGCGGGGCCTCGCCGTGCCGCTGATTCAGCTTGAGCCGCGCCTGCGCAAGAGCGACGCGGCCACGCGCCAGGCGGTCGCCGACTGGCGCTACTGGGTCGGCAGGGGGTACGAGTTCTGCTGAAAAAGCTTCGGCTAACAGCCTGTTGAAGAACTCGCGATCGGCTTTCGTGATGCTGGTTTTTTCCCGGAGAAATTCGCCTCCCGGAGGGAGGCGTTACCCTTTATCAACGGGCTGCTAACGGGCGCCGGATGCTCAGGCCGCTTGGTGATGGGGGCCAAGCCGTCGGGCGGCATGCGTTTGCGCGACGTCCGAGGCAGGCGGGCGCGGCTCGGTTTTGACGCCGCGGCCGGCGGAAGGATGCGCGCCGGTCCCGGTGCGGTTCGCTGGCGATGGATGAGGCCGCGCCCTATCTTTGCGCGGGATGGGCGAAGGCGGATCAGACGGGTTCGGACGGCGCGGGTTCTTTCAGGAGGCCTTCGCGCGGATGCTCAAACCGGTGGTCGAGGCCATCGAGGAGCGCCTGCCGCAGATTCTCCCGCCGGACGATCCGCCGCCTCGTCCGCGCATCGTCCTGCGGCCTCCCGGCGCGCTCGATGAGGGGCTTTTCAACGACACCTGCCGGCGCTGCGGAGCGTGCGTGGCGATCTGCCCGGCGAAGGCGATCTTCGCCTTCGAGGGGAAGCACGACGGCGACCGCGCGCGCGGAACCCCGGTCATCGACGCGGACCTGGCGGCGTGCGTCATCTGCGACGGGCTGCTGTGTACGACGGTCTGCCCCAGCGGGGCGCTCCGCAAGCTGACGCACCCGAGCGAGATCCGGATGGGCGCCGCCGAGGTCTACGCGCCGTTGTGCGTCCGGTCGGACGGAGAAGATTGCACCGAGTGCGTGACGAAGTGCCCGATCGGTCCGACGGCGATCCGCTTCGATCACGCCGGTCCGCCCGTCGTGCTCACGGACGGCTGCACGGGCTGCGGCGTGTGCCAGCTTTACTGCCCGACCTCGCCGAAGGCGATCGTCGTCAGGCCGGCGTGACGCGATCCGGAACGGCGTTTGAAAACCGAGCCGCGCCCGCATGCCTCGGACGTCGCGCAAGCGATGTCAAGGGTCAGGAATCGTTCTTCTGAGTCTCCCTCTGACTCCGGTGCGCGGCATCCTGAGGGTCTTAACAGCCCGTTGAAAAAGGGTAGCGCGTTCCTCCGGGACGCGAATTTCACCGGGAAAACCGGCATCACAAAGCTCGATCGCGCGTTCTTCAACAGGCGGTTAAGGATGCGACCCGGCGAACCCTGATGAACGCGATAGGTTACGAAGCACACGCGCGAGGGGGTCGCGTTGCAGCGTTGGAGTCCTGCGGTCACGGCAGGAGTCTCGCCGACGCAGTTCCTCCGGGGGCCTGGCAAACCGCGGCGCGTCCGAACCATCGGTATCGCCGCGCCGCCACGAATCGGTAGGCGGCGTCGCGAACGACGCGGGGGATCAACCGCCCGACCCACCCGACCGTCGCCCACCCCCCCCCGACATGCCGGAGCATCCGCAGCACCGCCTCGCTTTGCACGTGAAGTCCGGCGGCATCCACGAGCACCAGCGTCTGCACGCCCGCGGGTTTTCCGGGCAGGTCCACTGCCGCATACGTCGCCCCCTGAAGCGGTGCAAAACGCAGCACCGGCCGGCGCTCGCGCTTCAGGCACCATCGCACGGACCAGGCGCACAACCCACACTCGCCATCGAAGAACAGCATCGGACCCCGGGGCGCGAATTCGCAACCGGCGACGGACGCGCCTCCCCCGGCGCTCGCGCCGGCGCCAGGCGGCTGAGGGATCACGGGGGGGTGTGAGGTGTATTCAGCGTTCCGCATGATGAATTGTATGCATCAGGCTGCTCGCTCCGGCAAGACCGGGGACGACGATTGAATGAACGAAAACTGCGACGAATCATGCCGACCGAGCGGCAGGCGTCTCGTAATATTCGTCGAACCGACCTCCTGCCCCTCCGCACGCGCCACGCGTCCGGCAAGTCGAGCCGCGGAACGTTTCGGCGCCATCCCCCGTCCTGGCCCCGATTCCCGGCGGACGCCGCTCGGAGCAATGCCCCGCGCCGGAAGCCGCAACTCAGATACGAACTTCGGCTTCCGCCAGGAGCGCGGCGACTTCCGCCGGCGACAGCAGGGCCGTCCGGACGTCCGCGAGCGACTTGAGCGCGTCGATCGTCCAGGCGGATTCCAGGGCAAAAGGCCCGACCGCCGAGCGCATGAGCTTCGTCAGACATCCGCCCGTGCCCAGGCGCATCCCGACATCCCGGATCAGCGCCCGCACGTACGTCCCCCGCCCGCAATGCAGATCGAAGCTGACCACCGGCCACGCATATTGCCGCACTTCAATCGCGTCAATGCGGACGAGGCGCGGTTTCAGCTCCGGCATGATTCCCTTGCGCGCGTCCTTGTACGCCGCCCGCCCCCCCACCTTGATCGCGCTGAACGCCGGAGGAACCTGCTCGACGCGACCGACGAACGACGCGAACGCCGCCGCCACCTCCGACGCCGACGGCGCCGCGCGGACCGCGACGTCCCGCACCGGCTGGTCGAGATCGAAGCTGTCGCTGGTGATGTCGAGCCTCGCCTCGGCGACGTACGACTTCGGCAGGTTCATCAGCCGCTCGACGAGCTTCGTCGCCCGTCCCAGGCAGATCAGCAGGACGCCCGTCGCCGCCGGATCCAGCGTCCCCGCGTGTCCGCTCTTGCGCTGCCGCGTGATCGCCCGCACTTTGTAGAGCGCCTTGGCGGAGGTCACGCCCGGCGGCTTGTTCAACACGATCAGTCCTTCCAGCGGCTCGCTCGTCATGCCCGCCCCGCCGGCTGCGGGAAATCCGCGCGAAGAAAGCGGCCGTTGCGGAAGATCGGCTTCCCGTCCGCCTCGATCACGCCGCCCTTCCGCAGGTCGCACACCAGATCCCAGTGCAGCGCGGACTCGTTGCGTCCGCCGGACTCCGGGTACGCCGCGCCCAGCGCCATGTGAAACGTCCCGCCGATCTTCTCGTCGAAAAGCGTGTTCCGCGTGAACCGCCGCACCGCGTAGTTCGTGCCGATCGCCAGCTCGCCCAGCACCCGCGCGCCGGCGTCCTGATCCAGCATTTTGAAGAGAAAATCCTCGCCCTTCGTCGCCGAAGCGTCCACGACGCGCCCGCCCGAGAACTTCAGCCGCACGTCGCACACCTCGCGGCCGCCGTGGACCGCCGGAAAGTTGAAGCGCACTTCGCCTTCGGTGGCGTCCTCGATCGGACCGGTGAACACCTCGCCGTCGGGAAAATTGTTCTCCCCGTCGCAATTGATCCACCGTCGTCCGCGCACGCCGAAGCGGATGTCGGTTCCCCCCGGCGCGGTCACCCGGATTACCCGCGCTTTCTCAAGCCGATCCGCCAGCTTCTGCTGCGCCGCGCTGAGCTTCCGCCACGCCGCGACCGGATCGCGCAGGTGCAGCAGCCCGGCCTCGAACACGAAGTCCGCGTACTCCGCCAGCGACATCTCCGCGTCCTGCGCACTGGCGGCGCAGGGGTACTGCGTGCCGACCCAGCGCAGGCGGTTCTTTTTCGCCGCCGCCCGCGTCAGCAGCGTGTCCAGGATCGGCCGCGACGCCGCCTGCCGCATCGCCTGACGCCGCGGATCCACGTTCGACAACGCCCGCGTGTTGTCCGACCCCCAGATCCCGATGTACCCGTCCACCTCCCGCATCTCCGCGAGGTCGAACGTGTCCAGCCGGCGCAGTTGATGCGGCTTGCCCCGCTTCAGCAGTATCTCCTCACACGCCTCCGCCGTCAGCCTCACGACCGGATGTCCGCCGGCATCCAGGATCTCCCGGTAGAGCGCCGCCACCAGCGGCTCGCAGACCGTCGATCCCTTGATCCGCACGACGTCGCCGCGCCGCACCCTCACCGAGTATTGAACGAGAACCCGGGCAAGACGCTCAAGACGTGGATCGATCATGCTTCGTTCGCCCCTGTGCGCCGCGTCCTTTCAGAACCTGCCGACGCCGAATCTCGATCGTCAAGGCGCGGCAACGTCCAGATTATGAATCCGCGGTCCGCTCAACTCACGCAGTCCGAGACGCACCAGCCGGTCGGCGTCTCGCGGCATCGCCGGAAACGCATACTCCTCGACGCGCGTCTGTCCGGGCGAAAGATCGAGAATGTTGCGGTATTGCCGCGGCCGCCCGGCCGTCGCCGCGAATCCCCGGAATGAAAGCTGCTCCGCCGTCCGGTTGTGAATCACGTGCCGCACGATGATCGAGTTGCCCCGCCGGAACGCCGTGCCCCAGACCTCCAGACCGGCGATCCCCAGCTCCAGCGGAACTTCCGTCTCAAACACCCGCGCCTTCGGACCTTCGACGGTGACCTTCACCGTCAGATTCTTCACGCCCGCCGACGCCGCGCTCGGGTACCGCAGTTCGACAGGATACCCGACGCCGCCCCCCGGCGGTACATTGAACCGGAAGGACGCCGGACGCGCCTCCCACTCCGGCGGCGTGCGGATCTCCACCGTCCCCGCCATCGCCCGACCGGTCGGATTCCCCAGTTCCAGGGTGCGGCTTTGCGGTTCGATGCTGAAAGGCAGCGTCGCCGGCTCGAAGCGGATCTGGTCCACAAAGGCGATCGTCCACGCCTCCGCGCCCTCCACCAGCACCGGCATCGTCGTCAACGTCACCTTCAGCCGTCCGTCATCCGTCAATTCAGGAGTGGACTCCCTCCCCCACAAATCCACCACCGCATCCGGATCACCCACCTGAATGACGTGCGCGCGCCCCTGCGGGCCTGCGCCATCGTCCCACAACGCCACCGACGCCCGATCCCCCTCGACGAACACCAGAGCCTTCGCGGACTCTCCGAACCGCACCGCCGGACCCGCCTTCGCATCGGCGATGACGTCCGTGATCGTCCGCAGCAGGATGAACGTTTCGCCCGGCACAACCGTCCCGTCTCCGGGCGCGGTCCGCCACGTCTGCGGGACGTACACGGTCCCCGTCGCCGCATGACGACTAAGCAGCACGCGCTGCGCCCACCGCGCCAGCGCCGGGAGCCGCTCGTACCGCCGCTCCCCGTCTCCCGCGAGAAAAACGTCGATCCCGTCCCCGAAGACGTCTTCAAACTGCGCAACCTGCCCCGCAATATGCGAATTGCCCACCTCACGCCCGATCGTAAGACAGGTTCGCTCGCGATCTCCCTCGGTCGGCGAGCGCTCCAGTGACGTCGCTTCCGGAACGCACAGGATCGGCGAACTGAGAAACCGGTTCATCTCCTCGCGAAGACGCTGCGTCGCCGCCGAAAGCTCGCCGCTCAACAGGATATCCAGATCCCCGTCCTGTCCCGCCTGCCAGGTGCTGATCACGGTCGCGTTGGGCGCCACGACATCCTCCAGGTCGCGCCGCCAACCCGCCGCGTCGGAGTTCAACAGCTCCGGAAGCGACGGCGGATATGCGCCGGCCTCCTCCGCGATGCGGTCCGGAATCCCGCTGAAAACCCCCGTCAGATGAAACCCCGAGCGCACGAGCCGCAGCAGCGCAGGATCCGTGCTCAGGGGGCTGCCCGGAACGAGCGCATCCTGAACGTCCTTGCCGCGCGGTCGAGGCCACAGCGGAAGCTTCGCCGATCTTACCCCCTGCGCGATCAGGATATCCGCTTCGACGCGCAGCGGCGCGCGGTCGCCCGGATCCAGCGCCATCCCGAACGAGCGCGCCGACGAAACCGGACGACCCCGCCCCCGCCGCGCGAGGGTCACGAACGTCCGCTCCCACTGCGACAGCGCCTCGCCCTCCACCGACACCCGCAGCACCGCGCGATACACCCCCGGCGGAAACGCCTGCGGCGTGATGCGCAGCGACGTCGCTCCCGCGTGCCCTCCGCGCGCCGCCGTCTCCGAGTGCGCCACGCCGCCGAGAACGTCGTAAACCTCCAGCGAGCAGTCCGCGCCGGCCTCGTCGAACGTGTTGATGACGAACTCAATCCCCGACGGATCCCCCGTCTCGAAGACATTCGTCTCATTCCCCGCGTTCACTTCGATCGTGGGCAGAACGTGGATCGACACGTCGTCCAGCCAGACCCGCGCGTTGACGTCCTTGAACCCGACGTGGCCTTGCCGCTGCGGCGACCGATCCCACGTCTCCTCCTGAAGCAGCGCGAGCATCAGCCCGATCGAATGCGCCTCCGCCGGCGCCGCCGGCATCAGCAGGTGAACCTCTCGCCACTCCTCTTTCCGCCCGTCGTCCGCCAGCCACGTCGACGGCGTCAGCGTCTCCTCCAGCGGCTCTCCCTCCGCGTTCACGTAATACGCCGACAGGACGGCCCGGGCATGAACCACGTCCTCAGTCTGCACGAATCCGCTGATGCGGTAGCTGCGCCGGGGACGCACCGGCGTCGCCGGACCCCGGTAAACATAGGCGACGTTGCGCCCGCTCGACGTCAGCCTGAAACTCGGCGGCGCTGAGCGTCCCACGCCCGCATCGAACTCCCCGACCGCGAACGTCGGGAACCCCGGCGAGCGCACCGCCTCCCAGTACATCGGCGTGTCCTCGAGATTCCCCAGCGGCCTCTCGTGGAAGTCGAAGCGGTGCAGTTCGCGCGTCGCTTGATGAGGCGCAGCGGGAGTGGACGCCCCGGAGGAGGACGCGCCGGACTCGGCGGCGTCAGGCTTCACCGCGGTCGCGTCCGTCTGCGCGACGGCGCCCGCAGCGGCGACAAGGACGCCGATCGCCGCAAACAACCGCACCCAGGGGGCTGCCGGGCCCGACCGGACGCAAACTCCGAGACCGACCCTCATCCGCGGCATCCGCGGCGGGTTCTGTTTCCGGCTGAAATCCACCCCCTTTTATCGACGGAAGGCGGGAACCCCTTCCGCGGCATCCATCCCGCCGAACCCGCGCGACCGATATTCTCCGCTGCAAACCTCCCGGACACGACGGACAAAACTGAGTCCGCCCTCACGCCCTCGTGCCAGCCGCAGCGCCCCGCTGAGCGCATGAAAAAGCCCGGGGGGATCGCCCCCCCCGGGCATCTTGCGTCAGTTCTCGACCGAGCGCCCGGCGTAGGCCGGACAACCCGTCATCACATCTCCGGCAGCGTTCCGCCGTAGATGATGTACACCTCGCCGCCGTTGCGGACGCCTTCGCCGGTGATGCGGTCGCGCCGCGGATCGGCCAGGACCGAACCCACCGTGAAATCCGCCTTGCCGTCGCCGTCGAGATCCCCCGCCGTCGCCAGACCGAACGAGCGTCCGCGCGTCGCCTTGACCGCGTTGCCGCCGTTTGCCGCGTCGCCGGCGTCGCCGCCGCCGAGGAAGTCCAGCGACCGCCGGCCCGCCACGATCATCCCGCGCAGCGCATCCGTCCCGAGCTGACGAACCGAGACCTCGCCGTTCGGCGTCTCGCTGAAGTCGTTCGCCCCGGAGATCACGTACACCACGCCCGCGCGGGTCATCGCGTTGTCGAAACCGGCCAGACCGTATTCCGCGGCGATGTCGTCACGCACGCCGTCGAAATCCTGGTCCAGACCCGGTTCGGTCAGCGCGTCCACCGCATCCGTCGGCGTCGGATCGAACCGCGGCGTCGCCCCCGGCGCGGCGATCAGCAGGTCGTTGTGACCGTCGCCGTCGATGTCGCCGCCGTCCGCCACGTTGAACCCGAAGTTGCCGTTCTCGTCCAGGAAGTTGCCCGTGATCTTCACCGCCCGACCCGTCCGCAGCAGTTCGCCCACCGTGATGCCGCCCTGCGGCGTCACCAGGTTCGGATTCGAGAACACGATGATCACCGAGCCGACGCCGTTGGTGAACTGGCCCTGCTGGCCCGTCGACGCACGCGCGTTCGGCGCGCCGATCACCAGGTCCGACAGACCGTCGTGGTTGAAGTCCACCCCCGTCGCCAGGCTCGTCCCGAACGCCGCGTTGTCCTCATCCGCCCACACCACGAAGATGCCGTCCAGACGGTTCGGATTGTTCGGCGCCAGCGCCAGCTTGCCCAGCACGTAGTCGCCCTCGAGACGCTTCTCGCGGCGGTACGCCACGTAGACGTGCCCCTTCGCGCCGTTCGCCTCCGGAACGCCGACCATGATGTCCTCGCGGCCGTCGTCGTTGAAGTCATCCACGCCCAGAATGTTCTTGATCCGCTCGTTCGCCTGACCGATGATGCGGATCGCCTCCGGGTTCTCGATGCGCCCCGAGATGCTGTCCGTATTCGAGATCGTGAACGACTCGCAGTGGCTCGGCGTGCCCACCATGTACTGGTGCGGCTTGGGCGGGATCCGCCCCACCGGGTCGTCCTCCCACAGATTGTACGGACGACGCTGCCCGGAGCGGTTCTCGATCTCGAAGTTGATCATGTAGACGATGCCCGGGAACGCGATCGGGTCCGGACACCCGTCGTTGTTCGAGTCCAGCATGTTGTTGACTTCGCCGTCCACCCCGCGCTCGACGCACTGATTCTGCTGATTCAACCCCAGCGTCGGAACCGCCTGACGACGATCCGGCGCGGAAACCAGCAGCTCGCCCGGACCGACCGGGTTGCTGTTGCTCACCGTCATCGACGCGCCGAAGTGGTCCCCGTCCTGCGGACCGCCGTAGGTGCTCAGCCCGATGATCCGCGCCCCGAAGGGCTCGATCGGGTTGTTCCGCGTCGGCGGCGCCGTGTTCCACGTCGGGTAGAACCCGGACTGCCCCGGCAGCCCCACGTCGGAGAACACCGGCTTGAACGGCGTGCATCCGCCCGTCCGGCAAACGTCATTCTGATGCAGCGGATCCGGACACGTCAGAGGGTCGTAGATGTAGCTGCACACCGGCAGCGGGTACACCATCGATCCGACGCAGAATCCGCAGTCCCAGTCCTGCTGACAGTAATAACGCTCATACCAAGTGTCCGCGAGCGGTCCGACGAAACCGGTCCCCTGGCCCGGACCCGTCATTGCGTCATATTGACCGTCGCCCTCTTCACCTCCGTTCGGACACAAACAATCACCCCAACAATCGTCACCCATCGCATCGCACAGTTCACTGCAAAGCACCGGAGTACCGCAGTATTCGATGCACATCGTCTCTTCTTCTTGCGACGGAGGACACTCCTCACCTTCCGGACACTCCAGCGGGCACTGGCAAGGCACTTCCTCATCCAGACATGGATTGCGGGACCGAATGTCCGCGAACGCCGCTGTTTCCACGCCGCCGAACGCCGGACCGTTCACCTCGAACTGCTGCCCGACCAGATCCAGCCGGATGACCGGCGACAGTTGATCGCTTTCCGGGAAGATCAGGTTGCGGTTCTTGCTGCTGACGATCACCAGACCGCCGCGCAGGAACTGCCCCGGACGCTCCAGCGAGGTCAGGAACTGATCCGGCGTCAGACCGTCCTGGAGCACGTCGATGTTGTGACCGCGGCTCAGCGTCCGCGGGAAGCTGAACACCATCTCCGGCAGCCCGTCGTCGTCCAGATCCGGAATCACCGCCACCGCCGACAGACCTTGCGTCTGTTCACGATTGTTCGGTTCGCCGCGCGTGCGGATGCCGGTGAACGTGATCCCCGTCAGATCTTTGCCCGTCTCGTTCGCATTGATCGCGCCCACCAGGCGGTCCGGCGTCCCGTAGATCAGGTACGCCTCGCCCTCGCCCAAACCGTTCGGGTTCTTGAACCCGGGCTTCCCGTAGCGCGCCACCACCAGCAGTTCATCCGCGTCGTCCCCGTTGAGGTCCGGAACGCGGATGACGCTCGTCCCCAGGTTGTCCTCGAAGTTCACGCCCTCAAGGATCGCCCCGTCGATCCGCGCATCCGCCGCCGCGAACTCGCCCAGCCACAGCGTCGGCGGCAGCGTCGTCACGCGCACGTCCGCAGGCGCCTGATCCAGCATGTTCTCACGGTCGTCGACCGTGAAATCCACCCGCACGAACACGCGGTACACGCCCGACTCCGTCGGACGGAAGATGTCCGTGTCCGTCCCCGAAAGCGGCGGACCCGGCGGGCGGATCTGAATCTCCGCCCCTTCCGGCTGACCCTGCGCGTTGACGCGCTGAGCGTACACCTCCAGCGTCGCCACGTGCGGCGGGACGTTCGTCGTCCACGCCACCTGCACGTTGGCGTTCGGACGCACCGGCAGCGGCGAACTCGGCTCATTGACCGCCAGCGCCGCGTTCTTCACTACGTCGATGCGACCGGCGGCATACACCGTCACCGGGATGTTCGCCGAGTCATCCACCGTCCCGCCGACGTTGTACAACCCTTCCTGAAGGTTCGCCGTCGAGAACGACGTCGAAGTCGTGTCCACCGAAGCGTCGTCCAGCAGCACGATCTCGTTGCCGTTGTTCGGCGTCGTGTCGCTGTCGAGGAAAATATCCACGCTGCCGGTCGCGCCCGCCGTCCGGATCGTCGCGTCAAATTCGATCTCGACGATTTCCGTCCCGAACGTCTGAACGTCCTTGATCGGCTTGTTGAACACCAGCGTCGGGGGCGTCGGAGGCGGCGGAGGCTCGTCGATCGACACGATCGCCGCCGCAAACCGCGTCACCACCCGCGACGAATCCGCCGCAAAGGTCGCCGCGATCGACTGACCCGTGTCCGCGGCGGAGACGCCCAGCCGGTAATTCGCCCGCTGCACGCCCGTCGTGTCCCACCGGAACGTATTCTCGTTCCCGTCCCCGATCGCCAGCTCAATCCCCAACTGATCCTGCGAGCAACCCGCCCGGTCCACGTCCAGACCCGCCGTCGTTCCCGGGCACTCGTCCGCGTTGTTCGGAACGCCGTCGCCGTCGAAGTCGTCGCCCGCCGCAAGCTGCGTCGGACCGCACCCGAACGCATCCACCTGACCGCGCTCGTCCACCGACGTCTGCGGGCACTGGTCCAGCGCGTTGAACACGCCGTCCTGGTCCGTGTCACGCACGTCATACGTCTTGTAGAACAACCGCCACCGCACCCGCGTCGCCGGCGTCTTCCGGTTGTCGAAGGAAATGTCAACAAACTCGCCCTGATGGATCTCGAGGTTCTCCGTCGGAGCGAGGAACTCCGGATCCGGCGGCGCCTCGATGATCAGGTACCCCAGGCTGCGGACCGTGCTGTTGCCCGAGGGACGCGAGATGTTCAGCCCCACTTGGTACGCGCCCGTTTCCAGATCAGTGTAGACCAGCGTCACCACCTGGCCCGCACCCACCGGCGCGTTCGCCGCGAACACCACCGGCGTCCCGATATCCGGCGATCCCGTCGTCGGGCTTTCCACCTTCACGTAGAACGCCGACGCCGTCGCCGGCGCCACGACGTTGTACTGGATTGTGATCTGCCCGCTGCCTGAGACGTTGAAGTTGTTCCTCAGGCTGAGAATCTCGTCTCGCTGCGGACTGCCCTGACCGTTGTCGTTGGTGTTGTCACCGCCCCCGCCCCCGCCGATGTTCGTGCAACTGATGGCGAGGACCAGTCCGACCACGCAGGCCGGAAGCAGGTACCACCCTGCCTTGTGCGTCTTCGCGTGCCCTGGGTTACTGCGCTCCATGATGCCTCACTCCGAAAAAGGGATACCTTGGTCCCGCTGGGTCCATCAACGCCGCGCCACCGCCCCCGTCAGACCCCGGATGCTGTTCCGGTCCCCCGCCTGATACGGGCGATAACCTTCAAGTGCGCCTAAACCGAAATAATTCACAATTCAATCAAGGCGCACGAAAATATATGAACCCGCTAAGATTCCTGTCAACTGCCGACACCTTGACTTTTCTCATCATTCCGGTTCCTCCTCTGTCGCCACGCCGCCCCCGGGGAGGGCCTGAACCGCTTGATCTTGCTTACCCCCCACCCAATTCGACCCGACTCCGGTCCGCGGCGCGCAATCCATCTCAACCGTATGATCCGCGCCCGCGCCACGCAAACCGTAACCGACCCTGCGACGCCTCGGGTGCGACGAACGCGCCGAACCTGCGGGCGCAGCGTTCGCTTGTCCCCCGCGCGTGAAGCGCGGATCATGCCCGGGCGCGGCCGACGCGCAACACGCTTCACCGCGGGCCACGATCGCCGCTGGGAGCACAATCACGGATGACCGGACTTGAACCTCTTCCGGTAAAACAGAAGCGAATGCTGGTCTGGGGGCTCGGACGGCTCGGCGGAGGCGCAACCCTGACCCGCTGGCTCGTCGATCAGGGCGCTCGCGTCACCGTGATGGACCGCGCCGCGGCGGACAGCCTGCGCAGTTCGATCGCGGCGATCGCGGACCTGCCTGTCACGCTGCGCCTCGGGACCGAGGATCCGGAATTGCTGGCGGAAACCGACCGGGTCGTCGTCAATCCCGCCGTCGTAAAATCGCGCTCCGAGTTCTTCAAGGCGATCATCGATCGCGGCGTCCCGTGGACGACGGAGATCAATCTCTTTCTCGAGCGCTGCCCGGCCTCCGTCATCGGCGTTACCGGCTCCTTCGGCAAGAGCACTACCTCCGCAATGATCGCGGCCGTCCTCGAAGAACACTTCGCGCGGGGCGGGAGTCGCGGGCGCGTCTACCTCGGCGGCAACATCGGCAAGTCCCTGCTCCCGGAACTCGCCCGGATGACGCCGGATGACCGCGTCGTCCTCGAACTGTCGAGCGCTCAGCTTGAGGACGTGCCGCGCGTCCCCTTCTCGCCGCGCGTCGCGGTCCTCACCAACCTGCACCCGCATCACCTCGACCGCCACGGCTCGTTCGACGCGTACGTCAGCGCAAAGCTCAACATCCTGGGTCGCCCGAAACCGGCGGGAGCGCTGGTCATCGGCGACCCGGCGCTGGCCGGAGAAGCGGTCAGTCCGCGAGCCGCTCTCAACCCGGAAGGGATCGCTGGGCGAGACGTCCTCGTCGCGACGGACGATCCCCCCGGGCGCCTCACCGCCGCTCGCCTTGTGCGTGAACACGCCTTGCGGCTGGGCGTTCCGGTGCATCCGGCTCGCGCGCCGCAGATCCCTTTTGAACTTGCCGTGCCCGGCGCGCACAACCGCGAGAACGCCGCAACCGCGTGGACCGCCGCCCGTCTGCTGAACATCAAGGAAAAGACCGCCGCCGAGGCGCTGAAGCGCTTTACCGGCCTGCCCCACCGCCTCGAGGTCGTCGCCGTGATCGACGGCGTCCGCTTTCTCAACGACTCGAAAGCCACCTCCCCCCGCGCCGTGATCACTTCGTTGGAGGCGCTGGACGCGCCGGTGCTTGCGATCGTCGGCGGCGCGGCGATCGATGAACCGCTGGACGACTGCGTGCGGATGCTCGCCGAACGCTGCCGGACCGTCGCCTGCCTCGGAGAGACGGGCAAAAAAATCGCGGACGGCCTGCTCGGTCCCGCGCGACTTGGACCGCGACCGGAGGTGCTCCGCGCCGACGATCTCGAATCCGCCGTCCGCTGGTCGCGCACGCGCGCCCGATCCGGCGACATCGTGCTCTTCTGCCCCGGCGCCACCAGCTTCGATCGCTACGTCAACTTCGAAGCCCGCGGAGCGCATTTTGCCGATCGCGTCCGAGCAGGCGCGGACTGAACCACGCCTGACCCGAGGAGCAGGCGATGCCGCACCAAGTCCGCCTCTCCACAACGAGCGGCATGAAGCGCCCTCCCCCGAGGAACCAACCCGAAGAACCAGCCCACGGAACCAGCCCGCGAGGCGCCCTTGAAAACTGCCTCATCTCTCCCGACTGGAGGCGAGGGGAATTGAACCGGCCGGTTGCTATTGCCATTCACAGTCGTGAGTCAAAAACAGGGGTTCATGTCCATTTCCTGTCAGACCAACATTTATCCGTAGCACATCGCTCGTCGGGCGCCAGATTCTGCGACGCCCGTGCGGTATATGATCGAATTGTACGTGTCCCGTATCGTGTCTTCATTCTTTAGAAGGAGGTACAAAAGCAAGCTTGAGCAAGTCGCCTGTTCGAAAGCGAATCGTCGTCGTAGGCCGCCGGAAGGGACGGCACGTCGATTTCGCCCACTCCCTTGTGTACGCCGCCGTCGCTGGCAACATCCGGCGGCACTCGAACGCGGAGCGACACCGTGCCGCTCAGTTTTTGTACGCACGTCCAGCACGCACGCCGCATACGTGCAGGCGCACTCCACGCAATACCCCGCCCCGCCGCCGCTCTCGACATTGCACAAGGCACAGTCGGGCTTGCAAGGATTCTGACACTCGCCGCGCCGACACTTGTCCTGCGTACACGGGTTCCCATCGTCGCAGTCGGCGTTGTCGCAGCATTCGCCGGGGCAGTCCTCGCAGAGGCCGTCCACGCATTGGTCGCCGCTCGGACAGTCATCATCGTCGTCGTGCCCCGGTCTGGCCTCCTGGGCGCTATTCCCCGCCACGGATGTCCTGAAGGACTCGTGTTGCACGCTTGCGAACGTCAGGGCTAGGGTCTGTCTCGGCTAGCTGCTGAAGTTTCCCTTGTATCACGTCGCTTGTGTCCTGGCCATTAGACTGCGTGCGGACCCGGCGAATCATGTCACCCACTTGAGTGACAGCCTGGCAGCGCAATAGCTCTACCGGTGAACTCAGGTACTTCGCCCAGACATCCCGTACGCGCATCGTCTCCTCGGGCGGCATGTTTTTACTAAATGTCAGAAATGCAAAGCTCGTTCGTGTCTCCTGCCATCGCGACAGCAGATAGTCGAGCAGTTCCGCGTCGCAGGCGCTTGTTACCAAACGTTCGATGTAACCTCCGCTTGTCTCTGGGGCACGATTCTCATCCTCGAAATACCGCAGCGCCAGCCCTACCAAATCGGTTACTTCGTAGCGGTCAGCCAGATTCCATGCCTGATAGCGGTGTATCTGCGGGAACTCTCTGCGCACCTGCTCTAGAATCTCCGTCCCCGTCCATTCAGACCAGTCCGCCCAGCCATGCATGAGGGTCTCCGCGAGAACAACCCTCAATGCGGGCGTGTCCTCCACGACGTATTCATCCATGTGCTCTCGCATGAAAGCATCATAGGCCTCAAATCCCGGCTGTCCCTTGAACTCGGGCGTCGTCGACTCGATGTCCTCGCGTGTCGGAATGGGAATCGGGCGCGGCCAGCGTGGGATGTAGCGTGGGTTCCTAGGCTCTCCTACCGCGGGGACCGCCAACGTGTACAGGGAGCGTAAGGCCAGGTCGAAGTCCTCCTTCGCCAACGTATATTCGTCCGGCCTGTCGCGCTTCAGATCATGGATGCGCCGCTGCCATTCGTCGGGTGAAGGGTAGCGGTTCAGCACATCGTCGGCATATACATTAACGTTTAGCGCAAGCGCGGAAAGAGCAGCGACAGCGCCCGTCACCGATGTCACGCACACTCGAATTCGAACACCGCACATCGCAGCCTCCTCGTTTTCTCGCTACCCGCGCTTACTGAGGATTACGGTTCCGATTCCCACCATCGTCGGTACACGTCATTCGGCGCAATACGCATTACGTTTGTTCCGCAATGCACTTCTCCAACGTTAAAATGGTACGTATCCCAGTCGTCGACAAAGTGCGCAGTCCGCGAACCGGGAAGGTTGAGCACTGTTTCGACTTCGTGGGCGAAAAGATCCTTTCGTTGACCGCCGACATCGCCTCGCGGCCCGAACGGTCTAGCGATCCACAACTGATCATTCCATATCTGCATGTTCGCGCTGCCCGGAGCGTAAGCGAACGCTTCTCCTTCAAAAAGTCCGGTGGCCGTAGTTCGACTGAGATAGAAGGTCGGAATCAAGAAATCAGGCGCCGCATGACCATCCAGAGCAGTGACGACGGATTGCCATGCCGTTGTCAGGCGAGTCTCGATGGGAGAGTTCATCTTCGACCACAAATCGACGTCGAAGGCAAGTTCGCCCGCCGAGACGACTGCCGGAAATGGAATCCCCAACAATGGCCCCGAAAGAGGCGTTTTTCCATACCATTGTTTGCTGGTAGGAACAACGATGTATTTGGAATCCGTAGTCGGTATCAGACCTGGATGCCACTGGTTGTTGTTTTTTCGGAACTGCGGCTCATTTTCAGTAATAGCATCATACACGCTTCTGGCATTCTCCAGTAGCCAGACTTTGCCCACGCGCAGCGTATGCTCCGTTGTGCCTGACGAAATGATCTCGCCCACTTGCCCTTTGCCGGGACCGTCGTAAATACGCACAAAGCCATTGACGAAGTTTCTGAAATCCGCCGAGTCGTTGTCGGTCAAACCATTCACGTCGGCGGAATCAACAGTTCCGTGGGAAACGTTATCGCTGAACTCGCCATAAAAAAGCGGCTCATGCGTTGCAGCGCTTTCTAGGAGAAGCTTGGCATACCCCGGTGAGGCAAACGCAATACCAAACCCCGCCGGATCCGGGAGGATGGACATGTACTCATCAATATGGCCTACCGCCAGCCAGGATGTATCAAGCTGCACGACCGGCGCTTGGACCGCCTGACTGTTCAGAAACTCAACCTGCGCTAGCGGCATTGATCCCACAACGATTCTGCCCAGCGGATGGTTCGTGTAGGGCGGAATCAATTCAAGGTTGCCTCCATAGGCGAGGTCGTTGTTGGTGTCCTGAAGGCGAAGCACTAACCCTACCCGATCGCCCGGCGGACCGTTCACCGATCCCAACAGATTGGTGCGCCCCCAAGGTTGAAGCGGTCGCCCCGGCACGGAGCGTCTCGAAACCAGACCACAGATTCCAAGTGGAGCCCGACCCGCCGGGGCGACTCGAGAATCCAAACTCCCAGGCGTCCTGCGCCCACCAGTCCGAACAATTGGCATACGGTATGAGTGCCGTGCTTCCCGTTCCGGCCTGGGTCTGGACAAAGGCACTGACCGTCGCATCATAGTCGCTCACCAGCGCCCGATGCGGCGGCGCCGTGTTGGGCAGGATGATGAACGGCGCCACGCGCAGTTGCAGCGTATCCGTGCAGATCGTCGTGTTCTGGTCGTCGAGCAGGTCCGCCTCGACGACGATCAGACCGTCGAACGACGCGTGACCCTTGTCGCCCGGATAGAGCACCGACTCGACGCCGAAGTGCAGTTCTTCGTTCAGCGCGATCGGCGGGTTGATCTGAAAATCCTCAAGCACCACGCTGACCTGCGTCGGACCGAGCACCTGCGTCCATGTCCCCGGCGGTTTTTGCAGAAAGACCCGCAAGGCCGGGTGCGAGGCGTTGGTCGGCACACGCAACCGCCGCTTCCACCCCGCAAGATACGGCGGCGAAACGGGGCGGAGGATCATTTCCGACAGGTCCGCAATGTCATTCGGTCCGTTGACGATGGTATCCGTCAAGTCCCGAATGTCATCATCAGGATCGGTCGGATCCGTCCATGTTCTCCCTCCGTCGTTATCGCAGTTCACCAGCACGATCGCGCCCTTCGCATTCGGACCGTATTGCCAGTCGTCCTCACCCTCCTCATCGTCGTCGCCCGCCGAGATCAGGCCGTTGCGGTCCGCGTCCATGTCCACGTCCGGGCATTGCACGACCTCAACAATGACGTCGCTCTCACAATACTGGTCGCCCGGCGCGTCAAAGTCCACCCGGAACGTCGCCAGACCCCGATAGTCGCATCGGATCTTCGCCCGCACCAGGAAGCTGTGCAGATCGCCGTCGCAGTCGACGGACTCCGTGTCCGCGTCGATCCACGTCTCGACCACGTCGGGCGGCTCCGTGTACACCACCCACGCCCCCGTTCCGCACTCCGGCTCACACACGGCCCGGACGGTCAACTCGATCACGGTCCCGCCGCACAGCATCGCCGGCTCGGCCTCAAGTGTCACGTCACACGACGGTAACGAGCACGCACAATCGACGCACAGACCGGGCTCCTCGCTGCCCTGGATTTCGCACGCGGCACAGTCCTCGTAGCAGGGATAGGAGCATGCGCCGCTCTGAGGGTCACAAACGTCTTGTGTGCATGCATTCCCATCGTCACAGTGCGCTGTATGGTAGCACGAGCCGGTTATCGGGTTGCAGTGATCGTCGGTGCAGGGATTGCGGTCGTCACAGTTCTTCGGGAAATGCCGGCACTTGCCGCGGCTGCACACGTCCTGCGTACACGGGTTCCCATCGTCGCAGTCGGCGATGTCGCAGCATTCGCCGGGGCAGTCCTCGCAGAGGCCGCAAGGAGGTCACTTCATTAAAA
>JAJVHU010000048.1 GCA_022072505.1 Phycisphaerae bacterium
GCCGACTCTCGCGGTCCGCCCGCGAGGCGCGTTGCGCCTTGGATTCATCCGCCGGCGCCTCCGCGCGCCGATGCAGGATCTGATGAAACAACCCACCGATGCAGGATCTGATGAAACAACCCGACGACGTCCCGCGTCGCCGGGAGCACCATCAGGCGGTTGTGGGCGTACAACCCCTTGCCGTGCCCGGCGCCCACCTGACCCAGCCCCTCCACATCCAGACCCGAATCGTCCAGAACCGTGGGGTCGTGCAGCAGAAGGGCCTTGCCTTGAAATCCCTCCAGACGTTGCAGACCGGAGACCCGATGAGCCGCGAGCACCTGGCGATGCGTCACCTTCGGATGGTTGAACATGCGAGAGGCGCCCACCAGCGGCGTCCGCCCGATCAACTTACGCGGAATCGTCCCATGCGGACGCGCCGCCGCGAGGTCAAACGTCCGCCGCAGCCGATCGTCCAGCCGCCGGTCGCCCAAAAATACGCTCGCCGCAGAAGCACTCACCCAACGGACCCTCCATGGCAGGGCAACCGCATTCTAGGATTTCGGGCTTCCGAGCGAACGTCGGTTGTCCAAGGGATCGGCCTCCGCATGCCGGAATCGCGGATCGCCTGATCCGCGGTATCCGTCAGGACCGGCGCAAAAGTTAGAATGCGGTTGCCCTGCATCCGACACCACCCCGCCGGCAGAAAACGACACATCATGCAGCAAGTAGAAATGTGTGCAAACCTAAGGCTTCAGCCCGCGCGAATTCAGGCATTCCCGGTGGATTCGGACATTTTTGTCAAGATATGTCCCGACCGTTTTGGGATAGGTTCTCGTCGTTCTCGATTCCGCAGCGTGCCGCGTAACGAGCGTTCGCGCGGGCTGAAGCCCGCGGCTCGGAGGGCGATCCACATTCGTGAATAAGGATTCAGGTCTGCACAACCGTCCGGCGCGGTCAGTGTCGCGGGAGGGTTTCGACGAGCTGGTCGATCTCGCGCTCGGTGTTGTAGTAGTGCGGACTGGCGCGGAGGCGGCCGCTGCGCTCGGCGATGATGATCCGGTGCTCGCTCTGGAGGTGGGCCTGAATCTGTTTCGGATCGTGCGTATCCGAGGCGAAGGCGACGATGGCGCTGGCCTCGGTCGGACGACGGGAGCTGACGACGCGGTATCCTTTTTCGACGACGCCGGCGGCGAGGCGGTCGGTCAGGCGGATCAGGCGCCGCGAGATGTTCTCGATGCCGATCTCCAGCGCCAGGTCGATCGCCGCGCCGAGGGCGAACGTTCCGGCCAGGTTGTAACTGCCGCTCTCGTACCTGGCGGCGGAGTCCTTGAACTCGAACTGATAACGCCCGAAGTCCAGCGGGTTGCGCACCGACAACCAGCCGATCGTCGTCGGGCGCAGGTACCCTTGAAGCTCGCGCCGGACGTAGAACAGGCCCGCGCCCTCCGGTCCGAGCAGCCACTTGTGCCCGTCGGCGGCGAGAAAGTCGATATTCATGCCTTTCACGTCGATCGGGAACGCGCCCAGCGACTGAATCGCGTCCACGCACAGGAACACGCCTTTGTTCTGACAGTACTCGCCGAGCGTCGCCAGGTCCGTGCGGTAGCCGCTGGCGTACTGAACGCTGGAGACCGCCACCACGCGGGTCCGGCTGTTGATCGCCGACATGACCTGCTCGATGGGAATCCGCCCGTCCTCCTCGAGCACCATCCTCATCTGGACGCCGCGCGCCTGAAGCGCCTGCCACGGGTAGACGTTGGCCGGGAACTCGACGTTGGCGAGGACGACGTTGTCGCCGCTGGTCCAGCTCAGTCCGTTGGCGACGAAGCTGACGCCCTCGCTGGTGTTCTTGATGAAGGCGATCTCGTCCGGCTGGGCGTGGATCAGGCGCGCCGCGGACTGGCGGATCTGCTCGACGCGGCGGAAGAAGCCCTGATGCACGTAGGCGTGGTGCTCAGCCAGGGTGAAATACTCGCGCCCCGCGTCCGCGGCGCGCTTCGACAGCGGGCAGACCGCGGCGTGGTTCTGAAAGTTGTAGTTCCGCGTGATCGGGAACTGCTCGCGCCAGGTTTCCCAGTTCGGATTCATGCTCCAGCGGAACCGTCGGATCGAGGTCTCGGGCGCGAGCGGGCGGCGCGGACCTTCTGCGCCGGTTCAGCCTCCCTCGCGTCGAACGATCGTCATCAGACGATCTCCCGTGACCCCGGACGTTCGGCTTCCCTCCCGTCATTATACGCCGCGGACGCAGGGCGGACGAGTCAACTTTGAAAGCGTGCATACATTTCGACGAACCCCGGTGTGCGGCAACGTCCGCAAAGCGGTCGCCGCGCGACGCTGCGCAGGCGGAAGCCCGCCGCGGTCCCGGGGCGTCCGGGCATGCTGAAGCTTCCTTCGGTCAGCGCCGCGTCGATGTTCCCGCCGGCTCGGCGACCTCGGCGGACTCGCCCGATCGGAACGAAGGCGTGACGGATTCGACCGGAACCGTCGCCTCGCGCAGCGTGCCAGCCGCGCCGTAGAACCCGCGGACGGCGGCGATGACCCTGTCCACCTCGCGCATCGTCATATGCGGGTGCATCGGCAGCGAAAGCAGATGATCGGCGAACATCTCCGAGTACGTCAGCGGGCGCAGCGGAATGCACCCGGTTGCGTAAGCCGGCTGGCGGTGGATCGGGACCGGATAATGTATGCCCGTGTCGATGCCGTGGTCCTTCAGATGCGTCGCCAGGGCGTCGCGAGCCTCGCACCGGATGACAAAAAGGTGGTACACGTGGCGCGACTCCGGACCCTCCTCCGGAAGCACCAGCGGAAGCTTCGCCAGCCCGGTCCGGTAGGCCTGGGCGATCGCACGCCTTCGGTCGTTCCAGCGGTCCAGGTGCGGCAGCTTCACGTTGAGGATCGCGGCCTGAAGATTGTCGAGGCGGCTGTTCCCGCCTTGCGCGTCATGCCGGTACTTGACCCGGGATCCGTAATTGCGGGCCAGGCGAATCCGGTCGGCGAGTTCGTCGTCGTCGGTGACGACGGCGCCCGCGTCCCCGGCCGCGCCGAGGTTTTTTCCGGGATAGAAGCTGAAGGCCGCCGCCCGCGCGAGCGATCCGCAGCGGTGATCGCGGGACGTCGCGCCGTGCGCCTGACAAGCGTCCTCGACGACGATCAGGCCGTATTCGGAGGCGATGCGCTGAATCTGAAGCATGTCCGCGGGGCGTCCGTAAAGGTGGACCGGAAGGATCGCCCTCGTCCGGCGCGTGATCGCCGGACGGACGCGCGCCGGATCGATGTTGTACGTGTGCGGATCGTGATCGACGAGGACGGGCGTCGCTCCGGTCTGCGAAACCGCCAGCGCCGTGGCGATGAACGTGTTCGCCGGGAGAATCACTTCGTCGTCCGCGCCGAGGCCCAACCCCTTGAGGATCAGCGCCAGCGCGTCCAGCCCGCTGGCGACGCCGATGCAATGCTTCGTCCCGCAGTACGCCGCGAACGACGCCTCGAACCGGGCGACCTCATCCCCGAGGATGAAGGCGCCGGTCTGAAGGACGCGCCCCACGGCCGCGTCGATCGCGGGAGCAAGTTCGGCGTACTGGCGCCGCAGGTCGACAAAGGCGATCGGATCCCCCCCCGCGCCTTGCTGAGTTCGAGCGACGTTCAAGACAGATCCTCCCCGCGTCACGCGCGGACCGCGACTCCGGTCCGCCCGCGCGACAGGGGAACATCGGCAGAATACGGCTCCGATCACGAGCGACGGCGCCGATCCCGCCCCGGCTACGCGATTCCCTGACGGACCGCGTGCTCAAAGGCGTCAGCGAAGCGGTCCACCTCCTCGATCGTCGTGTACGTGTTCGGGGTGACGCGGACGCCGTTAACCTGCTCGATTTTGATCGGCGTGACGATGATTTTGTGCTTGTCCCACAACCAGCCGGTCAGGGCGTCGGCCTCGACGCCTTCGATCCCGAGGGTGCAGATCGCGCCGCCCATCCCCGGGGCGAGGCTGGTGTAACACCGGACCTTCGGGAGCTTCGTGAGGCGCTCCGCGTGGCGGTTTCGCAGGTAGATGAGGCGGGCCAGCTTGCGCTGCGGACCGAGGCCCTCGTAGAAGGTCAGCGCTTCGGCGATGGCGAGGCGCGGCGCGGTCGGGTGCGTGCCGATCTCCTCGAACTTGCGGATGTCGTCTTTCTTCGGATCCGGCGCCGCCATCAGAGGCCAGAGTCCGGCGATCTTCGACTTGCGCACGAAAAGGAAGCCCGTGCCGATCGGGGCGGAAAGCCACTTGTGCAGGCTCGTGCCGTAGTAGTCGCAATCGAGGTCGGCATGTTTGAAGGGGAAGTGCGCAAAAGCGTGCGCCCCGTCGACGACGACCTCGACACCGTGCCTCCGCGCCATCCCGACCACCTCCTTCACCGGGAAGATCTGCCCGGTCAGGTTGGTGATGTGGCACAGGAGAATGATCCGGGTGCGCGGCGTGAGGTTCTTCTCGAAGAGCGCCGCCAGCTCCGCGCCGGATTTCGGGGGCGTGTCAAACGGAAACGTGCGCAGGACGATCCCCTCGCGCAGTTCGCGCTGCTTGAGCGTGTTGAGCATGCGCGGGTAGTCGTGCGACGTGGAGAGGACTTCGTCGCCGGGTTTCAGGTCGATTCCGAAAAGACAGGTCTGAAGCGCCTCGCTGGAGTTGCGCGTGATCGCGATCTCCTCGGCGTCGCAACCGAAGTGATCCGCGAGCCTCCGCCGGACGGTCTCGACCTGCGGATCCAGGACGGCCCAGAGCTGGCGCGACGGAGCGTGGTTCGTCTGCGCGAGGTTGCGGAACATCGCGGAAAGGACGGTCGAAGGCGCCGGGGCGACGCCGCCGTTGTTGAGGTTCACGATCGAGCGGTCCACGTCGTACGCCCGCTGGATGTGAAACCAGAAGTCCTCGTTGGAGGCGAGTTCCTCCGGCGTCGCCGTGGAGGCGTCCGCCGCCGCACCGAGCACCCGAGCGAGAGCGTCAGGCCGCAACGTCGCCGTCGCGCCCGCCGCCCCCGCGGAATAAAGAAAACTCCGCCTTGTCTGTATCACCCGCATTTCCTCCAGGGGTAGCGCCCGGTAAGTGTTACGCCCCGTCCCGACCTGCCGCAAGCGCGCCGGGAGCGTGCTTGACGGCGAAGCCGCCTTCAGTAACGTGGCGAACCGCGATCGGGACCGCCCTGGGCGCATGCTCAGGGCGGTCCGGGTCTTCGAGCGCCGGGCATCATGCTGAGACAGACCGGATGAATCACACCCCAGAGAACGCCGATCCCGCCGCGGCGCCGCCGGGTCAGTCCTCCCCCGTCGAGACCTTCCGCGAGTCGCTGGATCAGATCGTCGTCGCGTTCATCCTGGCGTTCGTCTTCCGGGCGTTCGTCGTGGAGGCGTTCATCATCCCGACGGGGTCGATGGCGCCGACGCTTTACGGCGAACACGGGTCGGTGACGTGCTCGGATTGCGGTTACGCCTTCGCTTACGGCCTGTCGCATTACACCAACGGCGCGACGTCGATCGGTCCGGACGCGGAGGCGGTTTGTCCGAACTGCCGGCATGAGAACACGCCTCTGCGTTTCAATGACCGTGAACGGCGCACCGAATCCGGTGACCGGATCCTCGTGCTGAAGTGGCCTCTCGATCTCGGTCTGGATGCGTTGAAGCTGAAACGCTGGGACGTCGTCGTCTTCAAGGATCCGCGGGACGGGACGACCAACTTCATCAAGCGGCTGATCGGCGTTCCGGGCGAAGTGCTGGGACTGATCGACGGTGACGTGTACGCCGTGCCGACGGAGGAGCTTTCCGACGAAACCCGCCGGCATCTCGAGGCGTTCCTGGCGAAAAAGACGGATTTTCAGGCTCAGGACGACTCCGGAACGCGCCTGGATCCGCTGCCGGCGTCGGCGTACGCGGAACTGGACGCGAAGTGGCGGATCGTGCCGAAAACGTCGCGGGCGCAGGACGCACTCTGGATGATCGTCTACGACGACGACTTCCGCCCCCGGAAGTGGAACGCCCGCGACCCGCAACCCCGCTGGGAGCCGATGAAGGAACGTTCCGGATGGGATCTGTCGCAGCGCACCCTCCGGTTTGACGGGACCGCCCGGTCTGACGCGGACGGCATCGAGCTGCGGCATGTGACCCTCGACGACAACTACGGATACAACCTGAGCGGGCAGGGAACCCGGCCTGTTGAAGACATGCGCATTCAGTTTCTCCTGACCCCGGCGTCATCCACGGGGGACGTCCAAGTGACGCTGACGAAGTTGGGCGTGGACTGGACCGCCACGCTGGGGATGGACGGGCGGACGCGGATCGAAGGCACGCGCGAAGGAAACAGCGTCGCTGAGGCGCTGGAGGGGCGGACCGATGCGCTTCAGCCGGGACGGCCGGTGATGATGTCGTTCGAGCTGGTGGATTACCGGGCGGTGCTTCGGGTCGCAGGTCGAGAAGCGCTGGCGACGACGCAGGCGGTGCTTCGTCCGGATTTGCCGGCGCTGCGGGAGATGTTCGACCGGCGCGTCCTTCCGACGCCGCGCGCCCCGCGCGTGTTCGGGCGCGAGGCGGCGTTCGAGCTGCGTCATCTTGCCGTCCACCGGGATGTGTATTACACGACGCCGCAGATTGACGGACACAACGTTCCTCACGGATCGGTTTTTCGTTACGTGGGAATCTGGGGCTCGCCCCGGAACCCGATCCTCCTGCGTCCCGGCGAGCATTTCTGCCTCGGCGACAACAACCCGCAGAGTCAGGACTCGCGGATGTGGACGGAAGTCGGGCCGCATCTGGTCGGGCGCGGGGCGGAATATCAACTCGGCACGGTGGTTGAAGACCAACTCATCGGACAAGCGTTCTTCGTGTACTGGCCCAGCGGGCACCGGCTCAGCGACCGGATTGCTCTTCTGGGGCGGTTCGGCATCATACCGAACGTCGGAGATATGCGCTGGATCAGGTAGGCATGTCGCCGGGGTTATCCACATGTTTTCCACGGAAATGGGGGTCTAACCCGGTATTTTAGGGACAGTCTTACTGAGCGTTCTTCACGTTCGGTCACACGAGCCGGTTTTTCCCGGCCTGAGGTAAAGTCTGGCGCATAACATCAACTCTTTGAATGACTTGCAATTGTGTTAACGTCTTCGCCCTCGTACACGGGCACAGATTCTCGCACTTCGGCTGGTGTTCGGCGCGCGATCCGGATAAGGAATGTTAATTCACAGGGTCGGCAGACCTGTTGTTCCTGAAAGCAAACCTCCTTGATGAACGAAGTCTTGCTCGACGCGAAGAACCTTGTGAAACGCTACGGCGGCCGCACCGTTGTGGATCAGCTCAGCTTCCACGTGCGCCGCGGAGAGATCGTCGGGTTGCTGGGGCGCAACGGGGCGGGCAAGACGACGAGCTTCCGCATGTCGGTCGGCATGATCGACCCCGACGCCGGAAGCGTCCACTTCGACCAGCGCGACGTGACGCGCCTGCCGATGTATCTGCGAGCAACGGCCGGGATGGGGTATCTTTCTCAAGAACCGAGCGTCTTCCGCCGGCTCTCCGTGATCGACAACCTGCTGGCGATCCTTGAGACGATCCGGGGGAAGACCCGGGCCCAGCGTCTTGAGCAGGCGGAGCACCTGATCGAGCAGTTCGGACTGACCCGCCAGCGGAACCAGATGGCCGGGCTCCTTTCGGGCGGGGAGCGCCGCAAGCTCGAGATCGCGCGGGCGCTGGTGACGGATCCGAAGCTCATCATGCTCGACGAACCTTTCAGCGGCGTGGATCCCAAGGCGGTCGAGGATCTTCAGGCGGAGATTCTTAAGCTCAAGCACGAGAAGGGGATCGCGGTGTTGCTGACGGACCACAACGTCCGGGAAACGCTCCGCGTGACCGACCGCAGCTACATCATCCACGAGGGTCGTCTGCTCGCGGAAGGATCGCCCTCCGCGATCGTTCAGAACGCCGCGGTCCGTGAAGCGTACCTCGGCAGCAGCCTCCGTGCCGACGAATTCGAGAAACGGACCTCGCAGTAACCGACGCCCGCCGCCCTGCCGCTGCGCGAGCGCGGTCACAGGGTTGTAACACCGGGCACGCTCCGGTTGACCCGCGCCTTCCCGCCCCGGAACATCGATCGCCGGGCGATCCGCGCGGGGGTGCGTGGACGCCCGGTCGGCACAGGGGCGGAGGATAAACATGACGTGGGGACGGTGGATGATTCTGGAGGCGGCGATCCTGCTGGCGGCGGGGACCGCGGCGGGGTTCGCGGTCAACGCCTTCCGGGAGTCGTCCGGAAAGGCGAGGATCGAACTCGACCGGCAATACTTCATCCGGCCGAAACCGCGAGCCGCGACGAACGACGCCGGAAACGTCGCCGCAGCGCCTGAATCAGGCGGATCCTCCGGCACGAGTCGGACGGGAACCGAGACGGGCGGCCCTGGCGTTGATTCGTTGCCCTCCGGCTCGGCGGTCCACTCCGCCTCCTCAAGCCTGGCATCGGACCCGGCGACCCCGACGGGCGTGGATGCGGAGACGGACGGGGTGCATCCCGAGCATGAATTCACCGCGATCACGACGACGCAGGTCGCCGCCATCGTTGACGGGACGGATCCGGACGCCGCCACGACCCTCCTGATCGACGCACGCGACATCGCTCCTTATGAAGAGGGGCACATTCCCGGGGCGCACCGGTGTTACTTCTCGACGATCGACGCCGATCTCGCGGCGATCGCCGACTACCTCGAGGCCGGATACCGGCTGGTCGTGTACTGCAACGGAGGAGAGTGCGAGGACAGCATCAATCTCTGCCGGATGCTGCGTGATGAGCGGGGCGTGCTGGAGGAAAATCTGCTGCTTTACGAGGGCGGCTGGAAGGCGTGGAGCGCCGGCGACCGGCCGGTGGACAAGGGGCCTCGATCATGAGACCGACGGAACCGGAAGGAATGACAGCGGCGACGAAGGCGACCTTGTTGCGGCGGTTGGACGCGACGGGCGTTCCGCTGGTTCTGGCGCGGTTGGCGCTGGGCGTCGTCTTCATCTACCTCGCGCTGAACAAGCTCTCGGCGGATCCTCACGTATTCGCCAAGTCGATCAAGCAATACAGCGTGCTGCCGCAGGATCCGCCGCAGATCATCAACGCGGTGGCGATCGTCATGCCGTGGCTGGAGCTGGTCTGCGGCGTCGCGGTCATTCTGGGGGTCATGCTGCGCGGGGCGGGACTGCTGCTGCTGGTGCAGCTCGTCGCGTTCACGCTGGCGATCTACAAATACGGCATCGATCTGTTCAATCAGGGGAAGTTCGCGGCGATCTGCGACATCAAATTCGACTGCGGCTGCGGCACGGGGGAGCAGTGGTATTGCGAGAAACTGCTGGGGAACCTCGGGCTGATCGCGGCGGCCGTGGTGGTGGCGCGGTCCCGGTCGCGGGTGCTGTGTCTTCCGGCGATGTTGAGGCGGCGTCGTGGGGGCGTGGTTGCGGCGCCTGCGACGGTCGGTCAGGAGCTGGGCTGAGGCAGCGGTCCCTGCCCCAGATCCGGTCCGGATTTCGGTTCGGCCTTGACCGGGCGGGCAACGCCGACCGGCTTGGGCATCGCCCCGGGGTCGTCGAGCAAGTCCGTCACGGTGGCGCGATCGAGGGTCTCGCCGCGGATGATCGCGTGAACCTCGTCGCCGGTGAGCGTCTCGAACTTCAGGAGCGCTTCGGCGATCGCGCGGACCTGGTCATCATGCTGCTGGAGGACGGCTTCGGTCTGCTTGTAAGCCTCGTCCACGAGCTTCTGCACTTCCTCGTCGATCGCCTTGGCGGTGTCGTCCGCGTAATCGCGGTTTCCCGGCCAGTCAAAAAACCCGCCGCGCCCCTCGTCGGCGTAGGCGACGAACCCGAGGCGCCGGTTCATGCCCCACTCCGCGATCATCTTGCGGGCGATCGACGTGGCCTGACGGATGTCGCCCATCGCGCCGCTGTTGATGTCGCCGGTGAACCGCTCCTCGGCGATGCGCCCGGCGCAGCAGACCCTCAACATGCTCTGAAGATACTTCAGGCCGTAAGTGGTCCGGTCCCGCTCGGGCAGCGAGAACGTCGCCCCGCCGTAAGGCCCGCGCGGAACAATGCTCACTTTGTGCAGCGGGTCGGCGTTCTTCTCCAGCGCTTGAACCAGGGCGTGTCCGGCCTCGTGATAGGCGGTCGCCTTCTTTTCCGACTCGTCGATGATCCGCGACCGCTTCGAGCGTCCCCAGCGGACCTTGTCGCGGGCCTCCTCGAGGTCATCGTGCTCGATGTAGTCCTTGTCGGCCATCGCGGCGATGATCGCGCCTTCGTTGACCAGCGCGGCCAGCTCCGCGCCGGAGAACCCGGCGGTCCCGCGGGCGACGCGCTTCAGGTCCACGTTGGGCCCGAGCTTCACCTTGCGCGTATGCACCTTCAGGATTTCGTAGCGACCCTTGACGTCCGGCAGCGGAACGTAGACCTGACGGTCGAAGCGACCCGGACGGATCAGCGCCGGATCCAGCACGTCGGCCCGGTTCGTCGCCGCGATGACGATCACCTGATCGTTGGTGTCGAACCCGTCCATCTCGACGAGGATCGCGTTGAGCGTCTGCTCGCGCTCGTCATGCCCGCCGCCGCCGAAACCCATCCCCCGGCGACGACCGACCGCGTCGATCTCGTCGAGGAAGATGATGCACGGAGCGCTGTCCTTCGCCTGCTTGAACAAGTCACGCACGCGCGACGCGCCCACGCCGACGAACATCTCGACGAAGTCGGACCCGCTGATCGACAGGAACGGCACGTCAGCCTCCCCCGCGATCGCCTTCGCCAGCAGGGTCTTGCCGCATCCGGGCTCGCCGATGAGCAGGACGCCTCGCGGGATGCGCCCGCCGAGGCGCTGGAACTTCTTCGGGGACTTCAGGAACTCGACGATCTCCTGGACCTCGTCCTTCGCCTCCTCGATCCCGGCGACATCCGCGAACGTGATGTTCGTGTGCTCCTTCGTGCTGACGCGGTGGCGCGAGCGACCGAAGCTGCCGAGCATTCCGCCGCCCGTCCCGACGTTGCGGATCTGACGGAAGATGAAGAACCAGATGAACGCGAAAAGAATCAACCAGGGCAGAAACTGAAGCAGCATGACCAGATAAGGGTTGGGCTTCTCCTCCTTGATGTCCGCCTTGGGCAGCTTGTCGCGCAGCTCGCGCAGGAACTCGCTGTCCATCGCGCCCTGGGGGTAGTTGACGACGAAGCGGACCGGTTCCGTCCCGGCGGGGTCGGCGCCGGTGCGCTTGCGCCAGCCCTCCAGCTTGCCCTCGCCGTGATTGATGATCAGGCGCTCGATCTGACCGTCGTCAACGTAACTGTAAAACTTGCTGAGCGTGATCGGTTCAGGCGAGGGGTAGCGGCTCTGGAGATACACCAACAGCACCATCGCGGTGCCCATCAGGATCATCCAGCTCAGCAGGTTGCGCGAAAGCTTGAGGTTCGGACCCCCGGGGCGCTCCGGGCGCGGGCCCTCCGCAGGCTTCTGCATCGGTCCGTTGTCCTTGCTCATGCGGGTTCCTTCACGTTGTTCCGGTACGCCTGTCCCTGAGGTCGCGCTGCGGGGATCAGCGGATTCTAGGACGTTTCCCAGGAGGTTTCCATCGCCTCGACGATCGCCTCCGCCAGCCCGTCCAGCCCCCGCACCATCCCTTTATCGAACGACTCGCCCACCGGGGGGATGTAATGCGTCTGATAAACGAACCGCGGCCGATCCACGAGAATCTCGCCGGTTCGCAAATCCTTCACCTGAAACCGCACCGTGATGGTCGAGCCGATCTCGCGCGGAAGCCCGGTGTTGAAGTCGGTCCCGAAGGTCCGGTTCGCCACGTTCAGCACTTCCCCCGAAATCAGGACGTCCGCCGAGTCCCGCGGCGCGATCCGGTAAGGCGTGTCCATCTCGATCCGCTTCACCAGCGACTCGGTCAGCCGGAACTCCAGCTCGCGGCGGAACTCGCGCGAGTGAAACATCTCGACGTGAACCGTCTTGAAATCGTCGCTGAAAGGGCGCTTCATTGAATACGCACAACCGCCGACCAGCGCCGGCCACGCGACCATCATTCCGATCGCCAGTTGATTTCGTCTCGCGCGCCGCATCTCCGGGCCCGCCGACTGCCGCATGATTCACCGCCCCCCTGACGCTTCATCCGCCGCGCCGGGCTCGGACACGGCGACGCCGAGCACGTCGAGACGGCGACGCGCCTTTGCCTCCGCCTGCGTCCCCGACCAGTCCCGCACCGCAAGCTGGTAGTAAAACACCGCCGTCTTCGGATGTCGCGCCCGCTCGTAATACTCGGCCGTCTTGACGAGTTTCTCCGCCCGCGCCTCGCGGATCGCCACGAAGATGCCCGGAACGCCTTCTTCCGCCGCCTGCTGCGGGTAACGGCGGGCGTACTCCTCGAAGCGGCTTTGCGCCTCGATCAGCGGCGCTTCGTCGTACTCCGGTCCGACGAAGACGGCCTGCGCGCAATCCGCGGCGCGGCGCAGGGCGTAAGCATGATAGCGGCTCTGCGGATACTCGTTGAGCAGGCGCGTGTACTCCAGCTCGGCGAGCGAGCTTTCCCCCCGACGAAAGAAGTAATCCGCCTTCGTCTTGATCGCCAGCTCCGCGTGAGCGTCGTTCGGGAAGTTGGCGGTCATGTCGTCCAGGATGCGCAGCCCGACGTCGTCGCCCGGCATGAGGCGCATCCCGAGGAACTTCCGCCTCGCGCCGCCGAGGTACGCCTCCGCGATCACAAACTCCTGCCGCAGCGCCTCCGTCACGTAGGACGTCCCGTCAAACTCGTTCAGGAACCGGGTCAGAAGGTCGTGCGCCTCGTCGAACTGGTGCGCGGCGATCCAGGCCTGAGTCTTGAGCAACAGCGCGTCCGGATAGAGCGCGTGCGACGCGCCGTGGTCCCGGATCCACCGATCCACCGCTTTCGCCGCTGTTCCGGGCGATCCGGTCAGGAGATGCTCGCGGGCGGCGTGAAGGTCTCCGTCCGGCGTGCCCGGCTCGGAGGGGATGACTTCCACCCACGCCTGCGAGCCGGGATCGCGGACGACGGTGCGAGAACGCTTGTCCTGGGACACGACGACGGTCGCCGTCGCAACCGCCGCCCCCTCCGCCGGGGCGGGCGACCCGGCAGTGACGACCGCACATGCCGCGAAAATGAGGAACGACGCAACACGGCGCGGCGCTAGCGACGCCCGTCGGTTCCGCCTGCGTGGATTCAACCGGCAATTCACGAAATCCCCTTTCCGGGCCGAAACCCGTCCGCCTCGCCAAGCCGCAGCGACGCAGGCGGTTCCCGAGAGAGGTAGACTACCGCGACGCGGGACAGGCGTGAAGTCTTTCAAAGCGCTTCGTCTCGGGTCTTACGGTTCGGCCAGGGTCCGGATTCTGAAGGTCCGTCGGGTGCAGTGAAATGCGATGTTGCACTTCGCCGGCACGAACTCCAGGGTTGCGCTCCGCGGGGTTGTGACTCGGCTTCAGAGTCCCGACACTGGACGGTCGGCGGAGCGCTTTGCGCCCGCCTGCCGGAGGAATCCGGTCTGAAACGCGGATGCGGATGATGAAGGACGGCTCGACGCAACCCGAAGCAACACACTTGGCGCAGCTCAGCGAGGCCGCGCGCCGGTTCCGAACCTCCGGACCGAACCCCGCGTCGAGGGGGGGGCGAATCTGGTTCGGCGTCGCCCTGGCAGCCGTGGCGACCGGCGCCGCGATCTACCTTGCCGTTCCCGGTCCCTGCCGGTTTCAGATGACGTTCGACGGTCCCGAGCCGTGGACGGCGGGCGATTGCGCTGAGTTGGCGAACGCGGTCGCGGGGGCGATCGCCCGGATCAACGAGCAGTCGCCCGCGCCGGTTCATTCGTGGCGGCTCGATCTTCAGGCCCGCCCTCCGACGCTCGATGTGTTCACGCGGAGCCGTCCGTCAGGCGTTTACGCGCAGTCGCGTCTCGGAGAACTGCTTCGCGAGGCCTTCGTTGATGCGCGGAAGGCGGATGCCGGCGCCGCGACGATGCCGTCCGCCGATGCGGGAAAGCGCCTTGCCGATGCAAGGCGCCGCGCCGCGGACGCGCGCCGCCGCGCCGAAGAACTGACGGTCCGCGCGGCGACGGAGGATCCCAGACCGGGGCATCGCGCCGCACGTCAAAGACTCGAGGATGCGATCGAGCAATGCTCGAATGCCCGGCGGCAATATGAAGCGCGCGTCGCGGAACACAACGCTCTGCGGGACATCGACCCGGCGCGGACAGCCGCCGTCTCCGACGAGGACCGCACGCAGGCGCTCGCCGCGGACACGCCGCTCCGACAGGATCTGTCCCAACTTGAGGTGGAAATCTCCGGTCTGCGGAAATCGCGCCACGAGATCCGTCAGGAGACCGCGGCGCCGCTTGATGACCTGCGGCGCGCCGCCGTCGCCTGGCGGGACCGGACGCACGAGGCGAGACCGTCCGAGGCGCTCGATCGAGCCCGACCGGAACTGGATGCGGTGTACGACGCGGCGAGCGCGTACGTCGAGCGGCTCGACGCCTTTCTCAAGGACTGGACGCGGCTGCACGGTCTTCTGGAAGAGGCGAACGACGCCGCAGCCTCTTTCGGTCTGCTGGGCGAAATTGAGCAATCCGCGCGGGCAGGCTTCTTTGAGTGCGGACAGAGACTTGAGGAGGGAGGCGCCGCGCTGCAGCGGCTGCGCGAAACCGTCGGGATCGGGGCGACGCTTCAGACGGTGCTTTCGGACCTGCTTAAGCTCAAGGCGGACGTCGAAAGTCGTCATACCGAGCTTGACGACCGGCTCGTTCGGAGGCGTCCGCTCCGCGTGGACGCGGCGGTCGAAGCCGCCCGGCGCCTCGAGGCCCGGATTCACGAGCGCATGTCCGTGTTGGACGCACAGCTCAAGGAGAAAGCCGCTCGACGCGCCGCCGAGGAGCACGCATCCCAGCTCGACCGCGCCGCCGAGGCCGCCGATCAGGCGAAGGCGGCGCTGATCGAACTCAGCATGACGCTCGCCCCGCCGGCGGCTGAATTCCTTCGCACGGGGGCGGCCTCGCTGGAACACGATCGCCTCGTTCTCGCCGCCCGGACGGCGGCGGAAGACGCGGCTCGGTATGAGGCGGATGTCGCGGCGCTCGAAACCGAAGTCGCCGCGGCGCTCGCCGCCGCGCCGGAGAAACCGCGGCCCCTTCCGACCGCCGCCGTCGTTCGCCCCGTCGCCGTCGATGTGGCGATGAAGGACCGGCTCTTGCTTTCCGCGCTGGGGATCGCCGCCGTCGTCATCACCGCCGCGATGGTTTACCGCCGCCAGGCGGCGTTCGCGCCCCGTCGTTATGAATCACCGTGAACTTTCGTCGCCGCGGTTGGTTTGACCACCTCAGCCGCGGGCTTCAGCCAATTCTGTCCGGGACTCTCGACCTGCAATCTTAGAACCTTTCCCGGATCGTATCTTTCCATCTGACCGAGAGAGGTCAAGCGCCCGGAGGCAGGGCGGGCTCGAGAGTCTGCGCGAGCGGAAGTTCGCGGCGCGGTTTCGGTTTATGTTCCGGCGTCAGGAAACCGCTTGTCGCGTCTTGTCGCGGCGTGACTTTTTCGCCGCGATCGGGTGTAATCGCCCGATCGTGCGAACAAGTCTTGCGGGCGTCGCACGGCGTCGGGAGACGGCGGTGAGCGATGGGGCGGCGGGGAAAGACGGACAACGTGGAGCACCCGAAAGAGACCGAACCTGCGAGGCGGGGCGGCCCTGCCGAGCGGCGTGCAGGGCGGGCGGCTCGATCCCCGGGCGTGGGAAAGCAAAAGTCGGCAAGTCCGGTCGTCGCGAAGGGCGCGGCAAAACTCGCCGCCGCGCCCACCGTCCAGAAGGCTGCCGCCGTGACGGCCGCCGGGGGGAACTTCGGTCGCGGAAAGCCCGGTGTCCGGAGGTCTGCGACCGGTCCGGATGCACCGCCTTTGCCCGGCTGGCTGACCGTGGTCGGGGCGACGCAGAACAACCTGAAGGGCGTCACGGTCGGGTTCCCGCTGGGGCGTTTCGTGTGCGTGACGGGCGTGTCGGGATCGGGGAAGAGTTCGCTGGTCAACGACGTTCTTTGCGAGACGCTGCTGCGCGACCTGAACGGGGCGACCGGAACGACGCCGGGCGCGTGTCGGCGGATCGACGGAACCGAGCACCTCGACAAGGTCATTGCGATCGACCAGACCCCGATCGGGCGCACGCCGCGCTCCAACCCCGCCACGTACATCAAGCTCTTCGATCAGGTCCGCGACCTTTATGCGGCGCTGCCGGACGCGAAGGTGCGCGGGTACACGAAGAGCCGGTTCAGCTTCAACGTCGCATCCGGCGAGCGCGGCGGCGGGCGCTGCGAGGCCTGCGAGGGGAACGGGTCGAACCGGCTGGACATGGACTTCCTCGCCGACGTCTGGGTGACGTGTCCGGTGTGCGAGGGAAAGCGTTTCAGCCGGGAGACGCTGCACGTTCTTTACAAGGGCAAGAGCATCGCGGACGTGCTGGACATGGACGTGCAGCAGGCGCTGGAGCATTTCGCCCACCAGCCGAAGATCGCGGCGATGCTTCAGACGTTTCACGACGTGGGGCTGGATTACGTCAAGCTGGGTCAGCCGTCGCCGACGCTGTCGGGCGGAGAGGCGCAGCGAATCAAGCTCGCCCGGGAGCTGGTGAAGGCGGCGACGGGACGGACGCTTTACATCCTCGACGAGCCGACGACCGGGCTGCACTTCGAGGACGTGCGCAAGCTGCTGGAAGTGCTGCACCGTCTCGTGGACGCGGGGAACACCGTGGTGGTCGTGGAACACAATCTCGACGTCGTGAAGACGGCGGACTGGGTGCTCGACCTGGGGCCTGAGGGGGGCGAGGACGGTGGGAGAGTCGTCGCGGAAGGCGCGCCGGAGGAGGTGGCGAAGGTTCGGGGAAGTCACACGGGAGAGGCGCTGCGGGGGGTGTTGAATGTCGGACTGCGAAGCACGAATAACGAATTCGGGGTGGACACCCCCACAGCGGCGTCCGTCGGCGGAAGGCGTCGGAAGCGGACGGAACCGGGCGGGGGCGCGGGCGGAGATCGTTCTCGACCCGTGACGCGAGATTCACAATTCGGCGACGCGGTCCGGGTGCGCGGCGCGTCGGAGCACAACCTCAAACACGTCAATGTCGACGTTCCGCACCGGGCGATGACGGTGTGCTGCGGACCGTCGGGCAGCGGGAAGACGAGCTTCGCGATCGACACGCTCTACGTCGAGGGCCAGCGCCGGTACATCGAGTCGCTCTCCGCCTACGCGCGGCAGTTCCTCGGGCAGATGCAGAAGCCGCGCGTCGAGCACATCGACGGCCTTGCGCCGGCGATCTGCATCGAGCAGAAATCCGCGGGGCGTTCGCCGCGCTCGACGGTGGGGACGGTGACGGAGGTCTACGACTACCTGCGTGTGTTGTGGGCGCGGCTGGCGGAGGGATATTGTCCGAACTGCGACGTGCCGGTCGGGACGCAGACGTCGGATCAGATCGTCGAGCGGATTCTGGCGTTGGGGGACGGCGCGGCGGCGACGCTGCTTTCTCCGATCGAGCCCGAGGGTCAGGAGACGTATGCGCAGCTCCTTGAACGCGAGCGCAAGCAGGGCTACGCGCGGGCGCGCCTCGACGGGCGGATCGTCTCGCTCGACGCCGCGCCGGAAGTGGACGCGCGAGCGGCGCATCGGGTCGAGCTGGTGATCGACCGCCTGACGATCCGCGCCGCTCAGCGCGCGCGCCTCGCGGAGAGCGTCGAGCACGCGCTGTCGCGCGGCGAAGGCGTGATGATCGTGACGAGCGCTGTGTCGCGGCGCGACGAAAGCAGTTCGCCGGGAAGCGACGCAGAACCCGGTCCACGTCCGAAGGAGCTTCGCTTCTCGCAGCATCGCGCGTGTGAGCAGTGCGGCGAGAGCTTTGAGGAGCTGACGCCGCATCATTTCTCCTTCAACAGCCGGCTCGGGTGGTGTGAGATCTGCGAGGGGTTGGGGGTGCAGAAGGGGGCGAACCCGTCGGCGATCATCGCGCACCCCGGGCGGTCGATCCTTGACGGAGCGGTGGCGGGCTGGGGTCGGATCCCGCGCGGTTCGATGATGCACCGCCTGGTATGCGCGGTGGCGGAGACGATCGGGTTTGATCCGACGACGGCGTGGGCGGACCTGGACGAGGGGCGCCGCCGGACGTTTCTTCACGGCGCCGGGGACGCGTGGATCGACGTGGACGCCGGATCGGAGCGTCGGAGCGTCCCCCCGGGCGGCGCGGTCCTGCGCATCCGGTGGCGCGGGTTCTACCCGGCGATCCACCGGGCGACGCTGGCGAACTGGGTCTACCGACAACGGCTGGGCGAGATGGCGGTGGACGTGCCGTGCGAGGCGTGCGCCGGAAGCCGTCTTCGTCCGGACGCGAGGGCGGCGCGGTTCCGCGGGCGGCGGTTGTCCGAGGTATGCGCGATGCCGATGTCGGAGGCGCTGACGTGGTTCGCGGGGCTGCGGCTGGACGCGCGGGAGAAGCGCGTGGCGGGCGACCTGGTGGACGAGGTGCGGTCGCGGCTTCGCTTCCTGGTGGACGTCGGGCTGGATTACGTGTCGCTGGATCGGTCGGCGCCGACGCTCTCGGGCGGCGAGTCGCAGCGCATCCGGCTGGCGTCGCAACTGGGCACGGGGTTGACCGGCGTGTTGTACGTGCTGGACGAGCCGACGATCGGGCTGCACCCGCGGGACAACGTCCGCCTGATCCGGGCGTTGCACAAACTGCGCGACCTGGGCAACACCCTGCTGGTCGTCGAGCACGACCGCGAGGTGATCGACGCGGCGGACCGGGTGCTGGACTTCGGTCCCGGCGCGGGGGCGCTCGGGGGCCGCATTGTCGCCGACGCCTCCCCGAAGCGGCTGCGCGGTCTGGAAGACTCATTGACCGGTCGTTATCTGTCGAACGCATGCGCGATTCCGGCGCCGACGAACCGCCGTCCGGTGCGCGCCGAGGGCGTTGATGCGAAGGATCTGAAGTGGCTTCAGGTTCACGGCGCGCGTGAGAACAACCTCAAGGGGATCGACGCGGCGTTTCCTCTGGGGCGTTTTACGTGCGTGACGGGCGTCTCGGGGAGCGGAAAAAGCTCGCTGGTGACGGACATCATTTATCATGCGCTGGCGTCGCGGCTGCACGGGGAGCGCGTCGGCGTCGGCGCGCATGACCGGATCGAGGGGTTGGATCGGGTGGCGAAGGCGGTGAACGTGGATCAGTCGCCGATCGGCGTGACGCCGACGAGCACGCCGGCGACGTACACGGGGGTGTTCGACATTATCCGGGAGTTGTTCGCGCGGCTTCCGGACGCGAAGGTGCGCGGGTACACGCCGGGGCGCTTCAGCTTCAACGCGCCGGGCGGGCGCTGCGAGGCCTGCGAAGGGATGGGGCAGCGGCGCATCGAGATGCACTTCCTGCCCGACGTCTGGGTGGAGTGCGACCCCTGCCGGGGGACGCGCTATCAGTCGCAGACGCTGGAGGTTCGGTTCCGGGGGCGCAGCATCGCGGACGTTCTGATGATGACCGTGGCGCAGGGGATCGAGTTGTTCGAGTCGGTTCCGAAGGTCCGGCGGACGCTTCAGATGCTGGACGACGTGGGGCTGGGCTACCTGCCGCTGGGGCAGTCGGCGGCGACGCTGTCGGGCGGCGAGGCGCAGCGGATCAAGCTGGCGACGGAACTCGCCCGGCCTTCGACCGGTCAGACGGTTTACGTGCTCGACGAACCGACCACGGGACTGCATTTCGACGACATTCAGAAGCTGCTGAACGTCCTGCACCGCCTCGTGGACCTGGGCAACACGATCCTCTGCATCGAGCACAATCTGGACGTGATCAAGACCTGTGACTGGGTGATCGACCTGGGTCCGGAGGCGGGCGAAGGCGGCGGGCGGATCGTCGTGGAGGGTCCGCCGGAAGCGGTGGCCGCGTGCGAGGCGTCGCATACCGGACGGGCGTTGAAGCCGGTGCTGGAAGCCGGTCCTCGCGCGCCGCGGCCGGTCTGGGACGAGGCGAAACAGAAGCTCGCCGAGTCCGAGCTGCGCAAAGCCGTGCGCGTGCAGGAGACCGCGCACGCCCCGTGGCAGACGGACGGACGGAAGTGGCACCTGAAGGACCGGATCGCGGGATCGCAGAAGCGCGTGCATTGGGATCCGGGCGTGGTTGAGTGGATCGTGGGCACCATCGAGGAGGTTGAGGGGTTCGCGCCGTCGGACTGGAACGACCGGGCGCGGATCGAGATCCGCTCGCCGCGGAAGGAGGTGACGTGGTTCTGTCACCTCCTGACCGGGGGGCAGGATCTGATCGACGTCAACCTGCGCGTGCCGGACGGGACTTTCCGCGAAGCCGAGTTGAATCGCCGCCTCGGGCTGAAGACGCTTGACGAGCGCACCGATCTTCCGATCTACGGGCGCTGGCCGCGGGTCAACATCCGCAAAGCGCAGGCCGGCTGGGAGAACGTGCGCATCCTGCCCTGCGACATGCGCGACATTGACAAGCGGACCTGGAAGACGTTTCTTCGCGAGGCGGCGACGGTTTACCTTTCCGCGGCGGGCGGACCCGTCGGCGGCGCCGACGCCTCCGATAAAAGCGGGGGGGTCGCGCCGGCGCGGTCCTCTCGGGACGACGAACCGGCGGACCCGCGGCAGCGACACCTGCGCCAGTTGGGCATGTCGCGACACACGCCGGCGAAGTGGAAACCGGACACGCTGTTGTGGCTGGTCGGGCAGTTTCAGAAGCTGGATCGGGCGCTGAACGTGGACTGGCGGAAGCGGGGGGCGGTCGTGCTGCGGCGGGAGTCGGCGCGCGTCCCCGCGGTGCGGATCGTGACGAATTCGGCGCGCGCCCTGGTTGTCGAGTTGTCCGCGCCGAACGGCGCGCTGACGCCGACGCAGGTCGAGAACCTCGGGCGAACGCCGAAGATTCTGGCAAAAGGCGAAATGAGCCTGTTGAAGTTCAACGTGTGCCTTCCGGAGGATGTGCCCGTGCGGCGGCTGGGCGCGGTCTGGCAGGCGGCGACGGGGAATCACGAGTCACGGACCGGCGGTCGCGCGCGCGTCGAGCATCAGGAGGAGGACGTATCCGCTTGAGTCGTCGATCGGTGAACCGGCTTCGCAACGGCGTTTTGACGTGGACACGATCCGGACTGGACCGCTGGCGCGCCGTCGCCGCGCCGGGAGCCCCTCGAGTTGCGCCTCTGCCGGAAGGCGGCCGGGGCGCGCGGATCGAGCTTAAGTCATCGAGATCGAACTGCGGGATCGAGCAGACGACCGCGCTGCGCGGCGGGAAGCACCTCCGCATCGAAGCGGAGGTGCGATGCGAGCTTGAAGGAAATGCGTCCGATTCCGGGGCGGGGGTTGCCGCGCAGGCGCTGGACGCGCGTGGGCGGGTGATCCGGGAGTGGAGGACCGAGCCGATCCTCGTCGCGCGCAGGCCGGTGCGCGTGCGCGCATACCTGCAAACGCCGCAGGGGACGGTCGCGCTGCGCGTTCACGTCGGCGCGGTCCGGTCGCGCGGCGTGCTCGACGTGCTCGGCGCGGCGGTCATCCCGATCCTTGAACCCGAGTGGCGCTCGCACGTGCTGGCGATCCCGCCTGCCGGACCTCCTTCCGCATCGACGATCCGGCGCGTCGCGCTGTGCGTCCGTGATCCGCGGCGGCGGCTGGCGGGCCTTCTGCTCGCCGCATTGGACGGCGATCGGGGCAGACCGAGGCTCGACCTCCTGCCCGCCGAGACCGCCGTCGCCGATCTTGAGCGTTACGACGCGGTTCTGCTTCCCGAAGATCGCCCGCCGCGCGGCCTGAACTCGATCGGGGCGCTTCTGAAGCTTGCGGAAAACCGCGTGGTGGTCGCGTCGCTGCCGGCGACGGCGTCGGCGTCACGCGGGGCGATGCGCGTGCGGACGATCGAGCAGCCGGACGATCCGATGCACGCCTACGTCACGTCGGACGGACCGGCGACGCGCGGATTCGCCCTGCATGACGGGTTCCCCTTCGCCTGGGAGGGTTCGACGCCGGGCTCCTTCGTGCAGCGCCAGGCGACGCGAACCGCCGTGTTCAAGGCGTTCTGCGACCGGTGGGAGCTGGCGCCACTGCTCAAGTCGCTGTGCAACACGGACGCGGAAAGCGACCGCGTCGCCGGTCTCGTCCGGTCCGCCGGCGGCGGCGGGTTTTACGCCCTCGATCTGCTGCCGCTCGAAGTGCATCCGTCCACGTTGAGCGAGCCGGCGCCGCTGATGACCCTGGTGCTCAACCTGCTCGGGTGCGGGGCCGGCGGACTCGGGCAGTTCTGCGTTCCGCTCGCCACGGAGGCCGAGTTCCGCTCGCTCATTCGAGAGACGGCGGTGCGCTTCAGGGGTTGCCGCGTGCATGACGCGGACGTGCCCGCCGTCGAATTGCGCGACCAGATCGTGTCCTTCACCGGCGCTGAGCGATCCGTCCGCGCGTCATCCAGCGCCTCGCCGGACCGCGCGGACCCGGACCGCGGCTGGATCGTCGTCCGCACCGGCAGAACGACGGGCGACCTCGAGAGCGTGTACGCGGCGTGGATGTACTTCAAACAGTTGGTGCGCATGACGCCGCACGTCTGCCCTTATGCGGATGCGCTGCTGTCGTCGGCGCGGCTGGCGTGGCAGCCGCTGGGCGCGGCGTGGGAGTCCGCGGGAGGCTTCCGCCGCAACGGCGGCGCGCCGCGGCCGGAGGCGCGGTCCGGGCTGCGGGAGTTCCTTGCGACGCGCGGCGGGCGGCTGATCGCGCTGATCGACGTCGTGTCGGCGCCGCACGAGCGCGTCCGCGTGGTCGGGGCAGGACCGCAGCGTGCGCAGGCGGCGGTTGCGGACTGGATGCCGAGACTCTGGCACTCGTTCGGTCCGCCGCCGGTGTTCGCGCTCGCGCCGCCCGAGGGGGCGGACCGTGCGGACCGGGACGCGTTCGCCTGGCGCTGGCACGTCCCGCCGATCGAAACGGCGTGCGGCGACGTTGTCCTTGATGATCCCGTCGCCGCGGACGCGCGTCGCGCCGGCGCCGCCGTCTGGCGCCTCGAAATCCCCGGCGGCGATGCGGATTTCGTCGCCCGCTCGATCGAGCGCACCGCGATCGGCGCGACCCTCCTGGAGCATCTGATCGGGCTGCACGCGGGGTTGATCGCGGTCAACCGCCGGCCCCACCCCGTCGAGTTCCCGCCCTTCGCGCCGGTCGGACCGGGCGAGGCGCTGGTCGTCCCGGCGGGGCGCCTTTTCCCGCGCGACGCAGCCGAGTCGGCGTAGCTCGTCCCGAGCGCCGGCGCCCCTTCCTGAATTAGACGATGCGGACACGTGGGCGTAGCATGACGCTCGGCGGCGAGCGCCGCGCTGCGCCGCATTCACACGGGGAACAAGGGCTGGAAGAAAAGCGAGCGTCACATGAAACGGGCGAAAATCACCATCGTCGGAGCGGGAAACGTCGGGGCGAGCTGCGCGCTGTGGGCGGCGGCGAAAGAGCTGGGCGACATCGTGCTCATCGACATCCCCGAGTTCGCGGACAAAACGGCCGGCAAGGCGCTGGACCTCGCGGAGTGTGCGCCGATCGAGCGGTTCGACTGCAAGATCACGGGCACCTCCGACTACGCTCACGCCAAGGACAGCGACGTGGTCATCATCACCGCGGGCATCCCCCGCAAACCGGGCATGAGCCGCGACGACCTCGTGCAGACCAACGTCCAGATCGTCAAAGCCGTCTCCGAGCAGGTGGCGAAGGTCGCGCCGAACTCCGTGCTCATCGTCGTCTCCAACCCGCTCGACGCGATGGTGTACACCGCGTGGAAGGTCAGCGGGTTTCCGACGAACCGGGTCGTGGGGCAAGCCGGCTGCCTGGACATCGCCCGCTACCGCACGTTCATCGCGATGGAGCTGAATTGCAGCGTGGAGGACATCACCGCCCTGCTGCTCGGCGGACACGGCGACGACATGGTTCCCCTGCCGCGCTACACGAGCGTCGCGGGCATTCCGGTGACGCAGCTTATCCCGGCCGCGCGGCTGAACGAGATCATCGAGCGGGCCAAGCAGGGCGGCGGCGAGATCGTCAAGCTCATGGGCACCAGCGCGTACTATGCTCCGGCGAGCGGCTCGGTGCAGATGGCCGAGGCGATCATCAAGGACAAGCGCCGCATCCTGCCGTGCGCGGCGTACTGCCAGAAGGAATACGGCGTGGGTGGATACTTCGTCGGCGTGCCGTGCATCCTGGGCAAGGGCGGCGTAGAGAAGGTCGTCGAAGTCGAGCTCGACGCCGCGGAGCGCAAGCTGCTTGACACCAGCGTGAGCCATGTGAAGGAGTTGGTGCAGGTGGCGGAGAGGTTTTTGAAGGGATAGAAGGTTGGCCGATCTACTGTAAGCAGCGGCTAATGGAAACTCGAAAGACAACATCGCATGTCCGACGTCGATGAGTTTGAGAAGTGCCTTAAGGAGGTTCTGCCTGTGGCCTTATCGATGGCCAAGGACGCACCACTTGAGCCGGAAAGTCACGTGAGATGGGAGAGAGGAGCGAACGGCCGTGGTTGGATGGGAACCACACAATCAGACGTTCCCTCTCCGAAGCTCTTCAGGCTCGCAGAACTGGATGAGCCAGCATCTCGGATTGAAGTGGCCTTCTTCTCAGCGTTTCCGAATTACCGGGAACTCTATGGCGCCGCAACCTTCGGGTGGTCCCGGTTGGATGGACGGCAACTACTTCATGGGCTGCTTCACGACGGATGGAATAGATTTCGGACATGGGATTGGAAGCCGGAAGACCTGGCGATAGTTGTCCGGGATCTCATCGACGCTTGCAAGCAGACTTCAGTCAAATGTTGGTTCGCAGCTCCCTTGCTGAATCTACGACTGCAAACAGACCTCGAGCGCATCGAGCTAATCGGCGGGATGGAGTTGAGGGCACTTACCGACGAAGAGGCGACTTCGCTCTACGGGGGACCATCCTTCCTATTACGCCCTCCGCACCACCCTTCGCATCCTCAACAAGCTGCTGTGTTCGGTTGTTTTACCGAGGATCTAAGTCAGGCTGAGTCAAAATCGTCGTCCGTACTCTACGACAAAGTTTGGCCCGAATTGGACCGAATTGTCTCAACATTGCGGATACTTAAGGCCGGCCCTGTCGGCATCGAAGGGGTACACGCCGGGACAAAGTCCGGGCACCCATCGATTGGAAGTATCATCTGCGTGGCGCGCACTAAGGAATACATCCCTTCCGGAACGTATGATCTTGGTCGTGCGGATTTGGACCAATTTGAACAGATCATCAATTGGTTGAGCGGTGGGCTACACGAATCGCTCCGCGTGGCGTGTGGCCGACTATCGTCAGCCAGCCTCAGGCGCGACCCTGCAGATCGATTATTGGATGCCGTCATCGGGATGGAGTCCATCCTGTTGCGCGAGGTTGGGAAAGACATCTACCGCGGCGAGATGAGGTATCGGTTCGCGGTTCGCTACGCTTCGCTAGCCGAAGACGTGGCAGAACGCCACCGCCGATTCCAAATCGCTCGCCATCTGTACGATGAGCGATCTACCATTGTCCACGGAAGCGCTTCGCCGGAATCCCCTGTCCGCATCGGAGATGAAAAGTTGCACCCGGTTGACGCAGCCAATCGGGCCTGCGAGGCGCTGAGAGAGCTCATCATGAGCTTTCTTCCATCAGCGAATCGTCCCGAGTTCCTTTCGTCGGGCTATTGGGATCGGCGTCTTTTCGGCGACGGTGCGGCAAGTGCAGACGAAGCCGATGGAGCTTGACGTACGAACAAGGTTGTATTATAATGCCACAGGGTCACGCGAAGGGCCATGCCGTTTAAGTGATCCTGAGGGCAATGTGCAACATTGCGAAGACCACGGCATCAGTAAGAACGAAGTCGAAGAAGTTCTGGATAATCTGGATGATCTCGACATCAGCCGGTCGTCAGGGCATCCCATTGTCTTTGGAGAAACCAACTCGGGCCGCTACCTGATGGTGGTCTTCGAGGTCGTCGACGAGGACACAATCTATCCGATTACAGCTTACGAAGTCGACAAGAGGTTGGACCCATGAAGCGCAGCATTCGCAAGCGAAGACTGACCCCCGCCCAGGCTCGCAAATACTCTCGCGTGCGTGCGCAGGTCGAAGAGGAACTCCCCCAGATTCTTGCCCGGCACCACGAACGCGAAGAAGCGCGGGCGGACTTGAAACGGCTGCTCGGCGAACTCCAGGCGGCGCGGAAGAAGCAGGGCCTGAGTCTGGCCGACTTGACGCGGTTGACCGGGATGGATCGCTCCGCGCTGACCAAACTCGAAACTGGACAACGGGCGAACCCGACGGTGGAAACTCTGATCCGTTATGCTGAAGCCGTAGGCAAGCGGCTGGTAGTAGAATTGGCAGATTCGGAAAGCGACTGAGGCACGGCGAGCGTGCGCTCGTCAAGCTCACGGGCACCAGCTCCTACTACGCCCCGGCAAGCGACCGTGCAAATGGCCGAGGCGATCATCAAGGACGAGCGTCGCATCCTGCCGTGCGCGGCGTTCTGCCGGAAGGAATACGGCGTGGGCGGGTATTTCGTGGGCGTGCCGTGCATCCTGGGCAAGGGCGGCGTGGAAAGCGTCGTCGAAGGCGAGCCCGACGCCGCGGAGCGCAAGCTGACAGACACACGGGCATCACCCAGGTGAAGCGTCTTGTGGCCCTTGCGGGGCAGTTCCTGAAGAAGCAGGGAGGAGCGCCACGGTACGACTCAATGAGGTCTTCGCCAGCGCATGCCCGTGTTCTTCCGCCCGTGCTGCGGTGGCGTTGCGTCCGGGCCGGGTCTGCCATGACGCTCGCCTTCATCGCACCGATGTAACACCGGGCGATCCTGAGTTTTGCCAACACCTCGCTTTTCCGTGGGATTTGCAACACTCCAGCATGAAGCCGGGAAAACCTGGAAAACCAAGAGTTTTCGCGCTGCCGAAAAACGGCAAAAGCCGAGATGAAACGCTGTTGCAAAACCGAGCCGCGCCCGTAAGGAAGCGTTCTTATTTCTCCGTGCTCTTATTACTACTACGCCAAGAAGGCTCAAGAATATCTAAGGTGGCCAGCCGATGGCAGGGTCGAGGGGAACTCGAACCTCGGAGGCCTTTGGCATGGACGCAGAGACGATTTTGAGGATCAAACCGGCGTTGGCCCAGTATCTTCACGATTTTGACGGTTGTCTGGGGCGGGTGACCAACCGGCGGCACCTGCGGACCTATGTGACTGGCCAGCTCAGCGACCTTCAGCGCAAGAGGATCGAGCCGATGGCCGACGCGGGCGGGCAATCGCCCCGGACGCCGCAGGAGTTTTTGAGCCGTTGCAATGGGACGAGGGCGCCGTCCGCGATCGCTTGCAGCGGCGGGTGGCCCAGCAGCACGCCCACCCGCACGGCATCGGCATCCTCGACGAGACAAGCTTTGCCAAGAAGGGGAACCACACCGCTTGCGTCCAACGGCAGCACTGCGGCAGCCGGGGGAAGCAGGACAACTGTGTGGTGGCCGTCCATCTGGGCTACGCCGCGGATGACTTCCACACCCTGCTCGACGGCGAGTTGTATCTGTCCGAAGAGACCTGGCATCAGAACCGGACGCGCTGCCGCGCCGCAGGCATTCCCGATGAAGTCGCCTATCGGCCCAAGTGGCAAATGGGGTTGGCGCAAATCCAGCGCGCCTTGGGCAACGGCGTGCGTTTTTCCTGGTTGACCTTCGATGAGGGTTATGGCGGGAAACCACCGTTTTTGCGGGGTTTGGAGGCCCTCGGGCAGAACTACGTCGGCGAGATTCCGGTCAGCTTCATGGTCTGGACCCAGCCGCCGGAAGTGATGTATCGCGAGCATCATCGTGACCGTCGGCAGGGTCGACCGCGCAAGCTGCCGCGCTTGAAGGTTCGCAACACGCCGGTCTGTGAGGTTCGCCATGTTCTGGCGCATTCCCCGAAACTGCGGCGGGTTCCGTGGATTCGTTACCGCGTGAAGGACGGCGAGAAGGGACCGATGGTCTGGGAGGCCAAGGGCATCCCGGTGTGGATGAAGGACGAAAGCGATCTGCCTGTGGGACCGTATCGTCTGCTCATCACCCGCAACGTGCTGAAGCCGGACGAGGTCAAGTTCTTTCTGAGCAACGCCGCGGCATCGGCGCCGGTGGAGACGTTGCTGCGGGTGGCGTTCTCCCGCTGGCGGATCGAACGGATGTTCGAGGACAGCAAGGACGAGTTGGGCATGGATCACTTCGAGGTCCGGCGATACCTGTCGATCCGGCGGCATCTGATCCTGACCTGCGTGAGTCATCTGTTCCTCGCGGAGTTCCGCCTGGATCACGGGAAAAAAACCAGGAACTCACGATCGCCCAAGTGAGGACGGCGACCAAGGCGCTGGTTCCCTGGTGGTGGCGCAACGGCCAGGGCGACGGGCGCTGCTCTCGCGGGCGTGCGGAGACCCTCGCCGCGCATTTGACGTTAACGCAAAAGCGCAACGCCGCCGCCCGCCGCGCCCATCGCAAACGAACCATCCAGCGATTACACGCCATCGGTGTGAAACTCAAGGACTTACGCATGGGCCACTGGCCAAAAAAGTAGCGTAGTAGTGTTAGGCGCTGTTTCAAAATCTTCAAAGCAGGGCGAAAAATGAATGCTTCCTTACCCTTGACATGGCTTCGCAACGTCAAGGACAAGCGGGTGCAACTCGGTGTTGAAACGGTGTTTCCGACGGAATTTACAAGCGGTTTCAAAACGGTCGCCCGCCGACTCGGCTGGCTGAACTCCTTGGCGGAATTCGCGCGGGCCAAAGCCGCGCGGCTTGGTTTTGCAACAGCGTCTTAGCTCGAATTTTGCCGTTTTTGAGGGAGGGAGAACCCCTGAAGGATCGAGGGCATCAACACCGCGGCCTGGGGTTTTGAAACCTTCGGCAGTTCGGGCGGGGGTGAAGATCCGGAGGTTCGCCTTGTGCGAAACCTCAATCCCTGCGTTTTTTTCCCGCGATTCACGGAATCCCCCCTCCGGAAAAGGGCAAAAGTCGATCTGTGTGGCACGGCGCGAGATCTGTGGGACGGCGCGAGATCT
>JAJVHU010000066.1 GCA_022072505.1 Phycisphaerae bacterium
TTGAGAGCCTGCATCGCCGCCACCGCGGCCACGATGTCGGCACCGTCCTTCGGCTCGGCGGTTGCGGCCATTTGATTCACGCCCTCGACAAGCGAGGATTGCACGACCTGACGCAGTTGATTCAAAAGGATCTCGACGCTTCCAAGCACTTGCTCGGTCGGCTGCACGGAGAATACCTGCGGGTGCGTTCGGCGTGCGTCAAGCACGATGCGAAGATCCGTCGTGTCACCGCCACGCGGGTCCGCCGCGTAAAGAAACTTTCGATGCCGTTCCTTCGCGAACCTCTCGCGAATCGCCTTGTAGGCGAGATACGCGATTCCAACGGGCCAAAGAAAACACGCGAGGATGAACCCAAGGGCATAAAGACCGACCCTCAACCACGCGGCCAGGTGCCGATAGCGAGCGAGACCCAGATTGGCGAGGTCTCCTAGAAAGTACGTCCCGTCGATCGTGTGGCCGCCCGCGAACCAGTAGGAATATCCGCTTTGCAGGCGACACGAGAGTACGTTTCCAACGAACATGACGCAGGCGAAGGCCCACACGTGCGTTGTCGTGTGCTGCGGATGGGCGTTGCCCTCGCAAACCGGAATCGCGATTACGAGCACGCCCTGACCGCCGTGGCCGATCGCGGCGTGCGGGCTTATCTCCTTGAGCCGCGAAACGAGCGTGCGACTCACTCCCTCGAAAAGACGGCCCTTCACCGCGTCGTCGGTCGTGAGTCGGCCAAAATTGACGCCCGGAAAATCCTGGGAGCGAAAACCGTATAGCGGCAAGCCGCTCGTGGCCGGCGTTCCAGGAAGCTCGCCATTCCTTCGATGGTCGAAGTCCTCGACGGCTTTCCAATGAACCCGCCACTCCCTCGCGAGACGCGGGGCGTGGCGTATGCCTGGCTCGCCTTCGCGACCGTCGAAGATTTCCGCGAAGAGCATGCGGTCAAGAAAATAGGCAAAGCCCACAAGCAACGCGATCAAACCGAAATCGAAGGCAAGTCGAGCGGGTAACGACCAAGAGAGCGGCACTTGAAGCCGGCAATAAACCGCCGGCGGCACGATCGCGTACAGCCACAAGCCGAGCCGCGGCACGACGTACGACTTCAAATAGAAAAGGCCCCGCAACGTCCGCCAGAACGGTCGGCCGCGACAGGGAAAGTTGATCTTGGTCGTCAGTTCGGCCGCGAGCATTTCGCCGGCTCCGGTTGTTGCGGGAAAGAAACCATGACCGCGGTAGCGTCCTCGCCAAAATCGCTTCCCTTCCAAACCCGTCCACCAGAGAAAACGATACCCTGCACGACGTACGGGGGCACGCCGCCCTTTTGAAGCTTGGTGAAGGCGATCGCCGGCACCGTGGGTTCATAAGCCTGGTGAACGTTCGTGCTCGCGTTGCTCGCCGGCTGCGAGTGACCACCGATGCCCGTGGAAAAGCTCGGTCGCACCTGAAGTTTGCGGGCAAAGACACGCTCGGCCCATTCGTTCGTCGCGGGGTCGCCGTTCGCGTGAAAAATCTTCGTTTGCAGATTGCCGAGCAAACTGTCGGTCGCGGCGTTGCCGTGTCGCGTGCCAAGGGCCGCGTGATAATTCGGAAGATTCTGCGTGAGGTAGACCGTGGCCGCCATTTTCGAGCGGGCCGTCTGCTGGAAGAGCATGTCCTCGGCGGTCACGAAATACTGCGACTCATCGGCCCAAAGAAAAACGGGTCGCCAGTCGCCGGCGAGCCGCCGGCGTTCCGTCGCTCGCTGCCAAACGGTCTTGTAGATCATCTGGGCGAAACGACCCACCTCGCCGTACTCCTTCACCGGGAGATTCACGACGATGATTTTTCCCCGGTGCGTCTCCGTTGGCCTCACCCTGTCCGTCGCCGGCGTCACCTTTTCGCAGAACATGCGGCGAAGAGGGCTGCGTAACAACCCGGCGGCCTTGCCAGTGAACGAGCTAACGATGATGCTGCGTGTCTTCTCCGACAGATTGGGGAAGTCACTCAGCCAATACGCGACCGTCTCCTCAAGGTCGTTGAATCGGCCTGGATTCTCCTTTTTGAGGGCCGGCGCCCTCGCGGCGGCGGCCCTCAAGAGTTCGAAGCAGCGGGATTTCTTCTGCCACGTGGGCGATTGAATCTCGGCCCGGCTCTGCGGGGCCGAACGGATGATGGCCGCGAGGTCGGGAAGGTGCACGTCTCCCGAGCCGATGGCGGCCAGGTCGATGGCGTGCGTCAAAAGCTCCCGCAAGGCGTCGTTCCAAAAGGGGTCTGCGTTCGAAACGGCCGCCTCTCCCGTGGAAAGCGTCGCGAGAAAGAGCGACACGATGTTGTGCGTGAGGTGCTTTCCCTCGTCCGTCTCGTCGTCCGGCCGGTTGAATTCGTAATCGAGGAAATTGAACTGAAACCCACTCTTGGGGTCGAGGACGATCAGGTCGCTTAGGGGCCTGCCGGCTTGTTGGCAGTACCGCTCCCAGAGCGGCCACTCCTCGTTCTTGGCCGTGAGGACCAATCCTCCGAAGCCGTTTTTCAAAAACGAAAGGGCGATAGCCCGGCCGCTTCCGCTGGTCTTGCCCGACCCCGTGCCGCCAAAGATCTGCGTGCCCTCGCACGCGTTCCTGATGGTCCAGGCGTCAGCCGGGTTTTTCGAGAAGGGAAGGAGAGGGTGGTCGAGAATGGCTTCGGGATCGGCCGGCATAGTCCTCCATCGAAAACGGTCATCCCGACGGTGAAAAACCGTCGCGAGGGCCGCCATTCTACCGGCGGCCAAATCCGCCCGAAACGTCCCCCGCCTAAGCGGCCAAGGGCCGGCTTAGGAGAGATGTCTGAAGCCGTTTGAACGGCGATAATGCGGCCATGCTCCGGATGGTCCAAAACAACCACGCGGCGGCCGCGAAGCGGTACTTCGACGATGGCTTGGCCCGCGAGGACTACTACACGCCACGGGTCAAAAAAGACGCCGAGCGTGAGGAACCAAGCCGCTGGGGCGGCAAGGGTGCCGAGCTTCTTGGCCTCAAGGGGACGGTGGACCGGGAGGGGTTCCATCGCCTCTGCGAGAACCGGACCCCCGACGGCAAGGCGTCGCTAACACCCCGGACGAAGGCGAACCGCCGGGTGGGTTACGACATCAACTTCCACTGCCCGAAGAGCGTCTCCATCATCTACGCCCTGACCGGCGACCGGGCGATTCTCGAAAGCTTTCGGGCGGCGGTCCGCGAGACGATGGAGCACCTCGAAGCGGATGCCAAGGCCCGCGTACGGGCTGGCGGCGGCCAGGGCGACAGGGTGACGGGGAACCTTATCTGGGCGGAGTTCATCCACACGACGGCACGCCCGATCGGTGGCATCCCGGACCCCCATCTTCACGCCCACTGCTTCACGTTCAACGCGACCTTCGATCCCATTGAACGCAAGTGGAAGGCTGGCGAGTTTGGCGACATTAAAAGCAACGCGAGCTTTCACGAGGCGGCCTTCCACGCACGGCTTGCCGGCCGGCTCTCGGAGCATGGCTACCGCGTCGAGCGTCGGGGCCGCTTCTGGGAAGTCGTGGACGTTCCCGATTCGGCGATCGAAAAATTCTCGCGTCGGACCGCGGAAATAAATCACATAGCCGCCAAACGTGGAATCGTCGATCCGAAGGAAAAAGCCGAACTCGGGGCACGCACGCGAAAGAGCAAGGCCGAAACCTTCCCCTGGGCGGAGATCCAACGCGACTGGCGAGAGCGACTCACGGCCGACGAAACCGCCCACGTCCACGCGGCGAAAAACGGCCGCGTCTTGGCTTCCAGCGGCGATGTCGCACGCGGCGTGTTTCTCCACGCCCTCGAAGCATGCCTTGACCGCTCATCGGTCGTGAGCGAACGGACACTCCTGGAGCACGCCCTGCGGCACGGCGTTGGACGCGTGAACCTTCCCGCCTTGCAAGACGAACTTTCGCGGTCCGATTTGATTCGCAAGGACGTGAACGGAGAGCGTCTATTCACGACGGCTGCCGTCCTGGAGCAAGAAAAGCGGATGCTCGCCTTCGCTCGCGAGGGGCGGGGAACGTGTCCCGCCTTCTGTCGCGATGCCGGCGGAGTGAAAGAAGCCGGATTATCCGACGAACAACGCACGGCGGTCCTTGGCGTTCTTGGTTCACGCGATCGCGTGACACTCCTTCGCGGAGCCGGAAAGTCCCTGGTCCCCAAGGCGGTGATCGAGGCGATCGAGGCCACGGGGCAAACGGTCGTCAAACTCATGCCGGCGGCCGCGACACGGACGGAGCATGAACTCGCGAGTTTTCTTTCGACCCCAAGCCTCCAAGAGCGTGCTCGAAGGGGTGTGCTCTGGCTCGATGACGCTCACGCGGCCGGGGCACGCTCGCTGTCGAGTCTTTTCGACGCGGCCAAGGCACTCGACGCCCGGATAGTTCTTTCCGGTGGTCGCCGGCGTCAAGCAACCGGTGAGCGAAGCGACATGCTTCGCCTCCTTGAAACACAAGCGGGTCTTCGCTCGGCCGAAATCCAACGGGTGCGACGCGATCACGCGGAGCACCGCTCGGCGGCCGAAGCGTTGGGCGGTGGCAAGACGGCGGCCGGTTTCGGAAAACTAGATCGGCTGGGAGCCATCCGCGAGGTCAAGCCCGCGGAGCTTCCGGCCGCGGTCGCGGCAGAGTACGCACGAGCGACAAAACAAAAGAAGACCGCACAAGTCGTCGCCTCCAAGGATGGCGATCGAATCACGGAAGCCATCCGCGAGAAACTTCGGGGCTTAAAGCTTCTCGGTCGCTCGCGTGGATTCGAGCGGCTAACGTCCCTGGGCCTGTCCGACGGGCAACGAAGCGACGCCGCGGTTTATGAACGCGGCCAGGTCGTCGTTTTTTACAAATCAGCGAAGGGCTTCAAGGCGGGGCACCGCTACGAAGTGATGGGCCACGATGCGTTCGGAAACGTGCTTGCTCGTCACCTAGCGAATTCAACGTCGCTCTTGCCGTCGAAACTTCCTTGGGTCGAGGCCTTGCCGCTCAGCAAATCCGACAGATTCGAAGTGTTCAACCGCTCCTCGATCGAACTCGCCAAGGGCGATTCGATTCGCGTTACTCGTTCGGGACGGACGAAAAACGAACGCTTCGGACCCGAAAAACTTCTCTCGAAACGCGGGCAGGCCATCCGGCGGGCCAACTTCAAGATGTTCGGCGTCAAGGTGCCAGACCGACACTACCGCGTGCAAAAGGATGCTCTTCACCGCGTGGTCGGCTTCACCCTCGCGGGCGACATCAAGCTTGAAAACGGCTGGGTACTCCCGAAAAACTTTGGGCACCTCGAACACGGCTACTGCGTTGCCTCGCAAACAATGCGTGGTCGCTCCGTGGAGCGGCTCTTGATCGCCCACGCCGGCGATTCAAAATCGGAGTTTCGAGGGCCAAGAGGCCGGGGCGTGGAATCGGTGACGGTGTTCACCGATGATAAGAACGCCCTGCGGTCCACGATGGCAAAAGAGGCGAGCACCCCGGCTGCGGAGCGGCCGCGGGCCTCGACGGTCCAGCCCGAACGGCCTATGGGTCGCCAGGAGCGAGAACGTGAGCGATGATCTGCTTCGAAAGTACGTGAAGCCGGTCGATGAACCGGAGCCGCACGAGCCTTCGCTCGTTCGCGGCGACGGGCATCTTCTGCGGCTCGAAGTTCGCGAGGCGAGCGGCGACAGCCGGTCGCTCCCGTACTCCTCGCTCCAGTACATCAATTTCAATCCAAGCGTGGGCGTCACGCTCGTCTTTCCCGACTGCGTGATCGAACTCGCCGGCGTGAATCTCTTCCGGCTCTACGATGCCCTGAACGATCATGCCGTGAAAACGGTCCTCGTCATTCCCGACGCGTTTCGCTTGGAAACGCCGGACGCGACTCTCGTCGATGCCTGCACGGTGCGAACTCGGAAACAAGGGGATGGGCTGGACGGCTTAGCGTGATCGCGGCCATTACTACCAAGACTCGGACGGGTAATCCAAGGGGAACTGAATATCGCTCGCGGCGTAGGCGACGAAGAACGCTTCGATGAAATTGGGGCACTGTTCTAGGAGCTTGCTGATTCGGAACGCGTGGCCGCCCTTCACGCGAAGCGGCGTGTCGCTCGCTCGGCCATGCCAGTAGCACAAAAATGGCTCACGAAAATCGTCGGGGAACCGCTGGATTTTCTCGGCGGCCGCGATGGCCTGGTCCGGCTTGTACCCGTACGCACGCGTTAGATAGACCGCGACGCGATCGGGCGGGTCGTTGAAGGGGTCGCATTCTTTCGGGTCATGAAGCGGAACGATCTTTCCCATACATCCTTTGCGTCATTTGCTCCGCGTAAGCCGTGGCGTCCTTCTCAAGCGGGTTCTTCTTGTGCAACTCGGGGTTGCTGAAGTGCTCGACGTACACGTCTTTTCCATATTGCCACTTTTCGCGAGTCTCCGCATCGACTTCCGAATACTTGTTCTTGTTGACGGGGTTGAGCACGGCCGATTGATATGCGTGCCGGCACTCCTCGGCCAGCGTAAGAAACGCTCTTCGGGGGTCGTTTTCCTGCACCCGCCCCTCATCAATCACGATGCTGTTCCGCGTGAGGTCGCGAACGTGTGTACGGTCCGTTGCCGTCCAATGCTCTGAATCGTGCAACCTGCCATGTTTCCACGTGTCGTTTGGCTGTACGAGCATGCGGCCGTTGAATTCCTCCTTCTCGGCCAACTCTGGCACGGCATACAGGCGGTGGTCTTTTCGTTCCTGTGATTGGGCAAGGGTCTTTTCGACTTCCCGAAGCGTCTCCATTCGCTCCCGCTCGCTGGCCTTGCTCCAAACCTCAGGATTAAGGCCCTTGATTTCGCGAACGGCCTGAAAATCCTTCTCAAATCGCTCGTCTAAATCCTTGGGCTTGTCGCCTGGCGGAGATCCCGCCGGCGGAGCGGAAGGCCCCTCGCGTTGCCTCGCTCGGCTTTCGCAACGCTCGATGTTGCTCGCCACGAACGTTCGCTGCTCGCCGGAAAGGTCCTTCGGCTGCTCGTGCGTTTTTTCCTGGCCCTCCCGCTGCCGGTCCCGTTGGATTTGCTCGCGTTCCATGGCCGCCATTCTACCCACGTGGTTGCTCTCGCAACGCATCCGCCCCCCTGCCTGCCGTAATCGGCCGTCGTCGTCGCGGCTCGCCCCGCGAAGGCCGCAAGGCCCTTGGCCGCGATGCACGGCGGATGATGAAGGCGGGCAGGATGCAGCCCCCCTACCTGCCGGGTCGGTCCCGAGTTCCGAGCGGTCTCTCTTCCTCGGTCGTCTCTCGCATACACGCGGACCGCCCGAAGCGGTCCGAGCGTCGGTCTTCTCCGTCAAGCCAACGAGCATGAAAAAGCCCGCCGGCCAAAACGCCGGCGGGCCAGTTCGCGGTCTCACGCGGCCGCGTCCTTGTTCGCCGCCTGGGCGAAGATCCAAGTGTGGGCCTGGTCTAGCACCTTCGCGAGAACCGGAAGGTCGTCCCGGCCAAAGCTGTCGGATTGCTTCCAGTCGGAGCCGTCCTTGTAAAGCCGGCAAACGGTGACGTTGTACCGAGTGCCGTTCTTCTCGGTGGCGTTGGCCCAAATGGCGGCCTTGATGGCTCCAAGTCGAACGGTGTGGGCGGGTTTCTGTTTCGTCGTCATGGTCAGTTTCTCCTTTCAAAGAGGGCCTTCGTTGGCCCGTTCGCTGACTCGTGACGGGCAACGCGAGGCCCCGGGGAGAAACGCGGCCAAGGCCCGAAGCCGGCAAAGCGAAGAGAAGCCGGTCAGATGGGCAAGGCGAGTGACGGAGCGAAGCGACGGCGCCGAGCCTTGCGGCCGGCGACCGGAGCCGGGCAAGGGTCTGGGCGAGCATGACAGCGAAACTCGGTCCGCCAACGCGGGGCCGACAAGGCCCTGGGCGTCGCGACCACACGGCACTTCGCAAGCAGGTGACGCGGAAGGCTCACGCCTCCGACAGCGACTTCCTCGATGTCTCGGGCTGTCTACTCGCGAAGGTGCCCCCCTACCGGACCGCTTCGGCCGCCAGGGCGAACCAAGGCCGCGTTTCAGAAAAGACGGTCCCGACGGTGGTCCGGCGTCGTTTGAAAGGCCCTGACGCGAAATGCGTGCGTTTGGCGGGCTTTCGGAGAAACCGCCGGGCCTGGTCAGGGCGACCAGGCCCGGCACAAGTTCACTGGCGGGGTGCGGAATGCGTTGACGGCTTGCTCACCGAAGGTCGGTACGCTGAACGGGAAGCCCGTTGACGCGGGTGGTCACGTGGTCGGCGATCCCACTCGGGCGGACCGTAATGTGGGTGCCGTTCCCCTGTTCACCGGTGAGTTGGATGTACTCCCAGCCGTTCGCACCCTGCCGGCGAATCTCCGGCGGTGCACTGTTGGCGATGATCTGACCGACGGTCATCCCCTGACCGCCAAAACCACTTCCAAGAACCTGTCCCATGGCACGTCTCCTGCGAGGCGTCTTGTCGGGGCCATCAGGCGGTTCCATCTGAAACCGCGTCCGCTGCGACCCCTTCTACCCGTTGGGCAGTCATTAAAAAAACGGCGAAGGGTCAAGTGACGTGATTTTTTAACCGTCCGCCTTATAGTGAGGGTGCTCGCATCCACGTCCCGCGAGCACTTTAAGAGGAGGCCTTTATGTGACAGGACCGCTCTAGCTCTGTTGCGGCACACGCCCTTTGGCAAGGCGGCGGCCGTTCGGGTCTTGGCAGCGGGTCACTGTCGATGGAGGTCTCCCATGTTGGTGATGCGGACGAAGGAAGGAATCGAGTTCGCTCCGTTTCGGTTGGCGGAGCACGATGAGCAACGGGCACGGCTGGTCGAGTTGGGCTGCCGCCTCGTGATTCGCTACCTGCGGAAAATGGCGGGAAGCGAAGGATGGTCGCGGAAGCACAAGAAGCGGGCCGCGGCCTTGGCCATCGCGGCGATCGTGTCCGAGCCTGATGAGCTTCGGGCCTTCGTAAACGCGACATTCAGTGAGCGGGACGGAGCGTTCGTCGATGTCTGGGTCGCCCGGTACCTGCGGGCGTGCCGGGGAATCAAGGTCTCAAACGTGACGGTTGCGGCGATTCTCGACCAATTGGAAGCGACCGTCGAAACCCTCATGGAGAAAAGTCGGAACCATGCCCATTGATAATCAGTTCGACCCGTTGCGGAACGTCATAGGGAGACTCTACGACGCGATTCACGGCCCAATGCAGGGCGGGCCGCCGGGCGGCCTCGATTACGGGCAATTCTCGCACGAGAACGACACACACGAGCGTGATTCGTCGTTTCCGGGACACAACGGGTTCGGCTCCCACCTCGGAAATGGTTTCGGGGTGGAGGACGGACGAGGCCCCTTCGGCCCAAAGGGGTGGTGAGAAGCAACACCCCCCTACCGCGACTCCTGGCCCCTGCCTTCGACCTGGGCCTCCTCCATCCGCTTTCGTGCCTCAAGCGGATAGCGGTCGATGAAATACTCGCCGATGGCCCTGAGAAAAGCCTCCTTCAAGTCGGCGACGAAGGCCCGTGCGGTGGCACTCCCCCACTGCCCACGACGGTTCAACGCCGAATAGTCAGCCTTATGCCGCACGTCGTGAGCGAGTTGAACAAGTCCGCGGATGAACTCCGACGCGGTGGCGTCTGGCTGCGGTCCTTGCTCGCGGATGTCGTCCACCACGTCGTCGGCTTTCCGCTGCGTCTCGGCGTCAAGGCTTAGCTCTTTTCTCGGCGGCCGCCGCGATTCTCGCACGCGACCGGGCCGCGTCTGTGACGCCGCGGCCGTGCGTGGCTTCTCCCGTGGAAGCTTCAAAACCTTCTCGTCTCGCTTTCGCTCCTCGCGTGGCTCGCTCTTTTTCGCGGCCTGGGCGGGTGGCGGCGTCGCCGTCGCTGATTGCGTGGGCTTGGTCGCCGGAAGCTCGCGGTCGAGATAGTCGTCAAGCTGAACCGGTGCCTCGGGGGCGACATCTAGCGTGAAATCGTCGGGCAACCCTGGTCGCTGCCTAGCCATTTGCGGCCTCCGTCACGGCGACCGGCTCCGCCGACTCGGGCTTTTCGATGGCGAGCGGCTTCACGCCCCCCTTCTCGACTTGCAGGCGGTCTAGGATTTCTCGCGTGAGTTGTGCGAACTGATTCGCGGCTTGTTGTCCCGGAGCGGCCTCGTAAATTGTTTGCCGGCGGAACGTGGCTTCTCCGTGCCGCACGCTATCGTTGATGACGGTCTCGCACATTGCGTCGGGAAACGTCCCCTTGAGTTTCGCACGCACGTCCTGGTGAAGCACGGTGTTCGCCTTGTAGTTACCGAGAATCACCGCGAGCAAGCGAAGCTTGGCGTTTCCACGCTGCCGCACCTTCTGCACGGTGGCGGTCAATCGCGACAAGCCGTCCACGTCGTACTTCGACGGAAAAACGGGGATGATGTACCAGTCCGCGGCGAGTAAGGCCGCCGTGAGTTCAAAGCCAAGCCTGGGCGGCGTGTCGATGACGATGAAATCGCGGGCGGCGACAAGCGGAGCGAGCGATTTCTTCAAGCGAAGGCGGTTCTCGCTTCGAAGGTCGTCCTCCTCCATCGGCGATATGCCGTCGGCGATGACGCGACGCTTCAAGTCGGCGTCGAGTTGGGCTTGCACCTGGTCAAGTGCCCTATGCCCTGGGAGCAACGTGAGCTTTCCCTCGAAACGGTCGCCGAAGGCAAGCTCGATTTGGGTTCCTGGCTTGTTCGCGAGAAACGCGTCCGCGACGGTGAACTTTCCTTGGTCGCGTAGCTCGTCCGGGTCAACGCTGAAAGTTCCCGTCGCGTTGCATTGTGAGTCGAGGTCAACAAGGCACGTGGAGAGTCCCTCGCGAGCGAAACCACCGGCGAGATTGACAGCCGTCGTGCTCTTTCCACACCCCCCCTTCTGGTTTGCCAGCACGATTACGCTTGCACGCGGCTCGGTCATCCGACTTCCTCCGTGAAAAAAAAATTTCTCGCTCCCAAACGGGGCCTTGAGTACCGGTATACCGGCGTGCCGGTGTACCGGCAAGGCCCTTTCTTATCGGAATCCGGGCGATGCTTGGTTCTTTGTACCGGCATACCGGCATACCGGCAACGCAAACACCAGCCAATAAGGCCAACGGGTGAACTGGATGGCCGCCAAGTATGCGATGGCGGGAAGTTTTTTCACAGCGTGCGTGGACATACCGGTATGCCGGTTTACCGGCGTACCGGTAAGCCGGTACATAGCTATGATCCACACTTGGATAATGGGTCCGTGGGGCCGCATTAGTGTTCCGGTGTACCGGGATACAGCACTACCGGTGTACCGGTACAAAGCATAAGTCATTGCGAAACTTCCCTCTTGCGGCTCATTGAACAGCCCGTATGCTGTGTGTCAACTGAGTAGTACCCACAATATTTTGTGGTTTTTCGAGCGAGGTGACTATCGAGGAAACCTGACTGCGGAAACAAAAAAAGCGGCCCGTTTGGGTCGCTCCTTTTGCGGCCACGAAACGCCATTGGACGACGCCCCGTGGGATTCTTAGCCTAAGCACCTAAGAGCCTACCGAGCTTTCAAGTCGTCGTCAATGGCAAAAGCGTGAAGCCGAAAGGGATGTTTTTGCCCTTGGGCTTTCCTCGCGGGGAAGGCGGACACCCGCAGTGCGTCCGCACATAAACTGCGAGGCTACAGGATGTTAGCTCACAAGTCGGCGGAGCCGCGAGGAAGGCGGACGGGGACGGTTCACGACTGGTTCGACGTACGGGAAAAGCCGGTGGGGGGGTTTGCCCGGCTGTCGGTCCATCAAGTGCTCTTGATCGCCTGGGCACGAATGGCGGGGCTTGTCTCGCCATTCGAGTTTCGGCTCTGGTGGGCGGCTGTCGAGGTACGCGAACGCCGCGAGACCGCGGCCAGGGAACGAAGGGGCGGCCCGGCCGTCCCGAGCGACTTCGGCAATTACGCCGAGTGGGCCGGCCTAGTCGGAAGCGGTGGGGGGGAGAAAGCCGCCCGCCGGGCATTCAAGCGGCTCCATCGTCTAGGGTTACTCTTGTGCTCGCGGGAAAGCCTTCGACTCATTGAGTCCCCCGACGAACTCCGCCGTGACGATCTCTCGGGTTACTGGGAACTCCTCGAACGCGTGGGCCTCGCCGCGAGGCGTGGGCAACCGCTTCCCGTTCCGCGGTCGATGGTGCGACTTCTCGCCGGCGGCGTGAGCAAGGCGGTCGCTTTCACGATGCTCGGCGTCGTGCTTCGCTGTCTTCGCCGGCGAAAACTCAACGGCTCCTGGATGTGCGTTTCGGGTGGCCTCGTCTCGGCGGCCTGGATTTCAGAAACATTCGTTCTTGGCGAAGCGACGGTCAAGCATGCCTTCAAGCATCTTCGCTCGCTTGACTGGCTCGTCCGCCTTGAAACCCCGCAGTGGGTTCGACAGCGGCACGGCGGCAAGACGCTCGTCAATCTCGATTGGCGGCGGCCACTCGAAGAGCAGGGGAGCGAAGTCGAATCGACACCCCGAACCGCAGAAAATTCGGGCGTTTCGACACCCCCTAAGACAGAAACGAAGAACTCTTTCCAAGATGAAAAAACCAGGAACCCGGTCGGACCGGACCGGTCTGGTTTTTCTGCTGAAAAATTCAGGAATGAAAAACCGCCCACGCTCAAGCACTTAGTGGTCGAGGATCTTCGAAGCACGCCGCGGCTGCTCGCGATATTCGAGCAAGCCCTCGCGGCTGGTCTCGTCGGTGCCGGATACGGGCAGCAACTCAATTTCTTCGCGGCCGCGGAGCACTCGCTCGTCAAGGGCACGCGTAACCCGTGCGGGCTTTTCATGCACGTCGTGAAGAACAGGCTTTGGCACTACTGCACGAACGACGACGAGGACGCCGCGAACGAACGGCTCAAGCGGCATCTTTACGGAAATCCGCGGCCCCGGGAGCCAAAGCCCGTCAAACCTCGGCTCGTCCAGGTCGTGCTTTCCGATGACGCGAAGCTTGTCGCTGCCGTGCAACGCGTCGCCTCGCAGCATCGAATCCCCGAACCGTTCTACTTGCTCCGCCGCGAGCGGCCGGAGTGGACGCGGGATCGGTGGGACAACGCTATCGCCGAAATCGAGAACGCAAGATTCCACCGCCTGGCTGCGACGCACGCGGAGCGTGAGGATGAAGAATTCGTCGCGTAGCGTGGTCGTTGTTTTTCACGGGGAGGGGAGGAAGGAAGGGGGGTTCGGGGACCTTGGAACGATGGTCCCCGACTCAGGTCCGGCCGACGGAGCGGTCGGCCGGGAGAAGCACCATCCTTCCGAGCGAGTACACGCGGGTAGGGGACCTGCGTGGACGAAGCGAAGAGCGGGGGAACCAGCGTCCCCACGTTCCCCCGCGACCCCCTTCGTTCCTTCTTTCCCCTCGCTGGAAACTCAATGCGGACACGTGCTATTGAGGTCACGTGTCCAGGACGAAACAAACACTCCTCGGTGTCGTTGAACGGCTTACGGCCGTTCTCGTCGCCTGGCCGGAAACCGACATTCGTCGCTTTTTTCAGGCCTGCGATATCAGAGTTTTCGGGGATTTGTCGCAATTCATCGAAGAGAGCCTTCACTCCCTTGATTGGTTGAACCCCGTCGATGAGGTACGCCTCCAATTGCTCTGTAATCTCGTGCTCAAGGAAACGCGGGCACTCGTTACGCGGCGTACGCCGCGAGCCGATACGAACAAACTCGAAGAGTTGGAAGCAGCGATGCGGCAAAAATGGGGCCGCGGTGGCTGGGTCAAGTCGCGTGGCAGCAACGCGGAAGGCTCACGCCTCCGACGGCGATTTCCTCGATATCTCGGGCCGTCTACCTCGCGACGTGGAAAAGCGTGATTACGGTTTGCCCTTATGGCATCCTGGATCATGCGAGGCGAAAGTCTCGTTGTTGTCGGACACGCTCAACGCGTGCCTGGCGTCATTGTTGATGGTCGCCTTCACCCGGCAAACCCGACCACCAATCGGGCTAAGGGGACGGAGCTAACCGCCCGTCGCGAAGGCGACCCGTAGAGCCGGATGCCATTAGAGTGGCTCGTCCGGTTCGAGGGAGGCTCAGCAGAGTAATCCCGTTTCGGAGTAATCCTGCTGTTCTATCCCATAGTGGTCCTGCCCCTCGTCGGAAGAGGGGCGACCGGGACATACTTCGATGCGATTTCCCCCCAGCATCGAAGCCGCGTGAATCGAAAGTGGTGCAAATCCCTCAGCGGGGAACGGGCCAAAGCCTTCGGGCAATTCGGGTGAAAGTCCCGTTAGGTTCGTTCAACGCCTGCCGGCGTCGGGAGTTTTCAGGTGGCGACATCTGGAACCGGGCGAATGACAACGCTCGGAGTCCTCGTCAAACGCGAGGCTGCGAATAGCTCAACGACGAAAGGGGCCTCAAGCCCTTGCCGGTAAGCGTGGTCAGAGACGGTGCCGAACCGCGAACACAAGGCACTCATGGGTAGGGGCGGAGTTTCTGTCTTTTGCCCCCCGAAATAGCTCGCTCAACGAAGCGAGTTGAAACTATGACGTGGCGGGAGCCGCGTGCATAGAGTGCCTTGCCGAAGCCCTAGTGCTTCTAGCGACGTGACTGACCATGCGACGATTGACGATAACCGGGGAAGGGCTGCGGCGGCCGGCGTGGTAGCCGGTGCCCGTCAAGTCGGACGGGTGCTTCAAAAGCCGTAGCCTGGGAGAGTGCCGCAAGTAGAAGAGGACGGGAGTCCTGCGAGAGCACTGCAAGGCAGTAGTGCTCCGTTCGCGTTGCTTACGGGTGGTGCCGGGCATTCAAGCGACGACGAAAGCGGCGACGGGTTCTTAATCATCAACGATGACGTTCGGTCTCGGCGAGGAATCGCCGAGGCTCGGGTTTCCTGGAAGGAAGGGTGCTGCGGTTTGAAGAGGCTCCATCGGGAGGTGGGGCGTCTTCGAACGGCGGTGAAAGACGACAGACACTCGGGGTGTACCGAGCGTCTGGCGTCGTGGTTTTTCCCGCAACGCTCATGTATTGCGGCGGGGCCAACTGTGAAAGACAGTCGGTCTCCGCCGCCGTGGGCCGAGCGAGGAACAAAGAAAGGACGGTGACAACGCGACCTAGAGAGGTTTCGAGCGAGGTTTCAAGGCGGAGACGCCCCGCCGCGATGAGCGATGCGGGCTGCCGATGCCGTCGAAGGATTGGACGAAGGGATTCGTTTCGTGGGCTTTGGGAGAATGTGCCCGGTGAACATTCTCCATTCCTCGCTCTGGACGAGCGAAGGCAGGGGGGTGGCGATGTACCGATGCGAAGCGGAAACGGAAGCCGGGTTCGTGCAACAATTGGCCGTGTCGTACCTGGGGCACGGCTTCTGCTTTTATGTGGCCGGGGAGATCCCGGCGACGAAGGACCCGGCGACAATCGACGCGAAGCTCATCGCTCGCTACGGCATCGGCATTTCGCGTTGGGCAAGAGCACGCCGAAAAAAGGCGGGCTTTGCCAATATGCACTATCTGAGATTCGGCCGCTTCTTCGTGCTACTCGCGACGCACGGCGAGCACCGCTTCTTTCGGGACGAACCGCACTTCAAGGATGCCCGCCGCGACCCGATTCGGTTCGCCGGCTACAGCATCTCGCTCAAGCGGGGGCGTGACGGTCGGCTCCATCCCTCGGTGCGGATTCACCCCGACGAGTATCGAAAGCTCAAGGCGTACTTTCTCGACCTGGCCCCGCATCGCACGATTGAAAATCTCGCGGCCGCCTTCGCAGCCGTGCCCTTTGAGCGATACGCTCCGGTCCGCCGGCAGTTGCTCAACATCTGGCGGGCCGCCAACCGGGCACGCGAGCAAGCCGGCTTCGAGCCGGCGCCGCTCGCGATCCTTCGCCTTCGCCGGCGGGTGGTGCGGGCGTTCCCGGGTCAAAGGGAGCCGGCCAGGGCCGCGGCGTGAGTTCGCCTTCCGCTTACAAGTGCGAACTTTCTGGTTCCGGCCTATCGGCCGTCAGGGGGTCGGCCGCCGCCGTGGCGGCCCGGTGTTTTGGGGATTGACCGCATCTGCGGCGTTAGATAGCCTGATCCCACGGATTGCGAAACGAGTTCGCGATCCCCGGTCAAGTGCGAACATTTCGGAAGCACGGAGGCACCGCCAGCATGGCCTACCAGTACGTACGCGAGCCGCTGCTCGGCGAGGAATACGACCAACTTTGCAACGCGTGCGAGTCGCCGCTCGAAAAAATGTGCGTCTGGACGCTCGGCGACACGGGGCTTCGCGTCTCGGAACTCTGCGGCCTCAAGCCCGCGAACATCCTGTGGCAGCAACGAGCCTTCCGGGTGAAAGGGAAGGGCGGTCCATTCGGAAAGCAATCGAAGGCTCGCGTCGTCCCGTTCTCGAATCGGGTGCGTGCCCTCATCGAGCCACATTTCGCGTTGCATCAAGAGTTTCCCGTTGGCGAGCGACGCGTTCAAAAACTCGTGAAGGATGTCGCGAACCGAGCAAAGATCAGTCGCGAGGTGACGCCCCACGTGCTGCGTCACACGTTCGCGACCCTCTTCTTGCAGAAGGGCGGGTCGCTCGCGGCGTTGTCCCGAATCCTGGGGCACGACCGGCTTGAGACCACGGCGATCTATCTGAACTTGACGGACATGCACGTGCTGGAGGAATACGCGGCGAAGTGGTGACGCGTGCGGCGTGGCGAGTGGAGGAAAGCGAGTGGACACGCTCTCACCGGAGCAACGCAGCGAGCGAATGAGCCGGGTTCGGTCGAAGGACACGAAGCCGGAGCTTGTCGTTCGTCGCCTGGTGCATGGAGCCGGCTACCGCTACCGGCTGCATCGGCGGGAGCTTCCCGGTTGCCCGGATCTCGTTTTTCCTGCTAGACGAAAAGTAATCTTCGTCCACGGCTGTTTTTGGCATCGGCACGCCGATTGTCCGAACTGCCGGCTTCCGAAGTCGCGTCTCGACTTTTGGGAGCCGAAGTTGAAGGCGAATCACGATCGCGATCGCCGAAACGAACGCCTTCTGAGGAAGGGCGGGTGGTCGGTGCTCGTGGTCTGGGAATGCGAGGTGCGGGAGCGGGACGCTCTCGCCCGTCGGGTTCGTGCGTTCATGGAAGGATGCGTATGAAAAAAAAGTCGATTGAACTTTTCGCGGGAGCGGGCGGCTTGGCCCTTGGCGTCTCGGCCGCGGGATTCGAGCACGAGACGGTCATCGAACTCGATCGCAACGCGTGCGACACGATTCGAAAAAACACCGAGCTTCGCGTGAAGCCGATAGCGTCCTGGCCGCTCGTTCAAGCGGACGTGCGGACGGTGGATTTCAAGCCCTTCGAGGGCATCGACCTCGTCGCTGGCGGCCCGCCGTGTCAGCCCTTCTCGATTGGCGGCAAGCACAAGGGCCACGCCGATCGTCGAAACCTTTTCCCGGAAGTCGTCCGCGTCGTTCGCGAAACAAAGCCGCGGGCCATCCTCGTCGAGAACGTGAAGGGCCTCTTGCGTCCAGCGTTCGCCGAGTTTTTCGAGCACGTCGTGTTGCAACTGACGTACCCGGAACTCACGCCTCGCGACGGCGAGAATTGGCGATCGCACCTGGCTCGGCTGGAGCGATACCACACGAAGGGCAAACCTTCCGGCCTTCACTACCGCGTCGTGTTTCAAACGCTGAACGCCGCGAATTACGGCGTGCCGCAGCGTCGCGAGCGAGTCTTCATCGTGGGGTTCCGAAGCGATGTCGCGAGCGAGTGGTCCTTCCCGCTGCCGACGCACTCGCTCGATGGACTGCTTCGCGACCAGTGGGTGACGGGTGACTATTGGGAGCGGCATCGGGTCGCCAAGAAAGAGCGGCCGGCCATGCCGGCGGCGTACGCGGAGCGAATCAAGCGGATTCGCGATTCGGTTTTGACGGCGGAAGGTCTCCCGTGGCGAACGGTGCGGGACGCGATCGCGAGCCTGCCCGATCCGCGGCGTCGCGTGAATCACGGGGTTCCAAACCACGTGCACAACCCTGGTGCCCGCGTCTATCCGGGGCACTCCGGAAGTCCGTTGGATGAGCCAGCGAAAACGCTCAAAGCCGGAGACCACGGAGTTCCCGGCGGCGAAAACATGATGGCCTACCCGGACGGGTCCGTGCGGTACTTCACGGTTCGCGAGAGTGCGAGGCTCCAGACGTTCCCGGACGAGATTCTCTTCGCGGGGTCCTGGACCGAGAGCATGCGGCAACTTGGAAACGCCGTGCCGGTGGTCCTGGCCCATCGCGTCGCGAGCGGCATCGCCTCGATTCTGGATCGTCGAGGGAACGCCGCTTGAGCGATCAACCGTACAACCCACTCGACAAACGTCACCTTGGCGAAAGCGTCGCTGACGCGATGCTTCTTAGGCCAATCACGACACTCCCTCCGGCGGAGCCGTTCGTCGGGGCGGGGATCTACGCGATTTATTACACGGGCGGCTTTGAGAGCTACGAACGGCTGGCCAACCGAAACCGAGACAACCGGTACACATGGCCCATTTATGTCGGAAAAGCGGTGCCGGCGGGAGCGAGAAGGGGCGGGTTTGGGCTTGGGACGAATCCGGGCCGCGTCATGTATGGAAGGCTTCGCGAGCACGCCGAGTCAATCGAGCAAGCGACGAACCTGAACCTCGCCGACTTCGCGTGCCGTTACCTGATCGTCGATGACATTTGGATTCCGCTTGGGGAATCCTTGCTCATCGAGAAGTTCTCTCCACTTTGGAATCGTGCGTTGGATGGGTTCGGGAATCACGACCCTGGCGGGCGACGAGCGACACAGTATCGCTCGCCGTGGGACGTGGTTCATGCCGGGCGGCCGTGGGCGGCTCGGCTCGCGACGCATCCGCGATCGGCGGAAGAGCTTCTCTCGCAAGTACGTTCCTACCTCGAAAGAACGGAGCAAACGCTCGGCCCGTTGCCGGAGTTGTGAGGATCGCATAGTGCCAATCACCCACGGCCAAGGAAACCCGGATTGGTCACGGGACGAAACGATTCTTGCCCTTGACCTGGTGCTGCGTCATTGGCCAAAGATTCCCGGCAAACGCAGCGTGGAAGTGAAGGCTTTGTCTGACCTGATACGTCGGCTTCCCCTGCACGCGGATGGCGAGAAAAACGCACGTTTCCGGAACCCCGATGGCGTCTACCTCAAACTGCAAAACCTAGCGTCGCTCCACGCGGACAAGAGCGGCCGCAAGGGATTGCGAACAAGCCAGACGGACCGGGAGGTGTGGCGAGCGTTCGCGACGCGACCAAAGGAAGTGCGGGTTATCGCGGAGCAAATAGCCGCCGGGATTGATGTGCTTGCCGTGAATGAACCGGGGGATGACGGGGACATCTACGAAGCGGTCGAGGGAATGGTGCTAACGCGGGTTCATCGCGTTCGCGAGCGTGCTCCCGGATTTCGGAGCCGAATAATTGAGCGGGCACGAAAACGCGACGGCGTGATTCGGTGCGAATGCTGCTCGCTCGTCTCAAAATTCGACGGGGCGGCCGCCTACGTGATTTTCGAGGTGCATCACCTCGTCCCCTTGTGCAACGCCGCGACCAGTGTCACGCGGCTTCAAGATTTGGCCCTGCTTTGTGCAAACTGCCATCGTCTGATACACGCGGTGATGCGGGAGCGGGCAAGTCATTGCACGCTCGATGAATTTCGAGCGTGGTACGGCGGATAGGCGTCAATCGGGAACCGTGTCGCTCGGCCGTTGACGGCGTGCCCAGCATCGACCGACGCGGGACTGAATCCCGCGGGCCTCTTGCTCGGCGTCCTCCTGCGTCGCCCACCCCCTGCCGTGGTCGGGGTCTTGAAGCCACACGTCGCCGCCTTCGCTTTCGACGACCCAATACTCGCTTGGGTCGTCGCGAAGCAGAATCGACGCCGAAGGTTTCGAGTTCTCGAAGGCTTCGTCGTCGTCGTATTCGGCGACGAGGTCCTCGGAGAACACCACCAGGCTTCCATCGGGGCGGCGGATGGTGACGACGTGAATCCCGCCGCCCGATTGCCAAACCTCGCCGCCGACGGCGGCCGCGAGCTTGTTCGCCGCCTTCTCATCCATGGATGTCATCGCCTTCGCATGCCGGCGGCCCGCCGGCGTCGCTCGAAAAAATTTTCGGATTCATGCAGGAATCGTCATCACGGACGCGGAATGTAACCCCAAGCGACCGAAGTTCTCGGAAGCTCCGCGGGCCGGTAGTCGTTGGAGGGTTCGCCATGGAGATAATCGCTCTAACGCTCATCATGCTGGTGTGCGTGCGTGTCATCGTGGTCGTCACGGTCCGCGTTCGCAAGTAATGCGGGCTTGAAGCGGAGTGCCGCCCCGCGAGGCCGTCGAGGGTCTCGCGGGGGCGGTTCCGTCTTCGTCTCCTCCATGCTCGTTCAATGCTTCCGGTCCCGCGGCGGATGCGGGTCGTTCCCGAAACTGTCGGAGTCGCGAATCTGCCCGTTGGGGCGATGAACCACGACTTCGACCTTGTTCGTCCTGGCGAGGTCGCGGGCAGCCCGCTCCGCCTCGCCTTGCGTCGGATGGACCGCCGCCGCCCGCTCCGCACCTTCACGCTTGACCGCCCACTCGTCCCCGCGGGGGACGACGTGATAATCCTTCTTTGCCATTTTCAAACTCCTTGTCGTTGAATGGACGGCGACACGGGCGGTAACCCGTGGCGCCGTCGTCGGTTTCCTGTCACAGCCGCCGGTGAAGCTTCCACCAGCAGCCCTTGTTCGCGGAGCGAATCGGCGGGAAATTCTCGTCCACGCCGAGTTCGATCTCCCGCTCCTCGGCCGTCGGGGCCGGCGAATGAGTGCCGTCCAGGTAGCCATCGAAGTGGTAGATCGCGTGCCACGGGCTTTCCTCGCCCGTCTTGAACCTCGTCTTGGTGGTTGTCGAACTGCCGTACATTGCGTTTTTCTCCATGATGGAACATCTGTCGAGCCGCCCACCGTGGGCGGCTCAAAGCTGGGGGTGCGGCCCGGGGCCGGCGGCGAGCGGCTGCCCCTGTTCCTTCGCGTCCTTCTCCACTTGATGTTGAAACTCAACTCAACGTCTCCCGCAAAAAAAGAGACCCTCAAAAAAGGCTCATCTGGCCGCTCGCCTTGTCGAGCGACTCGTGAAGCTTCCCGTGCTTGTCGATGTGGAGCAGGCCGAGTTGCTCAAGCCGCACGCGGAGAGCCGAAATGGTGACCTCGAACCGTTCGGCCAGGCGGTAAAGGTTTGGCCACTTCGTGCGGTCAATCTTCAATGCCTCCTCGCGAATGATGCGTTTCGGCATCGACAAGGCGGCCGCGTACCGATTGACCGCTCGGGCCTCGTCCGGCTCGTCCGCTCGCGATTCGATTTGCCGCAAGAGGTCCTGTCCCTCCCTGGTCTCGCGGAGCTTTTTGAGCACGGCCGCTTCGCCGCCGTGGCAACTTCGTAGAGAGAAGGGGCCGTCGCCCATGTCGAAAAGAGCGGGATGATCAAGCGTCGCCTTGTCCACGAACAGATCCCAATGGCCCATTTCGTGGCCCTTGGTCGAACGCTCAAGGCCTGGCTTCTCGGCGAACTCGGCTTTCCGCCGGTCGTTCAAAATGACGAGCCGCTCCTTCGGCATGATGCCGCCGAAGATGATTTCGCCGGGCAGTTCCTCGATGTCGTCCCAAAGAATTTGCAGGCCGAGAACTTGCTCCCCGACAAGGTCAATCGGAATCGGCGGAGAGAGCGGCCTTTCGAGAATCCGCTCAAGCTCGGCGAGCCGTTGCTCGGCGAGTGCCTCGATGTCGTCGTTTCGATAGAACCGCTTCTTCACTTGCCTTCCTTACGCATCCGCTCAAGGTACGCCTGGAGCCTCTGCCATTCTGCCTCGGTTAAGTTCTGCTGCGTCGCGGAGCGGAAAAAGACCCGTGCTCCCTCCTTCTTTCGAAGCTCGTCGCCCACGTCGGGCGGGGCCTTGCCGGCCAGGGCGAGAAGCTCGTCGCTGTCGGCGTCGAGTTCCGCGGCCAAGGCCAGGATGGCGGGCGTCGATGGGGGCGGGAGACGGTCGTTCTCGATTTTGCTCAGATAGGTGAAGTCGAAGCCCCGGCGGTCATCCTCCTTGAGCCGCGAGGCGACCTTGTCGGCTAGCTCGCGTTGCGAGAGCTTTTTCGCGAGCCGAAGCTCGCGTAGGCGGCCGCCGAATGTGAGTTTCTTCGCCATACCCACCGGGAGAGTAACCGATGTTGAGTTGAGAGTCAACATCAATTTTGGGATTTTGGGCCTACCTGGATGCGGCCGTGCCGAAACGCTCTTGAAGAAAAACGCGAAGCTCGGAGCATGTTTCCACGACGAGGTCGGCTCCCGATGCTCGCAAGGTGGCGGGATCCGACGTGCCCCAAGTCGCTGCGACGGAGAAAACGCTTGCGGCACGTGCCGAGAGAATGTCCTTCGGGTCGTCGCCGATGGCGACGGCGGCGGCGGCCGGGACGCCGAGCCGTTCCAACGCCTTCAAGGTGGGTTCGGGGTGAGGTTTTTTTCGCACCGTGTCGTGGTAGCAAACAAAGTGCGTAATGGGGAAGCCGTGGGCTTCCACGACGCGTTGACAGTAAGTCCCTGGGCTGGAGGTCACGATCGCGAGGGGAATTTTCCAAGCGACCAGATCATGAAGAAGCGTCAGAATGCCGTCGTAGGGCTGAAATTTCGGAATCAAAGGGTAGACCCGTTGCCAACGGCGAGCATCGCGAAAAGCCAAGGCGATACGGGAGTCGATCAGGGTCTGATCGAGGTCAAGAATCACTGCCATCGTCAGCCCCGTCAAAGAGTGGCCCGGCGGATGTGACGCGGTTCTTCGGGGGTGCTACTTCACCATGAACCACGACCTCCTTTTCGTCGCCGCCCACGAGTAGGCGGGCCGCCTGGACCGCGTCCGCCTGAGTCCTATGCACGGACGTGGCCCGGTCCGCACCTTCACGCTTCACGAGCCATTCGTCGCCATTCGGCACGACGTGGTAATTTCTCTGGGTGCGATTACGTATGCGGTCAACAAACTGATTCAAATCCGCGGCGTCCCCAAGTGGAACGGCATCGCCGCGTTCGAGCAATGCTTGATTGCCACGGCTCTTCGGGTGGTTCTTGTGTGCGTCATCGTGCAACAGGCACGCGACGAGCCGGTCCTGAGCGAGAGCGGCTCTCACAGTGTGCATTGTCCCGCCTTCCGTGTCGGTCTCGACCACTACGACGGCGTCGGACAAACCACTTTGGATGCGGTCCCGCTCAACGAAGAAATTCCGCATCGCCCGCACGCCTGGGGCGTACTCGCTCACCAAGCAACCGCCAGCCGACACGATTCGATCCGCGAGGTCGCGGTTCTTTGTGGGCGAGACCGTGTGTAGTCCATGGGCGAGCACGGCGACGGCGGTGCCGCCGGCGGAAAGGCATCCCTCATGAGCGTGAGTGTCGCAGCCGTAGGCCAACCCGCTAACGACCACGCACCCGGCTTCCGAGAATCGGACTCCAAATCGGCGAGCGACCGCGATTCCCCAGTCACTCGGCTCCCGCGTGCCGATTACGGCCACGGCGAGCGAAGCGTTCAAGGCGGCGAGAGATCCGCGGACGTACAAGACGACCGGCGGATCTGGAACATCAAGCAACCGACGCGGGTAATGCTCGCTTCCGTGCCAAACGATTTTTAGGCGGAGCCGTTCCGCCTCGGCGATCTGGGCGTCCGCTTCGTCCGTGGCCCGTCGTATCGCGTCGGGCGAAACATCGACTGACCTGGGAAGGCGTCCCCGCACGAAATCGAGAAGCTCGGCGAGGTTACCAGGCGTGTCGCCGTGGGCCGCAACGAGGCGAAGAATCTGCGTAGCCGTTTGGCGGCCGACTCGCGGCGTATTCAAAAGGGAAAGCGTGGTTCTTCGGTCAAGCACGGCGTCACCTCACTGTTTTACCGACGGCGAGGCACTGAACTTCCGCGGCTCCCGCCTTCAACAGTAATCGCCGGCAAGCTTCGAACGAGTTCCCGGAGGTGGTCACGTCGTCGAGTAGAACGACGCGGCCTCCGGTTAGTAGCTCCGGTTGCTCGACTCGGATGCTACGAAGATCCACGGCTAATGAGCGGTCGCCCCCCCCGGATTTTTTATCGACCAGCGTATGGCGGACAAGGCAGGCGGTGGCGTCCACGCGGTTTTTCCGCTCCGCGAGAGCTTGTGCGAGTAGTCGCACGCCGGTGGTGAGCTTGGCGGGGTCGTGCGAAGGCACCACGGTGAAGGCGACGTTGCTCGCGACAAGCGAATCAAGTTCGCCGACGAAGTGCCGGACGGCGGTCGCCCTCTTGGAAGTATTCGTGCCCTTCAAGTCCATGATGAGATAAGTGTTCTGGTCCGCGGCCGGATTTCTCGTCTTTGAACCGCCATCGTAAATCCAATACGGGTGATACTCGACAAGGTGGGCGATTTCGCCCTTGAATTTGGCGAGTCTTCCCGAAAGCATCGCAACCGCTCCCGTGCCCGTGCGTGTTGGCATGGACAACCTCCAGCATACCACGCGGCGGCAAGCAGTCACGAGGCCGGGAGAGCGGTCGGTTGGACGGAAAAAGCCGGTGGTCAACCACCGGCTTTTGCGGAGAGCCGCGATCCAGCGGCTACTCGTCCATCACGGCCGCGATGATGGCGGCTGCGGTCTTCTGCACGTGGTCGAGGGACTCGGCGAGCGTCGCCTTGTCGCCGTCGTAAAGTTGGATGTAATCGGCGGCGTGCGTGCCGGTGTCCAGGCCGATGGCCTGGCACACGACGAAGGCGACCGCCTCGGCCTCGGTCTCGCGGACCGTTTTCGACGTTTCGCTTCGACGCTCGCCCTTGTGAAGCATCTCGTGGGCGAGTTCGTGCGTGAGAACCGAGAATTCCTCGGCCGGGGAGAGACTCGTCAGCAGTTCGACGCGTCCGCCGTGCGAGCGGCCCCTCGCACCGCCGAGCGACTCGGCGTATTCGAGGGCGATGCCCTGGGCGGCGACGAATGCCTTCAAGCGGTCCGCGTGCCCGTTGGGATTGCCGCCCACTGCGGCGAATTCCGGTAGCGGTTCGCCGTCGGTCTGCGACAAATCGAATACGTACACGGCCTTGAAGCGAAGAATGGAGCGGTCCTCGCCGTCTTGCCGTGCTTCGTCTTCCTTGGGCTTGATCAGCATCGGGGCGATGATGACGATGCCCTTCTCGCCTTTCTTCACGAAGCGGCCGAAACGTCGCCACGCGTTGAAGCCGGCGACGCGGGTCGCGTCCGGTTTTTGCGAGAGAATTAAGAGCACGTTTCCCCACGAGTAGTCGTGAAAGCGACTCATGGTCGCGAGGTATGCCGTGAGGGCCTCGCTCTTCCCTTGCTCCAGGGCGGCGGCGAGATTCGCGAGTGCGTCATCGGCGAGTTTCTTGGCTTGTTCCGCTTTCATGATTCTGGCTCCTTTCGTTTGGTGCGAAGGGGTTCCGTCCCTTCACCGCTGCCGTGGGACGGACCACGAGCCGAAAGGAGCCAAGCGACGTGGCGGGGCGTCTCAGGTCGAAGCGACGAAGCAACCGGACGTGACAGGTTTCCGCCGAAGGCGGACGCGAAGCGGCCTGGCGCCGGCCGGTGCCAGAGCGGAGACCGGCCGCATCGCGGGAGACGCCCGACGCGGAGCGTCAGAAGAGCGAACAAGCCGTTCCATGCCGATAACACAAAAGCTTCGCCCTGGGCGGGAAAGGCGTGCTGTCTTCCGAGCGACGCGGGCGGACGTCAACTCGGAGCGTGCTTAATGATGTGCGAAACCGCCGCGACCGTTCGGAGCCGGAAAGCGTGACCGGGCCGCAGTCGGATAGAGAGGGTGAGGCCCACTCCGATGCGAGTCGAGACGAAGCACCACTTGCGTCGGGACGCTACTTCGGAAGCGACTCCCAGATTCGACCGAGCATGTACCACCGCGAGCCGGTCCAGTAGAACAAGTGGGCGGCACTGGCCTGGTCGGTGCCCGGAGCTTGAAAGGCGATGTCGTAGTACGTCACCTCTCGCCGCAAGAGCGACGGCCAATTCGAGTTCGGCGTCTGCTTCGCGAGGAATTCAAGCGGCGTGAGTGCGACGACAAGTTCCGTTTTGTCGGGCGAGCTTGGGGCGATCGCTTTCGCCAGCACGTCGTCGGCACGTTCGCGAAAGCGAGCCGCGGCCTCGGCCAAGGCGTCGATCGTCGCTTGGGGTACGGTATCGGACAATCCTCGCCGGAAGCCGGCGGCGTCTGGAAAGAATGCTCGCGTGATTTCAGCCGCTCGCTTCGCGTCACCTCGTTGCCTGGCGGCCTCGATGTCTTTGATTAGCGACTTCAAGTGCTGCGGAGTGCCGGGCGTCGGCGTATCCACGCCCGCCTCGACTCGATACGAGTGCAGCCATTCCTCTTGGGCCTTTCGGTCCGCTTCCTCGGCCTTCTGATTGTCCACGAACCGCTGTATGGCCGGCGGAAGCTTGTACGTGGCCGGCTCGGATGATTCACGCTCGACGGATTTCGCGAAGCGATGGTCGCCATAGCCGAGTTCGTGAATGATGCCGACGAGCCGGTTCATCTTCGGCTCAATGTTCGCGGCCAAGGATCGAAAATGCTCGACCCACGCGGCGGCGAGCTTCAAGTCCTCGACGTTCTGAATGGTCAGTCGATTTCCAAGCACGTTCGCCGACGCCGTTTGCACGTTAGCGGAGTGAACTCGCCAACGTTGAAGGTCGAGAAGGTCGTAATTCTCGCTCCCGGTGGCGTAGGTCCTGGCGTCCTTGATGGCGTTCCAGAGATTGCCGATTTCCTGGTCCAATTGCTCGGCTTCGGCCTCGCTCACCTTTCTCGACGGCTGACCGTCCATGCGGAAAGCGGCCAATTGATACCTTTGATTTCGCATCGACAAGAGCTTCTGCTCCAGGCCGAGCACTTCTTCACGCCGCTTTTCGAGCGTCTGAACAAGCTGGAAAGTGCTTTCGATCTGGGCCGGGAGATCTCGCACAAGCCCGTTGATCAAGCGTTGCTCATCGGGAGTTAGTCGAGCGAGGTCGCTCGGAGACGGCTGCGGGTCGGCTTCTTTCGACGGACCGCCAGCGACGATCGCGTCGCCAAGCGTCGGCTCGGCCTTCGCGACGAATTGACCCCGCTCCGTCAGCCGTACGTGGTCAGGAAGTTTCGTAGGTGCGAACTTCGATTCGACGACAATGGCAAGGCCAGACAAGAGCACAAGGAATGCGGCCGCGAGAATCACGCCCGATGAAACGAATGCTCGGCTTGCGTTCATGTGCGACCCCTAAACCGTGCTGAATGAGCCGTCGGATGTCTCCACCGGGGCTTCTTGCCATTTGAGAGCCTGCATCGCCGCCACCGCGGCCACGATGTCGGCACCGTCCTTCGGCTCGGCGGTTGCGGCCATTTGATTCACGCCCTCGACAAGCGAGGATTGCACGACCTGACGCAGTTGATTCAAAA
>JAJVHU010000038.1 GCA_022072505.1 Phycisphaerae bacterium
GTCGGCGTCGCATCGTATTCGGTTCCGGTTGGCGACGATTCGATCCCGGCCCCGGTTGGCGACCCCTCCATGATACCCAGTACGCCGGCGGCCCGGAAAGGGTTCGGGGGTTGGGGATCGGGGGTCGTGAATCACCAATCGGGAACCGGGTGTCGGGCAGCGGGATCGGGCGTCGGGTTCAGCAGCCTGTTGAAGAACTCGCGATCCGCTTTCGTGATCCCGGTTTTCCCCGGTGAAATTCGCCTCCCGGAGGGGGGCGTTCCCCCTTTTTCAACGGACTGTCGGGGTTCGGGATTCAGGGCTGGGGAATCCGCAGAGGGACGCAGAGATGCGCAGAGGCGTGCAGCGCGTAGCGTGAATCGGGCATCGAGCATTGTGCGTCATTCGTCGTGCGTCGTGTGTCATGCATCGGGCGGCGGACAGCATTCAGCGGGCCGCTTGAAGCTTTAGGCGTGAATCGAGGATCAGGGTCGGGTTGCTTGCGGTCTGTTCTACGCAGCGGTGCGGCGTCCGGACAGCGGTGTGGCGTCCGGTTGTCGTTTCCGGATTTGCGTCCGACGGCGGGATCAGGGCGACTTGTCCTGGGGGGAGTCGTCCGGTTTGGCGCCGGGCTTGGGTCTGGCGGCGTCGTCGGGGACGGGAGCCGGGTTCAGGTGCAGTTCGACCTGTCGCGTGATGATCGTGTCGCGGTCGCGGGAGTTCTCGGCGACGCGCTGCTTGAGGACGGCGAGGCGCTCCTCGAGCCGGCGGATGTCGAGGACACGGCGTTCCTCGACGGCATCGAAGAGCTTTCCAACGAGGTCGATCAGCAGGGCGCGGGATTTGGCGCGAGCGGGTTCGTCCTTCGCCAGCATGTATTCGGCGACGACTTCCTGAATGCGCATCTCGAGTTGTTTCTCGCGGATGAGGATTTCCGCGCGGTCGGCGTTCTCGGCCTGCTCCTCGAAGATCGGCATCAGCTCGACGGCGAGGCGCTCCATCCGCTTGTTGTAGGCGCGGGCGTCGCGCTCGCGCTGGGGGTGAAGCTCGCTCCAGACTTCGGGGAAACTGCGTTCGACGAAAAGTTCGAAGCGGCGGCGCTCCTGCGCGGACATGTGCCGCCAGTCGCGCACCGCCGGAACGTCCGCGGCGGCGTTCATGTCCTCAGAGGCGGCGGGATCCTCGGGTTTCGCCGGGTCGCCTGCCGTTTTCTCGCGCTTCGGGGAGGATTCCTGGGCGCGGACCGCGCGGGGAGCGGCGGTTGTGGCGCCGGGGACGAAACCCGCGGCGAACATCGAGATCCACATCAAGGCGCCGAGTCTGCTCATGCGTCGTGTTCTCCCGCCGGGCGTCGCCGGGTCAAGTGTCAAAATCCGCCTCCAGGTCGTGCATCAATTCGTCCAGTTCCTCGTCCACCGAGCGGAGCAAGGCGTCATCGGCGTCGCGCGGCGGCAGCGCGTACACGCGATCCTCCAGAGCTTCCAGCTCCCGCTCGACGTCGTGAAGCGCGCGGTCCTGGTCGTCCAGCGGCAGGCTGAAGGACGCCATCAGGGCGTCGAACGCGCCGAACGTCGTCGGTCGATCCTCCGTGCGGGCGATCATCCGCCCCAGCGGCGCGGTCATCAGGAGCACGAACCCGGCCGCCGCGGCGATCGCTCCCGCGCGGCGCAAGACGAGAAGCCGTGGAAGGGCCTTCGCGGGGACGGAAACCGGTCGGCGCGCCTCGCTCAGCGCCGCGCGAACGCGATGTTTGACCCGCGCGGACAAGCTCAACGGAGGAGCCGCTTCCGCGCACACCTCCGCGAACCAACGTTCAAGCTCGCCGACGCGGACCGCGCGACGCACCGACTCCACGTCCGGTCCCGGCGGATCGACCCAGGCCCGGCGAAGCTCGCGCTCCGCGCGCTCGATCTCGAAGATGTCGTCGTCGTAGCTCATGCGTCGTCTTTCAGCATGTCCCGCAGTTTCTGCAACCCACGGTGCGACCTCGCCAGCGCCGTGCCCAGCGGCGTGCCCATCATGTCCGCGATCTGAGCGAAACTCAGGTCCGTGTAATGCCGCAACAGAATGACCTCACGCTCCGCCTCGGGCAGGTGCGTCATCGCCTTCTGAAGGCGGTCCACCTGCTCGGCGCGATCCAGGTTCCGCTCGGCCGCCGCGGGTTCATCGTCCGCCTCGGACTCAAACGCCGCGCCGTCAACGCCGCCTTCTCCCGCCGAGCGACCCCCGCCGGACATCGGGATCACCACGGCCCTGCGCACGCGTCGAATCCGGTCGCGGGCCAGATTCGTCGCAATGCGGAAGAGCCACGCTTCGAACTTCCCGTCATCTACGTAACTGTCGATCGTCCTTACGACGCGGACAAAGACTTCCTGAACCAGATCCTCGGCATCCTCACGGTGTCCCGTCAGCCGGTACAGAAATCCGTAAAGTCTCGCCGAATACAGATCGACAAGCTCATCGAACGCGCCAGCGTCCCCGGCCTGCGCGCGTACAATCGGCGAGGTCTGCGTCGGCGTCACGGGCATCCGAGGGTTAAACGTCATGCGAGCACATTCATTGCCGACCGATCCGCCGGTAACCGAGCCTTGTCCGCCGGCGCCGCGGCCGGCGTTCCCGCGGTACTGCGGGCGACCCTTCCCGCGTTATCGGTTCATTCCGGGCGTGCATCCGCACCCGACCGCCAGCCCGCTCGGACACAGCTATCATCCGCGAGGGTCGCCCGCGCTGGAAGTCGCGCCCTGCAACCCGGACGGGTGGAAGCGATGCGAGGATTATTTGTACGGCGCCGATCTTTATAACCACGGGTACTGGTGGGAGGCGCATGAGGCGTGGGAGGGGATCTGGCAGGTCAGCGACAAGGCCGGCGTGCTCGGGCGGTTTCTTCAGGGGTTGATTCAGACGGCCGCCTGCCACCTCAAGATCCTCAAGGCGCATCACCGGGGGTTCGAGCAGTTGCGGGCGACGAGCGTCGGTCATCTGGAGTTTGTGCTCGGTCGGGTTCCCGAAGCCGCCTATCTCGGCGTGCCGCTCGCCGCGTTCCTTGAGGAGGTGCGATCGTATTTCTCGCTGTGCCGGCGCCCCGCCGACGCCCCCCCGGAACACGTGTACGAGCGCTACCCGTTTCTGCGCCTGGATTCAGCGTAGTGCCGCGGCGCGGGTCGGCGTCGTGATTGAAGTCGCGGGGTCCGGAAGCGCGCTTTCGTAGACCGCCCACCCGTCACCGGATGACGCGCCCTCTGCGAGCCTCAACCGGAACGTGCGGATCACGTCGGCGACGGCCGGCAGGGCGTGATCGCGCCAGGCGTTGTCGCGGGCGAGCGCGAAGACGGCGCGGGGCTTCTCGACGCCGCGCCTCCGGGCCGCGCGATCGAGCCAGTTCGACAGCGTGTCCTCATCCGGCGGGATCGGCAGCGCGGGGACGCCGAGTTCCCAGCCCAGGTAGTCGTGAAAATTGCTGAAGACGACGACGTCCGGGGGCGCGTTGCGTGCGAGCCACGCATAAAGACCGGAGGCGTCCGGCGCAAACGCCTGCGCCCAGGCGCCCGAAGGCGCGCGGTCCTGACGGGCGTGGCGCCATCGTTCAAAGGGCCTCGCCCACGCGTGGAAGACGTTCCAGTGCAGGACGGGGAGCATCGCGACAAGCACGGCGGCCTGCCCGAGCTTGCTGAGAATCCCGACCGGTCGCGCGACGCTCGCGCCGCCGAAGTCCGTGCGGCTGACGAGCTTTGAGGCGGCGGCGATGCAAAGGACCGCGAGGATCGGCCGGACCGGTTCGTAATATCGACTCAGCCCCACATAATCGTACTTCGCTGCGAAAAGCGCCGTCGTCAGCACCAGTTCGGCCAGCAGTGCTGCAATCACGGCAAGCCCGATCGTCACAGCGGGATGTCGCAGCGCTTCCCGCGCACCGGCGAACCCGAACCGCAGCAGCAGCGCCGCGATCAGCGCCGCCGGCGCTGCGGCGCACAACGCCGCGGCCTCCGGTCGATGCGGGTAAAGCCCGAAGTCCGTCAGCCCCCTCCACGCCCGCGCGAGAAGCGCCCACGAGAATTGAGCGTCGATGCCGCCGCCGAGATTAAGCTGCGTCACCGTCGCGTCACCCGGTCCGAAGATGCGGTTCACAGCCAGCAGCGCCACGATCGGCGCCGCGCACCCCGCGACGAAGGCAATCCCGCCGCGCCGCCTGAATCGACCGTGCAGGCGCCCGACGAACACCGCGGCCCCGACGCCGATCGGCACAAAGATCGCGGCGTAGCGGATCCAGAACAACGCCCCGCAGACGACGCCCAGGAGCGCCAGACCCGCGACGCCCCGCTTCCCGGTTGCCCCGGCGAGGCGATCCTGCGCGAGGCACAGAATCCACGGCAGGGCGGCGACGATCAGAGTGTCCGTCCTCGGGTTGACGAGGGCGGCGACGCTGACGGACGCCGAAGCGGCGACGCCCCCGGCCGCGATCGACATCCAACGTCCGCTCACCACGCGCCGCGCCCAGGTGAACCAGCCGACCAGCGCGACGGCGCAGCACGCCAGCGCGATCCCGCAGGCGGCGTTCAAGGTCGTGACGCCGCTCAGGACGCGCACGCCCGCGACCAGCAGCGGATATCCCGCCGGCCACTTCGTCAGGAAGACGAAGTCCGCGCGGTACTCCCACGGTTGAAACGGCGCGACGGGATCAAGACTCGTCAGCCCGCGTCCCGTCGCAAGGCGCTCCGCGGCCAGCAGCGTGTAACAGTAATCGGACTCGACCAGCGGCGCGATCGAACTTCGCCCCGGCAGCGCCGCCAGCACAAGGACTGCGACGACGATCGCCGCCGTCCGCGCCGCGGCAGGCCGAAACCGCGTACCGACCCGGATCGCGCGGCACGGCGTGGATCGGGACGCGGGCATCGACGGAATCGAGAGCGCCGCTGAGGACGCAGGCGCTGTTACGCCGACGGGCCTGAGTTCTGCGGTGTTCATGTGATCCGGCTTTCCGCCGAGGGTCGGCGCCGAGCGAGCGTGTCCGCGTCCGCTCGCCGCACGCCTTCTTGCCTCACGTTTATCGGCCTCTGATGCGGCGAGTTTCACGGACTCAACCCGAGACGGATCCAGGTCGATGATTATTGGAACATGCGGCTGACGATCGTCATCCCGGCACTGAATGAAGAAGGCGCGATCGAGTCGATCATCCGCCGGACGCTCGACGCCCGCGCGCACATCATCGATCGGTCGCCGGTAAGCGCCGTGGAAATCGTGGTGGTCAGTGACGGATCGACGGATCGCACGGCCGAGATCGCCGGGCGCTACGCGGCGGAAGGCCTCATCCAGCTCATTGTGTTCGATCACAACCGCGGATACGGGGCGGCGATCAAGGCCGGGTTCGAGCGCGGGCACGGGCAGCTCGTCGGGTTCCTCGACGCGGACGGAACGTGCGACCCGCGGTTCTTCGCGGACCTGTGCCGGGCGATGTTCGAGGCGGACGCTCACGTCGCGATCGGATCCCGCCTGCACCGGGACAGCCGGATGCCGCGCGTGCGACGGATCGGCAACCGGATCTACGCAATGATCCTCGGTCTGCTGTCCAACCGGTTCGTGACGGACACGGCGAGCGGGATGAGGGTGATCCGGCGGGACGTGCTGGCGCATCTGTATCCGCTGCCCGACGGCTTGAATTTTACGCCCGCGATGAGCGCCCGGGTTCTGATGGACGGCGGGCTGCGGATCGTGGAGCGCCGGATGCCTTATCACGAGCGCGTCGGGCGTTCAAAGCTGTCGGTGCTGCGGGACGGTGTTCGCTTTCTTCAGACGATCGGTCAGATGGCGCTGGCGTGGAACCCCGGGCGGGTTTTCGGGACGGGCGCGGCGGGGTGTCTTCTCCTGATGACGCTGCTGGCGTTGCACCCGCTCGAGCAGTGGTTCCGCGTCGGCGCGTTCGAGGAAGGCGCGATCTACCGTCTGCTGTTCTGCGCGTGGCTGGGGTGCGTCGGCGGCGTGCTGCTGTCGTCCAAGGTGATCGTGCGCCAGATCGCGGAGTTGTCCGCGGTCGGCGGCGGACGTGACGTCGGCGGCGCGGGCGCGGAGGCGTCGATCCCGGTCCCGCCGTCAGGCGCGGGAGCGTCGATGCCGGGAACGTCCGGCAGCTACGTCGGACATCTGCTCGATCGCGTGTACACGCTGCCGGTGGTGTCGATCCTCGCGGGAGTCGCCCTGGTTCCGCTGACCGTGCTGATCGGACCGGGGTTGTGGACGCGCCTGACGGACGGGCGCATGACGGTTCACTGGTCGCGCGTCGTGCTGGCCGGGTTGATCGCGTTCAACCTGGCGCAAATCCTCGCCACGACCCTCGTCACCAACGCCTTGCGTTTTCACGCCGAGCGCCGACGCCGGGCGAGCGACGCTCCCGTCACCCCGATCGGCGCTCCCTCCGTCGAAATGCTCGCGGAATCCTGCACCCCGCGCGGCGACGTCGCCTACCGCGACTCCGGCGGGCAACCGAGCCGCGCCCGTGAGGAAGCGCTCTGCAAGACCGAGCCGCGCCCGTGAGGAAGCAGACCGGCGGCGAGCAGGTCATTGCAACAGGCTCCACCCTGTGATCCGTCCCCGAAGACGTCCGAACTCCCCCTCACCGCCATCGGTCCCGCACTTCTGGAGCATCGCCGCATCCGGCGCTATCATGCGCCGCATGCCGCTCGCGCGGGCCGACTCGCGCGTGAGGGGAGGCGGAGGTCGGAATGCGCAGGCTGGGCATCTGGTTGATCGGCGCCGGCGGCTACGTCGGAAGCATGACGGCGCTGGGCCTGTCCGCGATGCGCCGGGGGCGGGTTCCGTCCGTGGGGTTGGTTTCCGATCATGAGGTCTTCCGCCGCTCCGGGTTGATCGCGTTTGACGAGATCGTCTTCGGCGGACACGAAGTCCGGCGGGACGGCGTGGGCCTCGTGGAGAACTGCGCCGAGTTTTCCACCGTCATCAGCCCGGACCTGGTGCGCCAGTGCCGCGCGGATCTTCAGCGCTGGCAGCGGAACATCCAGCCCGGAACCTTGCAGGGAGACGGTCGCCGGTCCGCAACCGGACGATCGAACGCGCGATCGAACCCCGACGCGTCCGGCGCGGCCGCGGTCGAACGCCTGGCGTCCGACCTTCTGGCGTTCCGATCGACGCACAAGCTCTCGAACGTCGTCGTCATCAACGTCGCCCGCACCGAGCCCGTCCGGCCGGGGGTCATCAAGCCGGCGTCGTGGGACCGTCTTCAGAAGCGCCTCGCCCGGCGCGGTCCGTCGCCGCTTCCGGCGAGCAGTCTTTATGCGCTGGCCGCGATCGAGTCCGGCTGCGCCTACATCAACTTCACCCCTTCCGCCGGGATTGACGTCTCCGCGCTGCGCCGCCGGGCGGATGAGCGGGGCATGCCTTACATGGGGCGCGACGGCAAGACGGGGGAGACGCTGGTCAAGTCCGTGCTCGCGCCGCTTTTCACGATGCGACGACTGAACGTCCTGTCCTGGCTGGGATACAACCTGCTCGGCAACCCGGACGGGCTGGCGCTTTCGGACCCCCGGGTGCGCCGGGCGAAGGAACAGACGAAGGATCAGACCCTCCGGCGTCTGCTGGGCGGATCCGGCCGGACCTCCGGCGATCTGACGACGCGTGTCGGCATCGACTACGTGCCGTCCCTGGGCGACCGGAAGCTGGCGTGGAACTTCATCCACTTTGAAGGCTTCCTCGGCGCGAGGATGTCGCTGGAGTTCCGCTGGCACGGGGTGGACTCGCTGCTCGCCGCGCCGCTGGTGCTGGATCTTGCCCGGTTCACCGAGCTGGAGCTGCGCCGCGGCGCCGCCGGTCCGATGCGCCACCTCGCCTTCTTCTTCAAAGCCCCGATGCAGACCCGCGAGTTCGCCCTCCACCGGCAGTGGGACGCGCTGGTCAGCCACGTTCGCACCGGCTGACGCTCCCCAGACCCTCAAGGGGGTGGGGGTGATCCGGCGTTCCTGCCGGAGTGAGAATTCAAGGCGTCCCTCCGAACCTTGGCCCCGTCAGCGGCGTACCCTACAATGCCCGGCCCGGCGGACGGACCTCGGTCAGGGGCGCCGTCCGGGAAGGTCGGGCAGGGCGGAACATCGTCGCACACGGGGCGGCGGTGGCAGTAAAGTCAACCAGCAAGGAATTCAGCGCAACATGCCGCACGATCATTTCAAATCGGTCAAGGCTGAGACGCACAAGGCCAGGACGCTGCTGGTCGGGACGTTGATGGGCGGGATGCTGGTCATCAGCTCGTTCATCGTCGAGTTCGACTTCGTCGCGGACATCCTGTTTCAGGGCGGGGGCATCCGCGACGGCGCAGGCGTGCTGCAGAATCCCTATTCGGATCTGATCGCGCTGATCGGCGCGGTCCTCCTCGGCGCGCCGCTGGTCTGGCATGCGATCAAGCACCTGCTCGAAGGGCAGTTTCACATGGACGAACTGGTCGCCCTGGCGATCGGGGCGGCTGTGGCGCTCGGGCATTACCAGGAGGCGGGCGTCATCGCCTTCTTCATGATCATCTCGAACCTGATCGAGACGCGGACGGCGCTGGGAGCGCGGGCGGCGATCGAGTCGCTCCTTCGGATCACGCCGCAAACCGCCCACCGCGTGCGCCCGGACGGCCGGGAGGAAGTCGTCAGCGCGGCGGATCTGCGCCCGGACGACGTCGTCCGCGTCCGCCCGGGGGACAACATCCCCGCCGACGGACAGATCCTTTCCGGCGAATCCACCGTCAACCAGGCGAACATCACCGGCGAGTCGCTCCCCGTGGACAAGGCGACGGGCGACGAAGTCTTCAGCGGAACGTCCAACCTCACGGGCGCGATGGACATCCGCGTCACCAAGGCCGGCAAGGACACGACCCTCGGGCGCGTGCAGAAGCTCATTCTCGAAGCGGAGCGCAGCCGCAGTCCGCTGATCCGCCTGATCGACCGCTATGCCGGCTGGTACACGCCGACGATCTGCATGCTGGCGGCGATCGTCGTGTATTTCTCAGACGACTGGAACGTCGGCGTCGAAAAAGCGATCGGAATGTTGATCGTCGCGTGCCCGTGCGCGCTGGTGCTGGCGACGCCGACGGCGATGGTGGCGGCGCTGTCCTGCGCCGCCCGCCTCGGCGTGCTCATCAAAAACGTGGTTCACCTGGAATACGCGCGGTCGATCTCCGCCGTCATCCTCGACAAGACCGGCACGCTGACCACCGGCAAGCTCTTCGTGACGCAGATGCGCCCCGCACCGGGCGTGGACGGCGCCGACCTGCTCAAGGCCGCCGCCGCCGCCGAGCAGCTCTCGAAGCACCCGGTGGCGCAGGCGGTGGTCGAAATCGCGCGGCAGGCGCGGATCGCTCTGTCGAACCCGGCGGCCGGCTCCTTCGCCGAAGTCGCGGGGCGCGGCGTGAAGGCGAAGGTGGACGGCGCCGACGTGCTCGTCGGGCGCAGCACGTGGCTCGCGCAGCAGGGCGTGGACATGTCCCTGCTGTCGGATCCGCAGTATCAGGAGGTCGAGGGCTTAAGCCTGCTGTATGTGGCGCGCGGCGGGCGCCTGCTGGGCTGGCTGGCGCTGGAGGACAAGACGCGTCCCGAGGCCCGCGAGGCGATCGACCAGATGCGGGCGCTGGGCGTGCGCAACCTCAGCATGGTCACGGGGGACAAGAAGTCGGTCGCGGTGCGCGTCGCGGCCGAGATGGGCTGCACCGAGACGCACGCCGAGGTGCTCCCGGCGGACAAGCTGCACCTGGTCGAAGACCTGAAGAAGCGCGGCCATCGCGTGCTGGTCGTCGGCGACGGCGTCAACGACGCCCCGGCGCTGGCGGCGGGAGACCTCTCGGTGGCGATGGGCGCCGCGGGCAGCGACGTGGCGATCGAATCCGCGTCGATCGCCCTGATGAACAACGATCTGTCGCGCCTGCCCTTCCTGATCCGCCTGTCGCGTCAGACGACGCGCGTCGTCTGGCAGAACCTCATCTTCGGCATCGTCTTCATCATCATCGGGCAGGGGCTGGTCGTCGGAGACGTCGTCTCCCCGATTGCCGCGGCCGTGCTGCACATGTTGGCCACCGCCGTGGTCATCTTCAACAGCGCCCGCCTCGTCCGCTTCGGCGAAGGCCAGCTCCGCGTCGACCCGGGCGTCCCGACGACGGAAGCGGCACAACGACTGGCGACGGCGTGACGACAGGGGTTCACCGGCACGTGACCTGCTCCCGTTTTTCTGATCCGGACGACATGAGAGTCTAACCGATCGCCGCCCGTCCCGGGCATCATCACACGTCGCGCCACAACGACAAAACACCACCCCAAGCCCCGAGCGCCTGAGTCCGTTGGAGACTCAGGAGCATGCTTATTCCGCCCCGCCGTCGAGGTTTTGAAGCACCGTCCTACGTCGGTGCGATCGTCAGGGCTTTGGCCTGCACGGCTTCGGCGAGGAAGCGGTCGGTGTAGCGGGGGTCGACCTGCTGGGCGGCGCGGGTGGCGCGGTCGGCGATTTCGGCGTAGTGCGGATCCTGGGTTTTCTCCTTGAACTCGCCGGCGAGGATGACGAGGCGCAGGAGGTGGCGGAGGATGAGACCCTCCTGCTTCTCGAGTCCGCGGTTTTTGACGTATTTGAAGAAGCTGTTTTCGAGGGCGAAGACGCCGCCGGCGGCCCACTTCGGCTGAACGAGGATGTCCTCCGGGGAGGGCAGTTTGGCGTCGAAGGCGCGCTTGAGCATTTCGGCGAAGACGGGCGGTCGCGGCGGCGGCTCGTCCTCCCACATCGCGTGTTCGCGGCGCTCCTCCCCGGCCTCCTCCTTTGGCGCCATGCCCGCGACGATGACGCCCAACTGGATCATCAGGGGGCGAAGCTCGTTCGTCTCGAGGGGTCCGGGCGGCAGGTCTTCCGGCGGAAAGGTCGTCCGCTCGATGGACGGCGGCAGCGGCAGGACCGATTCCAGGGCGAGCAGTTTTTCCGTGAAATCCGCGGTGTTCAGCATGCCACAGAGGAACACGGCGTATAACGGGTCGATGCTGCGGAACAGCGACAGCTCGGCGATCCGCTCGGTGAGGCGGACGTGCGCGCCGTCGGCGTCGAGTTCGACGAAGCCCATCGCCGCGAGGTTTCCGATCATGTGATCGAGCTGCCGCTGGAAGCTTTCGATCTGATCGGGCGTGTTGAAGCGCTTTCCGAGGAACTCGCGGACGCGCGACAGCGACTCATCGCGCCGCAGCAGGAACACGAGCACCTGATAGGGAATCATCGAGCGCGAGGCGAGTTTTCCGGGACCGGCGGCGATGAGCGTCTTGAACTGTCCCTCGGTCCAGTATTGCTCGTTCGCGCGCCGCGTCGGGCGTTTGCGTTCGAGATCCTTTTTCGCCCGCAGGATGCCCGGATCCTTCGATTTCGGGTCGATCTGGTCGTACTTCTTCTTCCACCTGGCGATGCGGGCGTCGTCCTCGTGCGCCACGGCGTGGACGTAACCCTTCTTGTCGAACTGCGGGCGGCCCGCGCGGCCGAACATCTGGTGCGCGGCCGACGGGAAGATCAGCTTCCGCTCGCGCGGCGGTCCTTTCAGGAGCGTGCTGAGGACGACGGACCGCGCGGGCAGGTTGATGCCCGCCGCCAGCGTCTCCGTGCAGATGACGAAAGGCACGAGTTTGCGCAGGAAGAGGTCTTCGATGAATTCCTTGTACTTCGGCAGCACGCCCGCATGATGCACGCCGACCCCGCGGATGAGCATCTGCCGCAGCTTCGGACCCACGCCGTCGGAGAATTCCGCCGCCGGCAGCGACGCCTCGATCTGCGCCCGCGCCTCCGTCCCGACCAGCGCCAGCCCCTTCATCACTTCCGCGATCTCCCAGCATTCATCACGGTTGAAGCAGAACACCAGCGCCGGAGAGCGCTGCGTCGCGTCGTCGCCGGTGACCATCTCCGGGAGCAGTTCCGTCAGCAGCTTGTCACCGACCCAGACGTACTCGAGCGGGACGCGGCGCTCGTCCGTCCGCACCAGGGCGACCGACCGCCCGTGCTCCTTTTTCAGCCACGAGACGAACTCCGGCGCGTTGCCCACCGTTGCGGAAAGCAGCAACAGGCGCACGTTCCGCGGCAGCAGCACGAGCGACAGCTCCCAGACCGTCCCGCGCTCGAAGTCGTTGAAGTAGTGAAACTCGTCCATCACCACGCCGCTGACCTCGTCGAAGTTCTCCTCGCCGGACAGCAGGTGATTCAGCAGAATCTCCGCGACAACGACGCGCACCACCGCGTCCGGATTGACCTTGCGATTGCCGGTGATCAGCCCGACGTCGTCGCGGGAGAAGCCCCAGGCCTCGGCCTTGCCCTGAAACTCGCGGAATTTCTGGTCGGTCAGCGCGATCAGGGGGGTCGTGTAATAAAGGCGTGTGCGCGTCGCCAGCGCCTCGTAGATGGCGGCCTCGGCGATGAGCGTCTTGCCCATCCCGGTCGGGGCGGTGACGAGCACGCCCTCCGCGTCGCTGAACCACGCGAGCAGCGCCTCCTCCTGAAAGGGATAAGGCGAGAAGCTGAGGCGGTCCAGGAACGCCGAGCCGATGTCGTCGCGGGTCATGTCGAAGACCTTATGACAACCGCGGTGGCTTGGCGAGCGTTCGCCCCGTCAACCGAACAACGAGTCGTCGCTCGGAGGTTCGGCGCGGGGGGCGGGGACGGGCAGGCCGAGGTGACGGTAGGCGTCGCGGGTGGCGACGCGGCCGGAGCGCGTGCGGATGACGAAGCCCGTCTGAAGCAGAAAAGGTTCGATCATGTCCTCGAGCGTGTCGCGCTCCTCACCCATCGTGGCGGCGATCGCCTCGATCCCCGCCGGTCCGCCCTCGTACACCTGGATCAATGTGCGCAGGAAGGCCCGGTCCAGCTCGTCCAGCCCGAGCGCGTCCACCTGCTGGATCGTCAGCGCCTCCTCCGCCAGCGACGGCGTGATGACGCCGTCGGCGCACACCTGGGCGAAGTCGCGGACGCGCCTCAGCAGGCGGTTCGCCACGCGCGGCGTCCCCCGGCTTCGGCCGGCGATCAGCTCCAGCGCCCCGTCCGCACACGGAACCTCGAGGCGGCGTGCGGATCGCTCGATCACCTCGGTCAACTCCCCGCGAGAATAAAACTCGAAGTGGTAGCGGTGTCCGAAGCGGTCTCGCAGGGCGGCCGTCATCATCCCCGCGCGCGTCGTCGCCCCGATCAGCGTGAAGCGGTTGAGCTTGAAGTTCACGACGCGGCCGGACAGCCCGCCCTCGATCGTGAAGTCCACGCGGAAGTCCTCGAGCGCCGTGTAAAGGAACTCCTCGACGATCCGCGGAAGGCGATGCACTTCGTCGATGAAGAGCACGTCGCCGCGCTCCAGGTTGGTGAGGATCGCCATCAGGTCGGCCTGGCGGGCGATCGCCGGTCCGGAGGCGATGCGCGGCGGGCGTCCGCCCATCTCGGCGGCGATGACGAACGCGAGCGTCGTCTTGCCCAGTCCGGGAGGCCCTTCCAGCAGGATGTGTTCGAGAGGTTCGCCGCGCTGTTTCGCCGCCGACATCGCGATGCGAAGCTTCTCCAGCAGGGCGCGCTGCCCGACCATCTCGTCCAGCCGGCGCGGGCGCAGCGCCGTGTCCGAATGCTCCTCCTCGGATCGAACCGCGCCTGAAAGTATCCGGTCCCGCGCCATGTCGCCCGTCCGCCCCGGCGGCGATCAACGCCGCGATCCGCCTTTTGTCCCTCTTACGCCACCGGTTGCCCGGCCTTGATGCGGTACGCCGCCCGAACCCAGTCCTCCGCGTGATCGAAGGCGGCGCCCTGCTTCGCCGCTTCGGCGAGGTAGCGCTCGGCTTCGGCGCGTGAGTCGCCCCAGCCGGTCAGCACCGTCAGCGCATCGCGCTGCGCCGCGCTCCACGCCGTCTTCAGGACTTCGCCCTCGGCGGACTCCGGCAGCGCCATCCCGTCCAGCTTGCCCTTCAGCTCCGCGACGATGACCTGCGCCCCGCGCGGACCGACGCCGCTGAGCGTCGCCAGCGCTTTGACGTCTCCGTCCTGAATCCACCGCGCGATCCGCCGCGAAGGCTCGGACAGCGCCTTGAGGGCCTTGCGGACGCCCATCCCCTTCACGCCGATGAACCGCAGGAAGAACGCCTTGTCCTCCGCGCCGATGAAGCCGATCAGACGCGGCGTCTGATAGGCCGAGTTCTGCCCGCCTTCGATCACCTCGAACGTGTGCAGCGTGACCTCGCTGCCGCGCCGTCCCGCCAGCGTCGCCACCGCGGCGCGAGGGACCAGCACCTCCCGCGCCTCGCCGCCGCGCTCGAGCACGACGGACTCCTCGGTCACGTCCGACAGGATGCCCGTCAACCGCACGATCACCGCCGCTTCTCCGACCTGCCACCGCTTCCGCGCCGCACGAACCCGCGACTTTTACCTCGCCGCAAACCGCGCCGACTCCCCCGCGCAGCATAACGCAATCGCCAGCGCGTCCGCCACGTCATCCGGCTCCGGGGGCGCCGCCAGGTTCAGCGTCGCCCGGATCGCGCGCTGCACCTGCGTCTTCGAGGCATGCCCGTTGCCGGTCAGGTGGCGCTTCACCCGGGTCGCCGGATACGACGCCACCGGAACACCCGCCCGTGCCGCCGCACACAGGATGACTCCGCGAGCATGCCCCATCAGGATCGAGGTGCGCGGATGCTTCGTGTGCGCATACAACTCTTCCACCGCCACGACGTCGGGCTGATGATCCCGCAGCACGGAGGAGAAATCCGCCTCAAGCTGGAGCAGACGGTCGGGAAGCTCCCCCTGTCGATCCGAGCGGAGCACGCCGGCGTCAACCAGCGTCACCCCCTCCAGCATCGTTGACGATCCGCTCTCGCCCCCGACGCGCAGCACGGCGTAACCCGTCACGCCCAGCCCTGGATCCACGCCGCAGATCGTCCGCGCCACGCCTCGCCCTCCGCCGCGACCCGCCCCGATGAGACGGCAAGGATCGACGCGCCGGCGGGCGGCGTCAACCGACGACGATCGCATCCGCGGCGGGAACCGTGTCGACCCCGCGGCAGGGCGAGCGCCGGACCGCCTCGCGGAGAACCGACAGAAGATGCGGAATCTCAAAAGGCTTGGTCAGGAACGTCGCCGCCCCCTGCTCGACCGCCGTGCGGCGGTTTCCCTCGGTGTCGTGTCCGGTCATGTACACGACGGGAATGCCCCGCGCCCGCTCGGTCAGTTGCAGGAACTGATGAAACTCCGGACCGGTGTAGCTGGGCATGTCCACATCGAGGAGAATAACGTCCGGCTTCTCGTGCAGCACGCGCGCGACGGCGTCGTGCGCGCTGTGCGACGTCCTCACGTCAAAGCCTTCCGCCTTCAACCGCACCGACAACGCGACCGTCAGCGCCCGGTCGTCATCCACAATCATCACTTTCGTCATGAAAGCGTCTTCCCGGGGCATGACTTACGCGGTCGCCTCGCAGAGGCGGGCGCCGGCACAGGCGTCCAGAAGCGCGCGCAGGCGTTCCGCATCCAGCGGTTTCGGCAGGTAATACGTGTCCGGCAGCTCTCGCACCGTCGATCGGAACCGCTCGCGGTCGAACCCGGATAGGAAGATGATCGGCGCATCCGACTCCCTGCGGATCATCCGCGCAATCGTGCATCCGTCGCCGCCGGGCATGTCGAAGTCGAGAACGATCGCGTCCACCCCCTCGCGCGACGCCAGGCGGATCACCCCCAACCCGTCGCCGGATTCGACCGTCCGATATCCCCAGTCCCGCAGCCGCACGCACAACGCGGCACGCAGGCGGCGATCGTCATCCGCGACCAGCACTTTCCTGCGCTTCATTCGGACGTCTCCCTCCCGGGCGCGCGGTCCACCCACTCCGCGACCATCTCCAGCAGCGCCGCCCCGTCATAAGGTTTGCGCACGAAGGCGTCGGCGTCCACCGCCTGCGCGCATCGACGGATGTACTCCGTCGAGGGCGCCTCCGCGCCGGAGACGAAGATCACTTTCGTCGTCTCCGCCGGGTCCGCCTCGCGGATGTGATCGCACACCTCGAACCCGCTCAGGTCCGGCAGCGCCGCGTCCAGGATCGCCACCCGGGGGCGGCAGGCGTCGAACTCACGCAGCGCCTCCTGCCCGCTGTACGCCTCGCGCGTCGTGAATCCGGCGCGGCGCATGCGCATCCTCAACGCCTCGACCGCCGCGCGATCGTCATCGACGATCAATACATCGGCTGACATGCTTTCCCCTCTCTATCTGGACGTGGAAGTGCCGTCCGCCTTCAGCATACGATGCGCTCCGCCGCACAGCGCCGCGTGCCGGCCTCGACGAGCGATATCGGAGGACGCCCCGCGTCCGAGAACACCCCGGCGGAATCATCGAGAACTCACGCGTTCGACCAAGGCCAAGATCTGGCGCTCCATCCGGCTCAAACCGCCGGCTCAGGCTGCCAAGGTCCGCTCGGACGACCGAAGCCCCCAGCCGCAGCGCGCCCAGCCGCGGCAGCGGCGCAAGATTCCACCCCACGGCGCCAGCCGTGGGTCGCGGGCGGCCCGATGATGATCAAGCCCCGCAGGGGCGACAGAACCTCACGGACCGGCCGGCGGAGGCTGAAACCGCTCCCGGTCCTTCTCCTCCAACCAGTCGCCCGAGGCGTGACACTCCCGGCACAAGGGCAGCGGGCCTCCGGTGTGACATTGTTCGCATCGCAGGGTCGGGTGCGGGAAGAGGTTCATCGAGTGCTCGAAAGGCCCCTCCACGTACGTGTCCTGCGTTCCGGGGACGCGGTTGAAGAACGTGTGACACACGTCGCACGCCGACGAGATCGCCTGTCCGTCGGCGTCGAAATGCTTCCCGTCGTGACACCGGAAGCAGCCCGCGCTGTACATGTGCCCCACGTTGTCCGGGTACGTCCGCCAGTCCACCTTCATGAAGGGGAAGAACGTGTGCGCGTAGATGTCCTGCACCCCCTCGATCGACCGCTCGATCGCCGCCTTCTTTTCCGCGTAAACCTGCGGATGCTCACGCTGATAGTATCCCGTCAGCGATTCCGCGATCCGCTGCTTCGCCTCCTCCGTGCTCGCGTAGCTCCCGCTCAGCAGCACCAGCGCCTCCCGCTTCACCCACGGCAGCGACGCATCGATCCGCCCGATGTCCAGGTACAGATCCAGCGAGACATAGGGCGGCCGGAACAAGTGCGCCGCCCGATTGTGACAGTCCATGCAGTCGATCGTCCGCACCGTTCCCGCCGGCGGAGGCTCGTCATGCGGACGTCCGTCCGAGCGGTAGACGCGCTCCCGACCGGAGGCATCGGTGCTGCGGACCCAGGGAACCTCCTGAAGCTCCTCATCCAGCGCCACGTACTCGATCTTCGAGCCCAGCGCCATGTGCCAGTGAATTCCCTCCGCCCGGCCCCACAGCGGATCCGCGCCGCCCGTCTTCACCATCATCCGCACTTCCCGCCGCGTGTTCGCTTCGTCCGGCGAATAATGCACGCGCGTCCGAAGCTGCGATCCGAAAAACTTCGCCGGCCAGTGACACTCCTCGCACGTCTCCCGCGCCGGACGAAGCTCCGAAATCGCCGGCGGGATCGGCTTCGAGTACGAGTCGAACCACACCGCGAACACCTGGCGCACCCCTGACAGCTTCGCCTTCACGAACCACCCCGCCCCCGACCCGATGTGACATTCCGCACAAGCCACCCGCGCGTGCGGAGACTGCTCGTACGCCGCGTACTGCGGCTCCATCACCGCGTGACACGTCAGACCGCAGAACTCCGACGACTCCGTGAAGTGATACCCGTGATACCCGCTCACCCCGAGGATCGGCAGCATCAGAAACGTGATCAGCAGAAACGCCTGCACCGGTCGGCGCTGCCGCGGGTCGTTCAGGTCGATCCTCGGGAACCGCCAACTGATGCGCCGAAGCGGGTCCGTCCGCCTCACCTTCCGCAAGCGAAGCAGCAGCCCTGTCGGTGCGATGACCAGACCCACGGCCACCACGCCCGGAATCACCATCAGGCCCACGATGTCCACATACGGGTTCGCGGCCGGCGAAATCATCGCGAACAATCCGAACGTGATCAGCAGGATCAGCCCGCTGACCACGATGAACACGCCCGTCATCGTGATCGCGTTGTTCCAGAGCGGCGCCGACGTCGCCGATCCGCTTTCCGCCTCAGCCCCCGCGTCCCGCACCGGTTCGTTCATCGAAATGACTCCGCCCTTGCCGCTCTCCACGTAGGGCGGGCTACGCCCGCCGCAGCTTCATGCGCCCGCCGCTGCCGCCATCCCCGATGAAAATCATCGACAAGCCGCCGCCCGGTGCAATACAACCCCGCCGCCGACCTCATGAGGGCCGCCCCTGCCGGCGCGCGATTTCACGCCGCCGGACCCCCGGTGCCCGCACGCCTCGGTTCCTGCATGATCCGCGCCGCGCCCGATCACGCCTCCCCCAACCTTGGAGGGACGCCGGCGCCACGCTAGAGTGACCGCCATCATGCGATCCCACGAAACCATCAGCGTCGTCGATCCCGAAATCTGGCCGCACATGCAGGCGGAAGTCCGCCGCCAGCAGGAAACGCTGGAACTCATCGCCTCGGAGAACCACGTCTCCCGCGCCGTCCTCGAAGCCCTGGGCACCGTCTTCACCAATAAGTACGCCGAGGGCTACCCCGGCAAGCGCTACTACGGCGGCTGCGCCAACATGGACGCCGTCGAAGACCTCGCACGCAACCGCGCCAAACAACTCTTCAAGTGCGATCACGTCAACGTCCAGCCGCACTCCGGAAGCCAGGCGAACCAGGCCGTCTACCTGTCCGTCCTTCAGCCGGGTGACACGATCCTGTCGCTCGACCTCGCCCACGGCGGACACCTCTCGCACGGCATGAAGATCAACATGACCGGTCTCCTCTACAACGTCGTGCATTACGGCGTGGACCGCAAAACCGAACGCTTCGACTTCGACGAGATCGCCCGCCTCGCCCGCGAGCACAAACCGAAGCTCCTCATCACCGGCGCCTCCGCCTACCCGCGCCTCATCGACTTCGCCCGGTTCAGCGAGATCGCCGCCGACGTCGGCGCGGTCCACATGGCCGACATCGCCCACATCGCCGGTCTCGTCGCCGTCGGACTGCACCCCTCGCCCGTTCCGACGGCCGCGTTCGTCACCACCACGACGCACAAGACCCTGCGCGGACCGCGCGGCGGCATGACGATGTGCAAGGAGGAGTTCGCCAAAAAACTCGACTCGCGCGTCTTCCCTGGTCTTCAGGGCGGACCGCTCATGCACGGCATCGCCGCCAAGGCCGTCGCCTTCGCCGAGGCCCTCAAGCCCGAGTTCCGCGCCTATCAGGCGCAGATCCTCCGCAACGCCGGGGCCCTCGCCGAGGCCCTGATGTCAAAAGGCTTCCGCATCGTCTCCGGCGGCACGGACAACCATCTCATGCTCGTGGACCTCCGCCCGGCCTACCCCAACGTCACCGGCGCGGCCGCCGAGAAGTGGCTCGAATCCGCGGGCATCATCACCAACAAGAACATGATCCCCTTCGACGAGCGCAAACCGGTGGAGACCAGCGGCCTGCGCCTCGGAACGCCGGCGCTGACCACCCGCGGCCTGAAGGAAGAGCAGATGCGCACCGTCGCCGCCCTGATCGACCGCGTGCTCAAGGCGGAAGGCGAGGCGAAGGCGGTCGAAGCCGTGCGCGGCGACGTGCTGGCGATGTGCGGAGAGTTTCCGCTTTAACCGCCTGTTGAAGATCGCGCGATCCGGCTTTGTGATGCCGGTTTTTCCCGGTGAAATTCGCGTCCCGGAGGGACGCGCTACCCTTTTTCAACGGGCGGTCAGGATAACCGCGGGCGCGAAGAAATGCACACGAACCGCGCTCCCGGCCGCGCGCTGCGCATAAAAAAAGCTCCCGACCCGAAGGTGCGAGAGCGGTGCGGGCCAACCCCTGAGAGTCTGCCCTGGGCGCTCACCTGGAGCGTTGCCTTGCGCGGCCGTTTGACCGCTTACTGTGACTTGCGGAAAAACGTCGCTCAGATACACTTACAACAACCTTACGATACGTTGCCTCGTTTTGTCAAGGGGATGCCCATGAAATCTTTGACGGACCGCAAGCCCTATTCCCTCGGCCTGGACATCGGCGTCGCCTCCATCGGCTGGGCGGTGATCGAGGAATCCGAGCCCGATCGCCCGGCGGCACTCCTCCACTCCGGTGTTCACGCCTTCGATGAAGGCGTCGAGGGGGACATCGAGTCAGGTCGAGACGAAGCCCGCGGCGCGGCCCGCCGCCAGGCCCGCCTGCCCCGCCGGATGTTCTGGCGACGGCAAAGGCGAAAGTACAAGTTGCTGCGCCTTTTGCAGCGAGCCGGACTGCTTCCCGATGGCGTCATCGGCAAGCCCCAAGCCATGCACGACTATCTACTGAAGCTGGACGCCGACTTGCGTGAGGCACACTTGGCGGAAGGCGACCGCATCGCAGCCCACCTGCTGCCTTACAAGCTTCGCGCGAAGGCGCTCGATCACGCCCTCAACGCGACGGAGCTTGGTCGCGCCTTCTACCACCTTGCCCAGCGCCGCGGATTCCTCTCCAACCGCAAGTCCATGAAGAAGGACGAGGATGAAGGCGTCGTCAAGCAGGGCATTGCGGACCTTCAGCACCAGATGGAGGTGGCGGGAGCACGCACGCTCGGGGAATATTTCGCCGACATCGACCCCGAATCCGAGCGTATCCGCAAGCGCTGGACCGCTCGACAGATGTACGTTGACGAGTTCAACGCCATCTGGACCGCGCAGGCGCCGAACCACCCGTCAATCCTCACAGATGACTTCCGCAAGGAACTCCATCGCGCCATCTTCTTCCAGCGTCCGCTCAAGTCCGCCAGCCATCTCATCGGACGCTGCGAGCTTGTCCCGAACGCCCGCCGCGCGGCCGTCGCCGATCGGCTCTTCCAGAAATCCAGAATCCTCCAGAACGTCAACAATCTCGAAATCAGCCCATCCGACGGCCCTGCTCGGCCCTTGAATGAAGAGGAACGCGCCAAAGTCATCGCCGCGCTTTCTTCGGAAGGGGACCTGACCTTTGCCAAGCTCAGAGGGAAGCAGTTGCTCAAGCTCCCGAAGGGCACGGAATTGAAACTCTGGGGCCAGGACGAGGAGAAGAAACTCCCCGGCCACCGCACCGATCAGAAACTGCGCGAAGTCTTCGGCGAGCGATGGGACGCGATGTCCGAAGAAGAGCGCGACGCGATCGTGATCGAAATCCTAAGCTTCGAGAAGCCCGAAGCCCTTGAGCGCCGCGCGATCAAGGCGTGGAGTCTCGACCCCGCCAAAGCAAAGGAACTCTCCGAGCTGCGCCTGGAACAAGGCTACGGCTCGCACAGCCGCAAAGCGCTGCGCCTGCTGATCGAGCGAATGCAGGACGGCACGCGCTACGCCACCGCCCGGCGCGAACTCTTCCCGGAGAGCTTCAAGTCGTCCGAACCGGTGGATCGGTTGCCGCCCCTGAAGAAGGCGATGGGCGAAGTCCGCAACCCCGCCGTCGAGCGTGCCCTCACCGAGTTGCGCAAACTCGTCAATGAAATCGTCCGCGTCCACGGCAAACCCAGGACCATCCGCATCGAACTTGCCCGCGACCTCAAGCGCGCCCGCAAGGAACGCGAGCGGATGTCGAAGGAAAACGCAGCGAGGGAAAAGCTTCGCGCCAAGGCCCGCGCGAAGATTCTCGCGGAGGCCGGTGTTCAGGAACCGCGCCGCTCAGACATTGAGAAAGCGCTTCTCCACGAGGAATGCGAGGGTATCTGTCCTTACACCGGGCAGCAAATCTCCTTCGCCTCTCTCTTCGGACCGTCGCCCCAGTTCGACGTCGAGCACATCCTTCCGTTCAGCCGGTCGCTCGACAACAGCTTCCTCAACAAGACGCTCTGCGCTGTCGCGGAGAACCGCAACCGAAAGCGGAACCACACGCCCTTCGAAGCCTACTCGAATGACCCCAAGCGGTACGACGAAATCCTTGCCCGCGTGCGCCGCTTCAGGGGCGACGCGGCCGAGGCCAAGCTCAAACGCTTCGAGATGCAGCAGATTCCCGAAGACTTCGTCTCACGCCAGTTGAACGACACGCGCCATGCCGCCGTCAAAGCCGCCGATTACCTCGCCCTGCTCTACGGCGGACGGTCCGATGCCGACGGCCGCCTCCGCATCCAAGTCTCCGCCGGCGGACTCACCGCCCACGTCCGCAACGAACTGGGCCTCAACGCCATCCTCGACGACGGCGGAATGAAGACCCGCGAGGACCACCGCCACCACGCCGTCGATGCCATCGTCGTGGCGCTGCTGGGGCCGCCACAGGTGCAAATCCTCCAGACCGCTGCCGAGCGCGCCTCCGCCGCCGGCCGAAGATTGTTCGCGCAGGTCGAGGAACCCTGGCCCGGATTCCTTGAAGAAACGCGCAACGCCATCCTCGCGATCAAAGTCTCCTGGCGACAGGATCGAAAGCTCGCCGGCGGTCTGCACGAGGAAACCAACTACAGCACCAAGGAACACCCGCATCCCGACAAGAAGGGTCAGCCCAAACCGCACCGCCATGTGCGTAAGCCCGTGGACACTATGTCTGAGTCGCAGGTTGACGACATCGTCGATCCCGTCATCCGAGAACGCGTCCGCGCCTGGATCGCCGTCCGCGATGCAAAGAGCGACGCCCCAAAACCGCCATATCCGGTTTCCCGCACCCACGACGGCCGCGAAATCCCCATCAAGACGGTCCGCATCCGCAAGGCCATCGGCGTGGAACCCGTCGGGATGGAGCGGACGCCCGAGGGATCAATCCCCGGCCCGCGCACGCGATACGTCAAACCCGGCGCGAATCACCACACCGTCATCGTCGCCACCATCGGGAAGGACAAGGAAGGCAACGAGATCGAGACCCGCTGGGACGATTACCCCGTCACCCGCCTCGAAGCCCATCGCCGACACGCCGCGGGACGACCCATCGTTCAGCGCGACTGGGGCGAAAACAGAAAGGTGAAGTTCACGCTTGCTCAACGGGAGTACATCATCGCCGATGACGATGAAGGGAACCCGCAACTGTGGCGATGCACAACCGTTTCCGACGGCGACAATTGGTTCCGCCTTCACACGGATGCTCGAACTTGGGAGCAGGTGCGCGCGGCGGGCGACAAGCCGCTTCGTGCTTCAGGAGAAAAACTTAGAAAGCGCAGCGCGAGGAAAGTTCGCGTGACGATGCTAGGCGAAGTGATCCCCTGCCATGACTGAGCGCATCATCGACCTCGCCGAGTCCGCCGCCTACCTGCGCATCCGCAACCGCCAGCTCGTCATTCAACCGAGCCGCGGACTTCAGTCCGCGCGGACACGCACTGGCACGAAAAACCCCCCTTCCCCTTGCGGTGACACGGCACTTTCCCCTGACGGCGACACGTCACTTTCCCCTGACGGTGACGCGGCATTCTCCCCCCTCCCCCCGGGAGGCGGTCAGGGGGAGGGCTGCCCATCGCCCGCCGAAACTGATTCACCCGACAACCTGCCAATCCCCGCCGAAACCTCCGTCCCCCTCTGCGAAGTCGCCGCCCTCATCGTCGCCCATCCCCAGATCCAATGCTCGCAGCCCGTCCTCGCCGAGCTCATGAACGCCGGCGGCGCCTTCATCGTCTGCGACTCCAAGTCCCTCCCCGTCGGCATGATGCTCCCCTTGAACGCCAACACACTCCAGTCCCAGCGGCTCATCGCCCAGGCCTCCGCGCCGCTCCCGCTCAAAAAGCAGCTCTGGAAGCAGATCGTCCGTCGCAAGATTCTCGCCCAGGCCGAGCTGCTCACCGACCTGCGCGACGGCGATCACGGCCTGTCCGAACTCGCCCGCGCCGTCCGATCCGGCGATCCCGACAACCGCGAAGCCGTCGCCGCTCGGCGCTACTGGCCTGTGCTCTTCGACGATCCGAACTTCCACCGCCGCTTCGACGCCCCCGACGCCAACCGCCTGCTCAACTACGGATACGCCGTCCTCCGCGCCGTCATGGGTCGGGCCATCTGCGGGGCAGGATTGCATCCCACGCTGGGACTCCACCACCACCACCGCGAAAACCCCTTCTGCCTCGCGGACGACCTGATGGAGCCTTTCCGCCCGCTGATCGACGCGGCGGTGGTCGAACATGTTGCGTCCGGACGCGGCACGGAGCTGGATCGCATCGGCAAGCAGACCCTGCTGGAAGCAATCCTGGCCCGATATTCCGCCGACGGCGAGGTTCGCACCCTCTTCGACCTCTGCGCGCGCACCGCCGTTTCGCTGGTCAAGTGCCTGTCGCATGAAAGCGAGACACTGGATTATCCGAAGAATCTCAGCGAGCCGCCGGCTTGAGCCCGCGCGGATTCGCGGTTCGCCCGACCGAGCCGCGCCCGTCAGGAAGCGAGGCCCCAACCGAGCCGCGCCCGTCAGGAAGCGAGGCCCCAACCGAGCCGCGCCCGTGAGGAAGCGGTTCTTCTCGCCTGACGCATTGTGAGAGGGTCAGGGTAAGGGCACTCTAGCTTTTGGTCTCGAGTTTCCAGTTTCTAACGCCAATGCCCAGCAACCAGGTCGCCTTATCCGGATACCGCCCCGTGTGGCTCTTTGCGATGTTCGATCTGCCCGTCAAGACCGCTGCCGACCGGAAGCGCTACGCGCGGTTCCGAAAATTGCTCCTCAACGACGGATTCAGTATGATGCAATACTCGGTCTACGCGAGATACTGCGCAAGCGAGGAGACCGCCGCCGTGCATCGGCAGCTTGTGCGCGACGGCCTGCCCGACGAGGGGCAGGTCCGCCTGCTGGCGGTGACCGACCGCCAGTTCGGAAAGATGGAGAATTACATTGGAAAAAGACGCAAGCGGACGGAGGATCCCCCCCGCCAGCTCATGCTTTTCTGACGCCGTTTCCTCCCTAACCCCTTGCCTGACAGCCGGTTGCGCGACGACTAGTGTATCTGAGCGACGCTTCCCGGCAAGCCACAGCGGCTATGACGTCGGGCCCGATGTCCACGAAGTGTATCTGAGCGACGCTTCCCGGCAAGCCACAGCCAAAGCGTGCCTTGGTATCACCATCGTCTTAGTGTATCTGAGCGACGCTTCCCGGCAAGCCACAGCCACGGATGGTGACGCTGACGCTTGCAAGCCAGTGTATCTGAGCGACGCTTCCCGGCAAGCCACAGCAGCTGTTGATGGCGGCTCTGGATTCGCACGAGTGTATCTGAGCGACGCTTCCCGGCAAGCCACAGCGAAACCCTCGCCGCGATGCTGAAGCGGCTCAGTGTATCTGAGCGACGCTTCCCGGCAAGCCACAGCATATTGAATCGTGAGTCGCGCCGGCCAGTTAGTGTATCTGAGCGACGCTTCCCGGCAAGCCACAGCACTGGCCGAGTCCAGACCCCGGCGACATCCAGTGTATCTGAGCGACGCTTCCCGGCAAGCCACAGCCATAAACCGAGTGGATACCAGGCCAGTACTAGTGTATCTGAGCGACGCTTCCCGGCAAGCCACAGCGTCTGCGGCGGACATCATCTTGATGTCTTAGTGTATCTGAGCGACGCTTCCCGGCAAGCCACAGCACACGCGAAACATCGACAACACCGCGGGTCAGTGTATCTGAGCGACGCTTCCCGGCAAGCCACAGCGTAGGGCGTGGAAACCGGCTTGAACTTCCCAGTGTATCTGAGCGACGCTTCCCGGCAAGCCACAGCATGGCGACACCCTTCGCCGAGAGATCGAGGAGTGTATCTGAGCGACGCTTCCCGGCAAGCCACAGCGGTTCGGAGGGCTGGGCGCGCTCTCCCTGTAGTGTATCTGAGCGACGCTTCCCGGCAAGCCACAGCGCTCCGGGGATCCCCCTGATAGCGCCAACCAGTGTATCTGAGCGACGCTTCCCGGCAAGCCACAGCGGGCGCGCGCGTAACCATCCCTTATGGTTCAGTGTATCTGAGCGACGCTTCCCGGCAAGCCACAGCTCATTAAGCGATGGTCGTCTCCTAGGTCCGAGTGTATCTGAGCGACGCTTCCCGGCAAGCCACAGCTCTCGCTAACCACAGTCGTCGCCATGCCGAAGTGTATCTGAGCGACGCTTCCCGGCAAGCCACAGCCGATCGCCCGATGGGTTTCCCGCCGGCTGAGTGTATCTGAGCGACGCTTCCCGGCAAGCCACAGCGCCAGATAAACCCGGAAAATTCGTCATCATAGTGTATCTGAGCGACGCTTCCCGGCAAGCCACAGCCCCTTCTCCACGGCGGGCTCCCCGACAACCAGTGTATCTGAGCGACGCTTCCCGGCAAGCCACAGCGAGACGCCAGACTTGGAGGCGGTTCCGGCGAGTGTATCTGAGCGACGCTTCCCGGCAAGCCACAGCTGGGAGCCTTGTCCACAATTTCGATGTTGGAGTGTATCTGAGCGACGCTTCCCGGCAAGCCACAGCGCGCGATGGCGGCGACGGAGACGGCAAGCGAGTGTATCTGAGCGACGCTTCCCGGCAAGCCACAGCACGGCGGGCGCGGCGACGGCGGGCAGGGCGAGTGTATCTGAGCGACGCTTCCCGGCAAGCCACAGCGCGTAACGATCGGCGACGTGAAGCGCGTGCAGTGTATCTGAGCGACGCTTCCCGGCAAGCCACAGCCCTTCGCCTCTTCGGTATCCGAGTCAAAAAAGTGTATCTGAGCGACGCTTCCCGGCAAGCCACAGCTCCCCAGGAAGATCGTTGAACCGCGCCGGCAGTGTATCTGAGCGACGCTTCCCGGCAAGCCACAGCTCCGCCGGCCTTCTCCAGGTTCGTCGTCCAAGTGTATCTGAGCGACGCTTCCCGGCAAGCCACAGCGTAGGACGCGATCCGGAGAGAAC
>JAJVHU010000067.1 GCA_022072505.1 Phycisphaerae bacterium
ACGCCCGCCCTACGCGCTCCAGGCCTGGCAGAAAGAACCGGAGATGTCCGATTCGGGACTAAGACGCGGTTGCAAAACCACCGGTGCAGACGGGAAAAAGAACGCTTCCTGACGGGCGCGGCTCGGTCAGGCGGGCGCGACTCGGCAAAGCAGGGGCGGGCCGGTCAGACGCCGCCGCTGACGTGGCAGCCCGAGCGTTACTTCCCGCTCAGCTTCCGCAGGTTCAGGCGCAGCCCCTGCTCCGCGAGCTTCGGCGCGTAGGCCGCGATGTCTTTGTTGAACTTCTCGATGCACATCGCGCAGCAGAAGTACACGCGCTCCCCGGTCTTCAACTCGGTGCTCGCGGCGGGCGAGATCTCCTTGCCGCTGACCGGGCACACCGTCTGATACGTGTATGATGCTTCGAGCCTGCCCTTGTACTTCGCGGGTTCGGCCTTGTACTTGTCCACGCAGGCCGCGCAGCAGAACCCGATCTTCCTGCCCTCGACTTCGGCGAACGTCTTCCCGTCCACCGCCTTCTCGCTGACGGGGCACGTCGCCTGAATCCGCGGGCGCTTGCTGAGGATCTCGCGCTGCTTCGCCACGGCCTCCTCATGCTTCGCCGGGTTCTTCTCGAACTCATGAATGCAGCTCGGGCAGCAGAAGAAGACCGGGCCGTCGTTCGTCATCGTGCTGACGCCGAAGTTGATTTCCTCGCCCATGATGGGGCACATCGGCAACTCCGCGGCCGGTTTCGCCGCCGGCGCCGCTTCTTTCTCCTGCGCGGACACGACCGCCCAGCCCAGACCGATGATCGCCGCCATCCCCACCAGCCACCCGTGTGACGCCGTGCTCATTGTGTGCCTCCCTTGAAATCGGTTCAGCCTTCGCTCTTGCGCGCCGGAACCGGCTCTGTCGCGCTGAAGGTTGGATGTCCGGAACGCCGATTTTCTTCCGTCGCGCGCGGGCCGCCCTTATTCCACGCCGCCGAATCTCGACCCGATCCGCGCCGCCCCGCTGAAGAACCGCCGCGGGTTCTCCCAGGCGACGCGGCGGATTTCACCCTCCTCGTGCCCCCGGGCCCGCATCGCGCGGATGAAATCCGGCACGGCCATCGGATCGCTCGGCCCCCAGTCCCCGGCTGAATTGACCAGCACGCGCTCGGTTCCGTAGCGCTCGATCATGTCCACCGCGCGATCCGGCGTGCATTTCGTCACCGGATAGAGCGTCATCCCCACCCAGAACCCGGCGTCCAGCGCCGGCTGGATCGTGTGCTCCTCGACGTGATCGATACAGACTCGCTCCGGTTGCACGCGAGGGTCGTCGGCCAGCAGGTCGAGGATCATGCGCGTGCCTTTGTATTTGTCCTGAAGATGCGGCGTATGTACGAGGATCAGCTCCCCCGTCTTCATCGCCAGTTCGACCTGCGCCTGAAACACCGCGGCTTCGTTCTTCGTGTTTTTGTTCAGACCGATCTCGCCGATGCCCAGGACGTTCGGTCGATCAAGGAACTCCGGGATCACCGCGATGACATCGCGGGCGAGGGCGACATCCTCCGCCTCCTTCGCATTGATGCAAAGCCAGCAGAAGTGCTCGACGCCGAACTGCCCCGCGCGGCGCGGCTCGACCTCGGTCAGGTGCCTGAAGTAGTCGCGGAACCCCTCGGCGGATCCGCGGTCGAACCCGGCCCAGAACGCCGGTTCGGATACCGCCGCGCACCCCGCCCGAGCGAGGCGGACATAGTCGTCGGTCACGCGGGAGATCATATGAATGTGCGGGTCGATGTATTTCATAACCTCGTGCAAACAAAATTGTTACGATCAGGGCGCGGCACTGCCGATAACCCGGATGCTTGACGAACCTCTTGCCCGATCTTGTTCCGTCGGACACGCTCCCGAGCCAGGATTCCCGCGGGCGGGTCCGGCAAGCCCCTTTGATTTCGGGGCTGGTCCCGGGTTGCCGATGACAACGGGGTCGCATGCTCTCCGATCCGCTCCAGACTCGGCCAGGGAATGTCGGTCTGATTGAACCTCGATGCACAGGATGATACCTTGGATGATGCACCGCGGTATCCGCCCCGGTTTCGCGGCGGTTCGTTTCCAGGAGGGTCCACTTAGCCAGACCCTGACACAGGGCGGGAAAGGCGAAAAGGGAATGTGGCGGAAGGAAGACATGTTCGTCGAACGTAATCTTAAGTCATCAAGGAAGATAAGTACACTTTCATTAAAATCGCATGTTCGCGGGATTCCTCATCGGGCGGGGCGCTGGACCGTGATGCTGGCGGTTCTGGGAGTCGGACTGCGCACCGCCGCAGCCGAACACTATCACATCGACGAAGGCATCGCCTTTCATGCCTACGATGCAAAGGGCCAGGGGGATTCGAGACAGCCTCTGTTCCGCCTGATGAGCCCGAAGGACATTCACGGGTTCACGTCGTCCGAGTCTGTCAGAACGATGCTCGTGGATCTGGGCATGAAACCGGAAGACAGCGGGATTTACGTCCTTTCCCGCGCCCGCGAAGGCGCCAAGCAGCTCTTCCAGTTCATGCGCAAGACCGGCGTCAAGGACGGCAACATTCAGACGATTCTCACCGTCTCCGAGGAAGGCCGGCAGGATCTGCTCAACCGTCCGGATGAATTCGAGGAGATCGCCAGGGAACCGGGCGTCTACGTCTTTCCGCCGGAGTTCAGCCCTTCCTACGAGCATCTCACGCCCGTCTACTGCTTGCGCAATCCGTTCACGGACGAGCGTCTTTACTCGCTCAGCCGAGCCGAGATCGACGCCGTGCTCAGCAAGTGGGTCAACCGCGAGAAACGCCTCGCCAGGGAAGTCGCGCCGCTGATCAACGGCGGCCGGTCGCTCGGTCAGATCGTCCCCGTCGGGATGGAGGCGAAAGTCGGCGACCTGGCGTGGCGCTTCGAGCATGACCGTGAACTCGGGAAGGAACTCGAAAGCGCGGGATCCAAGGCGCCGAAGACGAAAGGCGCCTTCGTTTACGTTCAAGTGAAGATCGCCAACCAGGGGAAGACCCCCGTCGAGATCAAACCGCCGGCGCTGCTGGCGGGGAATCCGGCGTTGCGGCTCCCGGCGGACATCGCGGCGACGACCAGCTTCGTCAAGGAAAACGGGTTCGTGTTCTCTCCCGGCGCGAAACTCGAACCCGGCGCGACCGTGCAGCTTCGCTTCGTCTACGACCTTCCGCTGAAGACGAAGGACGTCCTGGTCGAGGCGTGGGGTTCCGATCCGAACGCCAAGGAAGTCATCCTGCTGGACACCGGGCGCTGATCCGGGGACAGGGGACAACGGAGGATACGCATGAACGTCAGCGACGCGATGAACCGGCAGCTCAACGAGCAGATCGCCAACGAGCTCGGGTCGTACTACACCTACCTGGCGATGTCCTGCGAGCTGTTCGACATGGGCTACAAGGTGCTGTCGAAGTTCTTCTCCCGCCAGGCCGAGGAGGAGCGCGGACACGCGATGAAGTTCCTGCATTACCTTCAGGAGGTCGGTTCGCCGGTGCGGCTCGCCGCGCTGCCCGCGCCGAAGGCGTCGTTCGGGGCGCCGCTGGCCATCGCGCAGGGCGCGCTCGATCAGGAGTTGATCGTGACGCGGCAGATTCACGACCTCGTCGCTCTGGCGGAAAAGGACCGCGATTACCCCACGCAGAGCTTCCTCACCTGGTTCGTGGACGAGCAGGTCGAGGAGGTTCGCTCGATGCGCGACCTGGTTCAGCTCATTCAGCGCGCCGGGGATCAGCACCTCCTCTTCGCCGAGCACCGCGTCGCGCAGATGATGGCGGAGTCGGCGGAGGGCGACGACGACTGATCCGCGCGGCGACTCGGAACGCTTCCACATCGGCCGCGAGTCGCCAAGACCGCTTCGCGGCGCGCGTCCGCCCGTCCAGAGCCGCGGGACGGCGCTTAGACGCTGTTTCAAAACCTCCGGGACGGGGCGGAAAAAGAACGCTTCCTTACCGGGCGCGGCTCGGTTTGGCAACAGCGTCTCAATCCTCCATGAAGCGCCAGCAGGTTTCGTAGTTCCGCGTGAGCGGCACGTCGGTCAGGCCGGCACGCACGAGTTCGATCGGGATCGGACCGAGCGTCAGCACCGCGTCGTGAAACTGGCGATGCGTCATCCGCCCGCCGCCGACCAGCTCCCGGTGCAGCGCCCGCACCTGCAACCCGCCCACCAGGTATCCGCACTGGTACAGCGGGCTGTAATCGCCGCCGATGTAGCGCCGCACTTCGCTCGTGGCGTTCTCCTTCTCGTGCCCGACGCGCTGCACGAGAAAGTCGATCATCTCCTGCGGCGTCATTTGCCCCAGATGATATTTCAGCGAAACGATGATCCGCGCGGCGCGGTGCATCCGCCAGAACAACATGCCGATCCGGTCCTCCGGTCCGCGGGCGTAATCCAGATCCCACAGCAGCATCTCCCAGTGCAGCGCCCACCCCTCGACGTAGAAGGGCGTGCCGAAAAGACGCCGGTAAGGCCGATGCCGCTGCGCCATGAAACCCTGAAGATGATGCCCGGGGATCAACTCATGCGGCGTGACGATCCGCGTGAAGTGAATGTTGTTCCCGCGCATCGCCATCAGCTTCTTGTCGTGCTCCATGTTGGCCATCGCGTAGGCCACCGCCATGTGCTGCCCGCCGTAGAACGCGAAAGGCCACTGCCGCTGCGCCCGCTCGTCGATCATCTCCAGGCGCCACAGCTCCCGGCACAGGTCGGGGACGGTCACCAGGTCCAGCCGGTCGATGAACTCGATCGCCTCCACCGCCTGCCGCGCCACCAGACCCGCCTGCTCGCCCGGCGGAACGTGCAGGTTCTTGACGTGTTCGAGGGCTTGCTTCCAGTCGTCGAACTTCAGATCCGCGGCGGCCTTTTTCATCTCCGCCTCGCACCACGCGAACTGCGCCTCGGCGATCTGCACCAGCTCCCCCGGGGAATACGGCATCAGCTCATGCGCCAGGTCGTCGCGCAGAGCGTCCGCGCCGATCGGATCCCCGACAAGCGGATCCTCGTCCTTGCCCTTCAGACCGGCGATCTCCTCGCGCAGGAACTTCGCGTACTCCTCCAGCGCCTTCGCCGCATCCTCATGCGGGCGCCGCACCCACCAGGAGAAGTCCGGCTGATAACCATCGTGATAGGTGAACCACCCACGCAGCGTGCCGCGCAGCGCATCGACGAAACGCGCGGCGCGGAGCGCGGTCACCGGCGTGACGGAAAGCGGCGGCTTCTTCGTCGTTTCCTTCGACGTGGGTCCGTCGGCGGGCGGAGGCATCGGCGCGTTGCCCGGCGGGGCGGCCGCCGCGCCCGAAGGGGATGTTGACGCATCCGAGGCGACAGCCGGCGGCGCGGTGGAAGCGGCAGAGGGGGCGGTTGAAACGGACGGCGGCGCGGTCGGGGCAGTCGGCGGCGCGGTTGCGGAATCCGCCGGCGGCGCGGTCGCGGAATCCGCCGGCGGCGAAGGCGCCGGATCCAGCAACGTGCCGAAGGCCGCAGCGGCGTCCGGCGTCGCGGGCTTCTTCCGTCCCTCCTCGATGCGCTCGCGGACTTCCTTGATCCCGCGGAGGATCGCGTCCACGCGCTGCGCCGCGTCGCGCGAGTCCACCGTCTCCAGCCGGCAGCGCCGCTCCTCCAGCTCGATGATCGCCTCGGCGAAGGGCAGCAGCGCGGCGCATTCCTCCCACTTCCGGCGCTCGTGCCCGAGTTGCGCAAGCTGATAGTCCAGCTCGTGACGCATCAGGACGTAATCCACGCGGCCGGCGCGGTCCAGCGCCGTGAAGTCCACGCTCTCCAGCCGCTGCTTCCACGCCGCGTAGAACCCGACGAGCCGGTCCTGCCGGGCCTTCGCCCCGGGAATCGCGTAGAAGCGCTGAAGGGCGGCGCGGTCTTCGGTGAAGCGCTCGATCATCGCGCGCATCGTCCAGCCGTCGGCCCCGGGTTCGGCGCCCGGCGATGGCTCGAACTGACCGGAATCGCTGCTGCCCGCGGCGCGCGGCGACAAGCTGTCCTTGCCCGGCGCCGTCGCGCACGTCGGAACGCCGAGCAGCGCAAGCAGAACCGCCCCCAGCCCGGCGAGCGACCGCACGCACGGCGGCAGGTTCCGCTTTGCTGATCCGACGGACGCCACGTGCTTGCCGACGGCGCCCATCCGGTCCAAGTCCGCACCGCAACGCGCGTTGCACTCGCTCCGCATCATCCGTTCATGCCTCCTTTGCGATGTGACGCGGCTCGCACCGGTCACAGAGCGAGCTTATCCCGTAAAAGGGAGCGACGGGCAACGGGCCTGGGAAACAGAGTGGTGCCCGAGACTCGACCATCCATTCCCGACCTCCGACCCTCCGTTCTGTCAACCGTCAATATTGAGACCGAACGGTATCTCGGATTCGTGCCTGACGGTGAAGCGTTTATCGGCAGGCACGGTGGCGTCGTACGGATCAACCCGGATCGAGCCGTTCGCCACAATAACGGTCCAATGCTCTTGAACAGGCCGGGCGTCTATCGCAACCAGAGCAACGACGAGAGCGATATGGGTACAATCCGCGGATCGTGAACCGTGACGTCGTCATCCAGCGTCACAAGCAGGCCGAACGACGCATTATAGACCGTTTTCTCCAGAAAAGCGCGAAGGCCTTGGGTATCCTGGTGCGGATCAATGCGCCTTCGATACTTGACCTCGACGGGAACGCGCCGCGTGCCGATCGTCAGGACAAAATCAACTTCGGGCTCCTGGCCTCGCGGCGGAACATGGGCGATCCCCATGTTGGGGATGGATGCGAAGTGATAGCCTAAGACGCTTTCGCTGATATGCCCGGCCAGATCTGACAAGTGCGGCAACTGGGCCAGGCTTTGCGGATCCAGAGGGACAACCTCCTGAAGCCAACTGGCGCGCAGCGCGTGGTCGCAGAGACTGATCTTCGGCTTGCGCGCCCCTTTCTTGGTCAAGCGGGCTTCCATGGGCTGAATAAGACGGATCAGCAAAGTGCCGTCAAGGAACCTGAGGTAACTGAGAATCCGGTTCCAACCGATGCTTCCCCCAAGGGCCTGATTGATTTCAGGAAAAAAAACGCTTTGCCCGGGTGTTTGACCCGCGTACCGACAGCACAGACGAAAAACCTCCTCCAACAGTTTCTCATCACGCTTACGGCCGCGTTCTCCCATGCGCAGGTCGTGTTGGATCGCGCGCTGAATCACCGTTTCATTCAGGTGATTCGCGATTTCCTCCCAGGGAACATCCGCTCTCTCGTGAGCCAGCGGATAAGCCCCTCGCTTCGCGAACATGGAAAAGGAGGTTCGCCGCGGATCGGCCTCCTGCTGACAACGCTGCCTGGCCTCCAACCAGAAATCCTGCCGGGCGAGCGCCTCCAACCCGTTCCCGGGCCAGATGGGCGGCTGATCGAACCCCAGGCGAATTCCGGCGATCTCTCGCAACAGCAACGGACCAAGATCGATCGTGGAAATCCTGCCCGCCAGACTGTCTCGCCCGGCCTCGATACGAAGGGAGGAACTGCCTGTCAGAAGCACACGGACGCGGTGATGGTCCACAAGATGCTTGACCTGCGGCGCCCACGACGCAAGGTTCTGAACCTCGTCAAGAAACAAGTAAGCCGGCCGTCCGCTGCGGTCGGCCGCATTGAACGTTTGCCGCAGGACCGTGTCCTCATACCATCTGGAAATGGCGAGAATGGGTTCAGTGAGGCCTTCCACCGTCGGCAGCTCATCAAACGACACGTAAAGGAGGCGGTCCCCGGAAACTCCTTCCAGCAGCAGCGAGTCCATGATCTGGCGCAGGAGGATTGTCTTGCCGACACGGCGCGGACCGCGAACGACGGTCGCGGGCGCCAGACCTCGCTCCAACGACCGCCGCAAGGGGTGAAACGGCCATCGACGGAATGGCGGCAGCGTCGGCGCTGCGGCTCCCGACCACCACGGATTGTCTCGACGAAGGTTCTCGGACAGCTCGAGTGGCAACGGGCCGGACAGTTGCTGGTCAAGCGGGTGCGGCTTCTTGCTCATTCCCTTTCGCCGTTGGAGACGCCTCTTATTTGATGATCGCAGGATCATACTATTGTGCGGATCGTTGCGGCAGCAAGGGACACCCCCCGAACCTCGCTGGAGCGAGCACCGCTCAGATTCCCAGCTTGTCCCGCAGGAACTCCAGCACCCGCGACTTGTCGATGCGCACCTGGCTCGCGTCGTCGCGGTTGCGCACCGTCACCGTGCCGTCCTCCTTCGTCTGGCCGTCGATGGTGAAGCAGAAGGGCGTGCCCGCTTCGTCCATGCGGGCGTAGCGCTTGCCGATGGACTGCTTGGCGTCGTACTGCGCGGGGAAGATTTTGCGGATCGCGTCAAAGATCGGCAAGGCGATTTCGGGCATGCCGTCCTTGGCGACCAGCGGGAAGACCGCGGCCTTGATGGGCGCGAGACGCGGGTGGAACTTGAGGAACTCGGGACTGGCGCGGGATTCGTCGTAGGAGTATGCCTCGGTGAGCACCGCGAGCGTGAAGCGGTCCGCGCCGGCGGAGGGTTCGATGACGTGCGGAACGTACTTGTACGGCGGTTGGGATTTCGCTTCCTGAGCCGCGGACTTCAGTCCGCGCGATTTCTCCGGCGCGTGAGAACCTCCCTCGCCTGGAAGGTTCGCGCAGGCTGAAGCCTGCGGCTCGGATTCGAACAGGTGTTTGTCCCGCTCCCAGGCTTCGTCGTCGAAGATGGCAAAGGCGTCCTCCCTGCCCTTGGCGAACTTGCCGTGCTGGTTGAGGTCGAACGACCCGCGATGGGCGACGCCTTCCAGTTCCTGCGGCTCGTCGGAGAAGGGGAAGAGGTACTCGATGTCGGTGCAGGCGCTGCTGTAGTGGGCGAGTTCCTCCTTGCCCTGCTCGCGAGGCCGCAGTTTCTCCGAAGCGATGCCCAGCGACTTGTACCAGTTGATCCGCGCGTCGCGCCAGAACTCATACCACAGCATCGACTCGTCCGGGTGGCAGAAGAACTCGATCTCCATCTGCTCAAACTCGCGCGAGCGGAAGGTATAGTTGCGGGGGTTGATCTCGTTGCGGAAGGCTTTGCCGATTTGGGCGATGCCGAAGGGAATCTTCACCCGTGAGGTGTCGTAGACGTTCTGGAAGTTGGCGAAGATGCCTTGGGCAGTTTCGGGGCGGAGGTAGGCAACTGACGAGGCGTCTTGCAACGCACCCACGTAGGTCTGGAACATAAGATTGAACTGACGTGCAGCACTCAAGGAACCCTGCGTTGCACATCTTGGGCAGATAGCCCCTTCGGATTTGAGTTGAACCTGAGAAACCGCCAAGCAATACGACTTGCCATCAGACTCAACATAAGGATGTGCTTGTTGGGCAATACCCACGCTAACCGGTATCATTTGTATCGATACATTCTTGGCCTTCAACGCCGTCTTGATTAGTTTGCGATACTCTTGCATGTAGGTGCCCGGCTCCCCTTCACCGAAGAAACTACCGACAGGAGTCGCACCACTAATCTGATTGACCACGTCGTGGATCGTGTTAACACTACTGGGAATCGCTTGAACGGGATAAAGTGCCCACTGTAAGAGCTGGTCGAGGCGGTAGCGGGCCTTGCACTCCTTGCAATCCACCATCGGATCGCTGAATCCCCCCACGTGCCCGCTCGCTTCCCACACCTTGGGGTTCATGATGATCGAGCAATCCACGCCGACCATCTGGAACTCGCGGCCGCTGAGCCTGGGGTGGCCGGCGGTGGACGGCGGATTGCGCACCATGTCGTTCCACCAGGCGTCCTTGATGTTGCGCTTCAGCTCGCAGCCCAAGGGACCGTAGTCCCAGAAGCCGTTGATGCCCCCGTAGATCTCGCTGCTGCCGAAAATGAACCCCCGCCTTCGGCAGAGGGCGACGATCTTTTCCATTCTGGTGTCGATGGCCATTCAGATGCTCTCTTGCAAGAAACAATTCAAGGAACGGAAATCCTGCTGCTGACCGCTTCGGAACCTATCCATCCGGGCAGTCTACACGGAAACTACAAGTCGGCGCGTGCGTTCGTCGAGCGCCCGCACGGCCTCCTGGATCGCGTCCACCTCGGCGGATTCAAAGTAGGCCTCGCCGCACTGCCTGCAGACCCACGCCGGCACACGATCCAGGATCAAATGATACCCCTTGCGGTCCACCTGAAACGCGGAGTCTCCGCGCACCATGACTCCACGGCAATGCATGCAGTTCACGACTGTCTCCTCGTTTTGAAGTCCGCTTCCCATTCATCGAGACTGGGCAGATAAGCGGTAATGACCGCGAGATACCCCTCTTGGGGCGCGCAGACCACATGGACCGGACGCCCATCTTCCCCTCGGCCGAGCATCAGGCAACTGTGCCCTCGAACATCCTCCGGATAGTCCTCGATGATCTCGCCCTGCTGGATCGCCGCAAGCACTTCCGCCGTCGTAATCATGCGGTCAGGCCGAACCATCTGCCGGACCGCATGAGGCAGCCACAGAACCTTCCTGGCAGCGCTTGCTTGTATCTGGCTCAAGATGTTCATGGGATGTCCCAGAAGATTCACCGGCGCGGCGACCGTGACTCCGCGGCAAGGCGAATTCCGGCAGTCAGACAGAGAACTCGCATGCGGAACCCCACCGCCAGAGCCCCTTGATGTTGCGCTTCAGCTCGCAGCCCAGCGGGCCGTAGTCCCAGAAGCCGTTGATGCCGCCGTAGATCTCGCTGCTGCCGAAGATGAACCCGCGGCGGCGGCACAAGGCGACTATTCTTTCCATCGTGGCTGCGTCTTTTTTCATTTCAGGAAGTTCCTATACGAGCCATGTACTCTATTGATGAGCAGTTCATATTCCCACCAGCGACGACAACAGGTCACGGAACGAACGGTAGTCAGCAGAACGGGAGTTGCATATCCTCGAAAGATCGAAGAAGCGACTTGTGGTGGGGGAGTCCCGCCGCGCTGATTCGTCATTTACCTTGGCGCGGACAATCGTCCAGAACTCGTTGAACCCCTCGTTCTTCGCTTTGAGGTGGCTCTTTTCCGCTTCGCCCAGCCGATTGTGGACGTTGGATACATCACCGCCGCCTTTGATTTCGATGGAAACTATCCGCCTCACGCCGCTGGGCAACGTTTCAACGATGCGTACATCCGGATCATCCAAAAACTCAATCATCACCATTCGACCGGCGGCGTTCTTCAAGAGAATCGTACGGTTCGTGGCTTCTTGCAGATGCGGTTTGACAATCCTCTCCACGAGGCTGCGCACCAACCGGGTCGCCTTTTCACCGATGCGCGTATTCTCACTCCCGCGAAGCTGCGGACCTATGGTCAGAAGCTGAAGCTCATGAATGATCTCCAGGGTGAGGTTATCCAAGGCTGAGACAAGCTTCTCTCCCGTTCCAATCAAACTGCGGCACAAGTCTTCAATTCGCCCGTCGATTCTTGAGCCGATGCGTCCCGTCTCCTCCAGCGATCGAAAGGCCCCGAACGGCCCCTTTTGATAGAACTCTTTTTGCGACATCCCGTACAGCAGTCTGTAGTAACCGAGGAGGAAAGGGTTCGCTCTCATCAAGAGGGGGACTGGAACGACCAGTTCTCCTCGGAGTCCGAAAGAAGCAATGCGTCGCGTCACGTCTGGGTTGACAAGCTGATTCAGTTCGCCGTCAATCAACGCGATGTCGACGGACTTGACCGTTTGTGCCAATGCTTGCGCAAGGTGTTTCTCACGGATCTCACGTAGGTGAAAGAAGAAGGCCACCTGAAGGCTCGGCTCGAGGATGGGAATTCGATTCGCCGTCATGCCTAATCACGCCAGCCCAGGCGTCGCTCCGCGAGATGCACATAAGCGGGGTTCAATTCGATTCCGAGGAACTTGCGCTTCATGGCGATGCAAACGCAGCCGACCGTGCCTGAACCGAAGAACGGATCGAGCACTTTGTCGCCCGGCGCCGTCCCCGCCTCCAGGCAGGTCTCCACGAGCTTGGGCGGAAAAGTCGCAAAATGGGCGTCCGGATAGGCCTCCGTATGAATGGACCACACGCTCCGACGATTGCGCGTCCGGCCATTCCCGTTTACGGATTCCCGCACGGCGCGATCGTTGTAGAAATACTTCAGCGACTTCGAAAACAGGAAAACATACTCATGCGCCCGCGTGGGTCGATCCCGCACGGATTCGGGCTGGCAATTGGGCTTATGCCAGATGATGTCCGACCGGAGGAACCATCCATCCTGCTGAAGCGCGAACGCGACTCTCCAGGGCACGCCAATGAGATCTTTGGGCTTGAGTCCCGCGGGAGTCGGCGGTCTATAGGACATGGCGCGGGCCGGGTTCTTTCGGTCCGCATCCCGCCATTTACGGTTGCCGCTCGTGAAGGCGTCCCCCAGATTCAACCAGAGCGTCCCGTCCTCCGTCAGGACTCGATGCACCCCGCGAAACACGCCTCTTAGCTTATCGAGGTACTCGTCGAGGGTGTTCTCGGCGCCAATCTGTCCGGAGCAGCCGTAGTCCCGCAGCCCCCAGTAGGGCGGACTCGTCACACAGCAACGGAATTCGCCCTCCTTCATCCCCGAGAGGAGGACTGAGGCGTTTCCCTGAAGGATGTCACAACCGTCAGGGCGCAGATCGAAGAGACGCTTCGTCTCCCGATCCCGTTTCGTGATAACGACCATTCGAGCCGCTCCGTATCGGCCTCTTCCTGCTTCAGAACGTACCACGCTCCAGGATAGTTCTTCTCAGCCTGCGCGGCGGCCTCCACGACGGCCTCTCCGACGCCCATGACTTCGCCGTTGAAAACAGCGATCCAGTTGCCCGCGTACGTTTCCTGAATCTCCAGACGGCGCTCCGCCGGTCAGGCGAATCCGGGCTCATGGGAGTCTCCCGTCCCATTCGCGTCCGTCGTGCAACCGACAGCCGTCGCGGCCTGGCGATCCTTCCCCGCGCTGCCCGCAGCCGAAGTATAAGGTCGCGGCGCAGCGCGTTCCAGCGTCCCGATCGATCGCGCTTAGGGGGCATGCCGACGCAGGCGCCCCCGGATAGGGCGGTAAAACACTCGTACACTATCGAAGAACGCCGACATCGCCTCGGACAGCGCCTGATCGATCTTGATTCACACTCCCGCGTTTCGTCGGAACCGCTCGCTACCGGTCCACCTCGCCCATCACGACGTCGATGCTGCCGATGATCGCGGGGACGTCGGCGAGCAGCACGTCGCGGGCGACGTGGGTGGTGATCGAGAGGTTGCAGAAGCTCGGACCGCGGGCCTTCACCCGCGAGGGGATCGCCGAGCCGTCGCCCTGGATGTAGAAGCCGAGTTGACCGCGCGGGTTCTCGACCTCGACGTAGGTTTCGTCCGTCGGGAGCTTCTTGCCCTGCACCTTCTCGGCGATGACCGGGCCTTCCGGAAGGCGGGCGATCGCCTGGCGCAGGATGCGCACCGACTGCTCCATCTCCAACATGCGGACGTAGTAGCGGTTCCAGCAGTCGCCCAGCGCCACCCCGCGCGGCAGACCGTCCACGCCGCCGTCGCGCCCGACCGGCACGTCGAAGTCATACGTCTCGTACCCGTCGTAGGGCATCGCCTTGCGCAGGTCGAAGCGCACGCCGCTTCCGCGCAGGCACGGACCCGTCAGGCCCCAGCGGATCGCGTCCCGCCGGGAGATGACGCCGATGCGCCCGGTGCGCTTCACGAAGATGTGGTTGTACGACAGGAGGTTGTTGTACTCGGGGATTTTCGGCTCGAAGTAGTCGAGGAATTCGCTGAGCCGGTCCATCCAGCCCTCGGGCACGTCGTGATGCGCGCCGCCGACGGTCAGGTAGCTGTAGGTCAGGCGCGCGCCGCACGCCGCCTCGAAGAGGTCGAGAATCATCTCCCGCTCGCGGAACGCATAAAGGAACGGCGTGAACGCGCCCATGTCCAGGCCGTAGGTGCCGAAGGAGACGAGGTGCGACGCGATGCGGTTCAGCTCGGCGAAGATGACGCGGATGACCTTGCCGCGCGGGGGGACGACGATCCCCGCGAGCTTTTCCACGGCGAGGGCGAACGCCTGGTTGTTGTTCATGCCGGCGAGGTAGTCCATCCGGTCGGTGTAGGGGATGTACTGATACGGCTGGAGGTTCTCGCCGATCTTCTCCGCGCAACGGTGGAGGTAGCCGATGTGCGGGATGGCTTCGAGAACCATCTCGCCGTCGGTGCGGAGGACGACGCGGAGCACGCCGTGGGTCGAGGGGTGCTGCGGGCCCATGTTGACCAGCATCTCCTCGGTGCGGACGTCGCCCTGCTCGCGGCGGTCAAGGTCCATCATCACGTCGGGTCGGGATTCGAACATTACGTCAGTCATAAGCGGACGCCTATTTCTTTGGTCTTCTGCTTCAGGTTGATCGAAAGTCCGGGCAGCGCTCCGGACCGGTAGGATCGGCCGAACGGGACGACCCGCTCATCCCAGGCTTCAGCGCCGCGCTTGCGTCGCAGGGCGATCAGCGTCGGCGCCAGCGGAGCCTTCTCGGGATTGACGATCCAGTATTCGCGCAGGCCGCGAACCCGCCAGTACAGATGCCGGTTGCGGACCGTGTCCTTGGCGGCGCGGCGGTTGGAGATCCCTTCGACGACCAGAACGGGAACCACGTCGTCCCAGGAAGGGGGCGGGGGATAGGGGAACGCATCGTAGACGGCCAGATCCGGAATCGGCCGCGTCGGCGCGGCGCGGTATTCCGCCAGCGACATGATCCGCCCGTGATCTTCCGGGCCGACGGCGTCGGTCGAGACGTGCGCTTTGATGGTTTTCAGTTGCCGCAGCATCGTTCCGTTCTTTTCAGGCCTCTGAACCCGGTCCCGGAGGATTATCCGCAGAGGACGCCGATGAGCACAGAGGATTTCTCCTGGGTTCCGTCAAACGTGACAAAACGCTTCAGACGCGGTTTCAAAACCGAGCCGCGCCCGTAAGGAAGCGTTCTTTTCCCCGCCTGCACCGCACCGGCAGTTTTGCACCAGCGTCTTATCCAAACCGCGCCCGCGCCCGTAAGGAAGCGTTCTTTTCCCCGCCCGCACCGCACCGGCGGTTTTGCAACCGCGTCCTGTCCAAACCGCGCCCGCGCCCGTAAGGAAGCGTTCTTTTCCCCGTCTGCACCGCACCGGCAGTTTTGCAACCGCGTCCTGTCCAAACCGCGCCCGCCGGCCCGTAACGTCGCGCCACGACGCCGGAGGGCAAAGGAAACGTTCTGGTTTCACCTCCTCCGACGGATTTGAAAAGGCGTCTACGTCTTTCCGGTCTATTGGTATCCGCGTCCATCGGCGCTCTCTGCGGATTCCCTTATCCTGATCCCCGAACCCTTCGACGCTGTTTCAAAACCTTCGGAGAACCGTCATAAAAAGAACGCTTCCTTACGGGCGCGGCTCGGTTAAGAAACAGCGCCTAGTGATACGGATTCGTCAACTCATACTCCGTCGTTCCCGGAATGCCGTGATACTCCAGCGGATAGGCGTAGTCCTTCCGCAGCGGGTGTCCCTCCCAGTCGTCCGGGCAGAGGATGCGCCGCAGGTCGGGATGACCGTCGAAACGGACGCCCATCAGGTCGTACGCCTCGCGCTCGTGCCAGTCGGCCGCGGGCCAGACGTCGGCCACGGAGGGAACGCTCGGGGCGTCGCGGTCGGTCACCAGCCGCACGGCGAAGATCCACGTCTGCTTCGGCGGGATCAAGGCGTCGCCGCCGTCGTCCGCGACGCGCAGCAGGTCGTACACGCACGCCAGCTTGTTGTCCGCCAGCAGGTCCAGCGCCGTGAGGCACCGCAGCAGGTTGAAGCCCAGGCGCGGGTCGTCGCGCAGGAAGCGCGCCACCTCCGGCCAGCGGGCATTGTCGCCCTGCCGAATCAGCGCATAAGGCCGTGCGCCTTCCAGCACGGCGTCCTCGATCACGTCGCCGAAACGGTCCTTCAGGATGTTGCAGATGGATTCGGGTGTCATGAGAAACGCCCCTTGCTAACCTTCATCTTCAGAAGAAAAACTGAAAGGCGATGCAGAGGATGACGATCCTTCGGGGCCGAGGTACGTTGACTCGAACTCCTCCGCATCCATGGGATGCACGGCTGTGCAATAAACAACCAATTCAGGCTTCACCTTGTCCGAAAGATACTTCCAGACGATATCCTGCCTTTGAGCCGGACCGATGCTCTTGAATTTGTCACTGCCGATGATGACGCGGAACTTATTGGGGGATGATCGCATGACAACAATGTTGCCCCGCTCATCGTCGTTGACGTATTCCCGAAGGACCGCCACGACCTCCTTCTCCGCCTTTCTTATAGTTGCTTGTGCAGCCATGGGATTAATCCGCCGGGCGCTCCACGCAGCCAGTTGTCAAACCGTTTCCATTCTTCTTCGCCAAAAAGGGAACCGTCCTTGTAACGAATGGAGTCATGAATATCCACTTTCCACATGCCGCACACTTTGTTGAAGCTCTCTTTGACATCATGGTTGCTATCGAGGGATCGCTCCAGCCCAGAGTAGAACACCAGCAGATCGAGCCTGTGAATTGCAAACAGAGCGGGAAGTTTGTCGAGATCAAGAGATTTGCATATCTTCGCCTTTAGAAGGCATTCAACGGAATAGCCCGCCAAATAAACGGCAGCCACCCAACGCCGTGCCTTCGCGAGCTCGTCTGCGTCGCACAGTCTTTGGTCGGCAAGCGCGACGAGCTTCTCACGTTCGATCAGGGTCTTGTTCGTCAGTTCGGGCAAGCCATCGGCCCCCTCTTACTCCTGGATGGGACTTCTCACCTGATTCGCCCGCCGGCGAATCCGTGATTACGCCAGCGCCTTCTCCTTCGCCTTCGTCAGCACGTCCTTCGCCCGCGTCTGGTGGCGGATGATGTCCTGGAGGCGCATCAGCCCTTCCAGCAGCGACTCCGGGCGCGGCGGACAGCCGGGGACGTAGACATCGACGGGGACGACGAGGTCCACGCCCTTGACGACGTGATACCCGTGCTTGAAGTACGGTCCGCCGCCGACCGTGCAGGCGCCCATCGCGATGACGTACTTCGGCTCGGGCATCTGGTTGTAGAGGCGCTTGAGGCGGCTGGCCATCTTGTAGGTCACCGTGCCCGCGACGATCATCAGGTCGGCCTGGCGCGGCGTGGCGCGGAACGCACCGGCGCCGAAGCGGTCGATGTCAAAGCGCGACGCGCCCACGGCCATCATCTCGATCGCGCAACACGCCAGCCCGAACGTCATCGGCCAGACGCTGTTGGCCCGCCCCCAGTTGATCAGCCAGTCCAGCGACGTGACCATCACGCCCTCTTCGAAACGGTTTTCAATCCAGCTCATAGTCGCTTCCCAACAAGGCGGAATGCAGAATGACGAATGCCGAAATCAATGCATCCGCGGGTGTCTCCCGGCTCCGGTTTCGGGTTTTCTGCATTCTGCATTCGACATGAATCGCTGTTTCAAAACCTCCGGCGCACGCTGCATAAAAGATCGCTTCCTTACGGACGCGGCTCGGTTTTGAAACAGCGCCTACCCATTCTTATTCCGCTGCCCCGTGCTTGCGCGGACCCAGTCCAGATACCCCGAACTCCACTCATACAGGAAGGGGATCGCGATCAGCAGGAAGAACACCAGGAAAGGCCAGAACGCCGCTCCCAGCATGCCCTTGAACGCCACCGCCCAGGGCCAAAGCAGCGCCACTTCGACGTCGAACACGATGAAGATCAACGCGACCGTGTAAAACCGCAGGTCGAACTGCACCCAGCTTTCGCCGATCGCCGGTTCGCCGCATTCGTACACGGCGGCTTTTTCCGGGTGGAACCGTTTCGGACGCAGCAGCCGTCCGACCGTCAGCGCCCCGAGGACGAACGCCGTCCCCAGCACGGTGAACAACAGGATCGCCAGCGCCAACTGGCTGGTCGAAACCGCACCCGTCGGCAGCGCCGCTTGAGCGGGTTCCTCATGCAGCAGGCCGATCATCACGCCCGTCATACTCGTCCACGACATCGCTTTGCCCTCTGCGCCTTCGCGCCTCTGCGTCTTCCCTGTCGTTCATCGTTTATCGAGCATCGCTCATCATGCGTCGCGAGGAGGCGGTTAGCTGTTCGCCGGAAGCGGCGGGCATAGCCCGCCCTACAAGGTCTCGTACCTCCTGCCTGTTGCCTGTTGCCTGCTGCCTGTTGCCTCTTACTTCTTCTTCTGCTCCACCATCGCCTTGACCATCTCCTCCCGTCGTCGGTCGTTCTGCTGCGTCAGCTTGTCGTGCGAGAACTCGAACTCCTCCCACGCCTCCTTCTTTTCGGCCGCCCACGCCGGGAGGCTCTCCTTCTGCATCCACAGCGGCTGCGGCGTCTGCAATCCCGACTTCGCCAGCTCCGTGAACTCGACGATCATGTCCTTGCGGGTGTAGCCGGACATGTCGTGGATGTTGCCCATGTGGATGCAGTCCGTCGGACACGGGTCGCAGCACAGGGCGCAGAACATGCACTTCGCGTAGTCGATCGCGTACCGCGTCATCGCCCCGCCGACGGCGATGTTCGTTTCCTTATCAATCTTCCGCGGACCGGTCTTCTCGATGTAGATGCAATCCACCGGGCAGGCCTTGGCGCACAGGTCGCAGGCGATGCACTTCTCGATTTCGTAGAAATGAAACCCGCGGTAGCGCGGCTGCAGCGCCGGGGCGACGTCGGGGTACTGGACGGTGATCGTCTTGGCGAAGCAGTACTTCAGCGTGATGCGCATCCCGATCAGGATCGTGCGCACGGTCTGGTAGATATTGTGAAAATATTCACGAACCGGTTGATGCGGCCGCCCGGCTGGTTCGATCGGGTTTCGTGGTGCCACCATCGCACAGCGCCCTCCGGGCCTGACCTCGGCGATCCGCCCGCCGGACGCGGCGCGAACCCTCGGCACCCCCGGCGACCCGGCCCGCGGACGCCCGAAACGACGGGGCGACCCCCCGTCCCGTGCCTGCGTCAGATCGTATTCGTCCCAGGCGGATTCAGCAACCGCAGACGCAGGAGGTTCAACGCCGCCTTGGAGGCCCGGTCGCGGATCTGCTCCCGCGTCAGGTGCTCCCCGAAGGTGATCCGGTGGGCGGTTGTTCCGTCGACTCCCGCCAAGCCGAACCAGACCAGTCCGACGGGCTTGTCCGCCGATCCGCCGCCGGGACCGGCGACACCCGTCACGGAGACGCCGAAATCAGCGCCGGAGACGCGCCGCCCCCCCTCCGCCATCGCCCGCGCGACCGACTCGCTGACCGCGCCGTCCCGCTCGATCCATCCCTCCGCCACGCCGAGCAAGGCCGCCTTGGCCTGATTCGCGTACGTCACGTAGCCGCATAAAAAGTAATCGCTGGCCCCGGGGACGTCGGTCAGCATCTTGGCGACCAGACCGCCGGTGCAGGACTCCGCCGTGGCGACCGTGCGGCGTTGGGCGCGGAGCAGGTCGCCGACAGCCGCCGCAAGTGTCGCATCCCCCTCCCCGAAAACGACCGGACCGAGCCGGCGGCGGATATCCCGCGCGTCCGTCTCCGCCAGCCCTTCCGCCGCCGCCGCGTCGCCGGTCGCGTTGATCCGCACCGTCACGATCGTCTCGGACACGTTGATGCCGACATGCGGATTGCGCGCGGGGTTCATCAGGTCGGCGATCGCCTCCCCGAGGGCGGCTTCGCTCATGCCGATCGTCCGGATGACGCGCGACACCGTCCGCCGCGTCCCGGCGAGCGCCGTCATTTCCGGCAGAACCGTGGCGGCGAACATGTTCTTCATCTCGATCGGAACGCCGGGGAGCAGGTACACGCGCCGCGGGGCGTCTCCGGACGCATTGCCCCGCGTGCCGGCGGACGCACCCCGCGCGCCGGCGGGTTCACCCGGCGGGCCGGCGGGCGCACCCGGCGGGCCACGGAACGCGACGCCCGGCGCCGTGCCCCACGCATTCGGGATCACGTCGCAGCCCGACGGCACGCGCGCCTGCTTCATCGTGGTCGCCGGCATCGCCCGGCCGAGGCGTTCGTAAAACGCGCGGATCTGCGCCTCGGCCTCCGGGTGGTGCGCCAGCGGAACGCCCAACGCGTCCGCCAGCCCCTCGCGCGTCAGGTCGTCCTCGGTCGGTCCTAGTCCGCCGGTGACGAGGACCACCTCCGCCTCGTGCATCGCAGCGCGGAGCCCGTCCGCGATCACGCCGCGATCATCGCCGACGGCGCCGCACAGGCGTGGGCGGATACCGAGTCGCGTCGCCTCAGCGGCAAGCCACGCGGCGTTCGTGTCCACGATGACGCCCGTGACGACCTCGTCGCCGACGCTGAGGATGGCGGCATGAAGGGGTGAAGGTGACATTGGTCCCTGCGCCGGCGTGGTCGTTCAGTACGTCGAACCGTCCCCCATCCAACGCGGATGCGGGCGATCGTACTCTCGATCCGTCCCATCGCAAAAGTCATGACGTGCAAACCCGCGTCGACGCCTGGAGGGGAATCGGCCTCTTGGATCGACACGGGATGCGGGGGGCTGTTCGTTACACACGATTGCAAAACCGAACCGCGCCCGCCTGCCCTTGACGCTGTTTCGCAATGTCAAGGGTCAGGAAGCGTTCTTTTTCCATGGTTGCACGTCGATCGGTGTTGCGGATGGCTTAGACGCAATTTCAAAACCGAGCCGCGCCCGTCAGGAAGCGTTCTTTTCCGGCTCTTCGCTGTTTCGTGTGGGTAGAGGCTGGGCGACCGGTCCCCCCAGACCCCCTGGGATTTTTCGCCTTCGGGCCTGCCGGCAGGCGCGGGGGGGTTCCGATCCTAAAACCTGACGCAGGGCTGGCTTACGGAGCGCTCGCACTCGTGGGAACCGGGCGTTCGTGGCGCTCGGACGGGCGCGGCAAGCTCGTCCCAGGCATGCCCCGGCACAGTGGGCTGCCCACGCCAAACAGCGAGGAGGCTCTTTTTCCACGGGCGGCTAACCTTGGCCCGAACCCGGTGTCCTCTTTCCCGGAAGCCGCAGGGCGTTGCTTGAAACGAACGTCCGCGCGGCATTCACAGGAGGTTTGTCATGCGAAATCGAATGCGCAACCTCGGACGCGCCCTTCTCGCGGTCGCCGCCGGGGCGGCGGTCCTGAGCGGTTCCTGCAACGTCGGCCTCGACGGCGTCAGCGTCTTCCTCACCCCGGGCGGCGACTGCTGCGATGACGGTTACTTCGAGTTCGGAGGCTCGTTCTACGAAGAGGAATACTACGAGGAGTACTACGACGACGACGTGTTCTACGAAGATTACTACTACGAGGAGGATTACTTCTACGACGACGGGTATTACTTCCCCTGAACCGTCGCTCACGAATGAGGAGCGCACCACCGGCGCAGGCAAAAGCCCGAGGCATTCGGGTGCGCGGGTGCGCCCTGAGTGACCCGGGCGAGGTTCGTTCCCCCCGCCCGGCGATCGCGCGGGGCGCGGTTACGGACAGCTTGAGCAGCTCGGCGACGTGGAATCGAGTCCGAAGGTGGCGCTGACGCCGATGTGGGCGATGATCCTGGGTTCCGACTTGTCATCCACGCAGTCGTCGCACGCGACCGACTTGAGCGTCAGCTTCCCGGCGGTGCAGAACTGCGCCCCGCACTCCAGCGTCCCCGCGTGGAGCGTCACCGGTCCGGTGGCCGCGACGCAGCCCTCGCCGTATTCGATCTCGAACGTCCCGCCGATCGGCTCCGTCGTGTCGATGCACTGCCATTCGCACGCGCCGGTCACGTTCGTCATCACGTGAAACTCGCTGCCGTTCTCCACGACCCAGAAGCCCGCGGAACTTCCCGTCTTCGGCTCGTCCTTCAGGCGAAGGCAATCCAGGTCGCCGACGACGTAGGCACGGTTGTCCAGCGCCACGTGAATCTCGCCGCCGCCGCGCAGCACGACGGTGCAGTCCCGGTCCTGCGGCCAGCCGGAGCACGACGTGTTGCTCGACTGGAGCGTCAGTTCATCGCCCGTGCCGTCGTTCTCGAGGATCTTCGTGTTCACATAGTCCGTCATGTGGATGACGCCGCCTTCGCCCTGAATCGTGTGGTCGCAGGTGATCGTCAGCGATCCGTTGTTCTCCGCGATCCACCAGCCCTCGCTCGTGCCGTAGCCGAAATGCGCTCCGTCGGGCGAGAAGTCGAAACCGTAGATCGTCGAATCGGTGTCCCGGTGGTGCCCGCGCAGGAGCGATCCGTCGTCCACGTTCAAGAGGTGGATCGTCCGGTCGCTGCTCCCCGTGCCGAGGACCGTGCCGTCAGGGCACCCCCGCCGAGCGTTTCATCAGCGGTCCGTCGCAGAGGCGCGAGGCGTTTTCATCCTCGATCCATTGCAGTTGCACGTCATAGCGCCCGGGCGGGAGTTCGTCGAAGCGGATACGGGCGCGGCCGTCGGGGCGGAGGCGCGCGGTTTCCGAAAGGGTGATTCCGCCGTCGTCCGAAGTCAGTTGCACCTTCACCCGCCCGGCGGACAGGTTCGTCGTCACGCGCGAGACGATCGCGCCACGGGGCTTCGCCCACAGGCCGTGCGACAGCAGCGCGTCACAGTCGCTGCACAGCCAGGTGGTGACGAAAACGTCCCCGGCGCCGTTGCTACGACGGATGTCCTCGCCTTCCGTGGGATCGAAGTCCACGCCACTGCTGTTGAAGTACCCCGCGATGAGAAGGCGCCCGTCAGAGGCAGCTTCCACGCCCGCCCAAGGCTGCGTCGATCCCGAACCATTGATCAACCTCGTCCACAGGTAGGTCCGGTCTACCCCGAGTTTGCTGACAAAGGTGGAGCCGTTGCCGCGGCCGAATTGCCAGTCGCCGTCACCGTCCGGGTCGAAGTTGGTGTTCCCTGCGAAGTGCCCGGTGAAATAGACGTTCCCTCGTCCGTCGGCGGAGACGCCTTCGGCCCCACTGTTCCCGCCGTCGCTGGGGATGGCGTGGACCCACTGGTAGTCGCCGTCTGTGGTGAACTTCACCAGCCACGCGGCGGTCCCTGCATCCGTGCGCGGATCAGGCGACCCGTCCGGATCGAACTCGACGTAATCGGAAAAGCTGCCCGCCAGATACACGCCGTCGCCGTCCACTTCGAGGTCTTCGACCCGCAGATCGCTCGTGTCGGCTCGGGCGACCATCCGCGTCCAGCCGTAACTCAAGTCTGCGTTGATCCGCGTGACGAAGGCCTTGTCGCCTACGTCGTCGCCGCCGCGGCGGTCCTTGCCGGGGCCGGGGTCGAAGTCATATTTGCGACTGGAGCCGAATTTTCCGGTAAGGTACAGATTCCCGTGGCCATCGAGCTTAAGGGCAGCGACTTGGACTTCGAGAATCAAAGTCCAAGCGTATTCGCCGCCCGCCGTCAACTTTGTGATATATCGCTTTGTTTTGTTCCCGGTACGATGAAAGTCTCTGCCGTCTCCCGGATCGAAATCAAATCGACCGTTTCGGAAGAATCCCGAGACAAACCTGTTGCCAAACACATCAAACTCAAGGTTCTTTGCGGTAATATCGGCGCCCTCTGCGCCATTGACAACGGTCTTGATGTACCTTCCGTCGCGTCCGTATTCGGTCACATAACAACAAACTGAATTTCCCGGGCACACACGAATATCCGCACCCGGACCTGGATCAAAGTCCACAACCGCGGTCTTGCCGTTCACTCCTGACGCAAACGCTCCTACGATAAAAACATGACCGTCAGCGTTCAGTGCGATATCATCCAGATACTCATCGTCCTCACCACCAAACGTGTTCGCCCAAGCATAGGAGCCGTCGGCGTTGGTGACCATCACAAATGCATCGATCCCCCCGAACAGAACATGTTCATCCATGCCTTCCGTGGGATCGAAGTCCACCGTGGTATAGCCCGGCGGACGGAAGTAATCTCCGAACTGTCCGGCGGTGATGATCCGCCCGGCGGAATCCGTTCGAACCATGTACGCCGCTTCGCTATCATCCGCTCCCACCGTACTCGTGCGAACGTAACGAGGGGCTTCGCAGGATTGGTACGGCACGCCCGCACTTTGAGCAGCCGGGAGCACCAACGCCATAACAGCGATAAGGACCGTCACCTTTGTACAATACATCATCGATCGCCTTGTAACTTGGCTCACAGGCTGTTCAGAAAGGCCCGTCCCGGATTCAACCGGGACGGGCGCGATCTTCCCGATTATGGACACACTTCAGAGAACACCGCCGTTTTCCCTTCCGCGACGAAGATCTCCGGCTGAACCGCGTTCTTGGGAGAATAGAACGTCAACTTCCCGCTGGTCTGAAGGTCGATATGGGTCTTCAGCCTGCCGCCAAAGACCGTAAAGTCCCCTGACAGGCAGTCGATGACCGCGGTACTTTCAAACTCCAGGAGACTGTGTTCGATTCCGGTAATGTCATCGTCATCGCAGGGGTTGGACACGGTCCAATCCCCTGAAGTGTCAATCCCACACTCCCTGAAGGTCATCGTTCCGCCCGTCACGATCCAATCGCCAGTTCCTGTTTTTGGGAAATCTTCCGGATCTCCACTGATCGGAGTCCCCAGGATCATGTGATCTTTCCAGCAGAGCTCGGGCGCTTCAAAAGCCTCACAGGAGATATTTTCGTCGCACTCGTCGCACTCCCCGTCCGTGCCCACCCCGCGCGGGTCGTCCACCATGACCGTGGCGTTGTTCTCCAGCGCACAATACACACCCATGTGCCCCGCCAGGATGACGGAGCCTTCGAGGATCAGCTTGTCGGGCGTGTCCGCATTCCTGGTGTAAATGTACCCCCCGGAGAACGCCGGATGCTCGCCGTCCGACCAGTTGGCCCGCCCGCGGATTTCTCCGTTCTTGCCTGGGTCCGACGTGATCGTGACGGGATCGTACATGAGGCGCAGGGTCGCCGGGCACAGGTTTTCCGGGCAGGGGTCTGTGTGCTCAATCGAACACCCCTGAAACACCACGTAGCCGTTGACGACCGAAACCACGTTGCTTCTATCGGTCCCCAGTTCAAGTGTGGCGTTCAGGTTGATTATGATCACTCCGCGGGTTCCGTTTTCGTGCTGCTGGACATTGATGCTGCCCGTCGTGCTCGTGGTGTACACGCCCACGATCTTTCCCGCGGGGATGATCGCATCGTCCTCGTCGTCGTCGGGATAGCCGGTGGACGGAGTCCAGTTGGAGCTGCTGTTCCACGCGCCGTAGTCGCCTCCGACATACTCGTACACCTCACCCAAAGCCGGCAGCGCCGCCCCGGCCATTGCCGACACCATCAGGAACACACTTCGCTTATGATAACGCCTTTGCATCCGATGAACTCCGTTATGGGACATTTTGTCTCGGTTTCGACCCCGGTATGGCCGGTCAGCCCGTAACATGCCCGCCGGTTGGAAACCGGCGCCACATTCACTGGCTGCAAACCGGCGCCACATCAGGTTGTGGGACAGGCTCGCCTCTTTTCAGGGCCGCATCCTCAGTTCGTCTCCAGCCTCGCCTTCTGCTTGATCTTGATCGTGGTCCCGCCCTCCGCCCCGGTGATGGTCACCTTCCGGGCGAAGAGCGTCGGGTCGTTGCCGTCGGCGTCTTCCAGGATGACCGTGTCCGACAGGGTCAGGTCGCCGATGGCCAGGTTCGTCCCGCCCACTTTGACCAACCCCACGTCGAAGATCCCGGAGATCGTGACGTCGTCGCCCGCGTCATCCGGGTAGCAGTTGGCGCAGGCCACGGCCTGCCAGTTGGCCGTCGTGTCCCAGTGATCGTCCGCCCCGTTGCCGTTCCAGGTGAACGTGGCCGCCGAGCCGCTGACCGCCGTCAGCAGCAGGCCCACGCCCGCCGCCACCCCGGCAAAGGCCCTCCCGCGAACCTTCGCCACCTCCGCGAAAGCCCTCCCACGGACCTTCGCCACCTCCGCGAAAGCCCTCCCGCGGACCTTCGCCCCTTCGTCTACGATTCTACC
>JAJVHU010000020.1:0-16031 GCA_022072505.1 Phycisphaerae bacterium
CGGACCCCCGAAAACGCCCGCCGGGCTGGCTGGTTCTGTGGCGCGGTGACATCCGCCTGGAGGACAGGTGCGCCGGAGTCCGGTTGATGAGCGGATAAGAGGGGTGCAAACCTAAGCCGTCAGGGTCGCGGCTCGGTTCACGTCAGACGTGACGTGAAGGCAGCCTGCGGAGTGAAATCAGCCTTCCGTCGGGGGTGGGCTTCGCCCGTCGTCAGGGCTTTCCGTTTTGGCCACGATTCCTGGGATGCACCCTTGAACCGCCTCCTGTCCCACCTTTGCTCGCCCGAACCGTCGCCGCGGGGTATCACACGCACATGAAGCGGACGAGCCGGTCCTCCGTGCGCAAGTATCACGATCGCGTCGCCGGTCGCTACGACGACAGTTATGACGACGCTTACTGGCAGTGGCATGACGCCCTGACCTGGGACCACCTGAAGGCGTACCTGCCGACGGACCTCTCGCAGGAGATTGTGGATCTCGGGTGCGGCACGGGGAAGTGGGGCGCGAAGCTCCTGGCCAGCGGGTTCCGCGTGACCTTCGTGGACATCTCGCCGCAGATGCTGGACGCCGCGCGCCTCAAACCCGCCTCGCCGACGCAGGCCGCGCGGGCGACGTTCATTCAGGCGGACCTGATCGACTTGTCCGCCCTGCCGCGCGGGCGCTTCGCCCTGGCCACGGCGTTCGGCGAGCCGATCGGATGCACCGAGTCTCCCGCCCAGGCGATGCGCCAGATCGCCGACATTCTGCGTCCCGGCGGCGTCCTTGTCGCGACGTTCGACAACCGGTTCGCCTGCCTCGAACATTACCTGGAGAACGCGGACGTGGACGCGCTGGAGCGCTTCGTCGCTCAGGGGCGCACGCGCTGGCTCACCGCCGATCCCTCCGAGCGGTTTGAAATCTGGACTCACGGACCGGAGGAGGTGCGCAAGCTCGTCGAGGGCGCGGGGCTGGAGCTGGCGGACCTCGTGGGCAAGACGGTGCTGCCGATGCGCCGCCACCGGGCGCTGCTCGACGATCCCCGGACCGCCCGACGCTTGATCGCTCTGGAGAAAAAACTCTGGCGAGACCCGGCTGCGATCGGGCGGGCGGCGCACCTTCAAGCCGTGGCCAGGAAGCCGGTCGTCGCTTCGCCGGACGCCGACTTCCCCGCGCCCTGATATGATCCCGAGGTTTGCACCCCCGTCGCAGCGGGGGGGGCGGGCGGAGAAGGCATGACGTTTGAACTGACCGGGTTGACCGTCTTTTTCCCGTGTTACAACGAGGAGGCCAACGTCGAGCGCGTGACGCGCGCGGCGCTGGCGATGGTTCGCCGCGTCTGCCCCGCCAACTACGAGATCATCATCGTCAACGACGGCAGCCGCGACCGCACCGGTCCGATCGCGGACGAGCTGGCGGCGGCGCTCCCCGGCGTCCGCGCCGTTCACAACCACCCCAACCTCGGTTACGGCGGCGCCCTTCAGCGGGGGTTCCGCGAAGCGACGAAGGACTGGGTCTTCTACACCGACGGCGACGGGCAGTTCGACTTCGAGGAGATCGACAAACTCCTGCCGCTGATCCCGCGCTTCGACATCGCCAGCGCCTACCGCCTCGACCGGAAAGATCCGTTCATGCGCAAGCTCAACGCGTTCGCGTGGACCACGTTGGTCAACGTCCTCTTCGGATTGTGGCTGCGGGACATCGACTGCGCGTTCAAGCTGTATCCGCGGCGCCTCTTCGAGCGGATCCCGATGAAGTCCACCGGGGCGCTGATCGACACGGAGATCCTCGCCCGGGCGAAGCGCCTCGGCTACCGCATCGGGCAGGTCGGCGTGCATCACTACCCGCGCACAGCCGGCAGCCAGACCGGCGCCAACCTCCGCGTCATCCTCCGTGCCTTCAGGGAGCTGTTCCTCCTCTGGGGCGACATCCGAAGAACCGCGGCGAAGGAACGCCGGTCGAGGTGAGAGGCCCGCGCGAGGCTTCGGGGAACCGTGACAACGAAGCTCGGGGTGTCTGACCATGTCCCGTTTACGGAACAACTCCCGTCTTTCTTGTACTGGAAGTACGAACTGAGCCTACTGTAGTGCCTCATTGATACTGCATCTTATGCGCCTCATGGGCTCGCGCGATTTTGGGGAGGATGTCGGCCAGGTCGGCGGTCCAGGTGAAGGGGCTGGGCGTTTTGTTGTATTCGCGGATGTAGTCCTCGATGGCCTTCACCAGCGCGTCGGATGCGTTGGACGGTGATCTCGCGGAACCCGCGTTCGATGATGTTCAGCCATGAGCTGGACGTCGGAATGAAGGGCATAGGGAACCGCGGATGCCGCGTCAGCCAGGCCCGGACTTTGGCATGCTTGTGCGTGCTGTCGTTGTCGGCGATGAGGTGCAGGTCCAGATGGGGCGGCGTTTGCGCATCTATGAGTTTGAGGAACTTCAGCCACTCCTGATGGCGATGCCGCTTCATGCACGTGCCGATGAGTTTGCCCGTAGCCCTTTCGATGGCCGCGAAGAGCGTGGTCGTGTCGTTGCGATCGTGGTCGTGCCGTTGCGCTCGTAATCGTGCGTCATCGTTCCGCAACGGCCCTTTTTCATCGGCAGGCCGGGTTGCGTGCGATCGAGGGCCTGAATCTGGGTTTTCTCGTCGACGCTGAGCACCAGCGCATGCTCCGGCGGCCGCAGATACAGACCCACCACATCTGGCCGGCTCGCTGAACTGGAAAACCGGGGATCTGATTCTCACCGAAGGGCAAAAGAAGGAAGGCCGCAACTCGAAGTTGTTCATACGGCATCTGGAGGATCTGCGGACGCGACTGCAATGCGACCGGAAGATTCATGTGATCTGTGACAACGCGAGCTTCCATACCAACCCGGTCATCCAATAGGTTACATGGCGCGCGGGGGGGCGACTGTGCAAGCCGCGAGAAATCGCCGTCATCAGGTCCAACGTGTGTAAACGATTGGATGACCCCATTAATGTGCGGCGGCACCTCGCCGACCACGGCGACCGGATCACGTTACACTTCCTCCCGAAACGCGCCCCGGACCTCAACCTGATCGAACGCATCTGGCGGCGCCTGCACGAGGAGATCACCCGGAACCATGCGTGCCGGTCGATGGAGGCGTTGCTCGACCTCGTCTTCAACGGGCTCGAACACCGGCGACCGTTCACGGTCGAACGCGACGCCCACCTGCAATCGAAGGCCGCGTAGACCAGTTTCCCTATTGTGGGGAGTTGTTTAGGCTACAGCGGGACCGTGCATTACGAGACGAAGCTCAAGATCGCCGCGGCCAGCGTGCAGCGGCTCAAGGAGAAGTTTCGACCGCTGCTGCGGCGGGGGGGCGTGGCCGCAACCTTCGCGGCTTGCCGGCGGAACTGGCGCCGATCCTGCGCGGATGGGCGGCCTGCTTCCGGCTCGGCGAAGTGAAGGTGGCTTGGGAGTCGCTGGATCAGTGGCTGCGTCGGAAGCTGCGGGCCATCGTGTGGAGGCAGTGGAAGACGTGGCGAACGCGGCTTCGCGAGGACGCCCCCCATTTCCGTCTTGAATCCTCCGCCCAGCGCCGTTACACTGTCGCGTCGAACTTTGGAGAATCGCCATGCCCACAACCCTGACCATCCGCGACGAAACCACATCCGGCGCGCCGGTTCACACGCTGACGCTGGAGTTCCTCACCGAGCGCATCACCGTGCGCGAGCTGATCCGCAGCCGCGTGTACCAGGAGGTCAAGGACCAGAACGTCCGCGCGGCGCAGGGTCATTTCCGAACCCTCGTGAAACCGACGGACGCCGAGGAATCGCTCAACGGCTTCAAGCTTCGCCAACCCCGCAGCATCGATTGGCAGCAGCAGTTCGACGTCGCCCTCGAAGCCTTCAATCGCAACGGGTTCCTGATCCTCGTGGATGACCGCCAGGTGAGCGGCCTGGAGGAGGAGATCACGCTGACGCCTACCACGAAGGTGTCGTTTCTCAAGCTCGTGCCGCTGGTGGGGGGGTGAACTTGGGAATCCTGGATGGATGGAAGTCAAAGCCCCGCAAATCTTCACCCCAGCGTTTTGCATATGCGCCGGAGGACGCCCTCGCCGGTGCGCACAAGAAAGTCGAAACATGGATAGAAGATGCGATCGCATTCGCTGGAGAGACGCGGTACTGGCAAGACCTTGAGCTGAAGACGCTTCCGAGTGGGGAGGTATTGCTCGGTGCGACCAAAGAAGAACGAGTCAGCATTCTACGCGCATCCTTGCTGCAAGTCATGCATTGGGACAAAGAAGCCCAGCGGTTTCGCGATCTGGCGAAAACGGACGATGAGCAGTCTAACGTCCATCTGGTGCCTGGTTTCAGGTTCATCTGGGACCGACGCAGGTTGGCGAAGGCTGCCCTTGCAGCCATGCTTCGCGGCGCCCTCGATCTTCAGCGGAATGACTTGATTGATCTGTTAAAGTGGTGCGGAATGGCCCGCGCCCTGAACCCGCACGAATATCCGCTCAGCTCGATATGCCGGAGCTTTTCTCGGTACGCCAAGCTCCAGCCATTGGACCAGGAACTTCGCGAATACGCACTGAAATTCGTCCTTTCGCTCCGCGCAAACGGCAACCTTGAAGTAAGCCGCCTGGGCACCAAGATGGAACAACTGTTCGCGGAACCGGCGAACTCCGAACCAGGTTCCAAGACAGGCTGCATTCCTGTTCCGGTGCAACCGGGACCGCTCGGCCATCCCGGAGTATTGAGCAGGTTGAAGCAAGCCTTCGGCCTCGTTGCGGAAGATCAATGTGAGTCAGCTACGGAGGTCGTCGGCAACGATGGGTTTGAGCTGCGCGGCGATTCACCTTTACGCCGAGAACATGAGATATTGACGAGCGCATTCGACACGGAATTCAGTGCGACCGACAGTTACTATGCGAGGATTGACGGAAGGAAGTTGGAGCGGCTGGTTCGGGGTTTGTCCCCCGATCGGCGGGGAAAACTTCTCATCGCGGCGATGGAACGGGCGGTGAATGCGATCTTGTCTCGCAGTACTGCCCCCACCGACCTGAGGTTCTGGCGGTCAAGGGCAATCGCTCACGCCGTCTGGCCTCAGCTCACCAAGTTTGATGTTGCCCTCGACCGAGATGATGTTTTTCACGCGCTATTGGTATTATCCTTGGGATTGCACCCGTTTCATCCGGTTGATTCGGGCTTCCGCGAAATGCACTTGAGTCGCCTTCTGGAGTTTGGCGAACCCTATTCGTATAGCCAAGGCGAAAGGTTTGTGCTTCATCTGCATCGCGCATCGCTGATTCTTGGACCACCCCTTGACTCGCCTCTGCCGCACATCCAGTTGATGACAGACCTGATCCGAGATGGGGCTCGCTTCTTTCTGGTGCCGGGCGAGCGTTGGAGTGATCAGGTCAATTCCGATCTTTCGGCGCTTCCCATGCTTCAATCGAAGCGGTGGATTGCGTACTTGCGCCACTGCTTGACGGGTTCGTCCGTTCGCCCCTCGGCTCGCTGGATGAAGCGCTCCGCAGCCTTGCTTTCCGAGATAGGGACGATTGAAGCGAGGTTGTTTATCCTCAGATGGCTCCGCCTCGTCAATTCGGGACGAATTATTAAGCGATTCCCGTCGCATGTTCATGACACGCGAAGCACGGGCGACATCATACATCCGGAGAACGCCCTATGCTTACGTGGTTTCCTTTGGTCCACACTCCTCGTGGCTCCGGATGCGGACGGGGCGAGGGCGTGTGCCGAGGTTGCAGTTTCCACGTTCCGCAAGATCCCCGGGGTCGGTCCGCGCGCGATAAAGGTCGCGAATGCTGCCATCCACGCGCTTTCGCAATTCGGCACTACCGAAGCCGTGAGTCAGCTTGGCGTACTTATGACCCGCGTCAAAGTTCCCATAGCTCAAAAAGCGATCGAAAAGGCCTTGTGTGAAGCTGCTGAGAAAGCTGGGATATCGAGGGAGGACCTTGATGAAATGTCCATCCCGTCTTTCGGGCTTACGGAGGTCGGAGGCCGCGTCGAGCAATTAGACGACTTCATGGGTTGCCTCCAAGTTGTTGATGCAAGATCCACGCAACTCACCTGGAAGCGCCTGAACGGAAAACCCCAGAAATCAATTCCCAAGGAAGTCAAGGACAAGCACGGCGACGACGTCAAGGCGCTCAAGCAGGCCGGCAAGGACATCGAGCGCATGCTCGCCGCCCAGCGCGACCGGCTGGACCGGATGTTCCGCGAACCCCGCCCGCGTCCTAACGCCGTCTGGCGCGAGCGCTACCTCGACCACCCTCTGGTCGGAGTCCTCGCTCGGCGGCTGATATGGACTTTCGCGAGTGGGTTGCAGGCACAGACGGGCCTCTGGTGTGACGGAGAACTGCGCGACGCCCAAGGCCGGTCGTTGCAGAACCTGCCGCCCGACACGACCGTCCAGCTCTGGCACCCCATCGGGCGCCCCGTCGAGGACATTCTCCGCTGGCGCAACTTCCTTGCCGAGCACGAGATCCGCCAACCGATCAAGCAGGCCTACCGCGAGGTCTACCTGCTGACCGACGCGGAACGGAACACCGAAACCTATTCCAACCGCTACGCCGCGCACGTCCTCAGGCAGCACCAGTTCAACGCATTGTGCGCCGCCCGTGGCTGGAAGAACAAGCTGCGCCTCATGGTGGATAACGAATACCCGCCCGCCTGCGTCCTGCTCCCGCATTGGAACCTGCGCGGCGAGTTCTGGATCGAGGGCATCGGGGACGAGTACGGCGTGGACACGAATGAGAGCGGCACGTTCAATCTCGTTTCGACGGATCAAGTGCGGTTCTATCCGCTCGACAGCACACAAGCCACAGCACACGCGGGAGGCGGTGGGTATGGAACCTGGGCCACGCGCGAAGTCCCCGATCCGATTCCGCTCGTCGAGATTCCTCCCCTGGTCTTCTCCGAGGTCATGCGCGACATCGATCTCTTCGTCGGCGTGGCCAGCGTGGGCAACGACCCCACCTGGGCGGACGGCGGGCCCGGCGGAAGGCACGGGGAGTACTGGGCGCAGTACGCCTGGGGCGAGCTGACGGAAACGGCCGCCACGCGTCGGCAGATTCTCGAATCTCTCCTGCCGCGCCTCAACATCGCCGACCGTTGCACGTTGTCGGGCAGGTTCCTCATCGTTCGCGGCACGCTCCGCACCTACAAGATCCACCTCGGCTCCGCCAACATTCTCATGGAGCCGAATGACCAGTACCTGTGCATCGTGCCCGGGCGGTCCGCGGCCTCGCTCGACGCGATCCGCCGCCAGTCCGCCGGAGGCAAACTTTACCTGCCCTTCGAAGGCGACGAGCGCCTCAGCATCATCCTCAGCAAGGCCTTGATGCTGGCGGACGATGCGTCGATCATGGACGAGACGATCACCCTCCAGATTCGCGGGCGGTAGGACGAGGCTGCGAATTCGCGCCGGCAAGCGCGTCCCTCCGGGAGGCGGATTAAGACGCGGGTTCAATGTCTTCGGAGAACCGTCAAAAAAGAACGCTTCCTTACGGGCGCGGCTCGGTTAAGCAACAGCGTCTAAGGACAGCGCGTCCCTCGGGGACGCGAATTAAGATGCGGGTTCAATGTCTTCGGAGAACCGTCAAAAAAGAACGCTTCCTTACGGGCGCGGCTCGGTTAAGCAACAGCGTCTAAGGACAGCGCGTCCCTCCGGGACGCGGATTTCACCGGGAAAAACCGGCATCAAAAGGATCGGTCGCGCGTTCTTCAACGGACGTTCAGGCGACGCGCGCCGTCATGATCTTGTGGGCGGCCGGTCTCGCCGGGCTTCTCCGCTCCCGCGTGGCCGCCACGATGTCACCCCCGCGTGGCCGCCACGACCGTCGCTCACCGCGTCGCCGCCACGATGTCGCCCCCGCGTGATGCCTGCCGCTCGCACCGCCTCGGGGCGCCCGCGTGATGCCTGCCGCTCACGTCGTCTCCGCCGGCTTCATCCCCATCCGCCGCAACCATCGGAAATGCGACGCCACGCCGGCGAGGAAACTAGGGTTGACGCGGTACGTCAATCCGAACTCCTCGCACGTCTGCGCCACGATCGGCGCCAGGGCCGGGTAGTGCGCGTGGCAGATGTGGGGGAAGAGGTGATGCTCCGTCTGGAAGTTCAGGCCGCCGAGCAGCCACGACAGGACGCGGTTTCGCGGCGCGAAGTCGACCGTGGTCTGCACCTGGTGCGCCGCCCAGCTCGACAGCATCCGCCCGCTCTCGTCGCGCGGCATGGGGAACTCCGCCTCCTCCACGCAGTGCGCCAGTTGGAACACCACGCTGAGCACGACCCCCTGGATGAGCATCGCCAGGACGTAGAACAACACCACCGTGGACCACGGATGCACCAGCATGGGCACGCCGAACGCCAGGGTGAAGAACACGGCTTTGCCGCCGAAGAGGATGAGCAGATCCCAGCCCTTCGGCCGGGCGAAGCGATGTTCGCCGATGCGCCCGGTGATCAGGCTGCGGAAGTCGTCGACGAAGTGCCACTTGATCGGCAGGAAGCCGTACAGCAGCCACATGTAGACATGTTGAAGGCGATGCAGACGCAGACGTTTCTGGTGCGGCGAGAGCCGGCCGAGGATGCCGACGTCGATGTCGTCGTCGTGGCCGGTGATGTTCGGATAGGTGTGATGAAAGGCGTTGTGCTTGCGCGCCCAGATGTAGGAGCTGCCGCCCAGCAGGTCGAGCGTCATGGCGGAGAGGCGGTTGATCCAGCGGCGGTCCGAGTAGGCGCCGTGCCCTCCGTCATGCTGAATGTTGAACCCGACCCCGGCGAGCGAAAGCCCCAGCAGCACCATCAGCGGCAGGGCGAGCCACCACACCGGCGCGAAGAACACCAGCAGCACGTAGGACGCGACGAAGCATCCGAAGATGAGCGTCGATTTCAGGTACATCTGCGGACAATCGCGCGGGTTGAGACCGGTGCGGTCGAAGTACTCCTCGACGCGCTGGCGAAGGGCGTTGCGGAAGCCGTCGTTGGATTCAAATTTGGGCGGGTTGCACACCGGGCTGGGCGTGACGAGGTTGCCGGAGATCGCCGATGGAACGCTCGAAAGTGAACTCATGCCTGAGTGTCGTCTCCTCCCAAAGGACTACGGATGTCGCGGGAGCATGAAAGGGGACGGGTTTGTCAGGCCCGCCCCCCCTGTTGGTCCGGATCGGTCTGCCTGGAAACCCATCCCGCGATCGACCGTCGCGGGGCGGCGTCGGCCGATTTTCGGGCGAACTCGCGCGGACTGAAGCCCGCGGCTCGGGTTTCAGGCCGTGGGTTCTAGTACGGCCGGCGTCCTGAACCGCCGCGGGATTTCCCGCCGCCGTAACCGCCGCCTCCGCCGTAACCGCCGCCGCTCGGACGGCTCTCGCGCGGTTTGGCCTCATTCACGGTGAGCGCACGTCCGTCGTGCTGCTGACCGTTGAGCGCCGAGATCGCGGCTTCGGCTTCGGAACTCGAGCTCATCTCGACGAACGCGAAGCCCTTGCTGCGTCCGCTGTCGCGGTCCATGATGACCTGGGCCGAGTCCACGGTTCCGTGCGGCGCGAACAGCTCGCGGAGCTGCGCGTCGTCGACGCTGTAACCCAGATTCCCGACATACAACTTCTTGCCCATGAAGATTTCTCCTGCGTAAGGGCGAATCGATCCACATCAGCTTTCGGGATCGAGCGAAAGGGGCCAACATGACCCTGCGGTAGGAGTTGGCGAAAGAGGCGAGAAGGCAGGCTCTTGAAGCAGAGCGTGAACATCAAACCTGGTCGTCAGACCTAACCATGGCGGTCATGCTACCACGGCCTCGGACGGACGCAACCCCCCGGAAGCGAAGAATTCGCAATCCTTGAGGGTCGCGCCTTTTCCGCGGAACCGGAACGCGAACCGGTTCCGGATGATATCCGCCGCCCTGTCCGCGGTCCCCCCTGACGAATCCGCAATTCACCGATCCGCGGGAAGCCGTTGCCTGGTGGGGGGTCCACCGAAAGGGTTTCCCGAGGCGGGAGAATTCGAAGCACGGGCCATGAGCCGCGCCCCAATTCACGGGTTCAGCGCCGGGCGCTTCACCCGCCATCGCCGGCGGCCGGAGTCGATGTGAATCGACCCGGCGGGCCGTTGGAAACGCGGATGATTCTTGCGTTTCGCTCGTTGACCTTGGTAACGTACCCGTCACCCGCGAAAGGATCAACGCCATGAACGAGGGTCGACGGGTTCTTCGAGGCAGCGGCTGGCTCGTGCTTTTTGCAGGCGCCCTCAGCTACGGGCAGGATGTCTGCGTCTACGAGATCACTTCAATCCGTCCGCTGTCCGACCCTTGCGGAATCGAAATCTGTCCGGACTGTCCGTACTCGGTCGGCGATCTGGTCTGCGACGCCCGGCAGGCAACGTGCATCGACGGCAAGGGATGCGAAAGCGGGCTTTCGGGACTGAACGCCTGCGCCGGCGGCGGCGTGTGCAAGGTCCGGGCGCGGCTCGTCGGCTGCATGCCTTGCCCGGAGTTTTCGCAATCCTGCGAAGGCGATCCCCCCTGCGGGGCGCCGTCTCCCGCCGAAAAGACCTGGATCCACGGTCGGCCCGGGGACTGGTTCACGGCGAATCACTGGCGTCCGCGCTGTCCACCAACCGAGATGGATGACGCCACGATCAACAACGCCGGGACCGCGCAATTGAAGAACGCCGAGATGGGCGGCGTCGCCAAGTCCCTCACGCTCGGCGCGGACGCCAAGGACAGCGGAATCGTTGAGATCGAGCAATCGTCCTTGACCGTCGGAGCCCGGATCCAAGTCGGACGGAAGGGCAAGGACAACCGTCTGTCGATCTTGCGCGGGGGCGTCCTCACGGGGGTCAACGGCGTCATCGGGGGAACGCCAACGAGCACGGACAATGAGGTTGAGATTTCCGGGCAGGGCGCGAAGTGGCTCTGCAGCGGTCTGCTGTTCGTCGGCGACGAGGGAGCCCGCAACAGGCTGACGATTGCCGAAGGCGGAAAGGCCAGCGCGTTGCTCGATGTCATCATCGGCAGCGCGGACTCCAACGACAACACCGTGGTCGTCTCGGGTGAAGGCGCGACGCTGTCCACCGCGTCGACGCTGAGACTGGGGAATATCGGCGCAACCAACCGACTGGTGATCGAGCAACAGGCCGTGGCGATCACTCCGCGGGTGGATATCTCCGGAAGTCTCGCAAGCACGGTGAATTCCGCCACGGTTCGCGACGGCGGGCGCTGGGACATTCCGGCCCTGGAAGACGGGGACGGGGTGCTGCTGTTGGGCAGAATCGGAAGCCGAAACTTCGTGGAAGTGTTTTCGGGAGGCCGGATCACCTGTAAACACCTGCGCCTGGGTGAGCGGCACACCTCCGAGAACAATGCTCTCGTCGTGGAGGGGCGCGGCTCGCGCGTCGAAACGGAAGGCCTGGCCGTCGGTGAACAGGGCAAGACCAACGTGGTTATCATCCGTGGGAAAGGCAAGGTCAACGCGGACCTCGCCATCATTGGAAACACCACGGGCAGCGATGGGAACAGCGTTGACGTCAGCGCCAAGGGACTGCTGGACGTCGAGGAAGACCTCGTGGTGGGGTTCGGCGGCAAGGAGAACATTCTGCGCGCCCGGGCGGACGGCGTGGTCCGAAGCGGGCGCGGATTCATCGGTCAAGGGAAAGGCAGTAACGGCAACCTCGTGACGTTGACGGGGAGGAAATCCGGTTGGGTTCTCCTCGGAGGACTGTCCGTCGGCAATAGCGGACGAGACAATTCAATGCTCGTGGATGATCGGGCGCACGTCGATTGCACCGCATTGTTTCTGGGCGGTGAAGCGGGGGCGGACGCCAACAAGGTGTTTGTCGCCGCCGGCGGGTCGGTCCGCGCGACGGATGGCGTCGTTCTGGGGGGAACAAGCACGGGCAATGAGATCGTCGTCAGCTCAGCCGGCATGCTTAAGACGAACCTTTCCGTCAACCTGGGCGTCGCCGCCGCCGCCACGGGGAATATTCTTCGTGTCGAGGGCTTTGTCGAGGGCAGCGGACCGAGCCGGGTCGAGGCCGCCGGCGACATCTTTGTCGGGCGCGAATCCGCATCCAACCAACTCATCATCAAGAACGGCGCACTCGTGACCTGCAGCAGCGCCGTCATTGGGGACAGGGGCCCGTCGAACACCGCCACCGTGGATTCGCCTCTGAACGGCGCCAAGAGCGAGCTTTCCGTGGCCCGCAACCTGGTCGTCGGGTTCGCGTCATCCAGCAATGTGCTCAATATCGAGAACGACGCCATCGTCCGAAGCCGGGGCGTGTATCTGGGTTTCGAGGCCGGAGCCAATGACAACCGCATCACGTTTGACGGCCGCCAATGGAGTATTGGAGATGCAATGGCCCGGGGAACGCTCCACGTGGGAGTCAAGGGAAGCGACAACCGCGTTACGCTCCACCGGGGGGTAAGCCGAAGACCCAACGTTACGCTTGGAACGGACGACGGCGCCAACGGCAACAAGCTCGAGTTGATTCTGCCGATGCAGGCGGTTCAGTCTCTGGAGCGCGTGACCGTCGGGGTCAAAGGCCGACGGAACGAGATCCTCGTCACGTCCGGCGAGATACAGGCCCTGGGCCTGATCATAGGCGGCGACGAGGGTTCCTCGGAAAACAAGGTGTTTGTGTCGGCGCTGGCCAAGGTCACCGTGTCCAACCTGAATGGCGACGCCGTACTCGACGTCCGGCGAGGAATCCTGGAGATCAACGGCGGAGCGGTGAAGGCCGACCAACTCCTGGTGGCCACGGGTGCGTCCGGAACCGTGTCGTTTCCGCAGGGCGCCCTGGAACCGAAGAAGACCGTCGTGGGAAACGGCAGCGAATTCGTCGTCGGCGACGGGACGAACAAGGCGGTGATCATCCTGAACGGCGCGGACCACTCCTTCGCCAACGGCCTGCGGATCAAGGACAAGTCGGAAGTCCACGCCGCCGGCAAGGTCAAGGCGGGTCCGCTCTTCTTCAATGCCGGCGTGTTCAAGATCGGGCAGTCACCGGGTTCCCTCACCATCGAGGGGACGCTGATGCTGGACGCGACCTCGCACCTCGAAATCGAACTCGGCGGGCTCGAACCCGGGCTCGAACACGATCACCTTGACGTCACCACCGCGGACGCTTTGATCGGCGGCGAGCTGTCTGTTTCATTCCTGAACGGGTTCGAAGGGAACGTGACCTCCGTCGACGAGTTCACGATCCTCTCCGCCGAATCCGGCATCAACGGGGAGTTCCTCGACATTCCGCACGGCGGCCGCGTGCCGACGGCGGACGGACACGGCAGCTTCACCGTGCATTACGAGGCGAACCGGGTCGTGCTTCGTGAATACCTGCCGAACTGAGTCGGCGCGAGGGGCTTGTGGGCGACCCTAAGTTGGATCGTCGCGCCAAGGTTGCCCAATCCTCAGACCCCATCCGGGGCGAGCCGGAGGCCCGAAACGCCGTTCCGCTACGCCGCCCCCACCGTTTCCCGCTTCTCCGCCCCCGGTCCGCGTTTCGCCCGCGCGATCCGCTCCTTCCAGACCTCCTCGATGATCTCCGCGCCCTTCAGGCCGTACGTCCGCGGGCGCGGAGGGATGGCGCTCGTGTCGACCGCTTCGTACGACAGCGTGAACCCGCCCTTGCCGTCGTGCGTCGCCACTGTCGTCTTGAGCCACTTGTCGATGTTCTTCTGGAACGCGTCGCACCAGGTCTCGGCTTCGCGGCGGAGGTCGGCGGGGTTCTCCGCCTTCGGGCCGGGGATTTCGAAGTCCGGCTTGTAGTGCGCCCCGCGGCACTCGTCGCGCTGAAGCGCGCCCTGGGCGATGATCTTCGCCAGCAGCAGCATGTCGCCCAGCGCCCTCGTAAAGCTCAAGTTCTGGTTCGTCCAGTTCGCCTTGTCGGACAGGCTCACGCGCTTGTACCGCTCCGCCAGTTCGTCGATCTTCAACAGCGTCTCGGTGATGGCCTTGTTGTAGCGGACGACGGTGACGTTGCGGGTCATCGTGTCGCCGAGTTCCGCGTGAATCTTGTAGGGGTTCTCCGTGCCCTCGTTGCGGATGAGCTTTTCGTAGTCGGCCTTGTGCTGTTTAACGGCGCCCTCGAAGAGCGCGCTCGAAGCGTCGGCCGCCGCCTTGGCCCCCTTGCGACCGGCCATGTACGACTCGATCGACGGCGCGACGATTAATCCCGAGAAGATGCAGGACAGCAGCGAATTCGCTCCCAGGCGGTTCGCCCCGTGATACTGGTAATCCGCTTCGCCGATCGCATACAGGCCGGGCACATTGGTCATCTGATTCTTCGGCGCGCCCATCTTCAGCCCGCCGGTCGTCGCGTCCTTCTCGTAATCGACCCACATGCCGCCCATCGTGTAATGGACCGCCGGGAAAATCTTCATCGGCGTCTTGCGTGGGTCCACGCCCTGGAAGGTCTCGTAAATCTCGAGAATCCCGTCGAGCTTCTTCTGCTGCGACGGCGGAAGCTCGGTCACGTCGAGATAGACGCAGAGGTTGTTCTGCTCGACGGACAGGCCGCCGTTGACGCACACGTCGAAGATCTCGCGCGTGGCGATGTCGCGCGGGACGAGGTTGCCGTACTTCGGATAGCGCTCTTCGAGAAAGTAGTAGCGCTCCTCCTTCGGGATGGTGAGCGGATCGCGCGCGTCCTGCGGCTTACGCGGAACCCAGACGCGCCCGCCTTCGCCGCGGGCGGATTCGCTCATCAGGCGGAGCTTGTCCGTGCCGGGAATCGCGGTCGGATGCACCTGGATGAACTCGCCGTTGGCGTACTTGACGCCCGCGCGAAACGCCCGCCCCGCCGCGCCGCCGGTGCAGATCATCGACATGGTGCTGCGCCCGAAGACGAGTCCGTTTCCGCCGGTGGCGAGCACGACCGCGTCGCCGGGGAACGCGCGCATTTCCATCGAGAACATGTCCTGCGCCACGACCCCGCGGCACACGCCCGCGTCATCCAGCACCGGCCCGAGGAACTCCCAGTACTCGTACTTGCTGACCAGCCCTTCCGCTTCCCATCGGCGAACCTGCTCGTCGAGGGCGTAGATGAGCTGCTGGCCGGTGGTCGCGCCGGCGAACGCGGTGCGCTTGTACAGCGTGCCGCCGAAGCGGCGCTGATCGCGGAAGCCTTCGGGCGAGCGGTTGAACGGAACGCCGATGCGATCGAGCAGGTCGATGATCCGCGGACCCCAGTCGCACATCTCCTTGATCGGCGGCTGATGGGCGAGGAAGTCCCCGCCGTAGACGGTGTCGTCGAAGTGCTTGTGCTCGTTGTCGCCCTGCTGGCGGGTGACGTCGTTGACGGAGTTGATCCCGCCCTGCGCACAGACCGAGTGCGAGCGCTTCACGGGGACCATGCTGATGAGGTCCACGTGTACGCCCGTCTCGGCGAGCTTCATCGCCGCCGCCAGCCCCGCCAGACCCCCGCCCACGATGACTACGTTCTGTTTGGCCATGTCCAATATCCAGGCGCCCAACCCTGTCTCGACGCGCCGCCAGCTTAGAATTTCCGGCCCTTTTCATCAAGCAGCAAACCGGTGCGCGAGCGGCGTGGTCGTGCTATAATGAAATGATCAAGTTTCGTCGCAACGGAGAGGATCGCATGCGAACCGCCCTTCCGGCAATCATCGTCCTTCTGTCCATGACGTCGTTGGCCGTCGCCGGCGAGCGGTGGCAGGGGGTGGTGCTGCACCCGGAAGGCGCGCGGTCGTCATGTCACGGCTTCGCGGGTGAATCCGTCTGATCTGCCGAGCGGTCATTCGCGGCGGCCAACCGTTGCCGATGATGCGAGGCGCACAAGGCGCGACGGCCTTGATCCCCCGGGCTGACGAGCGTCGGGCGGGTTGTTGACGGGCGGCGGGCGGAAGTTGACGGGCGTCGGGCGGGAACCTGAAGATTTTTTCCGTGTTTCCTCTTGACCGGACCCTTTCGTTCTGGTAAACTACCGGCGTACCTCGTGTGGAGGATGAGACCCGTTTTCCTTTTGCGGAGGTTTGCCCATGAAGTTCCGTCTTCCGTCTTCCGTCTTCCGTCTTCCGTCTTCCGTCTTCCGTCTTCCGTCTTCCGTCTTCCG
>JAJVHU010000020.1:16131-24838 GCA_022072505.1 Phycisphaerae bacterium
GGCGTACCTCGTGTGGAGGATGAGACCCGTTTTCCTTTTGCGGAGGTTTGCCCATGAAGTTCCGTCTTCCGTCTTCCGTCTTCCGTCTTCCGTCTTCCGTCTTCCGTCTTCCGTCTTCCGTCTTCCGGCGCTCCGCGCTCCGTAGGGCGGCGCTGCTGATCGGGCGGGTCGGCGATCGCGGCGACTTTCACCTGGGTCGGGGCGAGGGGCGAGCGGCGCGGTCGTGCGGAACGCTGTACGAAATCGCGCTCGCATAGTCAGGATGCTGTCATGTCAGACGTTTCGATGTCAAGTGCGTTTTGCTTTGGAGCCGGACGTTCGATTTCGGTCGCCGTTGCGGCGGCCTGCCTTGCGGCGGGGCTTCTCCTGCCCGCGGCCGACAGTCGCGCGGAGGTGACTTGGGAAGTATTTCAATTGACGAATGACAACGAAGGCAACAACACGCCGGATGTCAGCGGAACGACCTACGTCTGGAAGAAGGGACTCAGTTCCTCCACGCGAATTTTCATGTGGTCTGAAGGAGACGCGCAGCCGGTGGAGATCTCGACGGAGAGCCGTGAATACTATCCTCGCATCAGCGGTCGCCGCGTGATTTGGGAATCCCAAGCGAGGGGGGACTATGAAATCCGCCTCTGGGACGACGGGGTGCTGACGACTCTGACGAATAACGATACGGACGATCGCACACCGGACATCAGTGGACCAGCCACGGTCTGGCTGGCCGAAGGCAGCTTCGGACTGCTCTACTACGACGGCGAAGTCGAGCGCATCGTCACGGCCGGCGGGAACGGGCCGGACGCGTATCCGAGCCTGGCTGGCGGCGTCCTGACGTGGGAGGCCCGCATGTCGGGCGACGATCCGGATATCTTTCGCTGGGACGGAAACCAAGTCCATCGCATAACGGATAACGACGTGCCAGACGTCCGGCCCAAGACCGACGGACAGGCCATCGTCTGGTATGCGCAAACGGGTCCGCAGAGTACTGGAGAGATATGGAAGTGGACGGCGGGGTCCGGCGTGGAGCAGATTACTCGCAATAACGTATGGGACTTTGAACCTGACGTCTCCGGCGAGGCGATCGTATTCGGACGCGAGGTCGGAGGCGATCATGAGATCTTCCTGCTTTTCGACCATGTCGAGTATCAGATCACTAACAACAACTTCGACGATAACGCCCCGAGGATCGATGGGAAGCGCGTCACTTGGTCCGGTACGCCTAACGGTCAATACCAGGTGTTCTATGCATTGCTGTCTGGGATCGACGGCGGAAACGGCGATGACATCGGAGCCTGCTGTGTGGGGCTGACGTGCATTGAGACAACACATGAGGAATGCACCGCGCAAGACGGCAGCTTTCAAGGCGTCGAAGCAGCCTGCCAGGACGACGCATGCGGGCGCCGACCCGCGACCTCCTGGTCCACGCTTCAGCATGACTCTCGGCGCACCGGTCGCGCCGAAGCGGTCGTCGCGGATCGCCCCGAGCTTCTCTGGTCCCTATACCTCGGAGCGGACACGCCGGAAACCTCTCCAGTCATCCGGCCGGATGGCGTGATTTGTGTAACGACGACGGACGTTCTGACTGCGGTTCATCCGGACGGCTCATTGCACTGGATCAGTTTTGCGGATCCGCTGAGGGCGCCCGCGGTCCGCGCGGACGGCGAGGTCTGGATTGGGACGGAGGGGCTTGAGCTTCAGAAACTCGATGGCGCGACTGGGGCTTGGGGCTGCGGCGCCTCCGGCGCTGCGAACACCGATTTCGCCCTGGATTCGCTGGGACGGGTGTTCATCGGATCGGGCAACCGCCTGCTGCGGATCAACCACGATTGCAGCCTCGACGCCACCACCGATTTCCAGGAGAATGTGGCGGATGCGCCGGCGATCGGCGTCGACAAGGCGGTGCATATCAACGTGGGAGAAACGATCGCCAAGGTCTCCGCGGAGACAGGCGAGATCGAGTGGGAGGCGCCGGTCCCGGGCGTGCCCGGCGCGCCGGCGGTGGCGGATGACGGGACGATCCTTCGCAGCGTCCAGCCGCGCACCTTCATCGCCACGAACCCAGACGGTTCGAACCGCTGGACGCTCACGCTTCCGGACGCCGGATTTGTCGCCAGCCGTCATTCCCCGGCGATCGCTTTGGACGGGACGGCGTATTTCACGGGGCGGTTCGACGGCGTGGATCCGGCCGTGATCGCGGTGGCCTCGGATGGAACGGAGCGGTGGCGGTTCGTGGATCCTCTGGAAGACAACGCTTTGCAGGCCATCCTTGACGGCGCTGGCCGGGTGATCCTCTCGACGTCAACGGGCAACCTCGTGGCGTTGAATCCGAGCGAAGGCTCGGAGGCGTGGCGCACAAACGTCGGGGGCCGCCGAGAGGAAAGCCTCATCGTCAAGACGCGCGACGGCGAAGCGCAGGAGATCGACGATCAGCTCCCGCCGATCCGCAGCCGCATCAATCTTGATGATCAGGGCGTGGTTCGGGATGTGAACGTCATGTTGCGTCTGGATCACGCGCGCGTCGGCGATCTGGACATCGTGCTGACTCACGAGGGCACGACGGTACAACTGGTCAATCAACCCTGCGGAGACTATCAGGACTTCGATTGCACGCGCTTCGACGATCGGGCATTGATGCGTCTGGGTGAGAACTGCGAAAACGGCTTTTGCGCCACGTACTGGCCGGCGACGCCGCTGCGGGCGTTCAACGGCTTGTCGTCCGAGGGCCGATGGGAACTGGTCATCCGGGACCGTGAGTCCAGCAACACGGGCGTGTTTCATGAATGGACCCTCGAAGTCGAGGCCTCGCGGGAAGGCACGGGCGATTTCCTCCGCACGGCGCCGATCATCGGCGACGACGGCGTGCTCTACGTCAAGACCGGGCTGGGATTTCTGAAGGCGTACGGCGCGCCTCCCGAGTGCCCCGCCTCCGATGTGCTGGATCCGCCTTACACCTATCGACGGGTGGCGACTGAGGGGGAGTACCTCCAAGGCCTGCGCATCGAGGAGTTGGTCTCCTTCCAACTCCTGCAGGATGGAAAGGTGTCGTTTTTCGCGCGCGCGCAGGGCGCACAAGGATCGTTCGCCAGCTTCGTGGAGCAGGCCGACGGCACGTTCCACATCGTCGAGGAGCGCGGACAGCTCGACGGTCAGCGTCTCGACAGTGTAAGCCTGACGCGCGTGGAGGCAGAAGGCAACTCGGCGCTACCGGGGAGGATTCTGGACCGGGGGGCGGCGGTATTCTACAATGATGCATTGCTTCTTCAGGCATCGAGATACGGCGGGAATGACGCTCCGTTGACGGTGTATGATCTTTCACGCTCCGATTACGCCGATATGGATGATCAAGGCGGCTTCCTTGTGTTGGGGCAGATGACGCAGAACGATGGGCCCACGTTTCTGCGCGTAGACCCTCGAATTCCGGCGATCTCACCGATCATCGAGCAGTATACGTACGTCGATGGTTTCCGCGTGGAGGGGATTTCTCCGACCCCGCTTGGCGCATTCGGACCTGATGGTGTACCGGTATTCCGGGCGCAGGGTCAAAGTCAGCGCGAAGGCATATTGACGCCTCAAAATGTGATTGCAGAGGTTGGCGACGAGGTGGACGGCTGGATTCTCGACGATCTGGGGCTTCCACGGCGCGATCGTTCGGGGCGGATCACGTTCATCGCGGATGGGCAGCTTTTCGTCAGCGACATCGGTGGAGCGCCCCCGGTGCGTCTGCGCCGGACGGGGGACGTCGTTGCAGGACTGGTTCTTGACGGCGTGACCGCTCAGATGCCCAACGCACGCGGCGACATCGCGTTCACGTCGCTCATCGTCGGAGACGAGGAAGGGGTCTTCATCAATGACGACGCGGTCGCCGTCAGCGGCCTGTCACGAATCAACGGCGTGGGAGTCCGCTCCGTGCGTCGCGGCGGGCTTTCGATCGACGTCGGTGTCAACGAGTTCGGCCAGGTGGCGTTCATCGCGGGGCTGGACGATCAGTCTACGTCGCTGTTTGTGGCAACGCGCCATCATCCGCTGGACCGCGACGGCGATTGTCATCTCGACCTGCGGGACTGGTCGGCGATGACGGAGTGCCTTGGCGGTCCGGCTCAGCGCCGATCGCCATCCTGCGCGCTGGCCGACGCCGACGGCGACTGCCGGGTGGACCTGAAGGACGTGCATATCTTCCTCAGTGAATTCACGGGCGAGGCGCGAGTCTTGCCGGATTGCCCGTGACACGATCCCTTTCAAATTCGGGTGGGAAACGTGGCTCTGCGCGCCAACGGACACGCTTGCCGCCTGACCTCTTGGACCCTTCGGCGCATAACTCCCGGACGCGGGCGGCGAGAGATGGAGAAAACTTTGATTCAACGCCTCCGGTGCAGGGCGAAAGTGTCCGCTTAGTGAACCGCACCCCGCGTCTGGGCGGGGTCCATCGGCGGTGAGGGGCCGCGGCTACTGCGGCGAGGGTGCGGCGGCGAGGGTGCGGCGGCGAGGTCGGGCGCGGTCCTTTTCTTCCACTGATCCGGCAACCACGCGTCAAGCTGGCCGGCCGGCGTGTCCGGGAGGTTGGCCAGGAGTTGGGTGAGGTAGGCCTGCGGGTTGACCTCGTGTCGGCGGCAGGTGCTGGTGATGCTGCTGAGGATGGCCGCGGTCCGGCCGCCGCGGGGCGTGGCCACGAACAGGGCGTTCTTGCGCAGCAGGGCGATGCGCTTCATCTGCTGCTCGGCCAGGTTGTTGTGCAGGGGCACGGCGCCGTCGCTTATTGATGTTTGCAAAGAAAAATAAACAACCGCCTCTCGCAAAAGCTTGAAAAACAGGACGCAGGGCTATAGCGGTGTTTTTTTGTTTATGCAAAGATCAATAAGAACAGCGTCAGCTCCTTCCACTGGTTGAGCGCGTAGGCGACGCCCTGGGCCGGCGGATCGAGAAGATCGTCTCGAACTGCGGCGATCTCGACGGCACGTTCCGTTATGGGTACAATGGCCAGCAGATGATCGAGATGCGCGACGGCTCGGGCGACGTGCTGCTCCAGGCGTATTACGGCACGCAGTACATCGACGAGATCGTGGCGCTCAAGCTCGAGCACGGGTACGCGGTCGTGAGCCAGGACGCCAACTACAACGTGACGACGCTGACCGACCTCGACGCCGCCGGCCGCGGCAAAGTCCGCCTCAAACGCCTTGCCCCCGGCGACTACGAATGCGCCGTGACGAAACTGGAGACGGCGGACGGCGACCCCCTCTGCGAAGGCAGGTTCCTGCCGCGAACCGTGACGGTGGAGTAGGGGGAGGAAGGGACAGAGAGACGAAGGGACAGAGGGACGAAGGGACAGAGGGACAGAGGGACAGAGGGACGAAGGGACGAAGGGGCAGAGGGGCAGAGGGGCAGAGGGTTCATAGGGGGGGCTTCGCTCGCCGACTCCGGTTACAAGCCAAGACGATGGTTCAAGACCGAGCCGCGTGGCTTCAGCCCGCGCGAATTCCGCACCGAGCCGCGTGGCTTCAGCCCGCGCGAATTCTGTCAAGGATTCCAGCCGGCCGAGTCGGCGGGCGACCGTTTTGAAACCGCTTGTAAGCTCGATTTTCGCAGTTTCCTGAGTCTCCACCTGGTTCCGGTGCTCCGCGGCGCGCGGGGTTCCTCGACCCACCTCGAAAGCGGCATGGCGCGCCGCGTTTCTCGACCCACATCGAAGCCGGCACGGCGCGCCGCGTTTCTCGACCCCAACGGGTCTGGGAACTTATTGGAAGCCCTCCGCGTCAAACACCCAATCCGAGGCTGAAAGGCGGGTCTGTGACCCGAAAGACGCGCGCTCGTGAGGCGTTGGCTGGAAAAATTTCCAGGCTCAACGGGGTTGCGGCGTCGGGGTTGCGGCGCCCGGCGCGACCGTTTCAATCCGGCGCAACCCCGTTGGGGTTGGTCGAGGCGTGGATCGCGGCGAACCCAAGGTAGGCCGCCTTCGGCGTCCAACCTTGGGCTGGAGGCCGCAATCCCTTCGGGATTGAGACAAACGGGATTGAGACACAACAACGGACGTTCGCGCGTGTTCTTCGGGATTGAGGCGAATGCGCCGGACGATCCTGCGGGGCTGTCGGCAAAGCGTGTTGACCGAGGTCAGGCGAAGCGTGTTGCGCCGGAGTCAGGTGGAGATTCAGGTCGCGCCAACTCATAGGTTCATGCGATTCCAACACCCCGCAACCGGCTCCGGTTGGAGACTCAGGTCAATCGTTTTCCCCCTTCACGCCCGCGATCATCTCGATGAACACGGCCTCATCTTCCGCGTCAATCACATCATCGCCGTTGAGGTCCGCGTCGATCGTGCCGTTCGTGCAGAGCTTCTCATACAGAGCACGGGCGTCTTCCTCGCCCTCGGCGTACACCGAAAGCTCCGTCAAGCACAGGATGCTGATCTTGTTGACGTAGCCGTTCGGCTTGTCGTTGTGCATGGCGATGTACGCCGGGTAGAGCGTCGGCTGCGCGCCAGTGAGCGCCATGTGGTGATAGTCGCCGAGGAACCCGCTCGTGGGCAGGGTGAAGGAGTTCGGCGTCAGGCGCACCTGCTGAATGTCGTTGGGGTCGCCGTGGCCGGTGATGCGCACGTCGTACACATCCGTGACGATGACGGCTTCTTCCTCAAAATCCGTGCTGCTTTCCCCGGAATGGCCGGATGAACCTGAAAAAAAGGGAATGCGCCCCTCCGGGACGCGGATTTCACCGGGAAAAACCGGCATCACAAAGGGCGATCGCGCGTTCTTCAACAGGCTGATAACGGGGACGAAATCCACGGACGGTTCAGCAACAAAGTGGCGGCGATTGAGTTTCTTGGCCGCATTCAACGCCCCCAGCCACCCCCCGCGCCGCCGCGCGTATGGCCGAAAAGGCCGGCGACCCGGCGCGCCCGGGGAAGCGAAGGGCCGAATCCTTCGCCGAGACCGCAGGCACACGGTCCCGGCGCTCACGTTGACCGAACCCGCGAAAAGACCTAACCTGCTCCGGGGCACGCCGGGATCTCGCCGCCGCGACGAAAAACGGACGCTGCGACGCAGAACGACTGCCGCGGGCGATTAGCTCAGTGGGTTAGAGCACCTGCCTTACAAGCAGGGGGCCGCTGGTTCGAGTCCAGCATCGCCCAGTCGTTGTTTTCGGGAAAATTGCTTGTCTTATCGCGGGTTCCGCAAAGTGTCACAATAGCGGCATTTCCGCCGCCCGTTTGGAAAAGGGAGCGGCCTGCCGCTTGTCCGCACGCGCGGCCTCGGACCGTGGTCGCTCCTGCTCGCGAACGCGAGCCTCCAACCCGCCAATCCGCCGCTCCGACGCTTTGCTGCGGGAACCTCCTTGACTCCGAACCGACCGCCCGAATGCCAGAGAACCAAGAAACTCTCATAGCGAGTGGTACATAGAATGGGGGCGCGTCACTCCCCGTTCAACACGCCAAGAGCGGGCGGGTGGCAGGGTCTGGCGTATTCGCCGGGCTGTGGCGGACCTGGCGCCCTGCCGACTCTTGAATCACTTATCCAATGTGCAGAAGATGGTTGGTATCCAGGAACACCTTCGACGGCATTATCATGCTCGTAACCGTACCTCCGAATCACAAGGCAATCCTGTTTGACGTTGATCCGCGGTTCGGAGCCGGCTTAGACATTTTCCATTCGCGCCACTTGCGGCTCAGCGGGTCGTCAGAAGTTTCGAGTTCGCGGTGCAATTTCTCCCGTCGCTCTTGATCGCTCAGACCCTCATTCTCACGTTGAATCTCGGCCTGGATGCGATTCTTCATCTCCACACCATCGAACTCTTTCTCTTGGGCCATTCAAACAACCTCCTTCGGGGAATGAATCTCAATCGTCGAGTAACCCTCGCGCAGATTGACGGCATTGAACCCGCGCATCTTTTCAAAATGCACGATATGCTTGAAGTTCCAACTCACGATCAGATCGGCTCGCGCGACGGTCGCCAAAGCCACGTGATGAGCCTCTTCTGCGGAGTTGGGAGTCAGTACTCCCGCGCGCAGATGGGCATCACGCAAAGCCTCCGACTCGGGTGATATTTCCAGAAGCTCGATCGACTCACGGGGCAGGCTCTCCAGCAAAGCGGAAACGTGGCGCGGGGCTCGACGAACCTCGCGAACCAGAACGTCCGACACCAGAAGCAGCACTGAGCCGAGCGGCTTCGATCAGGGCATTGCTTTCCTCGGCGAAAGCCGGATCGAAACAACCGCCCACAACCGATGTGTCAATGTAAATGCGAAGTCGTTTCACGGGGTTAACTCACAGTCGGGCTGCAGTTCATCTACGACCCATTGTAGCCTCCTACCATCGCTCCGTAATGCTCTTCCCCTGCAGGAACAGCAGCAGGTAGTCCCGCCCGCCGGCCTTGCTGTCCGTGCCGGACATGTTGAAGCCGCCGAAGGGTTGCACGTCCACGAGAGCTCCCGTGCACTTACGGTTGAGGTAGAGGTTGCCGACGTGGAACTCGTGGCGGGCGCGCTCCAGGCGGAAGCGGTCGCGCGAATACAACGCTCCCGTCAGGCCGTACTCCGTGCCGTTGGCGATGGCCAATCCTTCGTCGAAGTCCTTCGCCTTGATGACCGCCAGCACCGGGCCGAAGATTTCCTCCTGCGCGATGCGTGCGTTCGGCGCGACGCCTTCGATGATCATCGGGGGAACGAAGTAGCCGGTGGGGCAGCTCTCTGAGCTGCTGGTGGGGCGGTTCTCTGAACCGCCCT
>JAJVHU010000033.1 GCA_022072505.1 Phycisphaerae bacterium
TCAACCCCAACGGGGTGACAATTGTCAAGAAGGTAGGGGTTGCACCACGCGATCCACCCAGGTTGGTTCGACCCCTTCGGGGTCGCGTTTTGATCCCGCACGCCACCGTGGGTTTCACCCACGGCTACCCACGTAATTCCCCTTCGGGGAATACGACGCCAACCGCCGGAGAATATGACGTCTGACCGCCGGGGAATACGACGCCTGACCGCCCGGGAATATGACGCCAACGGCCGAGGAATATGACGTCTGACGGCCCGGGGAACATGACGCCTGACGGCCGGGGAATACGACGCCGATCCCCGAAGGGGATCAACATGAATAGCCGTGGGCGCAGCCCACGGAAGACGAAGACAAGCGAGACCAACCCCGAAGGGGTTGTACCGCTCGGCGCAACCGTTTCATCTGGCGCAACTCCTTCAACCCGGCGCAACCGTTTCATCTGGCGCAGCTTCTTCAACCCAGCGCAATCGTTTCAACCCGGCGCAACCGTTTCATCTGGCGCAACCCTTTCAACCCAGCGCAACCCCTTCAACCCATCGCAATCCTTTCAACCCGGCGCAACCGTTTCATCTGGCGCAACTCCTTCAACCCGCCGCAACCGTTTCAATCCGGCGCAACCCCTTCAACCCACTGCAACCCCGTTGGGGTTGGTCGACGCGGGATCGCCGCGAACCCAAGGTAGGCCGCCTTCGGCGACCAACCTTGGGCTGGAGGCCGCAATCCCTTCGGGATTGAAACACAACAACGGACATTCGCGCGTGTTTTTCGGGTTTGAAACACAACAACGGGCGTTCGCGCGCCTCCTCCGGGATTGAAACAAAACAACGGACATTCGCGCATGTTCTTCGGAATTGAAACACAACAACAGACGCTCGCGCGTGCTCTCCGGACGTTCGGGCGCGCTCTTCGGGGGTTCGCGCATGTTCCTCGGGTGTTCGCGCGTGTTCGTCGGGATTGAGGCGAATGCGCCCGACGATCCTGCGGGACCGTCGGCGAAGCGTGTTGCAACGGAGCCAGGCGAAGCGGGGTGCAACGGAGTCAGACGAAACGTGTTGACCGAAGTCAGATGGAGATTCAGGTTCACGTTAACCCTTGAGCGCCTGCGGGGCCGTAGGACGACATCATTCAACGGATCGCGGAACTCCTTCGCCCGTTAAGGTGGACGACGAAGCTCCATCGGCGCGTGCGGACCGGAAGCCCGCGGCTCCGCGGGGCGCCACGAGACGAGCGTTCGCGCGGGCTGAAGCCCGCGGCTCCGCGGGGCGCCACGAAACGAGCGTTCGCGCGGGCTGAAGCCCGCGGCTCCGCGGGGCGCCACGAAACGAGTGTTCGCGCGGGCTGAAGCCCGCGGCTCCGTGGGGCGCCACGAAACGAGTGTTCGCGCGGGCTGAAGCCCGCGGCTCCGTGGGGCGATCCACATTCGTGAACAAGGATTCAGCGCCTCGCGTCCGTCGATTCATCATCCGCCACGGGGCAGCTCAGGCTCTTGTCATACATCCCGGACCGGTCGAAGCAGCAAGGCCGTCGCTTGCCCTTGGCGAGCATGTCGCAGGCGGTGGCGATCCGCTTGGCGCGCGTCTCGGGGCGCTTCGGCGAGGTGATCCAGTGAATGAAATCCCGGCGCGCGGCGGGCGTGATGTCCGACCACGCCTCCCGCGCCCCGGGCTTGCCCGCCTTTCCCGGCGGGGCCGCGGCGAGCGCCTTCCGCAGATCGGCCGGCACTTTCGGTTCCGGCTCCTCCGCCACGGGCGCGATCTCCAGCGTGACGACGTCGCCCGCCTTCGGAAGCGGCTGCGGAAGTTCCTCCCGCTCCGGATATCTGAGCCGCTTCCGGTCCACGTTGAGCGGTTCCCGATCCACGTTGAGCCGCGCCCGGTCCACCTTGAGCCGCTTCCGGTCCACGTTGAACAGCGCCCGGTCCACCTTAAGCCAGTGCCCTCCCTGTCCATCGGGTTCGAGCGTGGCCTGAAACGGATGGTCGTTGATCGTGCCTTCCACCGTCACCTGTCCCCGCGAGGGCAACTTCGCGCTGGCGTCCTTGGGCAGGGTCAGAAAGGTCCAGGAGACGGACCGACCGGCCGCCCTGGGTCGGTGGAGCGTAGCCGCAAAACGGATAGGAGATGCGGCTCCTGTTCCTTCCTCGACGCCGCTCTTTTTCTTTTTCATGGTTGTTGTTGCTTGCGGTAGAAGATCGAGAGAACGCCCCCTTTTCGAGGCTTCGACTTCGGCCGGCGCTGCGGCAGGAGCCGACGGCGACGCGATGATGCGGCGGCGCGATGATGCGCCGCCGCGACTATCGCGTTCTATCCGCCGCCCGGGTGTTCAGAGGTCGGCTTGTATTCGGCCTTTGCATCCTTAATAACCTGCTTAATATTCTCGTTCTCCGTGACGTTCTTGGCGGCTTCTTTCAACGAGGTCTCATCCATCACTCTCGGATCTTTGCCGCTGAGGAACAGATTGGTCAACAGCTTGAGGTACACGTATCCCGAGGCCAGCGTCAGTCCATAACCTGTCCCTCCTGCCAGCGTGGCTGCGCCAAGGCTGCCTAATCCGGGGATAAGCGACAAGGCCGTCTGTAAGACGATCGCGCCGATAAACCCGGTCGCCAAATTGGTAGCCACGCCGGTAGCCAACGACTTGACGATGTTGTCCGCCAAGGGCAGCCCGATTCTCGAGTTGATACGGCCATACATTGTCCAAACGAATCCCGCACATACTCCGGCAGCGGCAAGTCCTCCGGCGCCCGGCAGCCAGCCTGCGGCAACACAGGCTGCAGCAGCGCCCGCTGAATGCGTCTTGACAATTTCAGCAATCTCTTCGGGTAAGTTTTTCTCCACAGATTTGTTGGCAGCCTCAACGAGTTTATGGGCGAGGTGAACAATGTGGTGGGAAGACATGTGTTATCTTTCCTGTTGAAGCGATCCTGCTGGCCAAATCATTATTCCCGAATGCGGAACGCCCTCCGAGCCGTGGGCTTCAGCCCGCGCGAATGCTCGTCTCGTGGCGCGCCGCGGAATTGAGAATGACAATTTAGGCGGGTTCCTTCATCCCAAGGAGGTGAATCGTTGTTCCGGTTATTCCACCTCCCAAAAACCCGAGCAAAGCGCCGCTCGCGCCAACAAGGAGCATTCCACGGGCAGGAGATAAGTCGGACGCGATGAGAGTCACGGGAAGAGACATGAGAATCACGAGGAGCTTCAGAACCACAAACGAAGCGAGTCCAGCGGCCACCCCTCCAACAAGCCAGGCCATGCTTTCGAACCCCTCATCGAAATTCGCCGAGAAATTGAACAGCTTGTCGAAGAATCCACGGCGCGAACGGCTTTCCTGCACCTTCAACACACCGTAACCCGTTGGAATGATTCCGACGATGACGGCAAGCACTGTTAGCGCAGGGAGCGAGGCGCGCTCCACGCTCGAGATGACCGGGCTTGAAGACCAAACCCACACGGAAGAATCGGCGCGCCACTTCGCCCCCGCTCCATATCCAAACAGCATACCCAGAATCAAGGTTGCGGCCATCGTCAGAAGAGCCCATGGCGCTGCCCCTTTAACGATCGCAGCGCGCCTTGCGCGAGCCTCCGCCAACAGCGCCTTCTTGGCTTGTTGTTTCGCGGCATGATACCTTGGACGGATGAAATCCTGTGTTTTGAGCAATCCTGGATCGGCGGGTCTCCTGCGAAGCAGATCGCCGCACATCTCGAACGCTTCGATCCAGCAATCCTGATCTATGAGCACACAGAGCTTCGATTGCGCCGCCGTCAACGCTTCGGCTTCATTGCGTCGTTCGCGTTCCTCGGCGCGGCTGCAATACGATCCAATATCCACAGGGGAAAGACATGCCGCCGGCAACGGGTCGAGGTTGCTGCTTCCTGCGCCTGGCGCAACCGGGTGAATCCGCGCGGCCCGCGCTGCGGCAAGTGAAAAGCCGGCGGGGTCAAATGAATTCGCCGACCGCTCCAGATCAGCGTTGCCGAAGACATCCGCGATCATGTCCCCGACGGCCTGGTAGCGGTCCTTCGAAGTCTTTGCGAGCGCCTTCCGTATAACGCGTGGAAATGGCTCCGGCAGCCGGTCGACCTCCGGCTCCGCAGTGAGATGCTTCATGAGAATTTCAGCCGCCGACGCGCCACGGTACGGCACATGCCCCATGAGCATTTCGTAGAGGACTACGCCCAGGGCGTAGATGTCTATGGTCTGGTTGTAGTCTCCGGAGCCAACGTCTGGGGCCATGTAATGCACGGTGCCGACGTGGGTGGACTGTCCGGAATGTTGTGACACGGCGATGGCTTTGGACAACCCGTAATCAGCGATTTTGACATAGTTGGCGTCATAGAAAATGTTCGCCGGCTTCAGATCACGATGGACGATTCCGTGGTCATGAAGATGAGCCAGCCCTTTGGCGATTCCTCGCAGGAAGAACGCGGCCCGCTGAATGCGCTGATCATCAGGAGGTTCTTCACGACCCAATCCGTCCGGGCTGTTCAGCAGGTCGCGCAGGGACGGGCCAGCCACGTAATCCATGATTACAAACCACTCGCCCGCGGCGTTTTTCCTAAGGTCATGAATTCCGATGAGATGCGGGTTGGGCGGCAGATTGAAAACGTGGGTGACGCCTCGAATCTCGACGAGGGGATGATCACGAAGGTACTTCAGTGCGACTTCTTTGCCGCCGTCGGACGTGGCATAATAGACCTCACCAAAACCACCACGCCCAACCGCACGCTGGATGACAAATCCCTCCAGAGGGCGGTCGCCGTGCTTGAACGTGTACTGGCGGCCGGCAATCATGTTGTCAACCGGTACTTCAGCGCTTTGTTGGGTGCTGGATCTCATCCTTGGCGAGTCTCCTCGTCAGAGGTTATTCGAAAGACAGCAGCCGAATATTTTGGAACCTGTGTATCCCGGCCGTTCCGAAAGCACCCGATTCTAGCCCCCTCCGTCGTCGTCCCCTTCGTACTCCACGCATACTCCACGGCTTCATCCCGCCGCGACCGCGTTACACCCGACGTCCGCTACACGGCGTCCGGTTCACGACAAGTCTTGTGGTGCGACGCCCGCTCCGTCAAGAACGGGCCGTCCGATCGAGGAAACCCCTTCTTTGCCGGATGCGGCCTTGTTTGCCTCTCCCCGAACGCCCTGGGCGGTTTCCCCGCCGCTGTGTTGCATAAAAATGATATATTCATAACGAGAGGGGATCATGCGTGTCCGGCGGTCTGCGCGGTCCGGATTCGGGGTTTCTTGGGCGCTTCGCCGGCGGAGAGAGCACCCCGAAACCCGGTTCGCCGAAACGGGTATAAGGGGCGGAAGTCAACGTCCCGGCCCGAGGTTCGTCTTGAGGTGAACCGTGGACCGGCGGCTTCCGGGCGACGGGAGCGGGTTGAGCGTTCGGCGTTCCCCGGAAGGGCTGGGGTTCGCGGCGGGAGATCGAAGCGGACCTTTCCGGTGAAGGGGGCGCGGCGAAGGGGGCACGGGAATCTGACAAGGGAGCCTTGCCGCCGGTCGCTCTCATCACACGAAGCAGGCGTACGAACCTAACGAAGGATGAAGCCTTGAGCGTCGCAGACACCTTACTAAGCCGAAAGAAGATATCGCCCGAGCAGCTTGAGAAAGCCAAGTCCGCGCGGCGCAGCTCCGAGCGCATCGAGAAGTGCCTCGTCCGCCTCGGCTACATCAAGGAGCGGGACTTTCTCGAAGTCTACGGGGAGTCGCTGTCCATCCCCCTGGTGGATCTGAGCCTCGTTCAGATTGATGAGAAACTGCTGAAGGACTTCCCGACCAAGGCGGTTCACCGCTATCACCTGGTTCCCATCGCCCGCAACAACGGAACGATCAAGGTCGCCACCTCCAACCCCTTCGACCTCTACGCCCTCGACGAACTCCGGATGCTCACCGGGGCGAAGATCGAAACGGTCCTCGCCACCGAGGAGGACATCGGGCGGATCATCAAGAAGCACTTCGGCGTCGGCGGACACACCGTCGAAGAACTGGTCAAGGAAATCGGCGCCGACGGCATCCAGATCCTCTCCGAGCGCGAAGCCACCGACGCGGACATGATCGAGGAGGCCCAGGAGGCCACCGTCGTCAAGCTGGTCAACGAGATTCTCGTCGAGGCGATCCGCGACCGGGCGAGCGACGTGCATATCGAGCCGTATGAGCACGACCTGAAGATCCGCTACCGCATCGACGGCGTGCTGCACACGACCAACTGCCCGCCGGAGATCCGGCGCTTCCAGAACGCGATCGTCAGCCGCATCAAGATTCTCTCGAACCTCAACATCGCCGAGAAGCGCCTGCCCCAGGACGGCGGGTTCAAGATCAAGGCCCAGAACCGCGACATCGATCTTCGCGTGAGCATCATCCCCGCGGCGTTCGGCGAAGCGGTGGTCATGCGTATTCTTGACAAGGCGTCGGCGCTGCTGTCGCTGACCGAGCTGGGCATGATCGACCCGGCGCTGGAGGGCATGAACAAGCTCATCGCCCAACCTTACGGGATCATCCTGGTCACGGGCCCCACGGGGTCCGGTAAGACGACGACGCTGTACTCGGCGCTCAACACGATCAAGAACGACACGATCAAGATTCTGACGGTCGAGGATCCGATCGAGTATTACATCGACGGCATCCAGCAGGTGCAGACCAAGGCCCGCATCGGCCTGACCTTCGCCGCGGGGCTGCGCTCCTTCCTGCGTCACGATCCGGACGTGATCCTCGTCGGCGAAATCCGCGACCTCGAGACGGCCGAGGTGGCGATCAACGCCTCGCTCACCGGCCACCTGGTGTTCAGCACGCTGCACACCAACGACACGGTCACCGCCAACACGCGCCTCCTCGACATGGGCGTGGAGCCGTTCCTCGTCTCCAGTTCGATCAGCGGCGTGCTCGCCCAGCGCCTCGTGCGCAAGCTCTGCCCGGACTGCAAGGAGGAATTCAAGCCCGAGGTCATCGACATTCCGGGGGATTTCAAGCTCGACAAGGGCGAGAAGGTCTATCGCGCCGTCGGATGCCGCGACTGCCGGCACACGGGCTACCGCGGACGCATGGGCATCTTCGAGCTGCTGATGATCAACGACGAACTGCGCGAGATGATCGTCACCCGCAAGAGCGCCGGGCAGATGCAGGACGTGGCGCGGAAGAAGTACGGCCTGCAACTGATGCGCGAAGACGGCTGGAACAAGGTCCGCATGGGCCGCACCACGATCGACGAAATCGTCCGCGTCACGCAGGCGGTGCTGTAGGTCGCGGGCGCCGCAGGACGGCCACCGCGGTCCGGGCTTCCGCTCCGTGGCCTGGGGACTGGACTCCGCCCGCCCGAATGTCACAAAACCAGGAAACTCTCATAGCGACTGGTACATGAAACGGGGGCATGTCAGTAAATAGAATGGGGGCACGTCACGACCCTCCGGAAAAAGGCGAAAGTCGAGTTGAGGAAGAGGAGCCTGCTTTCAACGGCCGCGGCGGCGTTCAGAGGGGCCGGTTTCCGGCGAGCAAGACTCGGAGGGACCGCTTTTTGGCGAACAAGACTCGGAGGGCCGCTTCGAGACCTGTGCCGGCCGGGTCCGCGATTGTCGTCAGCGGCCGGCCGGGGATCGGCGGGAATCCGCCTGTTCCACGACGATCGGGGACTGGATCGAGCGGATGTGCAGGTCGCGCTGCGGGAAGGCGATCTCGATGCCCGCGCGGCGGAACTCGCCGGCGATGTTGGTGTGCAGCTCGTTCATGATCTCCGCCCACAGATCCCGGTTGACCACGTGGACCCGCAGCGTGAGGTTCAGCGCGCTGTCGCCGAAGCCGTGAAAGACGGCGCTGGGGGCCGGGTCGTCCAGCAGATTCGGACACCGTCGAGCGACGTCTTCCAGTATTTTTCGGGCGAGGTCCGTGTCCGAACCGTAGGCGACCCCGACGGGGATGCTGATCCGGGTGATCGAGTCGGTCAGCGTCCAGTTGACCACCGGACCGGTGATGAACTCCTTGTTCGGAACGACAAGGTCGCGGTGGTCCCAGTCGGTGATCGTCGTCGCCCGGATCTGGATGCGCGTCACTTTCCCGTCGATGTTGCCGACGGTGACAATGTCGCCGAGGCGGATCGGGCGCTCGATGAGGATGATCAGCCCCGAGATGAAATTCGCCACGATCTCCTGCAACCCGAATCCGATGCCGACCGACAGCGCCGCCACGAGCCACTGATACTTGTCCCAGGTCACGCCGATGTTCTGAAAGGCGTAAATGACCCCGATGACCACGATCACATAGCGCGTCACGGTGGTCGCGGCGAAGCGCGCGCCGGGCTTCATCGGCAGGCGCTGCAGGATCATGAACTCGATCAACCCCGGCAGATTCCGGTAGGCCAATACGGAAAGCAGCACGACGACGGCGGAGACGATCACGTGCCGCAGCGTCACCGGCGTCAGGTGCGTCACGGCGTCCATCCGCGCCAGCCCGTCCGGGCTCTCAACCTGGCGCGTCTGAGTTTCCTGGACCGTCCACAACTCGATCCGGTCCAGCACGCGCAGCGCCGGCAGCACGTCCACCCACACCAGCCACACGACGCTCACGAAAACGACGCTCAGAATCAGGCGCAACATGTTGCGCGTTTGCGCGCCGAGACTGGCGAGCGTCGCCTGCGGAAGGTCGGGCTCCGGCGGCGCCTCCCCCTCGGCGGTTTCGGCCATCGCGGCGCGGCGCTTCCGCGCCTGTTCGATCGCCAGCCTCCGGTGGGACAAAACCAGCCACCGCACCGCCAACGCCGCCGTGAGCACCACGCCCATCGCCAGCGGGAGCGTCACGAGCAGTCGCGGCGCGAGGTTGATCGCGGTGTAGTAATACCCCGAGATCGTCAGGATCGCGAGGATCGGCGGCAGCGCCACCAGCGCCGGAAACCACAACCGGTGCAGGCGCGCCGGCCACGAGGACTCCCGCGACGCCAGCGACTCCTGCATCACCCCGCCCTGACGCCGGAAGAGGCGGTACACGATGACGCAGAAAATGCCCTGGCGCACGATGAAGCACGCCCGCCCGAGCGACGACTGCCACGCCCCGTCATGCACGCGGTCCACGACCAGGCTCACGAAAAGCGTCGGCAGCCAGACCCACTTCAGCCAGAACAATTGCCGTCGCGCGACGCGCAAGGCCCGCGACGACCAGTCAAAATGCCCCTCCCCGAGTCCGTCCGGGCGGCACGTCTGCCGCAGGAACTCCAGCATCGCCAGCCCGATCGCGGTCCGCTTCAGGGCGTCCGCCGCCGCGGCCGTGTACGCATTGACGTCTGACAGACGCTCGACGATCGCGGCGAACGACCACAGCAGCAGCGGCTGGGCCAGCGACAGAAGACCCGTCAATGCCAGCGCCCGCAGCGTCGGTACGATCGACGTCTGAAGCTTCTTGTTCGCCTCTTCCGCACACGCCCGAAGCCGCCGGACCAGCATGTGATGCATGAGGGTCAGCACGAGCACGGTCAGAACGCCCACCGCCGATGAGAGCACGTCCTCGGGATTCTGACGCAGCATCGTCTTCAGGCGGCGCGGGACCGGCGCCCACTCCTGCGGGTTGAACATCGATCGGACGGCGTTCCACCCGTCGACGACGTCCCCCCGCGTCGGCCACCCCGTGCTGCGCACCCAGAGCACGCGCTCGTCGATGTAGGCGGCATACTCCTCGACTTTCGCGATCAGTTCCCGGCGGCGGGAGTTCAGCTCGATCAGTTGCAGCGAGGAGTACGACTCATAATCCCGCTTCAACCCGTCCAGCAGCGCCGCCCGGCTTGAGAGCAGATCCCGCGCGGCGAGTTTGAGCGTCTCCACCTGCTCCGGCGCGACTTCGCCGTCGATCCGGGCGACCACGCCGGCCACCGCGCCGTCCAGATCGCGCAGCACGGCTCGTTCGTCGTCGATCTTGTACGTTTCCAGAAGGACCGCGGAGTTCTCGGCTTCCCCTTGCGCAAGGGCCTTGCGGTGCTCCGCCACCGAGGGCAGGTTCGCGCGCTGACGGCGGAGGACTTCGCCCAGGTCGGTGGTGAGCCCGGCCGCGGCGATCTTCGCCTTGATGTTCACCAGATCGTCGGTGTGCTTCTGGAGCGAAGCCTTGACCTGCTCAAGCGCGGCGGAGGCGGTTTCAATCTTCTTCGCCAGCGCTTTGCGGACTTCGGCATGACGCGCGTTCTCGTCCGCGAGACCTTGCAGGACGGGGTGCTTCCGCGCGGCGTCCATCCGGGCCTGCTGCGCCTCCCGCGCCGCGCGTTCGGCGTCCGCCTTGCGCGCGTCGTTGACGATCTGCTGCCAGGCCTTGACGGTCGCCTCCGCCTGGGTGATGTGCCGCGCCGCAAGGTCCGCGCGGACGGTCAGAAGATCGCCGCGCGCCGCGTAGCTCGGCGCCTCCTTCTCGAGGGCCGCAAGCTGATTCTCGAGCAGGCGCACCCGCGCCAGCCGGCGGGTCTGACGCGCCTGGGTGACGACGGCGGGTTCATCCGGCGCCGCCTCCGGCGCGATCCTCGCCGCGTCCAGCTCCTGGCGCGTCTTCTGGATCTCGTCCGGGATCTTCTGAGCACGCTCGGTCCGCTCCGTCCGATCGCGGTCCACGGCGCTCTTCTCATCCTGCGCCGCCTTGAGCGCCGCCTGCTCGTTGGCGAGGATCACCTCCAGATCCGCGACCTCCGTGTCGGGCGGACGCTCGATCCGGATATCCGGCGCCGGACGGGAGAGCTCCTCGCGCAACGCCTTCAAACGCGCGGGCGCTTCCTGAATCGCCTGATCGTAGCTCGCGGCGCGGGCGGACCACTGCTCCGCGTCCTTCAGATCCTGCGCCGCCTGCCGCAGGAGTTCGAGGGCTTTCGCCTTCGTCGCATCCTCCAGCGCCGTCGATCCTTCGATCCGGCGAAGCTCCTCCTCCACCGACTTCGCATCGACGGTCGCACGCGGCGCCTCCGCGGGCGGCGCGGGGGGATCCTCCTGCGCCGCGCCCGTCAGGGGAAGACAGACGGCAAGCGCCCACGCCCCGAAAGACCGCCGCAACCGCGGTCCCGAGACGCCTCGGTATGAACCGTCGTCGTTTCTGACAGGACGCATCATGATCCGGTGGTGTGCTTCGCGCGTGCCCCTTGTTCAAGCGTGCTGGTTCAGAGCGCCGACCGACGGCGCGCCCCTCCTGTCGATTCATGCAGACCGGGGGATCGGATCGGGCTTATCTCAGCGCCTACCTTGCGCCATCAGGAGGGAAACTGCAAGTCCACGAGCTTCATTTCCACCGTCGTGCGGCCTTGGTACGTGTTGAGGATCGGCTCGAACGCCGCGCGGCAGCGGCGATGCTCCTTCAGGTCTTCGGCGAGATTCGCCATCCCGAACCCGATGCCCTTCATCTGCGCGCCGTTCTCGCGAAAGAGAACCTGCATGTGCGTGCCCTGCTCGCCCACGCAGCGCGGTTCGCCCCCCAGCTCGACCCACCCCGTGCAGAAACGCGGACGCGGGTTGCCCTGGCCGAAGGGCTCCAGCCGCGAAATCTGATCGACCGCGTCGAGCGTCAGCGCCGACAGCGGAACCTCCGCGTCGATGCGCAATCCCGGAACGAGATCCGCGGGCATCAGACGCCGGTTCGCCACGTCCACGAACGCCTCCCCGAACGCCTCGACGCTGGACGTCTTCAGCTTCAGACCCGCCGCCTTGGCATGACCGCCGTAGGTCGTCAGGTGCGTCGCACACGCCTGAAGGGCCGCGTGAAGGTCGAACCCCCCGAAAGTCCGCCCGGACCCCTGACCTTCGCCCTCGTTCGTGCTGATCAGGATCGTCGGGCGCGAATAACGCTCGACGATCCGCGCGGCGACGATGCCGATCACGCCCGGATGCCACTCCGAAGACGCCAGCACGATCCCGCGACGTGAGTCGGCGGCAAGACGCTCCCCGTCGATGCGCTCGCACGCGTTGCGGAAAATCTGACGCTCGACCGTCTGACGGGCGCGGTTCGACTGCTCCAGGACGCGGGCGATCTCCCGCCCCTGCGCCGCATCCGCGCGGGTCAGCAGCTCGACGGCCAGCCGCGCGTGACCCATCCGGCCCGCGGCGTTCAGGCGCGGCGCCAGCTTGAAACCGACGTCCGTTCCGTCCACCACTCCGCGCGAAAGCCCCGCCGACTCCAGCAGCGCCGCCAGTCCAGGCAGGCGCGTCCGCGGAAGCTCCGTCAACCCGTGCCGCGCGAGGATCCGGTTCTCATCCACCAGCGGAACGACGTCCGCGATCGTCCCCAGCGCCGCCAGCGGCAACGCATCCGTGAGCACGTCCTTCATTTCCGTCGAGACGCGCTCCGCCCCGCAAAGCTCCTGCGCCGCCGCCCACGCCACCTTGAATGCCACGCCCGATCCGCTCAGGTCCGGGTTGGGGTATTCCGACGACGCCGGCGCCCCGTCGCCCGTTGCAAGTCGCGGGTGAACGATCGCAGCCGCTTCAGGAAGCCCAGGCCCCGCCAGATGATGATCCGTGATGACGAGCGTCACGCCCCGCTCCCGCAGCAGCGCCGCCGCGTCCACTCCCGTCACGCCGCAATCCACCGTGACGATCAACTCCGCCCCGGCATCCGCCAGCGCCCGCACGGCCTCGGTGTGCAGCCCGTAACCCTCCTGGATCCGGTCAGGAACGTAGAAATCAACGTTCGCCCCGGCGCAGGTCAGCACGCGCCACAGGATCGCCACCCCGGTGATCCCGTCCACGTCATAATCCCCGTAAAGCACGATCCGTCGCCCGCCGCGCACCGCCTCGGCGATGATCCGCGCCGCGTCCTGCGCCCCCGGCAGCCGCGCGGGCGGATACAAATCCTTCAGCTTCGGCGCAAGAAACGACTCCGCGTCCGACAGCCCCCCCAGCCCGCGGTTGAACAGAAGCTGCGCCACCAGCGGCGAAACCCCCCACCGCGCCGCCGCCTCGGCGGAACCCTCCCACGGCGACTCAATGATCCAGCGCTTCGACATCGTTCGGCTTCCGGGTTGGTTCCTTCGCTCAAGCCCCGACAACGCCCTCGTCCGGCCGGGAGGACCGACCTCCCTCATACCGCGGCCCGCGCGCCGAGGCAATGACGGAATCCAAACCGCCGATGTCCGGTCCGGTGGAAGGCGGAAGCGCTTCAGACCTTTATGCGCGCCACGCCGACCGGACTGGAGAGCAGGGCGCCTGAACTTGCGCCGTCGATCGATGCGGAACCTACTGGCCGTGCCGCACCGGCTGGCGCAGCACCGTCTTCATCTTGTCCGGTGCCGTGTGCTTCGGATCGGTCAGGTAGATCTCGTGGTGGCGGCCGTTCGGAACGAGGTGATGCGCCGGAAGGAACTCTCCGTGCAGCCGGGCGAGCTTCGCGGTCTGCTCCTCGGGCGGACCGATGTGCATGATCTGCGCGCTTAAGCCTTCCTGAAGGCTTTCGATCCGCAGGCTCCGCGGCGGTTCACCGAGCTTCGCCTTCGCGGATGCGACGGCGTCGTCGAACGTCTCCCGCGAGAACAGGCCGGCCGTGGCCTCGCCCAACCCCAGCAGATCCTCATACACGAACATCATCCGCCAGCTCAGCCGGTCCCGGTTTCCACGGATGAAGTCCTGCGGATCGTCCGCCCACCAGAGCCCTTCCAGCGGCGGCTCCGTGAAGTGTTTCTTCATGCGCTCACGGGCGAGTTGGCGGATCGGATGCATGACCCCCAGCAACCACGACGCCGCGTCGTCGATCGCCGCCCGGTCCGCCGCTCCGTAACCGTCAATGCAGACAAACCGCATGTCCGGCACGTCCACCAGGACGAAGTCGTTCTCGGGCGGCAGATAAAGCTTCTTCAAACGCGCTTGCATGTCCGCAATGCTCATCCTCGGCTCCTTCAAGACGCCGTGTCCTTTCGGCCCTGACCGATCCCCCCTGTGCTTTCCGCATCGTGCATCGTGCGGCGCGCGGCATGAATCGGGTGCTTGAGTTGTTTCGATGCCTTTGCGCCTCTTATTCCACGCCCCCCCGGTCAAACAATTCGCGCATGAACGCGGACTTCGCGTCGGCGTAGCCCACCCGGTCGTCGCCGAAGCGCGGCGCCAGCTCCCGCTTCAGCGCCGCATACCGGTCGGCTAAGCGCTTGCTCGCGCGCAGCAGATCACGCACCGCCAGATGCCTCCGCGCTTCCAGCGATCCCTCGACGAGCAGGTGCGCATGATGCGTGCGCGGCGATCCCTGGATGAACAGATGCCGTCCCGCGATGCCGAAGTCGCCCGCGTACCAGTACCCCAGCGCCCGCATCGGCGCGACGCACGCGTAACCGTCCTCGAAGCGTCGGACCAGCGGCATCAGGTCGAGCACCGGCTTGGCGATCAGCCCCGGCACCGCCGTGCTGCCGATGTGCTCGACGCGGATCACTGCCGATCCGCACGCGCCGGCGATGCGAAGACCTTCCGCCTCCGCCTCCCCCGGCCACCGCGGATCATGCGGCGCCAGCACGATCGGTTCGGGGGCAAGCCAGAGGGCTTCAGGATCGATCGCCGGCAGATGCGACATGCGAGAAGCCTATCCCGCCCGGCACGCACCGGCCAGCAGGTTCACGTCCCTCCCTGATGCGGGCACATTTCCTGTTCACGCCGGGTTTGAGGAGTCGCCGATGAAGTCGAGCGGGATGAAGATCACGCGGACGGTCGAACCGTCGGGCGCCGTCCACAATACGGATTGCTCGGCGGCGACGAGCCTGACCCGCGAACCGATCCGTCCGCGCGGGCCGGGAGATCCACGATCCGTATCAGGCGACGAACCTGCGGCGGCGTCTTCAATGCTCGGGTCTTGACCTGATTCCGGGCCGGATCGCCTTCAGCCCTACTGAACCGTGCAATTGACGACAAATAAGCAGCGCTTTCAGGATTGAAGTGATCTTGCTGGTAACGCGCTCCCAAGGCGGCGCAGTCGTGGAGATCAGCACATTCATCAAAGTTTGACGTCGTGTTTTCGATATCCCGGAACGACTACCTGCAACGCGTGGGGCGGTGGATCGTAAACTGGTTGAGCGGAACCGTTGGGGAGGCCGAACTGGCGAGAACCGTCACCTTCGGCTAACATCCGGCAGCCCGAAAGACGCCGCTTAATGAGAAGAGCGGCGGTTTCGCGGCGACCGGTGGCGCGGATTCGTTCGAGCGTTGCCAGGGACGCGACCGATGGTGAAAGAGGGGGGTTAAGTCCCCCCGGTTACGGGTCAGCGGCGTGCGAGGGACGTTCCAGCGCACGAGGTGGCGATCAAACGCTCCGGGAGTGTTCCGCACTTGCAATTGATCATGCGTCGTCCAGTCCTTGCCCGGCTTCTGCTGCGCGTCGGCCAGGTGTTGCCGATTCTGTGCCTTGGCGGCGTCATTCAATGCCGTCAGGCGCCCCGCTCCCTGAACCTGGTCACGGCGCCGTCGGAAGACGGCGCGTCGGAGACCGTCTCGCCGGAAGCGCTCTCCCTGATGAAGCTTGCGGCGGACGATCCGCTCGGGTTTCTACGTTACTGCCGTGAGTCGTGCGTGAAGAACGTGCGCGCCTACCGATGCATCTTCCTGAAGCAGGAGCGGATCCGCGGGGTTCTCGGCGCGGAGCAGGAGATTGAAGTCGTCTTCCGCGAGGAACCTTACAGCGTCCACATGAAGTGGCTGCGAAACCCCGGCGGGGCCGAGGAGGCGGTATACGTCGCGGGCGAACTTCGGGACGAAGACGGCCGCGAATTGGGTCGGTTCAAACCGGCGGGCGTCATCGGGCTTCTCGTGGACGAAGTGACGCTTCCGATCGACGGGGAGGAGGCGCGGAAGGACTCGCGGCGCACGCTCAATCAATTCGGCTTCCGGAACACGCTGGACCTGATCGTCAAGTACTGCGACGCGGCGCTGGCGGCGCCGGATTACTCCCTGAAGTTCACCGGGGTCGGGAAGATCGGCGATCGGCCGACGTTGACGTTCGAGCGGAGACTTCCCTTTACCGATGAGGACGGCGCGTACCCGGACCGCCTGCTGACGGTGCATATCGACCAGGAGTGGCTGGTGCCGCTCGGTTGCTTTGCCTACGCGGACGACCTCAAGGAGCGGTTGCTCGGCAGCTACGTGTTCACGAATGTCGAACTGAATCCGAAGAACGCCTGGCCTGCCGCGGATCGGCTCGCCGCCGGCGATCCTTGAGAGGACGTGACGCCCTCAGGCCTCCGCCGGACGCACGCCCTGGTTCCCGCGTCACCGCCGTCTGATGGACGTCACATCCTCGCCCGGAGGCGCACATACGAATCTATCCCGGAACGCCGCGAACCGCGGACTTCAGTCCGCGCGACGTCACAAAATCCACAGGGATGGGTACTGCCTCAGAGCCGCTTTCCGACAGAGTCGCGCGGGGGACGACGTGCGGCATTATGACGAGGTGGCGCGTCGTGGAGACGTGCGGCGTTATGACAATGTTGGTACGTCGTGGAGACATGCGGCGTTGATCCAGCGTTTCTCGACCCCTTCGGGATTGAAACAAAACAACGGACGTTCGGGCGTGTTCTTCAGACATTCGCGCGTGTTCGTCGGGATTGAGGCGAATGCGCCCGACGATCCTGCGGGGCCGTCGGCGAAGCGTGTTGACCGGAGTCGGGCGAAACGTGTTGCATCGGGGTCAGGCAAAGCGTGTTGACCGGAGCCAGGTTGCACCGGAGCCAGGTGGAGGTTCAGCAGCCTGTTGAAGAACTCGTGATCGGCTTTCGTGATACCGGTTTTTTCCCGGCGAAATTCGCCTCCCGGAGGGAGGCGTGACCCTTTTTCAACGGACGGTCAGGTCAATACTTTGTGCGACGCCGGGGGCTGGCACCGCCGTGGACGGCGCTCTCCCGGAGAAACTCAGGGGCGGTGCCACTCCTCGCACGCCCCGCACAGCGGACCAGCCTCGGCGGCGGCCCCACGACCGTGCCCCTCGCGCACACGCGCCATCGTTTCGCCGCGCCAGATCGCTTCCAGCTCATCCCTCCCGGCGTTCCCCACGGGCATCCGGCTCCGGAAATCCTGGTCACAGAGCACGACCGACCCGTCCGCCAGCACCATCAGCCGCGACCTCAGCCGACGGCACGCGTCGCGCGACGGCGGCGCCGTGCTCATCACGGCAAGGTCCGGCATCTGCCGCGCCCGGTGACTGAATCCCGCGACATTGACGGTTCCCAGCCGACGGACCCAGCCGTCGAAGAACGCCGGCATTTCCGCGAGCGTCGACTTCGCCTTGACCATCTCCGGGACGACGATCGGAGCGACGCAGCCCCGCTCACGCTTGCGAACCTCAAGGCGATCCACCCTCGACCGCACGTGCTCAAGCGAAGCCCGATGCGGGTCGTCCGGCGCATGCATCGCCGCGTACGTCTCGGCCGCCCACCCGTCCATCAAAACGCTCAAGACGTCAGCCTGGTGGTCGAGCAGCGCCTCGATCAGATCGTCTGAAAGATCAACCCCGGTCGTCCGCACCGCGATGCCGAAGACGCCCGCCTCCCGCAGCACGCGCAAAACCTCCGGGAAACGCGGATGCCGCAGCGGATCCCCGAACCCGCCGAGCACCACCAGCGAGTCGTCGAGCGTGCCCAGCTCCGACGCGATTTTCCGGACCACCTCGATCGGCAAGGACTCGCGACGCCCGACCCGATTGCCGCGCGGGTGCAAGACGGCCAACGGATAAGGATCGTCCGTCGTCAGTTCGATCTCGACCTCGTTCGGAAGACGCGGGACGTGCCTCGCCTCAAGGTCGGCGACGATGCGCCCCAACTGCTCCGCGTTCGGCGCGGGATCGACGCGCCACGCCGCACTCGTGACCTCGGCCCAGCGGTCGGTGTCCGCGATCAACCTCAACCCGCCGTAACGCAGCGGCGCCCGGACCTCGAAGCAGCACGAGAAGAACGCCAGATCCTTGCGCGGGGCGTCCGGCTTGTAACTGAGAACCCAGCCGGGAGGAATGTTCTTGTCCGCCAGTTCCCGGATCAGGTCGGCGTTGTAGATCGTCCCCGCGACGCCCGGCGGCGCCTGCGCAAACGCCAGCCGGTTGTCCTCCTCCGCCCGGTCATGCCGCTCGATCATCGCATCCAGCACGTCCGGACAGACCAGCACCGCCGCGGGAGGCACGACCATCACCCGATCCGCCGGTCGAAGCTCCAGCAGCGCGGCGACCACCTGCGGATGAATGTACTCATCCAGCGCGGTCGTCCCCCCCAGCCCCCCACGCCATCCCGCCAGCGACCACTTCCGCGACGACCGCACCAGCGCCCGCCACGCCGGATCCGGCGCATCGACCCGCTGAACCACCGTCCCGAGCCCCGCGAGCACCGCTTCACACCGGCCCTCCTGCCCCGCCGGCGCAAGCACGATGCATTCGGCAATTCCTCGCGCCGCCCGCACCCGCTCCACCGTTCTGCGGAGGATCGACGATCCGCCCAGTTCGTCGCCAAGACGGCTCCGCGTCCCTAGCGGCGTCCGCTCGAAGTCGGCGTGGATGACGGCGATCGTTCGTTTCATGCGCCGGGCTCCGCGACCCCTCCGCCGCCCGCCGGTTCGACGCCCCGCTCCGCTTCCGGCTCCGCCTCGATCTCGGACACGACCCGCCGCCGCGCCGCCTCGAGCATCTCCCGGACTTCGTCCACCCCCTCGCGCACCCCGCTGATGAACTCGACGTCCCGCGCGATCTGCCGTCGAGCCCGCTCCGAACCCTCGGCCTCATCCGCGTTCAACCGCCGGTCCGCGCTGTACCGCCGGAACTCCGCGAACTGCGTCGCGCTGTTGACGATCTCGTAAGGCCGCGTCGCCCGGTGAATCCGAAGGCGCAGCTCATCCACCCGCGCCAACCGCCGGTTGAACTTCGCCGGCTCGCCGACCAGTCCCTCCAGCTCCTTCAGGAGGGACAGCAACTCGTCACAGACGGCCTCGACATCGTTGAACTCCGCCAGCCGCCGGTCCAGCTCGCGCTGCGCGGCGGGAAGTCGCGACGGGTCGCGCCAGCGCCACTGCGCCCGGTACGCGAAGCGCTCGGGCGGGATCGCTTCGCGGCAATGCCGCTCGATCACGTCGCTCAGCGCCATCGCCGATGTCCCGCGGATCGCCGCGCCGCCTTCCGTCGCGTTGATGACCGTCGTCCGCGTCTGCGAAATATCCTTCTCGAACTGTTCCAGGTAGGTGAAAAGCAGCTCGTCCGTGTACAACTCGACGCCGTCCTGACCGGGCACCCGGCGGAGAATGTCGCCGTTGCGGGCGATCCGCTCCCACTCCTTGTTCTCGATCGTGTTGAACCGGTTCATTTCCCCGCGCCACGTCCGGTGAACTTCGACCCCCGGGACATAAAACGCATGTCCCGTGAACGCCAGATCCTGCCCGACGAACACCACCGGGTCGCAACCCAGATAACACGCCAGGTAAAACGCCAGGTGCGCGACCGTCGCCCCCGCTTTCAGCCCGTCGCGCCCCGCAAGGTCGTCGCCCAGCACCAGCCGCATCCACCGGTTGTCCAGCAGCGACACCGGTCCCGGATAACCGTCGATCACGTGCCACGTCGCTTTCGGTTCCGCGACGAGGTGAACGTCGCCGACGTCCCCGACCCCCTCGAAAAACGCCGCCGACATGGCGTGAAAATCCAGGCTCGTCACGAAGTCCGGGCGGATGCCCCGCTCCAGCAGCAGCCGCAGCGTCGTCTGAACCGCGATGATCACCGCCCGCCCCTTCGCCTCGGCGAGGCGCTCCACGTTGCGCCGCAGCGACGGACCCGCCGACACCACGATCGCCGGGTGCCCGCGAAAGCGGTCGCGCAGCCCGTCGATCGGCGGCGTCGACACGTACGCAGGAATGTTCATCGCGATGTTCCGGCACGTGATCTTCGAGTTCGCCACCAGCGTCAGCAGCGACATCCGCTGGTACGTCGCGTACTCCGTCACCAGCCGCGTCATCCGCGCGTGCTCCTCGGGCGCGACGCGCAGCGACGGACCGTGCGCCACCATCTGAAGCCCGAGCATCATCAGCGTCCCCACCGGCGCGAACCGCTCATGCACCTGCGCCTTATCCGCCGATCGCAGCAGAATCAGCTTCCGCGCCGAAAGCGCCTCCGACAGGTCCGTGCAGGCCAGCGCCGTCGCCAGCGTCCGCAGCGACGGCTCGAAGCAGATCACCACCGCGTCGCCCTTCAACCGCGCGCAAAGCTCCCGCACGTGATACCCCAGCCCCAGACCGCTCACGAAAAAGCAGAACTTGTCCGACCACGCCTGATCGACCAGCCGCCCCGCCTCCGTCAGCGGGTCGTGACGGCTGTGAAGATAAACGCTTGCGCCGTCCGGTCCGGACCCCCGCGCGGTCGGCGGACCGGCTCGCGTCGGCTCAAGCGCCAGCCGCTCCTCATCCTCGACCGCGTCAATCTGGTGCGCCAAATCCGGATCGGTTCGCCACAGCACGCTGAGGTTCCGCACGAACACCGCATGTTCTTTCGGCGGGTTCGGCGTCCGTGAAGATTTCGTCTCGGGTACGAACACGTCCGCCCAGCCTCCCTGCACGCAGCGTCAATCCCCCTCGGAATCCCGCTCCGACCCGATCCACGGTCCCGTTTTCCGCGGCGGCCCGAGGATCCCCCGGCGCGACGGCGCCTGAAGAAACGCGACGAGCCTCCTCCCCGCCTCTCCTCGCACACCCTCCGCCGCACGCACGACCGCCTCCCGGAAAGGAAGTCCTTCCCGATATAACGTGCGAAAGATGGTGCGAAGCTCCAGCGCCTCCTCGCGCGGCACGTCCGCACGCCGCAGCCCCACCGCGTTCAGTCCCGCGACGAAGCCGTCGTGATCGGTCAACATGAAGGGCGGCACGTCCATCGCCACCGGTCCTCCCGCTCCGATCATCGCCAGCTCCCCGATCCGGACGAACTGGTGCGCCATCCCGTCCGCCCCGAACGTCACCCGGTCCGCCACCCGGCAATGCCCCGCCAGCTTTGATCCGTTCACCATCGTCACCCGGTTGCCCACCTCGCAGTTGTGCCCGATGTGAATGCCGCCGAGCAGAAAGCAGTCGTCACCGACCTCCGTGCTCTCCTGCTCTCCGGTCGCCCGGTGGATCGTCGCGTACTCGCGGATCACCGTCCGCGCCCCGATCCGGCAGTAACTGACCTCCCCCTTGAACTTCACGTCCTGCGGCAGATGTCCGACGATCACGCCGGGATGCAGCTCGCACCCCTCTCCGATCACCGTGTGCCCCGTCACGTAAACATTCTGGTACAACCGGCAACCCGCCCCGATCCGCACGTCCGCATCGATCACGCAGAAAGGCCCCACGATCACCGTCTCGTGCAACTCCGCGCGCCGGTCCACAATCGCCGTCGGATGAATCATGTCCGCTCCCGCCCCCTGTTGCCTGTTCCCTGTTGCCTGTTCCCTGTTGCCTGTTCCCTACTGCCTATTGCCTACTGCCTATTGCCTGCCGCCTGTTCCCTCGCTTACACACGCCGCGATGGCCAGATCCCCGACCACGTTCACCGTCGTGCGGCACATGTCCAGCAGACGGTCCACGCCGAGGATGATGCCGATCCCCTCGCCCGGAACGCCCACCGTCTGCATGACGATCACGATGAGCGGGATCGACCCGCCCGGAACGCCCGCCGTCCCGACGCCCGCCAGCACGCTCATCAGCACCACGGTCAACTGCTGCGTCACCGTCAGGTCCACCCCGAACACCTGCGCCAGGAACAACACCACCACGCCCTCATAAAGCGCCGTCCCGTTCTGATTGCCCGTCGCCCCGACCGTCAGCACGAAGTGCGCCACGTCGTCCCGGATGCCCAGCCTCTGCTTCGCCACCCGCAATGACGTCGGCAGTGTCGCATTCGACGACGATGTTCCGAACGCCGTCATCGCCGCCTCCGCCGTCAAGGCGAAGAACCGCACCGGCGACATTCCCCCCGCCGTCCGCACCAACGCCGAATACACGACGACCATCTGGATCGCCAGCCCCGCCAGCACCGTGATGATGAACCACGCCAGCGTCCGCAGGATGTCCGTCCCAAGTCGGGCCGTCACCGCGAACACCAGGCACGCCACCGCAATCGGCGCCAGTTTCATCGCCCACCCGATGACGATCATGCTCGCGTCGAACACCGCCTGAAGCAGCCGGGTCAGCGCCTCCGCCCGGTCCGCCGTCAGCATCGTCAGCGCCGCTCCGAACACGAGGGCGAAGAACATCACCGACAACATGCCGTTGCCCTTCGAACTGCCGTCCAGCGCCCCGACGGCTTCCTGCAACGGGTTCTCGGGGATGATGTCCAGAAGCGTGTCCTTCAGCGTTTTCGCCTGACGGGCCTTGCTGATCCGCGCTTCCGCGTCGCCCTGGTAGCGAGACAGAAGCTCGCTCCGCTGCTCGGCTGACAAACCCCCGCCGGGCCGGATCGTGTTGACCAGCCCCAGCCCGATCCCCACCGCCGCCGCCGACAGCAGCACCGTCAGCACCAGCGACCGCACCCCGACCCGCCCGAGCCTCCGCAGATCCCCCAGCTCGACCACCCCCAGGCACAGCGCAGAGAACACCAGCGGTACGACCATCATGAACATCAGGCGCAGGAACGCCTTGCCCACCGGCTCAGCCACGTTCGCCGTCATCCACTCGACGCGCCCCGCCCACGCTCGCGCCGACCCGGCTCCCCCCGCACCCGTCGCCTCGCCCTCAGGACCGGCCCCCGCACCGTCCCCGCCCTCCGTCTCAACGCCCCCCGCCGGCGCTTCGTTCCCTCCCGCCGTCGCTTCGACGCCGCCCGTCCCCTTCGTCTCCTCCGCTTTGCCCGCGGCAAGAAAACGGTTCGCCGCAAGCCCCAGCAACATGCCGATGACGAGGCCCACGAGGATGCTGACATGCGCACGCTTGGACGGTCCCGACGTTTCAGACACGTGACGATCCTCCCTCCATGTCCGTCAAGTCTTTGATGCCCCGAGCGACAACATGCCTCAACCCCGCCGACTCACCCCCAAACCGAACCACGCTCGTCAAGGAAGCGCTCAGAAAGGCAACCGGCAACAGGTTCGTCTGCGCCGCGCCCCTCTGTCCTCAACGTTCTGCGCCGCGCCCGTCTGTCCTCAACGTTGGGAAGCAACGGCTAAGGATAAGGACGTGGGCGTTTCGAGCCAACCCGAGAGGTTCCGAAACCGCAGACGGTAACTAAGGCGCATGCCGTCTCGCAATGCCGGCCAACCCGCCAACGGGAACCTCCGAACCGGTCCGCAGCCCCCGCAGCCTGACTCACCCCAGAGTCGTTGCCATCGCCGCTGACCTCCTACCAGCCCGTGGCGAAACTCGACGACAGCTTCGTGGCACGGGCATTTTTCCCGTGAAAACATGCACTGGAAGCCCATACCATGACTTTTGCCACGGGCTGCCGCCCCACGACCTGAACTCCAGGCGATTCGGCGGATCCAGGTACTGCCGGTGCCGGCTTCGGACCGGCTCGCCGAAAACCTCGACGTACCGTGCCTGGAACTCGCCCACGGTCATGCGCTCCAGCGCGGCCACCTCGTTCGTAATGTTGAGGCTCATGCGTTGTCTCCACCATCCTGCGGCGTGAACCCGCGGGTATCATCGGACACGCTGAGCCTCGTTTCGCGGGAAAGCTCAAGGGAATCCGGGGGTTCTGTGCCAGATTCTGGAATGAAGGCACGGATTTGATTATCCCGGTGGAGCCGGATGAATGCGCGGGCGAAGATGCACGCGATCTCCTGGCGGCGTGCCGGTGGAGACAGGACGGATTGACTTCCATGTGACGGCATAAGCAGACTCCCGACGGCGACCCGGTGATCGGCGAGGATAACCGCCGGGTCGGTTCGTCTGCCTGTTACTTACTCGAACCTATCCCAAAACTCGGCAGCCAGGGTTAACACAACCGAAGTGCAACGCAAAGTCATCGAAGAAACGCAGTCTCGCCGCGATGAGCGAAAACCATAAAAAGACGTTCTGGGATAGGTTCTTGTCAAGGGCTGGTCGCACCGGCCGTGCGCCGTCCGCACAATCGTGGGCAGAACGTGCCGGCGGTCGTTGGTGATGTAGAAGAAGTAACGGTAGCATGACAGCGCTACCCGCCTTCCGCGTTTGTTCGCCTTGAACGGGGCCTTTCGTTGGCGACTTTCATACGACGCTCGGTTTCGGGATGGGGAATACACGCAGCGTCGGCGATTTCATCCGGCGAGCGCCACGTCCGCTTCCGGATCGTCCAGGCCAGGGCGTTGCTCGCTTCCGCCACCTGTTCCAGCGTGATTTCCTGATTTTTCCCCCCGAAGCCGCTGCGTCTGGGCG
>JAJVHU010000011.1 GCA_022072505.1 Phycisphaerae bacterium
TCGTATTCGATCAGCGACGGATCGTATTCGGTTCCGGTTGGTGACGATTCGATCCCGGCCCCGGTTGGCGACCCCTCCATGATACCCAGTACGCCAGCAGCCGGGAAAGGGTTCGCGGGTTGGGGATCGGGGGTCGTGAATCACCAATCGGGACTCGGGGATCGGGACTCGGGGATCGGGCGTCGGGTTCAGCAGCCTGTTGAAGAACTCGCGATCCGCTTTCGTGATACCGGTTTTCCCCGGTGAAATTCGCCTCCCGGAGGGAGGCGTTCCCCCTTTTTCAACGGACTGTCGGGGTTCGGGATTCAGGGTTGGGGAATCCGCAAGAGGGACGCAGAGATGCGCAGAGGCGTGCAGCGCTTTGCCCATGGGCGCCGGGCACCCGGTGGGCGCAGTCGGGAGGGCTTTCTGAGGCGGCCCACTCCCAATGTGGGTCGGCGGCAGGCTACGCCCCGGTGGACAGAAGGCGGTCAGGACTCCCCGGCAAGCGAGCGGCGCCGCCAGACCACGATCCCAGCGAGTCAGACCGTGATTGACAGTGCATTCCCGGTCTCCTGGATGTCCAGCCCACCTTCGGCTGTTGCTCTCATAAGCGGAAACCGGTCACCGTTCTCACGCGGTCCCCCCAAAGAGGTTCTACCCGCCTGTTGAAGAACTCGCGATCGGCTTTCGTGGTCCCGGTTTTTCCCCGGTGAAATTCGCCTCCCGGAGGGAGGCGTTACCCTAGTTCAACGGATTGCCAAGCCCCCGGAGGATCCTCCGGGGCACGGGACGGTCGGCTGCCCGGGCGATGTCAGGCGCCGGTCACCGTCGCCGGCGACCGCAGACGAAGCGCCGCCAGCGCGTCCCGGTGCAGGATTCCCCGAAGCTGGTCCCGCGGCACCATCGGAAGGTTCGTGCCCTGGCAGAGCTGGTTGATCGAGAACAGCGTGTCGATGCACTCCGACGCCGTCGAAAACGGAAACCCGCTGCCGAACAGCAACTTGTCCATCACGCCCTGCTCGTGCGCCGACAGCAGCGACTGATACGCCTGCCACGGATGCCGCAACAGACCGCTGATCTCCGCGTAAACGTGCTCGTGCTTCGCCAGCAGGAAGATCGTCTCATCCATCCACGGCAGGCCCATGTGCGCCAGGAGCATGCGCATCTCCGGGAACTCCCGCGCCACTTCATCCAGCAGAAAAGGTCGCGCGTAGTCGAGCCGAATCTCCGGTCCGACCCAGATGCCCGGATGAAACAGCACCGGCATCCCGAATTCGACCGCCTTGGCGTACACGCGCATCGCCCGGCTGTCGCTGGGGTGGAAGTTCTGCGCCGCCGGGGCGACCGCGATTCCCGAAAGTCCCAGGTCGCTCTGCGCCCGCGACAACTCGTCGAGCGCCTCCTGCGGACGCGAGGGATCCACCCCCGCGAATCCGATCAGGCGTTCCGGGTGTCGGTTCACATGTTCCGCCACGCGCTCGTTGGGGATCTTCGCCTCCAGGTGCGCGCTGACGAAACCGACCACGATGGTCAGGTCCACCGGTTTGCCGGCCTGCACGTGGCGATCCGGACCCGCGTTGTTCAGCGGCGCGGCGCCGCCGTCCGCGCGGTGACCGGTGAACAACCGCCCTCCCCGCGCCGACGCCGGACCCAACTGGGACGCGTTGTCCCAGAAATGCGTGTAACAGTCGACAATCATCTCCGCCGCGGATTCTACCTCACCCGTGGAACTCTCGCCTTATATCCTGCGCGCTGCAAAGGGTCAACCTTCCGATCCCTCGATCCTCGGCCAAGTCCGCCTCAAGAGCCTCTCCCCGTAACGACCCATGCGCTGTGACGAAGCTGGAGACGATCGACGACGCGACCCTCTGCGAAGACAAGTTCCCGGCGCACACGATGAAGGTCGAGTTGGGGAAGACCCAAAGGCGCGGAGGCCCGAAGGCGTTTCCGCATAACCGAACCGCAGCCGCACGCTTTTTCCCCCGCCTGAGTCTGCGAACCCCGAACAACTTGTTGAAGAACTCGCGATCGGCTTTCGTGATACCGGTTTTTCCAAGCGAAATTCGCCTCCCGGAGGGAGGCGTTACCCTTTTTTAACGGACTGTTGCGGTCGCGGCTCGGTTCACGTCAGACGTAACGCGAAGGCGGCCTGCGGAGTGAAATCAGCCCTCCGTCGGTGGGGGACTTCGCCCGTCGTCAGGGGCTTTCCGCTTTTGCCGCGATTCTCGGGATGCACCCGTGAGCCGATGACGATCACGGCGCGTAGATCGCCTTGCCCATCAGGGAAAGGATCAGCTCGGTCGCCAGTTCCGCGGTCGTGTTGCGGGTGTCCAGCGCCGGGTTCGTCTCGACGATGTCGAGCGCCACCACCCGGTCCGAACGCTCCGCCAGCATTTCCATCACGAGGTGGGCCTCGCGGTAGCTGAGTCCGCCGGGCACGGGCGTTCCGGTTCCCGGCGCCGTCGCGGGGTCGATCACGTCCATGTCGAACTGGACATAGACGCCGGCGGTTCCCGTCGTGACGACGTCGATCGCCTGACGCATGACGGCGGACATGCCCTGCTGATCAATGTCGCGCATCGTGAAGACCCGGATGTGGTTCTCCTTCAGGGCGCGGCGTTCCCCGGGGTCCAGGTCTCGCACGCCGACCAGCGCGACATGCTCAGGCCGGACCTTCGGACCCGGCGCATGAAGATTCACAAAATCCGGATTGCCCAAGCCGAGCGCGACCGCCAGCCCCATCCCGTGGATGTTGCCGCTCGGGGTGGTGTCCGGCGTGTTCATGTCGCCGTGAGCGTCGATCCAGAGCGCCCCGATCGCGGCGCCGCGGCGGCGATGGTGCGAGGCCGCGCCGGCGACGCTTCCGATCGCAATGCTGTGATCACCGCCGAGAACCAGCGGAAACTCCCCGGTCTCCAGCGCCTGCTCCACGGCGCGGGCGAGACGGAGGTTCACGTCCAGAACCGGCTCAAAGAAGCGCAGCGACGGATCTCCGGCGTCGAGGGTCTCGAAGACGCCGGTCTCGATGTCGCCGCCGTCGCGGACCGTGTGTCCGAGCTGCTGAAGGCGGCGCTGCACGCCGGCGATGCGGATCGCGGACGGACCCATGTCCACGCCCCGATGCCCCGCACCCAGATCCAGCGGCGCTCCGATGATGCGTACCTGACGCGGTTGCACGAGATGTTCCTTCACCTTGTCAGGGGCGGGTCATCCGCCCGGAAACGTCCTCTTGCGGACATGCGCCGGCGAGCTTCGATGCGGCTGAGAGGACTCGAACCTCCACGCCTTGCGGCACCAGATCCTAAATCTGGCGCGTCTGCCAGTTCCGCCACAGCCGCGGACGTCGCCGGACGACCGATCCGGCGTGCCCGATTATCTGCCCCCGGTCCGGCAAAGACAATTCAGCGCGCGACGCCGAGAAGTTTTCAGGGCTCCTGAGTCTCCAACGGACTCCGGTGTTCGGGGCTCGGAATGTCTGTCGTTGTGGCGTGCGATCATGCTCGGGAGGGACGGGGGATCGGTGCGGCGATTTCCCTTCCCTCCGGGACTTTCGGATCATCGGTGACGGCTTCCCAGCACTGGCGTGCTGGGCTGTTTTCCATCGCCCCTGCCGAGGCTAAGACTCCCGGAGGATTTTCCGGAGCAACGACGCTCGGAGGATCCCAGGGGCGACGACGCTCGGAGGATCCTCGGATGACGCCCGGGGGCATGTCACAACCGGAGTCAGGTGGGGATTCAGGTCAGGACTTTCCCGCGCCGACAACGGCGGGCGATCCGTGAGGAAAGTCGGCGCCGAGCGACTGCGCCACCGTGGCCTGAAGGTCGCCCCACGTCTTCTCGCGGTCGAAATTGATCGTCGGCGGCGCCAGGATGCCCCCGGACATCACCACCTTGATCGCGTCCTCGACGCTCCAGTCCAGTTCGATCAGGTCGCTGCGCCGGACGACGAAGACAAAACCGGTCGTCGGGTTCGGCGTGGTGGCGATGAAGCAGGTGCAAAGCTCGTCGCCGGATTTGACGTCGCGCGCCGTCGCGGTCACGAATCCGATCGAACGGCAGTTCGGCTCGGGAAAGGGAACCAGCGCGACGCGCTGAAAGTTCGTCTCCTGCTCCCCGCCGAACGTGACCAGGATCTTCTTGCACGACCGGTAGACGGTCTTGACGAGCGGGACGCGGTCGAGGATCCGCTCCATCATGTCGATGACGCGCCGCCCGAGGAAGTGCGCCGCGAACAGGCCGACCCCGTAAAGCAGACCGACGGTCAGAAACACGGACGCGATCCCGATCGTCCACTGAATCGCCGGGTTCTGGAGTTGTTCGCCGTGAATGCCCTCCCAGGCGATGCCGAGGAACTCCGGCATGTACTTCACCCAGCCGCCGTCGAGCACGCCGTAGACGACCCACTGCGAGGAGTCGCGCATCAACTCGAAGAGAAACCTGACCACCACCCACGTCACGTAGATCGGAAGGATCGTGATCAGCCCGGTGGTGACGCGGGCCTTCAGCAGCTTCTTGAACGTGTTGGCGACTCGACTCATGTGAATGACCGCGTGCGGATTCGTCGGCAACCCGCGGATTCACCGCGCGGCGCGACTTCATCCTGCAAAACGATAGACGCCGCGGAAACGCCCGTCAACGCGCTACGCCACCGACGCGAAGGGGCGGAGGCGCGCCACCAGTTCCGAGACGTCCTTCGGTTTGCGCGCCAGGTCGATCGGGAGGAACACGCCGTGGTTGTGATCACTGGCGAGGATCAGCATCCGATCGTGCAGCACGTCGTATCCGGACTCCTGCGGCTGATGTCCGCAGACGAAGTAGTCGCACCCGAGCATCAGGCGCAGCGCCTCCAGCTCCTCCGCCGTCTGATACCGCCCCCACACCAGCAGGTACGCCGACCCCGGTTCGACCAGGTCGTGCTCCTGCGTCGGCCGCGCCAGCGCGCCGGGATCGAAACGCGGCAGGTCGCGCGGCGACGGCAGGGAGTGCGCGATGAACACCCCCGTCGCCGTCCGGGCCGCCAGGGGCAGCGAGCGGATGAAATCCGCGATCGCCATGAGGAGCTCCGTCGCGGCGCCGTCGAACGCCCGGCGGATGCTGCGCTCGAACTCGAACGTCGCGATCCGACCGTTCTTGGCGATCTCGTGCCCGGTCAACTGCGACAGCTCATGATTGCTCTGAAGAAAGTGAACCTGGTCCGGGTAGCCGCATTTCCAGCGGGCCGCCTCGATCAGCAACTCGTAAGACGTATCCGGCGCGTCCCACGACGCGGGTTCCTCGTGGATCAACTCGTGCAGAATGACGTGACGCGCCGGAGCGTGCTCCAGGTCGCAGTACCGCTGCAACTTGCCGAAGTTGCGCCGATGACCGTGCATGTCCCCCGTGACGACGAGCTGTCCGTAAGCGGGAAAGTGCAGCGTGGATCCCTTCAGCAGGGATTCCTCGCGGTTCAGCTCGGCGGCGAGCCGCAGCGTCTTAATCGCGTCGTTCGCGTCTATCATCCCGTCGTCTCAACGATCCCCGGAGCGTCGCTCCCCTCGGCCGGATCCTTGTCCTCGTCCTCGTCGCCGCCCGGCGCCATCCCTTCCGGTTGTCCCTCGACGTGGCGACGGCGGAACTCCTCACGCTGCCGCTGCCAGATGTCCCGGATCATCCGAAGGCGGTGCTGCACCTGCATCATGTCCGCCGGACGCTTCGACGGATCCTCCCGGCAGCAATCCATCACCAGATTCGACAGCGCCAGCGGAATCTTCGGATTGATCTCCACCGGTATGACCGGCGCGTCCTTGTCCACGATGGCGATCCCGCCCCGGGCGTCCGCGCCGCGGACCTGGGTCGGGTACGTCTTCAGCGTCAGGAGGTAATACATTGTCGCTCCGAGGTTGAAAACGTCGGTCCGCTGGGTCAGCGCCCCGCGCTCGACCTGCTCCGGAGCGATGTAGTCCGGCGTTCCCTGAATTCGGTCCTTCCGATGCCCGATCGGACAGGCCTGTCCGAGATCGATGATCTTCACGACCCCTCCCGGGGCGATCATGATGTTGTTCGGCTTGATGTCGGTGTGGACGTACCCAGCCAGGTGCAACGCGCCCAACCCCTCGGATACCCGGATGAAAAGATTCAAAAACGACGCGAGACGGTTCGGCATCGAGCGATCCAGCCCCGCTCCGGGAACATACTCCATCACAAGATATAATTCTTTTATTTGCAGAAGCTTGCGAACGCGATGCACGTCGAAGCATTTGCGGATGACCGGGTGATCCACCTTCGTCAAGACTTCGTACTCGGTCTCCGCCTGCTCCAGGAAGCGGTCGTCCTCGGCGCTGTTGCGGGTCACGCGCTTGACCGCATACCGCTGCCCCGTCTTCAGATCCACGGCGAGGTAAATGCGCGAGCGCGCACCGATGCCGATCCCTTGTGTCAGCCGCAACCCCGCAAGCATCCCGCTCACGAATCCCCTCTCGCCTCCCGATTCTCCGTCCCCGTTTAACTTAATGCTTCATCGACCGCCGGCCAACTTCGCCTTATGCCCGCTGCGGTCGGGACGCCTCGGCGGCAGGGGAGCGCGGGGTTGAGGACGGTCCGCCGGGGGCACGGTCGCAACGTCACGCGGACGGCGCCGGGGGGGGCGTCCGGACCGCGACGATCCTTAAAGACTCAACTTCGACTTCGTCCAAGGCGCGGTCGGCAAGGGTTCGCCGGAGATCCTCCAGGTGCCGCTCCCGGTTTGCCAGCCAGCGGACCGGCGCCCACGCACTGTGTCCGTCCGTCACGCACAGAACCTCCGGAACGAACTCCACGTCGTCCAGATCCAGCCCGGTCAACATGACTGCACGGGCGCACTCGTCCGTCAATGCGGCGTATTCGCGCCGCAGGTCGGACAGATCCAGCCGCGCCAGCCGTCCCGTCCGGGCGACTTCCACGCTGGCGATGATCTCGGGGCGGGGGTTTGACATCAGGCTTCGTCGCTCACTTTCCCGGCGACTGACGGATGCAGTAAAGATGGCCGGAGGTGCGGATGAAAAGGTCGGCGCCCGCGGGCGCAGGTGTTGAAATCGTATACCCGTCGTCCAGCGTGTTCGTCGCCAGAACGCGGAAAGCGTCGCCTGCGGCAAGCACCGTCGTCGTCGCGATCTCGTTTGTGATGTAGACGCGCCCGTCCGCCAGGACCGGCGAGGCGCTCACCGTGCCGTCGGCGGTGCGTTCAGGCCCCCACAACACCTCGCCCGTGGACGCCTTGAGACACACGGCCACGCCTCGGTCATCCACCAGGTAAACCCGCGTTCCGTCCGTCACCGGACTGGGGACGTCGGGCGCTCCCTTGCCTTCGTACTTCCACGCGACGTGGCTCGACGTAACGTCGCCGTCGCCGCCCAGCCGGTATGCCAGGATCGGTTTGACCCGCGTCGGGGCGATCACCAGACCCGCCGCAACCACCGGCGACGGGACGATCCGGTAGTTCCCGGCAAGCTGCGGATTCAACCCGCCCCCGCGCCAAAGCTCGCGCCCCGTCTGCGGATCATGTCCTGTGACGTAATTCGCCCCGACGACGATGACCTGCTCCCCCTGCGGCGTTCGCGCGATCGTCGGCGTCGTGTACGCATCCGGGCACTCACGCTGGGCGTCCGTCTTCCGCTCGACCTTCCAGAGCGCTTTGCCGCTGACCGCGTCCAGCGCCGCCAGGTACGACTCTCCCGAGGCCTGAAGCACCTGAAGAAAGACGCGGTCCTTCCACAACAACGGCGAAGACGCATATCCCCACGCCGGCAGAAACGCGCCCCACTCCGCCGCGAGATCCTTTCGCCAGAGTTCCTTCCCGGCGAAGTCCACCGCCGCCAGCACGCCCGTCCCGCTCAGCACCCAGACCGTCTTCCCGTCCGTCACCGGCGATGGCGAGGACAGGTTCTGCTTCCCGAAAAGCCGGTTCCCGTCATCGAGGCGATATTCCCAGACCGGCTTGCCGTCACGCCGGTCGAAGCACAGCAGGAGGAGGTCCGGGCCGCCGGGGTTCCGCCTCGTCATGTTCGGCAGCACTCGGGCGACGGCGCCGTCCGCCTCGGCCTTCGGAGCGGACGGAGACGTGACGAAGACGCGATCGCCCGAAACGATCGGCGACGACCCCGCCCACGAGGGCAGCGCGCGTTTCCACGCCACGTTCCGCTCCTCGCCCCACGTCAGCGGCGGTTTCGCGCTCGGCGACGCGCCGGTCAGTTCCGGACCGCGCCACTGAGGCCACGCTTCATCGCCGTCGGCGTACGTCGACGCGGCTGGCGCGGTCAATATCGCGCAGACCAGCATGAAGGCGCGCCGTTTTGATTCTTCGAGCATACGCGAACACTTTCAGCAAGGGCCGACGATCCGGATCCGGGAGCGCCGTGCGTGGCGACCCTCAGCCCCCCGCAAAAAGGCGCGGAAACCCCGCCCGCATCGGACTACTCTCGCAAGACGGCACGCGAACTGCAAGGGCCGCGGCAGGGGACGCGCTTATCAGGGCATGACCGCACGTTCCGGGAGGCCCTGGCGTGAGGTAGCATCATCCGATGTTCAATGATTTCGCTTTGCTGCTGTCCGGCGGCATGTTGATCGTCCTGGCGCTGGGACGCCTCGACGAAATCGCCGGCGCCTACCTGCGCCTGATCGGCCTGATGACCCTGGCGTTGACGTCCCTGGCGCTGGCGTGGCCGCTGCTGTCGCGATCCGGCGCGGACGCGCCCGGGGATGTGCGAAGACTGATTCTTTCGGGGGCGGCGGCCTTGGGCGCCGTCGGTGTGATCCTCGGCGCAGCCGCGGACCGGAGGACGTGGGTCCGCGCGGGGGCGGTCTTCGGCGGGTGCGCGGGGATCTCGGCGGTTTGTTTCCCGCTCGCCGCCGCGCCGACCGCCGCCGCAACCCTTTTTGCGGAGGTCGTTCGCCCCCTGCACGCCCTCGGGGTCGTCATGCAGGCGCTGCTGCTGGGCGCCGTCACCTGCGCCTGGTTGCTCGGACACGCCTATCTGACCGCCACGCGGATGACGATCGCCCCCCTCCAGCGCTTCGGAACGATCCTCCTGACGGCCCATCTCGCCCGGGCCGGGTTCGTCGCCGCAACCCTGGCGATCGCTTTCGTTCAGACCCGGCGGACGGCTCAGCCGCTCTGGGCCGATGTCACCACCTTGGACATCGTGGTGCTCATCATGCGCCTCGGCGTCGGTCTCCTGGTCGCCGGCGCCTTCACCTTCATGACGCGGGACTGCATTCGCCGCCGCAGCACCCAGTCCGCCACCGGCATCCTCTACTTCAACTCCGCGCTGATCTATCTCGGCGAACTCTCGGCGCTGCACCTGACCCGGATCACCGAACTGCCCTGGTGACACGAGGACGGCATCCGCCGGCGCCCGTCAGCATCTCCTGAAAGGGAATTCGCCACTGCGGCTTGCGGCCGCACTGGCGAATCCCAGGAGGAAGGAGGAGGTTGTTTCGGACACTCTTATTATCGTATTTGTCCGGCCCGCGGGAGAAGTTTTTTTTCCGAATTCTCAAAAAACCTTGAAAACCCCGAGCGACACGCCGGTTTTTTGAGGGCCACGCCCGTGTCACCCGCCCGTGACGCGTCCGAAGGAGAACACCCTATCAGGCCGCGCCCCCTCCGGTCGCGTCGCCGCGAGCCGGTCGTCCGAACCCCGGGACCGCTAAAAACCGCGAGAATAACGCCAGTTTGACGCTCGAGAACCCCCTCCCCGCATCCCCGCGCTTCAGCGATGACCCGCCGTCAGAGTTCCTCGGGCGGACGAGGTGACGGAAGCCTGTCACCTTGTGAATTTTCTGTCATTCAGGGTCGCCACGCGGAGGCGCGTCTTCCCCCTGCCCCCTGTTTTCGGCGTCGGGTGTCGGGCGGAGCAGGTTGAAACGCCGCACCTCGTCGACCGTCGGCAGACCCGGCTGCGCCCCCGACTTCGTACATTTCACCGCCGCCACCGCGGAAGCGAACCGCACCGCCGAGGGGGCGTCATCGCCGCGGCACAGCGCCATCGCCAGCCCGGCGGCGAAGGCGTCCCCCGCGGCGGTCGTGTCCTCCACGGCGACCCGGAACGCGGGCGCCGCGAACTCGCGCTCCGCGGCGACCCAGACGGCGCCCTTCGCCCCCAGCTTGACCGCAACAGCCTGCGCTCCGAGGGCGACAAGGGCCCGCCCCGCCGCCCTCGCGGACGCTTCGTCGCACACGTCGAATCCCGTCAGGACCGAAGCCTCCGACTCGTTCGGGGTCATCACGTCAGCGCGGAGAATCCCGCCGGGAAGGTGCGTCGCGCTCGACGGCGCCGGAGCGGGATCCACGATCGTCCTCACGCCCGCCGCCCGGGCGATCCGCAGCGCCTCGGCGACGGTTTCCAGCGGCGTCTCGAACTGCACGAGCAAGACGTCGGCGCGGGCGATCAGGTCTCGGGAGGCCCGGACATCGTCGGGCGTCAGCGCCGCGTTCGCCCCCGGCGCCACGCAGATGGCGTTCTGTCCTTCGCCGTCCACCACGATCATCGCGACGCCGCTTGCCGACCCGGGCGTCGCCCGCACCGCGTCAACGTTGACCCCGGACTCGATCAGTCCGGCGCAAAGCGACTCCCCGAAGGCGTCGTCGCCGATCCGCCCGATCATCGCGGTCTCCGCCCCGAGCCGCGCGGCGGCGACGGCCTGATTCCCGCCCTTGCCTCCGCGAACCTGAAGAAACGCCCCGCCGAGGACGGTCTGCCCGGGGGAGGGGATCACGCGGGCGTGGACGACGAGGTCCATGTTGAGACTTCCGACGACGACGATCCGCGGCGCGCTCGACATGCCTCGCAAGCCTCCACGACAAAGACGCCGGGGGTCAACAAGCGGGGGACGAACCCGGTTGCCCGGATCCGTCCCCCCTTTCATCGTTTGAACGTCAGCCCTCGCTCGTGGTTACGGACACGTCACCGTGTTCGTCAACCCGCATGCCGGCTCGGTCAGCGCGACCGTGTGATTGCCGCCGCTGAACGGACCCGCGAAGAGCTTCGCCTTCCCGTCGAGCACGCCGAGGTTGAAGGACTGCGCGTCGATCATCACCGTGATCGTCTGTCCGTCGAAGCTGTTGTCGCGGAACTTGACGACGACCTTGATGTCGCGGTTGTCCTTGCACACGGCGCGGAACTTCTTGACCTTGTCGCACGGGCACTGCCCGCGGCAGGTCGTGCCTTCGCCGGCGAAGCTGCCGTTGCAGTCGCGTTCCAGAACGATCTCGCAACGCGCGTCGTCCACGCAGCAGGCGCCCGGTTGCGGACAGGAATGCGTCCCGCAATCGGTCCCGAAGTTCCAGTTCCCGCCTGCATTGACGCAATCGAGCAGGAGCAGGTCGGCGCACGACCCGTCGTCGAAGCAGCACGCGCCCGGTTCCGGTTCGGATCCGCCCGCGGCGACGACCGCCTCGTACGCGTCCACGCGCCCGTAACCGAACGTGTTGTCATTCCCCGGCGAACCGAGATCCACCGCCGTCTGCTCAAGGATCGCCTTGACCTCGAAGTGCGACAGGCCCGGCGCCGCCTCAAGAATCAGCGCCACGGCGCCCGCAACGTGCGGCGTCGCCATCGACGTGCCTGACAGGTTCGTGTATCCGTTGCACGGGCTGTTGCGGCAGGACGTCGTGTCCACGCCCGGCGCCGAGATCGTCGGCTTGATGCAGCCCGGCGGATGCGGGCAGTCGCGCCACGGATCGATGTTCTGCCACGTCACCGGTCCGCAGCTCGAAAAACTCGCGATCCGATCGTTGCAATCGGTCGCCCCGACCGTGATCACGTCCGGAACGTCGCCCGGCGTGCGCACGTTGTCCGGCGGGTTCCCGCAGCCTTCGTTCCCCGCGGCGTAAATCACGATCACGCCGGACTGAATGCTGTTCTCGACCACCTCCCGCCACGTCCGGCGGTCCGGGTTGACGCTGTGAGGCCACCCCAGGCTCGCCGTCGTCGCGTGCGCGCCGTTCTCCAGCGCGTACTGGTGGCACAGCCAGACCGACAACTCGCCCGAGAAACTGTTCCAGAACTTCGTCGTCATGATCTGGACGTCCGGCGCCATCCCCGTCTGCGTTCCGTTGGCGCCGTCGCCGCCCACCGTCCCCGACACGTGCGTGCCATGGCCCGCCGAGTCCGAGATGTTCTCGCTGCTGCCGTTGCCGTCGAAGCTCCAGCCGTGGACGTCATCGACGTAACCGTTGCCGTCGTCGTCGATGTCGTTGTTCGGAATCTCGCCCGGGTTCGTCCAGATCTGGTTGCGCAGATCCGGGTGATCGATGCAGCACCCGGTGTCGATCACGGCGATCACCGCGTTGCGACCGGTGATGCCCAGCTCGTTCCACACCCGCGGCGCGTCCATCACATCCACCCCGCACTCCACCGCCACCGGCTGCGCCTGATTCTCGGACACCTCATACGGCAGCACGTCCTCCAGAGGCAGCGCCCGATCCCAGTTCAGATAATCCACGTCCTCACGCGCCGCCAGCTTCAGCGCCATCCCGGGCGTCACGCGCGCCCCGATCACGTTGGTGATCCACAACGCATGAAGGTACTCGCGCCCGACCTCGCCGCGCCCCTGACCTTCGATCAGCGTCGCCAGCACGCCCCCCTGCGAGCGCCGCGCCACGCCCTTCAGCACGTCCATCACCGCCCGGCGACGCGCCGTCTTGTCCGCGATCAGCCCCGCGAACGACAGATCCTCCGGCGTCGCCCGATCCTTCATCACGATCGAAACCGAAATCAGATCCCCCGGCTCCGCATTCGCCACCACCGACAGCAGGTCGGCGCGCAGCTTGTTGCTCAGGTTCGCCGGAATCCCCTCTTTCGGCAGCGCGGCGGCGTACGCCGACGCCCCGACGCTCGCGGCCAACCCCGCCATCAGCACTTGCCTCAACCCTCTCATTGATATCCCCTTTCCCAATGCACGCCCGGAACCCTTGAGATTGACGGCGCCGCGTCCCCCTTGACTTGCGCGGCCCCGACCAAGGGTCGGCAGGAATCCCCTCGCCCGCGCCGATCGCCCGACCCCATCCCCTTCGGGGGCGCCGGACCGAGTCTGGCACGGACCGCCGCATTCTACCACGCGGTCCGGCCCCACCCAACCCGTCACGGGCGGGCCTCAACCACGAAATCCGACACCACCTCCGGAATCAGCGTCGGATCGAGAATGTCCCGCCGGTACGCGTCCACCCCGTACGTGGTCACCCGCAACCGCTGCGTGACGCGATCCACCTGAAACTCCGTCCACCCGAACGTGTTGACCGAAAAATACCCGCCGGAGAGCAGCGTCGCCGGAATGTTCGAATCCTGAAGCCCGATCGGGTCATACCCGAACAACGCCAGCAGGCCGTTCAGCGCGTCCTCAATAAAACCGTCCTTCAGGCTTCGCGGAAGCTCGTCGTAGTAAATCCGGACATTCGGCTCAAGGATCCCGAGCTGGATCGCCTGATCCACAATGACCGACCCCAGCACCGGGTCGAACGCCACCGCCCCCGTCGTCACCTCCCAGCTCTCCACCGGAATCTGCGGTCCGAGAATGTCATCCGTGTACGTCAGGTTGTTGACGATCGTTCCGTGAATGTCCGCGGCGATGAAGACGACGTTGCGGATGTCCTCGTCACGGATCATCCGCAGCAACGTCGCCCGCTCTTCCGCATAACCCTCGTACCGGTCCGACGAGAGGATCGGTCCGAGGTTCTGGATCGGCTCGGGGATAAACACAAACTTCCAGGTGATGCCCCGCCGGTGAGCGTCCCGCAGGTCGCGCTGAAGGTCGCTGAACTGCTCCGCCCCCAGCATCGTCCGGTCGCGCTGCAGCGACGCCAGCAGGAAATACGTCGTGCTCAGCGGATCCTCCAGGTTCACCTCCCAGTCCAGGTTCATGTCCCGGAAGCTTCGGGCATCCAGCACGAACATCGCCGCGTCGCGCCCGAACGTCCGGTACCGGTAGAGCTTCCGCTTGCCCGCGGTGCGGCAGTCGCCCGTGTCGCCGTAGTACTCGTCCCGGATCGGGTGATAATCCTGAAAGGCGCGCAACCCGCCCTCGAAGAACGCCGTCTCGTTGATGTATTCCCCGAACAATCCGAACAACGGGTGCGTCCACGGCGCCGCCCCGCCCGCGAAGTTGTCCGTCACCTCGTGATCGTCGATCGTCGCGAACCACGCCGTCGACGCCCGCAGGTCCGCCAGAGAGTTCAGCCCCAGAAACGGCGAGTACACCTCGGCGTACTTGAGGCGGAACTGGCTCAGCCGGGTCGCCTGCGCCACGCCGATCAGCGCCGGCGACTCGTAATCCGCATAAATCGTGTCGCCCATCGCCACGAAGAAATCCAGATCCCGACCGGCCGCGTTGCGGATCGACGGATACGGCGCCAGATCCCCGCGCCAGTCCCCCGAGACGCCGAAGCGAAGCCCGTGAAAATCCGCGTCGCCGTGCGCCGTGCGGAACCGCCCCAGCGCCCGCCCCCCGCCCGCGTCCGTCACGCGCGTGTAATACTGCGTCCCCGCGGAAAGCCCCGCCGCCTCGACCTTCACGGGAACCAGCGGATCGCTGATCGTCCGCTCGATCCGCGTCGCGCCGACGAACTGAGGGTCCGTCGAGACCTCGATCACGACCGGACCTCGTGAGGCTCCCCGCGCCCAGATCACCGCGGAATCCTCCGACACGTCCCCCGCCGCCGCCTGCGTCTGCGGGGGGATCGACCGCGGCGCCCCGCATCGCACGCACAACAGCGCCGCGACCGCAAGCCCCAGCCGCGCCGCGCCGGCAAGCCCCAACCGCGCCCGCCTACCGATCGTCCCGCTCCACCCACAGCTCATTCCGACGCGCATACGACCTCGCATCAGATTCGATCTGCGCAGCCTCGCGGTCGTCCTGCCGGCGCTGCATTCGAATCCCCGCGATCAGCATCACCGCTCCGCTCAGAAAGGCAAGCACCGAGTACGCCGGCGCGAAAAAAAGCAGCACGACGCCCGACACCACCGTCAACCCGCCGACCATCATCAGCAGCGTCTGCAACGGCAGGAAGATCAGCCCGAGCAGAATGATCGTCATCGGGACCACGATCGGGAGCATGTAGATCAGCACGCGAAAACTCCTTGCATGCGACAAATTGGATCTTACGCACGCCCGACATGATACCGCCCTTGCCCGCCCGTATGAACTCTCGGTTGCGTGGCAGCGCTCATCTTCCAACCCGCGCAAGGAGACCGGGTTCAAGAGCCGCAGGCGGAAACAACTTGCCCGCGTGGGTCGATGCGAGTCGGCCGCCAAGGAAACCCGCGTTGGAATATGAATTCCCCCCGCTTCCGATCGGCTGCAAACGGCCCTGAACCGATCCTCCGGTCGCTTCGGAGGCGAGCCCGGTCTTTATGACGACGTGGTTGCGAACCGATCTCCACTTTTATTAGGATGAAGGAGTCAGAGGAGCCTTGTTCCCTGGAGACCACCCAGGATGACGGTTCAAGACCCGTTGCCCTTGACTCGCATTCTCGAACTCGTTCGGGCGGGCGATGAAACCGCGCGCCGGGAGCTTTGGCGGCGAACCTATGACGAGATTCACGCCATCGCCGCCGCTTTTATGCGCCGTGAGCGCTCCGGACATACGCTCCAGACCACCGTCGTCGTCCACGAGGTCTACTTCAAACTCTTCGGAACCCGCAGGGTGGACTTCATCGGCGCCGGAGAATTCCTGGCCGCCGCCGCCAACGCCATGCGCCAGGTGCTGGTCGAATACGCAAGAAAGAGAAACGCGCTCAAGCGCGGCGGCGGAATGAAACCCGTGAACCTCATCGAGGCCCTCGCCCGTCCGGCGACGGAACTCGATCACGTCGCCGGGCTGGCGCTGGACGAGGCGCTGACCGCGCTGACCGTCGAGCACCCGCGCTGGGCCAGGGTGGTCGAAATGCGATTCTTTCTGGAGTTGTCCGTGCATGAAACCGCGGGAGCGCTGGGCATCTCGGATCGGCAGGTCGAGAAGGACTGGTCGGGCGCCCGGGCCTGGCTCTTCCGCGTCCTGGGCGGTGACCCAGAGCCGCCACCGTGAGGAAGCGAGGTGTGTGTTCAGGGTTCGGGGTTCGGGACTTATGAGTCATGATTCGAGGCGTCCGAGCGCCGAGTGCGGATTCAACTTCACGGGGCGCCGGGTCGAAGTCCTTGGACCTTGAATCTCTTATCCTGAATGCCCAACCGGGATCCTTCGACCGCTGTCGAGCCGGTTGAAACCCGACGCCGGGATTCCGGAGCAGGTGGACCGCTTATGCCTGACGCCATCGAGACAACTGATCGCCTCTCCGCTCTCTTCAGCGAGGCCTCCTCCCTTCCGCCCGAGGACCGCGAGGCTTACCTGTCGCGCGCCTGTCCGGATGACGACGCCCTGCGGCGCGAGGTGCTCTCGCTGCTGCGGACCGTCGACCGGATGCCCCCGGGGTTCCTGCCCGGCGGGGACGGTCGCCCCGAGGCGTCGACCCGCGGCGCAAGCCCGCCGGACCTGTCCGGCTACCGCCTGCGCGGGCGGTACACGATCGACGGCCTGATCGGTGAGGGCGGCATGTCCGTCGTCTACGACGGGCAGCAGGATCACCCCCGCCGCCGCGTGGCGGTCAAGGTCATCCATCCCGAGTTCTCCTCGCCCAAGGTGCTCCGCCGGTTCCGCGACGAACCGGAAATCCTCGCCCTGCTGGATCACCCGAGCATCGTCCGCGTCTTCGAGGCCGGCGTGGAGGACTTCGGCGCGGGGTTGGGTCCGCAGCCGTACTTCGTGATGGAATACGTCGAGGGCATCCCGCTGACCCGGTTCGTCCGCGAGCGCAAGCTCCCGCTGCGCGAGCGCCTGCGCCTTTTCGTCACCGTCTGCGACGCCGTGCAGGAGGCCCACCAGAAGGGCGTCATCCACCGCGACCTCAAACCGGGGAACATTCTCGTAACCGCCGAGGGCTTCCCGAAGCTCTTCGACTTCGGCATCGCCAAGGTGCTCAGCTCCACCGCCGCCCCGATCGAGCACACGCTCACCGGCGAACACCAGCTCCTCGGCACGCCGCAATACATGAGCCCGGAGCAGTGCAGCGCCGGCCTGGGTGTCGCCTCTCTCCAAGACGCCCCGGGTGGCACCTCTCTCCAGGACGCCCTGGGTGGGGCCGCTCTCCGAGCGGCCTCGGGTACCGCCTCTCTCCGAGAGGCGTCTGCCACCACCTCTCTCCAGGACGCCCCGGGTGGGGCCGCTCTCCGAGCGGCCTCGGGTACCGCCTCTCTCCGAGAGGCGTCTGCCACCACCTCTCTCCAGGACGCCCCGGGTGGGGCTGCTCTCCGAGCGGCCTCGGGTACCGCCTGTCTCCGAGAGGCGTCTGCCACCACCTCTCTCCAGGACGCCCCGGGTGGCACCGCTCTCCGAGCGGCCTCGGGTACCGCCTCTCTCCGAGAGGCGTCGGGTGACGCATCATCACGTGGAATTCCCGATCAGCGGGCTTCAGCCGGTGCGGATGGTCCGGTTCTCAGCGTGCCAACTCCCGATTCCGCCGGGCAAAAGGAATTTCCGCATCCGCCTTCTCTAATTTCCAGTCCCCAGTCTCCAGCTTCCAGGATCGACATCCGCGCGGACGTCTACTCCCTCGGCGTCCTGCTCTACGAGATGCTCACCGACCGGCTTCCTTATGACGTCTCGAACATGACCATCCTCTCCGCCGCCCGCACCATCTGCGAGGCCGTCCCCACGCCCCCCTCCACGTTCGACCGCCGCCTGAAGGGCGACCTCGACGCCGTCATCCTCAAGACCCTCGAAAAAGACCGCACCCGCCGCTACGCCTCCGCCACCCACCTGGCCGACGACGTGCGCCGCGTCCTCGCCGGCGAGCCGACGCTGGCCCGCCCGGCAACCTGGCGCACACGGACGGCACGCTGGATGCGGAGGCATCCGAAGCTGACGACGGCGACGGTATGTGCGATGTTCGGTATCTTGAGCGCACTTTCGACGTTCATTGTGGTTCGTTGGGCTGCCCGCCGTCCGAGTCATCTGATGTACTCGCCGATGTTAAAAACGGTGGAACTGCGGGCCGCAAACACCGACACGCTTCATACGTGGGAAGGAATAAGCACCTGCTGCAATCGTAACGCGAATGAGAGCGCCCACCCGCTGTCGATTGTTAACATTGAAGGACGAGCAGCGGTCTTGGTTGGATTTCATCAATCGGTTCCGACCGAGGGTGTCGCGGGATTGCGCGAAGCCTCCTCCCTCGACAGCGCATCGCCCATCCCCATCCGTTACGCCAGAAGCGTTTGCGCCTTCGACGCCCGCGGACCCTACGACGAGCCGCTGTGGCATGCGCGGATCGAGCCGAATGACGACTTCGGCAAGGATCCGATGGGGCGCGATTTCGACGCGAACGGATGGTACCCCGTTGGGCTTTTTGGGCCGTATGATATCTTTCCGCAGGAGCTATCCCCCGGGCCGGAAGTCGTTGTTGTATTCAACAACGGAGCTTTTTCGCAGAAGTGTTACCGTATCTACTCCGCCCGGCTGGCCGACGCCCCGGAGGCGACCCCCCGCGAACCGCTCTACCAGGTGCTCGCCGACGGCGGCGGCTCGGGACTCATTGCCTGGGACGCAGAAAATGGCTGGCTCGTCACCGCCGGCCAGAACAGCTCCGTGTACTGGCTGCACCGCGAAGGCTGTCCGCCGACGGCCGGCTACCCATGCGTCGTGTTCGCCTTCCGCCCGGAGTTCAACGTGATCAGTACGGATTACCTCTGGCTGGAATCCGAGCCGCCCCCCGCCGACATCCAGCCCCCACCTCCGCGGGTGGCCTGGCTTTACACGATCCGAAACATTTCGAATCGGCATTACTCGAGGGAGGTGGCGTATCTGCTACCGAGCGCACCCGGCGACAGGCCGGAGGTCGCGCTTCGTCTGAGCATACATGTTGGGGTAGCCCAGGACGGATTGATACGTGACATTTCACTTCCGATACGTCGCGATGGGACGATTATCTCGGGCGCAACTCGCTTGGGCGGCGATGGTTACAACGCGGAACTTCAGAAGCAACGCCTGAACTCGGACCAAAGCGACCCGTACTGCGTTAATCCTGAGGAATGGTACCTGGGTCCACTGCCGCCCCTCCGCGCGGAAAGTCGAGCGCTGGAGGTGAAAAACGGATCACAGCATGTCTGGTACTGGACGCATCGACAAGTTCCCTGAGCCTCTCCAACCGGCGATAAGCGAGCGAATTAGAACCGCAAACGGCATTTCAGAGAAACCGCTGCGCCGGCGGTACGGCTTCTACGCATACGTGGTAGGAAGAAAGGCCCGCTTGTGCGGGCATCGCAGGTAATGATTCTATCCCTGGGAGGTGAAGCCATGCATTTCTCGTTCAGACACGCTCCTTGTTTCTTGATTGTTCTTGTGTTCGCTCTCGCCGCACACCCGGAGAGCCAAGCGCAGGAATGCGGCCCGATATGGGAGGTGCAAACTTCCGATGATGTGCCTTCTGCGCGAGGGTATCACTCCATCTGCTATGACTCTGCTCAACATGAATCACTGCTCACTTTTGGCTGGATTCCCGATCGGCAGGATCTCTGGTCAAAGAACGGCGCCGGCTGGTTCCTGCGCTGCGATCCGTGCGCCCCAATCGGACGGCGTGAAAGCGTGCTTGAGTTCGACAAGTTGCGAGGTGTCGCCGTCGCTTTTGGCGGAAGCAGTGCTCAAGACGAAGACACCGAAGCACTTGACGATCTCTGGGAATGGAATGGAGTCCTCGAAGCATGGACCGAGATTCCCAAATCTGATCCATGGCCCTCCGCCCGTGCCGGCGCAGCGTCATGTTATGACGAACTACACGACAGGGTTGTCATCTTCGGAGGCGTTGACCCGTATACAGAGACTCTAGTTCAGGACATGTGGGCTTGGGACGGCTCAGCTTGGGTCGAGATCGGGCAAGACCAAGGCGACCCATGGCCTGCCGCGCGACAGTCGGCGCGAATGGTTCATGATACCACAAGGAACGTGCTCGTCTTGTTCGGAGGAAAACTCACCTACGATCCCGCCGACTTTAGCGCGGAGACCTGGGAGTTTGACCTGCACGTAAACAAATGGCGGCTCGTCTGCGACCAGTGCGGCCCGACTGCCCGAGCTGAATTCGCCTTTGCTTTTGTGCCAACGAGAGGGACGACAATTCTTCAGGGAGGCTGGGATGGCCAGAGTGAAGACTTCGGAGACTGTTGGGAGTGGAATGGGGTACACTGGAGCGAGATTGTGTCCAGTACCCCGGGACATCGCAAGGCGCTAACAGCAACATATGATAGCACTCGAGACCGGGTAGTCTTGTATGGCGGCGTCCGTGCCGGCAATCAAATGCTTGACGACACATGGGAGATGTACAACGACTGCAACTGCAATAGTATTCCAGACGGCGATGAAGTAAATACTGGATTGGCGCAAGACTGCAATGGGAACCGCGTACCGGATGAGTGCGACATCGCCAGTGGGCGATCGGGTGACTTGAACGGGGATGGAATCCCGGATGAGTGCATCGACTGCTGCGAAACCGAGCGTGAAAACCTCACCGTATTCTGCCGCACGCGCAACGACGGAAGCTTGTTCATAAAAGGCACCGTCGGCCGAGGCTGCCCCGGCGAGCCGGTGACGTTCAGCCTCGACAGGCAGTGTTCCAGGGAGCGCACCATCAACGACCGTGGCAAGTGCCGGGCGAAGTGGAAGGGTTGCGCCGGGGACATTCCGCCCGGGCCGCACACCGTCACGGCCACCCTCTCCTGCCGGACGGTGCTGGGGGAGCCCGGCAACGTCGAGTGTCCGTAGGGGCAAGGCAACAGGCAATAGGCAACAGGCAACAGGCAATAGGCAATAGGCAACAGGCAATAGGCGGAAGGGCACGGAGGCCGAACGCCGAGCGCCGAAAGTCGAAACGGCGAACCCGGACCCGCTTCCGCTTCAGGGGGCGGGTCCATTCTTTCGCGCGCTGGCCGCCCACGATCACGCGTCGCCGCGGCGTTCCCTGTCGCGCCGCAGGGAATCTTCAATGATCGTTTCGGCGATGAAGAAATCCGTGGCTCGAAGCCGCTCGACGGCGTCCTTGAGGCGGATCAGGCCCTTCGCCGAACCGGGCTCGAGCACTCCGAGCGCGCCGGTGATCACGAGTCCACGCTCGCGGGCCGCGCGGCGAGCCTTGCGGTCGTCCGCGAGCAGGAGGTCGGCCTTAAGCTCCAATGCGAGGCTGATGGCCTCGCGCTCGCCGGCGACGGTTACAGCATCCGGGATTCGCTCTGCGTCCTCTGCGTACTCTGCGGTTTGTTGTTATCACGGACTGCAAGTCACCGTCTGCGTCATGCGCGGGCAGTCGGCGAGGGTGATCGTATGTTCGCCGTGCTGGTCGGACCATTTGTGTTTGGCTTTGCCGCGGGAATTGACCGGGATGCGCTGGCGGTCGGTCGTGTTGTTAGAGACGTCTGTGTTGTCCACGGGGACGGTCGAGCCTTCGGGCAGCGTGGTTTTGACGGTGACTTTGATGAGATGGGCTTCGCCTTCTCCGCCGCCGCCGGCCTTGCAGCGGGCTTTCAGCTTCGTGAGCCCCACGCAGGGATCAAACTCCCAGGTGTCACCGAGGCGCTCGCTGTGCTCCCCCCAGCCTCCGAAAATGACCATGCGCTTGCGGTCGCTGTCGTACGCCATTGCGTGAGAGTGTCGCGACGGCTGCGGGAATTCCACCTGCCGCTCGCGCCACTCAACCCCGTCCCATTCCCACAGGTCGGAGAAGTTCTGCCCATCAACCCCCTGACCTCCGTACAGGATGGCCACCTTCCGATCCTCGTCATAGACGATCTTGTGTTCGATCCGCGGCGCGGGTCCGGTGTCCGCCACAAGCGTCCAGCGCCGCCCGTCCCACTCCCAGGTTTCGCCATTGAAGCGGCGCGCCGTCCGCTTCGTATTCCCGCCGAACAGAATTGTCACCGCGCGGGCGCTGTCATACGCCATGGCATGGTAAGCGCGATCGGAAGGCCCGCGCGTGCTCTCCAGGGTCCACACCGCGCCGTCCCATTCCCACGTCTCGCCGTTGAAGTAAAACTCGCCATCGTCGCCGCGGGCGTCGCCTCCAAACAACACGACCCGGTCGCGGGCGCGGTCATAGGCCATGGCGTGACGGAAGCGCTGCGAGGGTCCGGTATCCGCGAGCAACCACCATGCCGCCCCGTCCCATGCCCATGTCTTGGTCCCTCCGTATAGAAGAGTCAGATCCCGTCGAGTGTCATATATCATCGCATGAGAGGAGTATGCGCCTGGACCTGGAATGGACAGGAGCGACCACTGGCGGCCGTCCCATGCGAACGTGTACTCGTCATCATCCGACGAAGGATGCCGAGACCCTCCGAGGAGCACGCTATGTCCCCGGGCCGCGTGGTAGACCATCTGGGAGTAGACTCGTCCCAAAGGCGCATTCGATCGCATTGTCCATGACTCCCCATTCCATTCCCAGGTCGTGTCGCGAGCGAAAACGCTACTGTACCCCCCGAACAGCACCGTCACGCCGCGCCGCGAATCATACGCCATGCCCTGCGCATACACATCGCGGACACCGACTTGCGACGCTAGAACCCAGCTTACCCCATCCCATTCCCAGGTATCGTCATTACCCCAGTAATCGCCGTAACGCACGGTGACACCACGCGCGGAATCGTATGCCAGTCCGGCGCCACTCTGGACGGGTCCATCCTCTCGCTGGATCCAGTCCGTGCCGTCGAACTCCCACGTCTGCGATGTTCCCAGCAGAACCATCACACGCCGGCGGTTGTCATACACCATTCTCGGCGTATTCAATTCTGGCTGCGACTGCGTTGTTCTCAGGCTCCAATTCAGACCGTCCCATTCCCAGGTGTCATGTTTGCGACTCTCGCCGTAGCCTCCATACAGCACAACCACGCCGCGATGCTCATCATACGCCAGCGCGGACAACCGTCGCGCGCCGGGGCCCTCCGTAGTTCGCAGCGACCAGGTCTCGCCGTCCCATTCCCAGGTATCTCCATACTGTCCCTCGGCGTCCTTGCCTCCGTACAGGACGGTCACGCCTCGGACGCTGTCGTAGGCCATCCCGCACGCAGACCTCGGGTTGGGCCCTTCCGTGCTCATGCGTGTCCAGCGCTGACCGTCATACTCCCACGTATCCCCCAGGTACACATCACCGTACTCGTGGAATCCCCCGAACATCACGGTCACGCCCCGCCCGCTGTCGTACGCCATCGCCAATTCACCGCGCGGGCGAAGCCAGGGATCGACCAGCGTCCAAGCCCCGCTATCGGAGGCGCACAATTGGGGCACGGAAAACAACTCTGAAACAAGGACAAGAACAGGTAGCCAGGTCTTGCGTGAGCAGCTGGTCATAGTCACACCTTCCTCAGGCGGTTGGTTGCCGGAACACCTTACAGAACTGCGCCCGTAAGGAAGCCGACGCCGCACCATGCTACATATTACGTAGCCCGTGCCTGAGCTTCAATGCCCCTGATGTGTCGGGTTCTTGCCGCCGAAATCCAGCGGCGATTGAACCTCTCCTGTATCTCCACTTGACTCCGGCTCAGAAGTACGGTACATGTTTGGACTTACGTTGTCAAGGGGTCCGAAACCGGTTTTTGAGGCAGGAGGTTCGCGATGAGTCGGGATGCAGGACGGTTGCCG
>JAJVHU010000017.1 GCA_022072505.1 Phycisphaerae bacterium
ATCACGGCGGAGGCGTGTATACGGCCGGCACCGGCGCCGAGCCGCAGTTCACGAACTGCCTGTTCTACCGCAATGACGCGGACAAGGAGGACAACTCGACGCGCGGCGGGGCGATCTACACGAACCGCCTGATGGTGCTCAAGGGATGTACGTTCGCCAAGAACTGGTGCGGGGACAACGCCCGCGGCGGCGGCGCGTATTTCCAGGCCGGCAATTCGGTGTTGCGCAACTGCATCCTCTGGGGCAATCAGGCGAACGACACTGAGGACCAGGAAGGCGACCAGATCCGCGCCGACGGCAGCGTCACGCTGACGGTGACGAATACGTGCGTCCAGATTCTGACTACGGGCTGGAGCGGGACAAATACTGGCGACAATCCGAAGTTCGATAACTTCGAGATGGACGACTACGACCTCGATCCGTCAGCCTGCGGTGGAGAAGGCGGGAATACCTGCGACTCCTCGGCCATCGATTCCGGGGAGGACGACGATTGCTCCGGAGATTGCGATTCCGGCGGAGACGTGAAGCGTCGCACGCGCAAGGTGAACCTGGACGACAACCTCGATGACATCGACATGGGGTCGTTGGAGACGCCGCCCGGTTCGTAGTCATTCAGTGAACCAGAGGATGGGTGAGGCCATATGGCCTCACCCATCCTCTGCTCTTGATAGAAAGGATCACCGCAATGACGCATTTTCCTGGAGTCCTGCTCGCTGTATTCCTGCTGGGTGCATCGACCCATGGACAAGTTATTTACGTTGACGAATGCGCCTCTGGAAAGAATGACGGATCATCCTGGGGCGATGCTTATGTATTACTGCCGGATGCGCTGAATGCGGCTTCTGTCGGTGATGAGATATGGGTCGCCAAGGGCTTCTATACGCCGACGGAGACTCTCAATCGAGGAGCCAGCTTCTTGGTGCCCGACGGTGTCGCACTTCTCGGTGGATTCGCCGGCGGCGAGGTGAGTCGCGATGAGCGCGACCCATCTGAGTTTGTGACTCGCATAACAGGGGACATAGGGGTTGCCGGGGATCCGTCGGATAATTCGTACAAACTCATCATCGTGAACAATTGTCCTATCGGTGTGATGATCGACGGGTTCGTTGTCAGCGACGCTTATAACGACCTGCCAGGCCAGGAAGGTTTCGCGGCAGGGATTCACGTGATAGACAGCGCTTTGGATCTCCGCAGATGCGAAATCGTGAACAATCACGCTGCGGGCGGAGCTGCCCTGTATAACAGGACTTCAAGTGTGCTGGTTTCGCAAACAAGGATCGCTCGCAACGATAACGGGGCTGTGATCAACTCATTGGCTTCAGCAACATTTGAGCGCTGTGAGTTTATTCGGAATTGGAAGTATAGTGGAAGTGGTGCGGCTGTGGCTTCAACGGGTGGAAGCATTTGCAGATACACGAGCTGTCTATTTCGTGTAAACACGACGCAACAGTGGGCTGGAGCGTGCCGGGAACACGGCTTATCGGAGTTTGTGAATTGTACTTTTCTCCGCAACCATGCCAACTCTGCTGGGGCTCTCCAGGTCTTCGGCGGTGACATGACTGTTGCGGGGTGTGCATTCTATCGTAACAGGGCGAGGCTGTTTACGGGAGGGCTGGGAACCAGTATCCAGGGCAATTTGCGAGTGATCAATTCAACATTCTGGGCCAACAAGGGTCAGAACACGACGCCGGACAAAGATCAGATCTGGATCGAAAACGGCGGCAGGATCGACTTCAGTTGCATTCAGGGTTGGACAGGTCAGTTCGAGGGCGAAAACAATATTGCCGATGATCCTCAGTTCGTCAACGCCGCGCGCAAGAACCTCCGCCTCGCGCACGATTCCCCCTGCATTGACGCGGGCACGGATGACGCTGTGACGGAACCCTATGACCTTGACGGCAATCCGCGCATTCTCGGTCAGCGCGTCGACATCGGGGCCTATGAGAACCTGTGCGCCGAGGTGCTCGACCTCTCGGTTGAACTCATTGAAGCCGCAAAGGATGACGGCGGCGGTGGCGGCGGAGGTGGCGGAGGTGGCGGAGGAGGAGGCGGTGGCGGCGGGCGTTGCATCGGCGAGAGCGACGGCGACGGCCTGTGCGAACCGGGCGAGGACTGCTGCATCGCGGCCACCGTGACGGTCAACCCCGCGACCCTGCCGTCCGGCTCGACGGTCCGCGTGACCTTCACCCCGCTCGACGAAAACGGCGACCCCCTCGAACCGCGCCCCCGCCGCGCTCGTATCATGGACGATGGCCGCGGCAAAGCCTCGCTGCCCGACTGCCCCGCGGGCGCAGTGCGCGTCTGTGTCGAAGGCTGCGGGGAGAGTTTATGTCAGGATGTGGAGTGTCCGTAGCCGCGGTGCGCGGGGCCGCCGTGCGCGGAGACGCCGTGTGCGGAGGAACTGTGCCCGTAGCCGCGATGCGCGGAGGGGCCGTGTGTGGAGGAGGGGTCGTGCCCTTGGCCGCCGTGTCCTTGGCGGGGCAAAGCGGCGGGGACAGCCCGCCCTACGCAGGTCGGGAGGCGTGAATCGGGAGTCGCCCATCGGAGTCGTGAATCGCCAATCGGGAGTCGTGAATCGCCAATCGGGAGTCGGGAATCGCCAATCGGGAGTCGTGAATCGCCAATCGGGAGTCGGGAATCGCGAATCGGGAGTCGTGAATCGCGAATCGGGAGTCGGGGGCTTGGGGATCGGGCGTTGGGGATCGGGGTTCGGGAATCAGGGTTGGAGAATCCGCAGAGGGGCGCAGAGATGCGCAGAGGCGCGCCGCACGCAGCGCGAAGCGCGCGTCGTGCATTGAGAGCGACGCGATTCGCGTCGGATCGCGGCGTGTCGGAGCGTGGATTGGGGATCGGATTCCCTCTGTCCCTTTGTCCCTCTGTCCTTCTGTGCCTCATTTCGCCTTCCGCGTCGTTCATCGTTCATCGTGCATCGTTCATGGTGCATCGTTCGTCGTGTGTCGTTCGTCGTGCGTCATTCATCGTGCGTCGGCGAGCCAAGCCCGAGCTACAGCCGCGGGAATCGGGCAGACGTCGGCCTGGTGAACGAATGCCTCGCGATCAAGAGGAAGAACACGCGCGAACGCCCGTTGTTTTGTCTCAATCCCGTTTGTCTCAATCCCGAAGGGATTGCGGCCTCCAGCCCAGGGTTGGACGCCGCAGGCGGCTTACCTTGGGTTCGCGGCGATCCTCCTCGACCAACCCCAACGAATCCGGGATTTTTGGGAAGCCCTCCGCATCAAACACCAAATTCGAGGCTGAAAGGCAGGTCCGTGACCCGAAAGACGCGCGTTCGTGAGGCGTCGGCTGGAAAAATTCCCAGGCTCTCCCGGGCACACACCGATGCCCTTCCGGGGGGCAGGGCGCTCCGCGCCGCATCCTCAAGCCCCTCAAGATGCTTGCGCCCCGGGCCAAAAGCTCTGCGCCCCGGATTTAAGGGCGTTGCGCCGTAGCAGTCCGTTGCAGATTCAGGTTCGGCGGATTGCGGCCGGTCCGAAGGTTCGCCGGGGTCGGGTTGCGGGTATACTTGACCCGGTGTGACGGCGGCTGAGGCGGATGCGCCCGCCCGGCGGCCGTTTTCCTGCGGACGGCAGATGTCGCAGTCGTTATCACAATATCTCGGGCAGCACATGCGGCTGGAGCAGCGGCTGACGCCTCAGCTCATCCAGTCGATGAACATCCTCCAGCTCGGCGTGACCGATCTGGAAAGCCTTATTGCGCAGGAGCTTGAGAAGAACGGGGCGCTGGAGCTGGCCGAGGCGAAGGAGGTTTCCCGCGACGGCGATGGCGCGGCTGGCGGCAGGCTTCAGAGCGGTGGAGGTTCCGACGGCAACGGGGCGGTTTCGGCGGACGGCGTGGACGCGACCTCGCCGAGCTTCACACGCCTGGACCGGCTGGCGCGGGAGTACGAGCTGGACTTCGAGGATGCGGGGGCGTCCTTCCGGCGAGCTGCGCCGGAGGACCGCGACTCGAAGATGGACGCGATGGCCAACACGGTCGGTCGAGGGGCCACCCTTCAGGAGTTCCTCCTGGCGCAGTGGTCGATGCTCGACCTTCCCGACGACGTCCGCGGCGCCGGAGAACTGCTCATCAATCACCTCGACGAGAGCGGCTACCTTCGGATCGGGCTGGAGGAACTCGCGGCGAAGTCCGAACCGGCGACGCCCCTGCCCGTGCTGGAGGAGGCGCTGTTTCAGGTGCAGCTCCTGGAACCGCCCGGCGTGGGGGCGCGGGATCTGAAGGAATGCCTGCTGCTTCAGGTGGAGGCGTTGCCGGGCGACAACCGCATCGAGCGGGCGATCATCGAGCATCACCTGGACCAGGCGGCGCGGAACATGCTGCCGGCGATCGCGAAGGCGACGGGGTTCAACGTCGCGGAGATCAGCGCCGCGCTGGATGTCATCCGCACCCAGCTTCACCCGCATCCCGGGCGGCAGGTGGTGGACCGGTCGGAACCGCCGATCCGTCCCGATGTGATCGTCGAGTACGCGGACACGGGCGGCGGGTTGACGGTGCGCCTGGCGCGGGGCAATGAGCCGCGCCTGCGGATTTCCCCGCAATACCTGGAGATGGCGCGATCCAAACAGACCGACAAAGAGGTACGCGACTTCGCGCGGAAGGGGATCGAGGCGGCTGGGGCGTTGATGGACGCGGTGCAGTTCCGGCGCAACCGGCTGCTCGACGCGGCCAACATCATCGTCGAGCGCCAGCGGGAGTTCTTCGAGATCGGGCCGCAGGGTCTGCGCCCGCTGCGGATGAGCGAGATCGCGGAGCAGCTTCAGTGCGACCCGTCGACCGTGAGCCGGACCGTGGCGGACAAGTACATGCAGACGCCCAGGGGCATTTACCCGCTGCGGAGCTTCTTCGCCGGGGGAACCGAAACCGACGCCGGCGAGGTGACGAGCTGGGACAGCGTCCGCAACCGCGTGGCGGAGATCATCAAAGCCGAGAACCCTCACGACCCGCTCAACGATGATCAGATCGTTGAACTCCTCAAGAAAGAGGGGATCGAGATCTCGCGGCGGACCGTCGCGAAGTACCGGCAGGTGCTGGATATCCCTCCGGCACGGCGTCGCAAGCGGTTCTGATATCCCGCTCGTTCTTTGATCCGGCTGGCTAGGTCGGCGGAGATGGGGAATGAGTCGCCTTCACGCCGGAACGCGCCCGCTCCCGTCGTTTCCCCGCGGCAGGCTTGACACCCGCCCGTCCAGACGATAGGATGACCGCAACATCAGGAGTTCGCCCGTGCCCTGGAGTCCGACAAGCCTCCGCGAAACGCCCCGCAGATCGAGAGGATTCCGCGCGCTTCAAGCTTCAAGCTTCAAGCTTCAAGCTTCAGGCTGTTAGCTTTTGGCTATCAGCGTTTAGCTTTCGACTTTCAGCTTTCAATTTTTTCTATTTTCACCTTTCGACTTTCGCCCCACCACCCTCCATCCCCCCAGCCCCTATTGCCTATTGCCTGTTGCCTATTGCCTGTTGCCTGCGTTCGCGGGGGCAGATGGGGGCGCACGTCGGGGGAGGTCTCGCCGGATCGAAGGTTCGCGCGGGCTGAAGCCCGCGGCTCGGTTTTTTATTTATGGGGAGGCGCTTTATGGACAGGCGGTTGAACCGAATGCTTCCGACGGGCGTGGGCCTGCTGCTGACGGCGGTCAGCGGCTCGGCGGCCACGTTCACCTGGAGCGGCAACGGGGCGGACGATCAATGGGACACGACGGCCAACTGGCAGGCCGTGGCCTGCGCCAACTGCTACCCGGATGACGCGGACGACGACGTCACGATCTCCGGGATCTTCGACGTGGGGTTGGTCAAAGTGGGCGGAACGAACCTGGCCATCGGCGACCTGACCCTGTCGGACACGGTCATCCTGGAGGACGCCGACGGCAACGACCCGACGCTCGCGGTCCAGAAGGTGACGATCAGCGGAGCGGAGGGCGGGACGACGATCAAGATCAAGCAGAAGGCGACGCTGGAGACCGACTGAGGGCGCGGTAGCGAAAAGAGGCGAGCCTGATCCGCAACCTGACGGGCGCCGGTTTCCAACCGGCGGGCATGTTACGGACTGACCGGCCATACCGGGGTCGAAACAGAGACGTAATGTCCCATAACGGAGTTCATCCGATGCAAAGGCGTTATCATAAGCGAAGTGTGTTCCTGATGATGTCGGCGATCGCCGGGACGGCGGCGCTCCCGGCTTTTGGTGAGGTGTATACGTTCCAGCCGACTTCCGGCGTCTGGAACGACGAGAACAACTGGCGGTACGGGAACAACCAGATCGGCGGCTACCCCGACGACGATGAGGACGACGCGATCATTCCCGCGGGGAAGACCGTCGAGGTCGTCTCGACCAGCCGAACCGGAAGCATCGACGTGCGCGAAAGCGGGGGAAGCCGCGGAGTGATCGCGATTTACGAGAACGCGACGCTTGAACTGGGCGGCGAAACCGCCCCGGACTCCATCGTCAACGGCTACGTCGTGTTCATTTCAAGCTGTCAATCCCTGCCGATGACGAGCTGTCCGTCCGGCTACTGCCCGGCGATCCTGCGACTCATGTGGGAGACGGTGACGATCACCTCCGACAACGGCAAGAACGGAGAAATCCGCGGCCGGTCGCATTGGTCGGATGGCGAACACCCCGCGTTCGGAGGAGGATACATCCGAACGGAAGATGACACCTCCCGTAGAACGCTCATTCTCGAAGGATCGGTACGTCTCGTAGGACATTTGGGCGTGTACTGCGCCTTGGAGAACAACGCCACGGTGATGGTGGACGACCCGCGCGGGGTGGGCACGGGCGACGAATGCGATGATTGTTACGAGGACAATTTTGGCGACGCCTGCGAGTATCCACCCACCGAGCTCTGCCACAAGGACCACATGATCCTCGGGACATGGGATCAAGGAGATCCTGATGATTTCCTTAAAACCGGTACCGGCGAATGGATCGTCAGAGGCGGAACGATGACTTTTCAAGACTGTCCCATTGATACAACTGGTGATTGGACCGTGTCGAATCCGTGCAACGCTCTGGACGGAATTGACCATAGTCTCCTGGAGTTCAAGGATTCGGAATTCGCCAGCATCGACTGTCTGTCTGGCGACTTCACGGTGGATGGCGGGCGTCTCAAGACCGAACTCGATTTGCAGACCAGCGGGAAGTTGACATTCAAATCGCCTAAGAACGCCGTCCAGCCTGAGATTTTTGTCGCCCAAGACAAGACGGCGGTATTTTCGGAGGTGTGTCCGTAGAGCGGAGAAAGTCCCGCCCGTCCCGGTTGATCCCGGGGCGGGCCCTTTTGGGGTTAAGCTCCCACTCCAATTGTGGGATATTCAATCATGGGTCGTTCAAAGATGACGGTTATGGTGGCGCCATTGATTTTGTTGCATATGGCTGGCGGCGGCCTGGGGGCGCCCTTCCAATCCTGCGAAGTTCCGCGTTACGTTCGCACAAGCACGATTGGAGCAGATGATAGCGAAGCGGCGTACATGGTTCGAACGGACTCGGCCGGGAGGATCGTCACGGCCGGCCAGTTCGGACGTGAAGGCATCCGATCTGGGTATTCTGTGGACTTCGATCCCACAGATGGGGTCGATGAACATGCCATTGTTGGAAGAGTCGATCCCTTCGTCATGGTAACGAACGCGGACGGGTCGTATGCCTGGACGAACACATTCGGCGGCGCGGGTGACGAGTATGTCAATGATATAGCGATCGATCAACAAGGACAGATCTGGGTTGCCGGAGCGTTTGCGTTCATGTTCCATAATGAGACTTTTTTTGTGGACTTCGATCCCGGACCGGGCGAGGACATTCACTCCTGCGATCCGGACTCTTTTTGCAGCTTTGTCACTCGATACGCTCCCGACGGCAGGTACTTGGGAACCTGGAGCAACGGTACACCGGGTGGGGGGATCACCGTTTACGACATCACGTTTGATCCGTTCGGGAATCTATTCTACTCCGGGTTCTTTGCTGATGGACGGTTTGATTTCAACCCCAGAGGCGGCGAGGACTATCATGACCCTGATAGCCTGAGTGGGTATGTTACAAAGATGTCGGCGGACGGGCGGTATGCGTGGACGATCATTCTGGACGTCACATTGAAGGATTTAGAGATAGATCATGAAGGCAACTTATATCTGGCCGGAAGGTTCAACTCCTATCGGCGGTACGACTTCGATCCCGGTCCGGGCGAGGACTACCGCGGCGGCGCCAGGGAAGGGGAAGATCGAGGCTACGAAGTTTTTGTCACGCGGATCAACGCCGACCGCAGCTATGGCTGGACGCGGATGGTCGCCGCTGATCATGACATCGGCGATGTCAACGTTGAAGACCTCGAAGTAGACGGCGACGGCGTGTATCTGGCGGGGTCTTTCCGGGATTACGTCGAGTTTGATCCAGACGGCTCTCCCGACGCGCGCACCGACGACCACGCCGCGTGGCTGGTCAAGCTTGACACGCGCGGGCAGCACCAGTGGACGCACGTTCTGGCCGGCGACGACGGCAGCAGTACAGGACGGAGCGTGTCCGCGGACGGACGCGGCGGCGTTTATTTCGCAGGCACCTTCGGAGACTATATCAACTTCGATCCGGATGGCGACGGCGACGTGCTCTACGGTCCGGGCAGCACGGCCACGTTCGTCAGCAAACTCGGATCGGACAAGTCGTACCACTGGACGGGCGTTGCCGGTGGTCAGGGGTGGACGGACTTTCGAGCACTGCAAGCCGCATCCGACGGTCGCATCCTGCTCGCCGGACACTTCACCAGTCGCGGAACCGACTTCGATCCCACTGAGGGCGAGGACATCCGCTATGACAACGGCGCCGGCGACGCCTTCGTCACCACCTGGCTGTGCAGTGACTGTGACGCGCTGCTGTCGCACGGCCTGTGGGCGAAGCCGCGTGGCGCGATCGTTTCGCGCGTGACGACGAACCTCGCCGCCGGGCGGGTGAAGGTGCAACTGACTTCGGACGACGGCGGAATCACCCTTTCGGAAACCGCGCGCCTCCGCTCCTACGGCCGCGCGCGTACCCGCTTCGACGAACTCCCGCCCGGCCGTTACAACGTGCAAATCCAGTGGATCGAGGACGAACTCGGCGCGCGCCTCTGCGACGGCCCCTTGATGGAACGCTCGGCGGGGGTGCCCTGACGGAACGGTCCTCGGCACGGGGAGCAGCGACCGGACGATCCACCTCTGGAACGTGGACGACGGATCGCTCCTGCGCGGATACGACCGGGACACCGATTCGACGATCTACGGTTTCGACTTCTCTCCCGACGGAGAGCATTTCGGCTACGGCACGAGCGAAGGCTGGTGGATCGCGGAGGACAACGGATCGCTGACGATCACCTGCGACGTGGGGGGCGCCGGTCATTGGTTTCTGGCCGACCTGGGGGCGGACGGATCCACGCTGAAAGTGGGCACAAACGGGTGCGTCTCGGGCGGCGGGCCCGTCATCTTCAAGGAAGGGCAGTTCTGGCTCAGCGGCGGGGATTTCTGCACGACGGGCGACATCGTCTGGAAATCCGTCTGCGGCGACGGCGGATGCACGTTCAAGACGCAGCCGAAGTTCTTCGTCGGCAACGGCCGGACGGCCACTTTCGGCCTGGGCGGCGCGGGGGCGTGCGGAAGCTGTCCGTAGCCCGCGAAGGAGACGCCGTTTCAGAACCGGACCACGCTTGCCTGCCCGAAACGCCTCCGGAGCGAATTCATAAAGGGAGCGGTCCAAGCCAATCGTTACCCTCTACCGGTAGGGAGGGCCGTGTTCCAGGACACAAGGGGTTGTCTGGTGGTCAAGTTTCCCTTGACAATCCGTTCTGGCGGGGTACGATATTCTTGTCGGGGGGCTGGTTGGGCCGATCGCCGAAATTGGGCGGCGTCAGGTCCGAAGGGCGCTCGACCGAGCGACCGTGAAAGCTAGCACAGGGTCGCGCGTGGGGCCTGCGATCGACGGGTCGCGGCAGGATCAAGCCGGCGGCGGGAGACGACCATCCACCGCTGACCGGGTGATCCCGCTTTAGAAAGGAGGTGATCCATGGTCGGAACGATAGGTGAGCTGCTTTAGGCAGCGGACGTCGCTGCCTGATGCAGCGCCATGTTCTTAGGCCCGGGCGGTTCCGACCGTTCCGGGCCGCTTTCTTTCCTCCTCCGTCAAAACGCGGACCGTATCCGCGCAGGAAGCACAGACGCGCTGTCGCGCGCGATGAGTCTCGACCGCTCTTCGTAGAGCGCTCGGGGTTGAACCGAGGGGGTGCGGACGGGTAGGCTCGTGGGCGGCAGGAGCGCGTGGGCCTGATCACGTCGAGGGGAAACATGAATCCGGATCGATCCGCGATCGAAGTCCGCGGGGCGCGGGAGCACAACCTTCAGGACGTGTCGGTCACGCTGCCGTGGGGGCGGCTGATCTGCATGACGGGCGTCTCGGGCAGCGGCAAAAGTTCGCTGGCGTTCGACACGCTTTTCGCGGAGGGGCAGCGGCGCTACATCGAGTCGCTCAGCGCCTACGCAAGGCAGTTCCTGACGCAGTTGCCCAAGCCGGACGTGGACGGGATCACGGGTCTGAGTCCGTCGGTGGCGATCCAGCAGAAGACCAGCGGGTGGAACCCGCGCAGCACGGTGGGCACGATCACTCAGGCGCATGATTTTCTGCGGGTGCTTTTTGCGCGGATCGGGGAGTCGCGCTGTCCGAAGTGCGATCGCCCGATCCGGGCGCAATCGCGGGATCAGATGCTCGCCCGCCTGCTTCAGTGGGGGGATGGCGCGGCGGCGCTGGTGCTGGCGCCGATCGCCCGGAAGCGGAAGGGCGAGTTCCGCGACGTGTTCGACGATCTGCGCCGGCAGGGATTCGCGCGGGCGCGGGTGGACGGCGCGGTGGCGTCGCTGTCGGATCCGCCGAAGCTGGCGAAGAACCAGCGGCACGACGTGGACGTGGTGATCGACCGCCTGACGATCCGGGAGGACGCGCGGACGCGGCTCGCGGAGGCGATCGAGCACGCGCTGCGGATCGGCCAGGGGACGCTCGTCGTGCAGCGCGGCGGGGAAGGGGTCGGCGGCGGCGCCGCAGGCGAGGCGGAAGACGACCTGATCCTGTCGAGCGAGTACGCGTGTGCGACGTGCGGGGTCAGCCTGGAGGCGCCGACGCCGCAGACGCTCAGCTTTAATTCGCCGCAGGGCATGTGCCGCCGATGCGACGGGCTGGGCAGATCGTCCGACTTCGACCCGGACCTGCTCGTGCCCGATCCGAACAAGTCGTTTCTCGACGGGGCGATCGAAGCGATGCGCGGTCCGATCGGACGCTGGCGGCGGCACATCTTCCGCAGCGTCGCGCAGCACGTCGGGTTCGACCTCAAGGCGAAGTGGCGCGACCTGTCCGCGGCGGCGCGAAACGCGCTGTTGTTCGGGACGGGAGACGCGCATCTGACGTTCGAGTGGCGGTCGCGCGGCGGCGTCTTCCGACACGGCGGAACCTTCGACGGCGTCGTGGCGGACCTGATGCGGTCGTACCGCAAGGCGACGTCGACGATGGTGCGATCGTATTACGAGAAGTACATGCGCGAGCAGGTGTGTCCGCAGTGTCGCGGCGCGCGGATCGGTCCGCAGGGCGCGGCGATCCGGCTCGGCGGACGGACGCTTCCGGAATTGTGCGCGATGTCGGTGGATCAGCTCGCCGGATTCGTGGACGGGCTGGCCCTGGGGGCGACGGAGCGGATCATTGCGGATCAGGCGTTGCGGGAGCTGCGCCTTCGTCTACGCTTTCTGCAGGACGTGGGGCTGAACTATCTGACGCTGGATCGCGCCGCTCCGACGCTTTCGGGAGGCGAGTCGCAGCGCATTCGCCTGGCCAGTCAGATCGGCGCGGGCCTGACCGGCGTCTTGTACATCCTGGACGAACCTTCGATCGGCCTGCACCCGCGGGACAACCGCCGCCTGCTGGATTCCCTGAAGCGCCTGCGCGACCAGGGAAACACGGTGATCATCGTCGAACACGACGAGGAAACGATGCGGGAGTCGGATTACCTGGTGGATTTCGGTCCGGGACCAGGCGTGCGCGGCGGGCGGGTCGTCGCCTGCGGCGGCGTTGAGGCGCTGTGCGCGGCGACGGAGTCGGTGACCGGCGCATATCTGTCAGGGCGAAGGCGGATCGAAGTCCCCGAACGGCGCCGGCCGGTCGAGCGGCCAGGAAAGACCAGGTCGCCGCGGCGTGCGAAGACGTAAGCGGCGGCGGCGCGGACGACGCAGCGCCGCAATGACGCGAGACATTGATCCGGAGGCGCGCGGGAACCTCATTTGCCGCGGCGTTGCTCGGCGCGCTCGGCCTTTTCCTTCTGGGCGTTGCGCTGCGGAAGCGTGAGGATCGACGTCCGGCTTTCGATGCGCTGGTGATAGCGCTGCGTTGTTCCGGGCTCGACGCCGGACCCCTCGGAGGCGACGTCCAGCTCGATCTCGCCGATCTCCTGATCGGAGACGTAAAGGCCGATCTGGGGATCGTACATCGCCGTGCCCTTGAAGCGCCCCTCCAGGTTGGCGGCGAAGACCTTGCTTTGCTCGCCGGAAGGAGCGGCGGACTTCGGCTGGTGCAGAACGGCTTCGTATTCGATGACCGCGAGGCGCCGCGCGTCCTGCTTCTCGATCCGGGCGAGACGGCAGACGATCTCGACGTTGAGCTCGCCGGTGGGGTAAGGCTGGCTCCACGAACGCTTCCACTCCTGCCCGACTTTCACCTCGCAGAAGGAGTACATCGAGAATCGCGACTCGCCCCAGACCACGCGGCCCATCTCGTCGCTGAACGAGTGCCGCAGGCGGGCGATCTTGTCCTGGATCGAGGCGCCCTCGGGTTTGCCGGCCAGTTCGGCGGCGATGCGCTCCAGCGGACCGGAAAGTCCGCGGAACTCCTTCACGGATCCATCCTTGTTCAGAACAAGCGTCATGTTCTGGCCGATCAGCGGGCGGAAGACGACGGCCATCGGATGCTCGGCTTTTCCCGTCGAAGTCAGGTCGGAATCAAACGCCTGCGACAGCGTGCCGGACTCGAACTCGTGCGCGATGCGGTCGAGGGTCAGCGTCAGCTTCGTGCTTCCGTCGGGAGCTTGTTCATCGACCTTCTCGATGACGCCCCACGTCTCGCGGAAGCGCTTCGCGGACTCGCGCTCGCCGCCCCCGCCGCCCCCGGTCAGGCGCGACACCACGTTCCGCGACCACTCACAGTAGTGCGACTCTCCAGGCGTGAAGCGAGGGGCGATGAGGATCGTCTCTTCCTGAGCGCGCAGCGCTGAAGCGCAGGGGAGCGCCAAGAGAAACGCAAGACCTCGTCGCACCGGCTTCACCGAACATTCGATCATGACCTGCTCCCGGCGCACGCAGGCGCCCTCATCGGTTCCGCCCGGCGATCCCGACCTGCGGCCCCGACCCGCACCCTCTTTATCGTAAGGGAAGTCGGACGGAGGCGGATGTAAAATCTTGTTCGCGTGGCCGAATCCGACATTAACAACCCGGGAAAGGCGGGTGTTTTCCCCCCGACGGCCGCGGGTGGAACTCCGTCCTTGTTCTTCCCCGGACTCATCCAGGTTTCCCCTGCGGCTCCCCACGGGGCGGCTGTCGCGCGTCCGGGAGGCTGCGCGGATCCACGAGCATCGCAGCCGGAGGGACGCCTTCCGCAGCCAACGCCGCGCTGACGCCGCGCATCACCGCCGAAGCCACCCGGCCTTGCGGACGAAGCTCGATCACACGCCAGGGGGATTCCGTTTTTTCCCGGGGCGGCGTATTCACGTCATGTTGCGGCGGCGCGCCCGCGGGGTTCGCGGAGTTCGGAGCGTCCGGCGTCAACGTCGGCTTTGCGACGGGATCGGAGGGGCCGGTCGGAGCGGATTCGGAGGCGCGACGCCAACGCGCCGCCGCGTCCGGCGCCGTGACCGCCTTGTCTGCAATACGAAGCCCGCCGTCGGCGAGGACATGCAACAATAAGGGGTCGTCAATCCGGGGGCTGACAAGAAGCTTGCACCGCGCGCCCTCCTTCGGCACGTACCGCGGATCGGCCCCGAGCCAGAGCAACTCGTCATCGGCGCTGTGCAGCTCGCCGATCGTGATCAGCGCCGTGCTGAAATCCACGACGCAAACGATCGTCCCGTCCTCGTCCGCGCCGAACGCCCCGCCTTCGACGACGCGCGAACCGGCGAAGACCCACGGGATCGTCCGGATTTCACGCCCAGGCTCCTTCAAGCTCGTCATCCACGCCTCGACCGGCACGGTGACCTCGCCGAACTCGAACGACCCGAGGACGCGAAGCGTCAGCGGCTGACCCGTCGGCGCGATCCAGCGATCGTTCGCCGCGTCATAATTGACCGGGGCGCCCGGTTGCAGGCCGATCAACCCGCAGGCCTGAAAGATGTGCAACGGGCGGGCGGGGATCTGAAGGATGCTCTCGTGCTCGCGGGTGCGCGGACTGCACGCCAGCAGCTCAAGCGGTCCGGCGCGGAGCACGACGCGCGCCTCCAGTTCGACCAGCGGAAATCGCCAGTCGATTGTCACCCCGTCGGCGAACGCGGCAACCCGGCGCTGCGCAGCCGGCTCCTTCGAGGTCGATGACGGCTCGCTTTCCTGCCGCACGGCGACCGGATGCACCGCCGCCGTCGCCAGCCCCAGGGCAAGAAGATGCTTCATGCGTGTTCCTTTCTGACGGCTTTTTCGACGTGGCTGCGACGTTTACCCGAGGATAGCGGCGACAACCGAAGTCGGCGCAGGCGTCTGACGCCGGTCGCCGTCCCGGGAGTCGTGGATGAAGCGCCTCCGCGCCGCGTCATCCTCAACCCCGCCTGCCGGACATGACCGCATCAGGAAGTTCAAGAGCATGACCGGTCCGCTCGGAGTCATGAAACTCTCGGGGTGAAACTGAACGCCTTCGACGCCGAGGTCCGCGCGCCGGATGCCCATCACTTCGCCGTCCTCGGCCCGCGCCGTCACGCTGAACCCCTGCCGGATCGTCGTCTCGTCGATCGCCAACGAGTGATACCGCGCGACCGCCACCGGATTCTCAATCCCCGCGAAAACCCCCGCGCCGTCGTGCCGGACGACGCTCGTCTTGCCGTGTACAAGCCGCCGCGCGCGGAGGACGCGCATGTCGAACGCCTCCGCAATGCACTGATGCCCGAGACAGACCCCGAGGATCGGCACGCGCCCCGCCGCGCGCCGCACCAGCCCCACGCTGATGCCCGCTTCGCGCGGCGTACACGGACCGGGTGAAATCACGATCCAGCGCGGTCGCAGCCTCAGCACGTCCTCCACGCATGCCGCGTCGTTGCGCACCACCCGGATCGGCGCGACGCCCAGCGCGCCGAACGCCTGCACCAGGTTGTGCGTGAACGAGTCGTAATTGTCGATCAGCAGCAGCACGCCCGAACTCCGTCGCCGGTGCGGCTTCGTCAAGCCGCCTCCCGGGCGGGGAACCCCCTTTGCATGTCAGTCGACAAGCTGAAGCGTCACCGTCGCCCGCCCGGTTTCCTCGCCGCGCCGGTAAACGACTTCCACCTTGTCCCCGACCTCGTACTTCTCCAACGCGCTCAGCAGGTCGTTCCCGCCCTTGATCATACGATCGCCGACCTGAACGATGATGTCCCCCGGCTGGGAGACCCGGCGCCCGTCGCGGGCGAACACGATGCCCTTCAGGCCGGCTTTCGCCGCGGCGCTATCATCGGGGACGGCGTTCAGCATGACGCCTTCATACCCCCATCGCTGCCGGTAGGCGTCGGGCACAATCGTCGCCCCCAGCCCGGGGCGGATCACCTTGCCGAACCGGATGATCTGCGGAACGACGCGGCTGACGATGTCCACCGGAACGGCGAAACCGATGCCCGCGCTCGCGCCTGACGGGCTGGCGATCTGCGTGTTGACGCCGATGAGGCGCCCGGCGCTGTCCAGCAGCGGGCCGCCGGAGTTGCCGGGATTGATCGCGGCGTCCGTCTGAATCACCCCCTCGATCATCCGACCCTCGATCAGCGACTCGATCTGGCGGTCCAGCGCGCTGACGACGCCGGTGGTGAGCGTGTGATCGAGTCCGAAGGGATTGCCGATCGCGAACACCTTCTGCCCGACCTGAAGGTCCGACGACGTCCCCAGCGGCAGCGGACGCAGCAGATCCGGCGAAACTCCCGTCACTTTCAGCACCGCCAGATCCTTGTCCGCGGCCCACCCGACAACCTCCGCCTCATGCTCCGACTGATCCGCCAGCGTCACCAGCACCACGTTGGCGCCGCGGATGACGTGCAGGTTGGTGACGATGTAACCGGCGGAGTCGTACACGAACCCGGACCCCGCGCCTTGCGGAATCTTGAAGATGTCGCGCGTGAAGATGTCCCGCCGCAGTCCGATGTTGCTGATGAACGCGACGCTGGGCGACGCGTGGCGGAACAAGTCGATCGTCGCCCGCTCGTCCGCCCCCAGATCGCCGCGCGGCGCCGCCGGGCGCGGCTCAAATGACGGGTTCGTGACCTGAAAGTGCGGCCGGCTGCGCTCGAAGAACAACCAGCCCAGCAGGATCACGATCATCAGCATCATCCACCGGTTGGCGCGCGGCGACTCGATGACCACCGGCGCCGCCCCAGGACGCGCATATCCGTGAAGTTCAACCTCGTTCATAACCAACTCGCTCACCGGTTCGGCCCCGGACCGCCCTCGGGGGAACCCCCCGGCGGACCGCCGTTCCGCTCAGGCGTCTCAATCCAGATCGGGCTGGACCACATCCACTCTCCGTCATCCTGAACGACGCGCGCGTAATAATAATCTCCGTGACGCGCCGGCGCGTCATCCGCCCAGTCCACCGACTCCACGAACCCGCCGCAGGCGAACGTCACCACCGGATCATTGTTCTTCACGATCGTGATCGAACTGACCGGCGCCGCATCCGCCACCACGCTCACCGTGAAACGCCGCCGCTGATTGTAGTCCGAAAGCGTCACGACAGACCCCATCGCAGCGCTGCGACCGCCCGAGACGCCGTCCGGCGGCGGCATGAAGAATCTCAGAATCCCGCGACACCCCGTCGTCGCGTAGACGCGCCGCGCCCGCAGCGCCTCCAGCACCGCTTCCCGCGTCAACGCCTTCGTCCAGATCCCCGCCAGCCCCGCCCGCTGTCCGGGCGAACCCAGACCCGGGTGGCCGTCGTGGGTGTCCCCGGAACCGATCAGCCCAAGTCGATGCCCGCGCGCCAGCGCCGCCTGCGCCATCCCGGATTCAACCGGAGAGTATATGCACCGCGGATGCCCGATCATCTCCGAGACCCCGTGGACCGACGCCATCTCGACCACCGGTTCATACCGGGCGTTCCAGTATTTCCAGAACGTCGGGATCGGCCCGCCCCCGCAGTGATGCGAGATCGTCACGCAGTCCCGATCCCCCAGCCTCTCCCACAGCTCCAGCGGGTGATCGCTGTCCGCATCCGCAACGCTGAAGATGACGGCCTCTTCCTCGCGGGAGAAGAGCACGTGCCGGTGTCCGTGCGTCCAGTTCGTCCACTCATATCCCGGAAACGTCACAAAGCGCCCCGGCTGATACAGGCGGCGGTTCAGGTCGAGCTGCGCCTTCCAGGCCGGCGCGTCCTCGTCGAGCGGTTGATACCCCCAGTGATCGTGATCCGTGACCGCCGCGACATCCAGCCTCGCCACGTCCCTCGCGTAACGATAAACGTCGTCCGCCGATCCGCTGCCGTCGCTGGCGTTCGTGTGAATCTGAAGATCGCCCCACGCCAGGTGGAACGCCCGCTTCCCCCCTGCCTCAACCAGCACCGGGTTGCTCACGCCCGCCGCGACGTCTTCGCTCGATCCGTCCTCGACGCGCAGACGGACAAGCCCCGGCTCCCGCACCGTCACCGGTATTCGCACCGCTCCGCGATCGTCCGGGCGGATCGTCGCCCGCACCGGCGCGTCGACGTCGGAAGCGCCCGTCGCCACGAGACGCAGATCATCGCCTCGGTAACTCTCCACGAGGTTGAAGACGCGATCCACCGCGGCAACCGTCACCTCGAACGCCTCTCCGACGAACGCCTGCGACGGCGCGAACACGATCAGTTGCCGCGCCTGCGTCGCCCGCACTTCGAACGCAGCCTGTTTCGCCGGCGGCGTGAAGAACCCGTCGCCGTCTCCGTCCACCTTGATGAAGAAGCGCTCGCCGCGCTCCGCGTACCGGTCGCTGAAGCCCGCGGCCTGCGAGTGGCGCCCGCCTCCGGTGTCGCCGTAGATGAACGTCAACCTGTCGCCGGGACTCAACCCTTCCGGCCCCTTCACGACCACGAACACGAATCCGTCCCGCGTCAGATCACGCACCTCCAGCTCGACCCCCGCTTTCGAGCAGGCCACCGTCGTGTACCCGGGCGCTGTCGCGTCGCGTGTCTGCGGCGGCGCCCACCCCCAGAACTTCGACACCGACAGCCGGACGCCGCCGCCGACCGCAATCCCCGCCTCCCCCACCGTGTACGTGCAACGCATCGTCACGGGGCTCGAAACCTCCACCACCGCCGGTTCGATCGTCGCCGAACCGCCGCCGTCCGCAGGGGAAGCCTTGAACCGGGACTCATCCGGCAGCACCAGCCGCGGCGCCGGATCCGGCTCGTCCGACGGTGGAGTCTCGCGCGTCGTCTGCTGCGCGCAAACCGACGCCGCGAAGGCAAGACTGAACATCAGGAAGTTCCGCGCTCCGTCAGACATCACGCCAGCAGATCGGGGACGACCTTCCCGAATACGTCGGTCAAGCGGTAGTCGCGCCCCTCATGACGGTAGGTCAGGCGCTCATGTTGGAACCCGAGCAGATGCAGCATCGTGGCGTGCAGGTCATGCACCTCCACCGGCTTGTCCACGATGTTGTAGCTGTAGTCGTCCGTCGCTCCGTAAGTGATGCCCGGCTTCACGCCTCCGCCCGCCAGCCAGACCGTGAAGCACCTCGGGTGATGATCGCGCCCGTAATTCTCGTGCGTCAGCGTCCCCTGGCTGTAAACCGTCCGTCCGAACTCGCCCGCCCACAGCACGAGCGTCTCGTCCAGCATTCCGCGCCGACGCAGATCCTTGATGAGCGCCGCCTGAGGCTGATCGACCGCCTTGCACTGCGCCCGCATCTCGCCGGGAAGATTGTTGTGAGCGTCCCAGCCGCGCATGTAAAGCTGGATGAAGCGCACGCCCCGCTCCGACAACCGACGCGCCAGCAGGCAGTTCGCCGCGAAGCTCCCGGGCGTCTTCACGTCCGGTCCGTACATCGCCAGCGTCTCCTCATCTTCATCGGCGAAATCCGTCAGCTCCGGGACGGACATCTGCATCCGGTAAGCCATCTCGTACTGCGCGATGCGCGTCTGCACCTCGGGGTCGAGCGTCCGGCGCGACTCGCGCTCGTTCAACGTCCCCACCAGGTCCAGCATGCGCCGCCGGTCCTCCCGCGTGACGCCCGGCGGATCCTTCAGGTAAAGCACTTCCCCGCCCGCCCGAAGCTTGCACCCCTGATGCTCGCTGGGCAAAAAGCCGCTGCCCCAGAACCGCGCCGACAGCGCCTGCATGTTCCCGAAACCCTGCGTGATCAGCACGACGAACGACGGCAGGTTCGCGTTCGCGCTGCCCAGACCGTAGCTGATCCACGAACCGAACGAGGGCCGACCCGGCTGCTGATTCCCCGTCTGAAAAAACGTGATCCCCGGCTCGTGATTGATCGCCTCGGTGTGCATCGAGTGGACGAGGCACAGCTCGTGCGCCACCGAGGCGGTGTGCGGGATCAACTCGCTCAGCCAGACCCCGTCCTGGTGGTTGCGATAGCGCGTGAACTTGAAGATCGACGGCGCGACCGGAAAGCGCGTCTGTCCGCTGGTCATCCCGGTGAGACGCTGCCCCATCCGGATCGAATCCGGAAGATCCTGATCGAACCGCCGGCGAAGCAGCGGCTTGTAATCATACAGATCGAGCTGGCTCGGAGCCCCCTCCATGTGAAGGTAGATGACGCGCTTCGCCTTCGGAGCGAAGTGCGGACCGCGCGGCAGTCCCGATCCCGACCGGCCGACGGCGTCCGCGCTTGCCGACTTCGGCGACAGCAGCGACGCCAGCGCCGCCGTCCCCAGCCCGGCGCCGATCGACCGCGCCGCCGTTCCGAAGAAACGCCGACGGGTCATGTCCAGATACGTCGTCTCGAGCGGATGCATCAATATGCTCCCGGGCAAGTCCCCGACGCATTCTCCCGCAGTCGCGCCGCGTGCGATAACAAAACCGCAATCGCAGCTCCACGGGAACCCCCGGCCGCGGAAGCCTCACCAGCCGTCAGTATACGCCCTCCGCCTCAAAAAAGCCCCCTCCGAGTCTCCACCTGGCTCCGACATCGCCGGAGGATCAGCACCAAGTCAGCCTCCGCCTGATTCTATCCCCCCTTCCGCCGCAACGGAATCAGAATCACGTCCCGACGGAATCAGAATCACGTCCCGGATGCTCCAAGAATTCGTCAGCGGCATCCCCAGCCGGTCGATGCCCACGCCGGCCTTTCCCACCAGCATGACGAATTGAACGCTCCTGAATCTCCACCTGACTCCGGTTGTGACATGCCCCCGAGCATCCTCCGTGCGTCATCCAAGCATCATCCGAGCGCCATCCGAGCGTCATCCGAAGATCCTCCGAGCGTCATCCGAGAGCCGTAGCCCCGGCAGGGGCGTCAGAAAACAGCCCAGCACGCCAGTGCTGGGAAGTCGTTACCGATGATCCGGAAGTCCCGGAGGGACGAAAGAAGTCCCGGAGGGACGAAAGAAGTCCCGGAGGAAAGAAAAAACGCCGCGCCGATCCCCCGTCCCTCCCGGGCATCACCGCACGCCACAACGACAGACATCCCAAGCCCCGAACACCGGGGCCAGGTGAAAACTCAGGTGAACGCTTTCGACGATACCGCTTACTTCAACAGCGCCACGAACCCCGCCTGCTCGAAGTGATGATCCGCCGTCAATGCTTCGCGAACGTGCAACTCCTCCATGACTTCAAATGAAATGCAATCCACAAGGGACCAGGCTTTGTCTGGACGATCGGAGTAAAGTCGCATGCCTCGTTGAAATTGATCGGACGTCGCGGGAACGATGGTCACGCTCTGCCGGGCGCGGAGAACACCGAGCAGTCGGGCGAAATTGCTTCGGTGGCGGGGCGCGCTCATCGCGCTTCCGACCTCAGCCAGAACCCATTCCGACGTCACTACGATTCCACGGAACATCTCAGTCAGGTGCATGGCCCTTGCGTGATGCTGGTCGTTACGATTCAGCAGCGCGACATAATACTGAGTGTCCGCAAATCGGGTGTTCATCGCTTGGGAGTGCCATACAGATAATGGTCGATCTGGCTCGAATAGTCGGTCGGCAATCCCTCGCATGACCCGGCGAGTTTGAGGAGTTCCTCCGCCAGCAACTTCGAGTCCTCATCGCAAGCGGGATCGTCCATCAGCACTTCAACCGAGACCGAGGCCCCTTCCGGCAATTCCGGCTTCCCCTCAAGAACGATCGTGCCCTTCAAAACCTTTCCGTGATACACCATTCGGTTGACTCCATCGTCGCCGCGTCACCCACAGTCCTTTGCTGCCGGCCGTGCTTTCGGCGTCCGACCTATTCTATCCCCCCGCCGCTGCAACGGAAACAAAATCACGTCCCGGATGCTCCGAGAATTCGTCAGCGGCATCCCCAGCCGGTCGATGCCCACACCGAGCCCCCCCGCCGGCGGCATGCCGTATTCCAGGCGGTCACGAAATCCTCGTCCATCACGGCCACCGTTTCATCATCCTCGCCGGCCAGCGGCAGACCGTTGATGCATCCACTGCTTCGATCAGGAGAATCCCTCTTCGAAGACATCAGGGTTGCGCCGATGCAAGCGGTCTGTAAACTTGTTCGCGCATCATATGCCGGACGAAAAGCGTTGGTCACGAGCGAGGATGAGGCTCCCCGGCTCTTTCTGCCGTGGATCGAAGGCTGCCAAGCCGACCCTGAAGAGCCTGGACAGCGGTTTCATCCTAATCAGATCGCCATCGGATGTCTGGGTCGGCATGACAAAGTAATCAACTAGAGCGTATTCACCACCCATGGCGAGAGTTCCGCCGGTCTGCGCTGCGAGGGACTCAGTGCAGCCCATTGGCGGCCCTTCAATAGGATTGAAGTTCGTACACCAGTTTCCGGCTTTCAGGAACCAGAAAATAAATTGCGCCAACGTCCATGAGCATGAGGAAGTTCTCGTTAAAACTCATGTGCGGCGGCCACCATCCCCGCTCGACATTGGTGAACGGCGAGGCGTCGTCGGGCTGTTGTGACCAGAGCGTGCACAAATGCGGGTCATCTTCAAAAGAAGGCGGCTGGATGAACGCGGGGTAGCCGCCAATCTTGGTGCCGTGAAGCAGGGGGATCTGCCATCCCCTCTTGTATTCTTCCAACCCTGGCCAGTCGAGCGCGTCGGCGTATTCAAGCACACGGTGTCGAACACCGAAGCAAGGACGAGGCGCCCACGCCGTGCGAGGCAAATCGCCGGACCTGAATCTCTACCTGCCTCCGGTGACTAACTGCCTGCGAGTCATGGGGTTAGCTCCCACGGCGTCGGCGATGAGGCGGCTGAATAGGCTTGCTTCCTGCCAGCGGCGGTTGCCGCGGTAGTCGAA
>JAJVHU010000053.1 GCA_022072505.1 Phycisphaerae bacterium
TTGCACGCGGTTTCAAAACCGCCGATGCAGACGGGAAAAAGAACGCTTCCTGACGGGCGCGGCTCGGTAGGTCGGGCTCGGGCGCGGCTCGGTTTTGCAACCGCGTCTTAGTGTAAATCGGGGGATCGGGTTTCCTTCGAGCCTTCGTGTCTCGTTGCTTTCCTTTCCGGGCGTCACGGGTTGAACCCGGCGCGTCAGGACTGGTGCCGGACAATCTGTCCGGTGATGAGGTAGATGACGTCTTCAGCGATGTTGGTCGCGTGGTCGGCGATGCGTTCGAGGTTCTTGGCGACGGAGAGGGCGTCGAGCATGGCGGCGGTGTTGTCCGGGCCGGTCGCGCCCTCGGCCGTGAAGTCCTTGATGATTCGGGTGTAAAGGTCGTCGATGACCGTGTCGCCGCGGCGGATCGCCTGCGCCGCCTCGAGATCTTCCGCGCCGTAAGCCTGAATCGCGCGGCGCAGGGTCTGCTGCACGACGTTGCACATCTCACGGATCTCCACGTCGGCGCGGTAGACCGGATGATCGACGAGGTGCTTGGCGCGCTCCGCCACGTTCACGGCGCAGTCCGCGATGCGCTCGAAGTCGTTGTTCACCTTCAGGATCGTACAGAGCAGTCGCAGGTCCGTCCCGACCGGCTGATACAGCGCCAGCAGACGGATCACCTCTTTCTCGACCTCGACCTCCTCCGCGTCGACGCCTTCGTCGCGGAGAATGACCCGGCGGGCGAGGTTCTCGTCCCCCAGCAGCAGGGCGTCGCACGCCTCGTTGAGAACGTCCTCGACCAGCGCCGCCATCCGCAGCGAACGCCGCCGAAGATCGTCCAGCAGGTTGACAAAGTGGACCGTCATGCGATCAGCCGAACCGCCCGGTCAGGTACGCCTGAGTCTTCGGGTGCGTCGGTTGGGTGAACATGTTCGGGGTTTCGTCCACTTCGATCAACTCCCCGAGATACAGGAATGCGGTCCGGTCCGCGACGCGCGCCGCCTGCTGCATGTTGTGCGTGACGAGAATCACCGTGTAGCGCGACTTGAGCTGGTCGATCAGATCCTCGATCCGGCTGGTGGCGATCGGATCCAGCGCCGAGCACGGTTCGTCCATCAGGAGGACTTCAGGCTCCAAGGCCAGGGCCCGAGCGATGCAAAGCCTCTGCTGCTGCCCGCCCGAAAGCTGAAGCGCGTTGTGCTTCAGCTTGTCCTTGACCTCGTCCCAGAGTCCCGCCCGGCGCAGGCACTGCTCCACCAAAGCGTCCAGGTCTCCGCGGAACCCGTTGATCGTCGCTCCCCACGCGACATTCCGGTAGATCGACTTCGGGAACGGGTTCGGCTTCTGAAACACCATCCCGATCCGCCGGCGCAGCTCCACCGGATCGCACCCCGCGTCATAGATGTTCCGCCCGGCGTACTCGACCCGACCGGTCACCCGGCAGTTGAGCGTGAAGTCGTTCATGCGGTTCAGCGCCCGCAGCAGCGTGCTCTTGCCGCATCCGCTGGGACCGATCAGCGCCGTCGCCTGATGGCGGTGGAATTCAAGGGAAACGTTCTTGACCGCCTCAAAATCACCGTAACGGATGGTCAGCGACGCCGTCCGGATCACCACGTCTTGCGCTGGCGGCAAGGGCGAAACGGGCGAGGGGCGAATCATGGCCGGAATCCTTGTTGTCCCGACGGCGACGGTCGCATTTGCTTTGGCCACGCACGTCTCCTGATGTACGACGATAAGGCGTCCCCGAGACTCTAACCCAGCGGATTCTCACGTCGAATTGTTATCAAATCGCTAAGACCGCATTAACTTCCGCGGCAGACGCATTCAAAATTGCGTTTTCAATATAGTTATTAAAGCAACACGAAAACCACATCAAAACAGCCCCCAGATCGTTGCCAGATCGCAAAGAGCGATTCAGGCGCCGTTGCGTCTGAAGCGGGGTATTTCAGTACGCGAGGCCTTTCTTTCACCGGGATGTCGAGCATTGCTCTCATCCGGTGGGGGGCACGAATCGGTCCGGGGCAGATCGAAGATGGTTGCGCGCATCGCGAGGATTCCCGGATATCGAACCGGGGATCGGTTCGTTTACGGATTCGCTGGAGTCCGCGCTCGTTGGTCTTGTTGAGTGCGGGGGTTATGTCGAGCGTGGGCGGCGTCGGTCTGGGCCTGGGTCGGAATTTTCGCCAGACCGGGTTTGAGGCGCTCTTCGAACACCTTCTCGGTGTTGCCCCGAAGGACTTCTACCCGGCTGCGGGCCCGGGAGAGTTCGGCTTCCTGCTCCGCCGACCGGGTGGATTGCGCTTCGAGCCTGCTGATCTGCTCAAGGAGGCGTTTCAATTCAACCTCGTGATCTTTCTCATGCTTGCGGACGTCCTTGAGGCACTCCGCGTGATGCGCCCACGCCTTGCGTGACTGTTCCGCGTCCAGCCGGAAATGGGCGATGAAGCGGCGGACATAGCCTTCCCACAGCGCCGGACTTCGCTTGACCTCCGCCGCGATCTGGCCGAACGAGAAATCGAACTTCGGCCGGCTGCCCGGGCGGTTGTCAGGGTCGTCATGTCGAGCCAGAAGCTCGCGGTAGGCGTCGAGCGACAGCGTGCCCGCCTTGATCCTTGATGAATACTCGCTTGGGGAAATGAACCCTTCACCGTCAAAAAAACCGTCTTCAGATCCCTGTTCGCTCCACTTTCGAACCAGGGTCAGACCCGGCACGAGGCCGAGCGCCTCCCTGGGCGTGAGCGTCTGGGGATGGTCGGGTTGATCAAAGGAGGCGTCGAGCACTTCGACCACCTGGTTGTTCGGCTGGCGGGAATCCGTGAACTCGATTCTGCTGGGGAACCAGCGGTCGCCCACGCGACGGTAAGTCGTCTTCGCCGACATATAAACGGGGATCACGCCTTGGTCGAGGGCGTGGACGTTGACTTCAACCGGCTGCCAGTCCTTATCGGGGTCGAGGATCCATTCGATACCGCCGTCCTCGACGCTGGCGCTTACCTCCACAAGACCGTCTTTGCGCTTGCCGACCTGGTAGTCCAACGACTCTGGCGCATGGATGGCCATCCAGTGTTCCGCCAGAATCTGCCGGCGTTCGTCATAGGGCATCATCTTCGGAAACAGTCCGAGGGTCCGGATGTCGGGATGGCTCTCGAACCGCGGGTTGTCAGCGGTATTCACGCTGACCCCGGACCAGCCCTCTCTGTAATTCCATTGTTCACCCGGCGAGGTGTGAAGGTGTCCGTGTTCGGAGTGGCTGAGGGTGACGCCCTTCGCGCAACTTTCTTCGCCTTGAACGCAGCCGGTTTCGTCGCCGCGGTCGAAAAGCAGGAACTCGCCCGGCGTGTAAGTCGCCGAGTAATACCTTGCGCGTTCGATCGGTTCCGCCGCGCCGGCGGTTGCGGACCGTTCGCCGATGCGCCATTCGATCCTGGCCGTGCTGAACGACGTGCGGCCTTGCAGCATGAGCTGCAACTCAACCGGTGGATCGAAGGGTGCAGCGAACCACGATAAGGAAAGCAATAACATCGTGCTCATATCGGGCATACTCCTTCATGGTTCGCTGGAGAAGCACGGGCTTGGAGGCGCCGTACAACTTCCGTTCGGGCGCCAGTAACCCTGAATCCCATGGGTATAGCTGACAATCTCACCCTGGCCAAATGGACAGCTTCCAAGAGGGTAAATAATCGACCAGAAGATACAACTCAGCGACCCCGCCGCCGGGCACGTGATCGTCTGCCAGCAGTCGATCTGGTCGTCATGGTACTCGTAGCAAATGTCGTTTTCATTGTTGTGTCCCGTGTCGACAAGCCGAAGATCGTCAACCAGGCACTTCGTGTAGGTGATCGGGCAGGCACTACCGCCGGGAAACGGACAACGACACGATCCTGTTTCACCCTTGCAGGGAGCGGTCGTCGCCAGCCAGCAACCCGGATCCGTCTGGGCGAATGCTGCGCTCCCCCCTGCACCGAACAGGACGGTCATTCCGAACACCACCGCGCAATGTCTCTTTGCCGTAAACGCCACGACGAAACCTCCTCTTGTGTGCGCATTAAACGCACACATTCACAGAAGGGAAGGGAAGGGAAGGGAAGGGAAGGGAAGGGAAGGGACCACGCGATCCCGAAACCGCATCCCGTCAGGCGACCTTCCCCAACGCCTATGCCGATAATATACCGCGTCACCCTCGGGCCGTCAAGGAAATTCTCAGGATTCTTTTTCCATGCCGCAGACATCGCTCCACCGGGCGGCAGGGCTGCGGGTGGGAGCATTGCGGTCGTCGCATATTGCCTGTTGCCCGTTGCCTTTGCTTGAACGCCTCCTTGATGACGGGCGCGGCTCTGAAACACGCACTCCTGCGCCCCAGTTGAGACACCGCCCGTCCCCAGATCGTCAAGAGCGATTCTGACACCGTTGCTGTCCCGACCGGCGTATTTCAGTACGTAAGGCCGTTCACCGGGATGTCGAGTGCTGCCCTCATCCGATGTGGGAGGTTCCGGAATCGGCCTAACAGCCCGTCGAAGACCTCGCGGTCGGGCTTTGTGATGCCGGTTTTTCCGGATGAGATTCGCGTCCCGGAGGGACGCGCCACCTTTGTTCAACGGGCGGCTAAGCCTTGAAACCGTCTGTCTCTCACGCGACGATCGGCTACCGGCGTTCGCCGTCGGGCGACGGCGCGGGATGGGCCGCGGACGCGTCCGGAGGCGGCGCGGGCGCGGTCACGCGCGGGTGGTCGGTCTCGCGGGCGCGGGCGGCGACGATCTGCTTCTGGGTCGGCAGCTTGGCCAGTCCGGGCTTGAGCTTCTCCTCGAAGATCTTCTCGATCGGTTCGTAGAGCTTTTTCAATCGCTCGTCGAGCGTCTCGCGCTGGGCCTGAAGCCCGCTGCGCCGCTTCATCAGGATATCGTCCGACGCCGCAGGATCCTCGGCGCCGACGCCGGGCGCCGCGAGGCGGTCCGGCGCTGAACCCGTAGCGCGGGCGTCCCGGTTCGAGGCGCCGCCGTTCGAAGTGTCGCGGTTCGGAACATCCCGGTTCGGGGCGTCGCGGTTCGGGGCAGCACCGTTCGGGGCGTCTATTGGTTTCGGATCGGGCTTCGCCGGCGCGGCCTCGACTTTCGCCGGCTCAGTCGTGACCTTGGTCAGCTCGCTCGTGACCCTGTCGAGGTCGTTCGTAACTTTTGCCAATTCCTCTTCCGCCTCGCGGATGGCGCTCTTGTGCTCGTCGAGATAGGCATACGCGGGCTTCTGACACTCCTTCAAATGCGACCACGCCCGATCGACCTGCGCGCCCTGAAGGCGGAACCGCTGAATGAACCGCCGCGTGTAGTCCTCCCACAATCCGGGCTTGCGCGTCACCGCGGACGTGAGACCGAGGAAGTCGTCATTCATGGTCTTGGGATACCGCCCCAGGCCGGTGGGAGACTGACAGCGCTTGACGACTTCATCCCAGGCCGAGTTGTCCGCTTCGCCAGCCTCGACCATGTTCAGCCAGTCGATCAGGGGAATGAGTTTCTCGCCGGTCCACGCGGTCTGCTTCAGCGTCGTGTGACTGACCTGGGTGCCCGGAACCATGCCCAGGTCGTTCGGCGTCAACTCGCGCGGGTGCTCGGACCGGTTGAACTCCGCACTGAGCACGCCGATGACGACCGTCGTTGACCTGCGATGGGAAAACGTGCAGGTCTTGGGAAACCACAGTCCGTCGAACTGTTCGTACTCCGAGTCGCACGCCCCGACCACTTCGCCGGCATTGAGCATCTCGACCCGCACGGGCTGCATCCCCTTCTCAGGGTCGAGCGTCCATCGCACGCTCATGCCGTTGTCCCAGTGCCCGGTGACCAGGACGCGATCCTCAAGGTGCTCGGCGGAATCGTAACTCGCCGCGGGCTGGCGATACCAGCTTGGGTGAGCACTCCATGCCGCGGTAGGCTCGAACCCTAGATCGCGAAGGTTACGGAAAAGCATGTGGCGATCTGGAATGTCGTTGACGTCCGCAGCGGGAGTATCGTAATAAAACTTCCATTGCTCTCCATCCTTGATCAATAGTCGCCGCTCGCTGTACGAAAAAGGGACTCCCGGCTCGGCCAAGGCATGTCCGCGCCCGTCGGCAAGGCCGTGAAATATCTCTAGGGTGTCGACAAACGCGACACGTGATGTGTACAGCGCCTCACGTTCGTCTCCGCTGTCAGCAGGCGGAATCAGCACCCAGTCAACCTGCGCAGTTGTCACTCGCCCGCGGTACCGCTCCGCTTCGATCAACTCCGTGGGTTTGTGCAATTGATCCTGAAACAATAAGGAACACCACCACGCCATGAGCTGGAGAATATGCATAGACGTGTACTCACAATGACTATTCCAACGATGCTGCCTCCGGGATATTCCGGCTCAGTTCGCAATTTCCGGCGAAGTCCGTCGGGCCGCAATAGACGGCATGCACGACGTGACCGTCATCCGGATCTAACCCGCCAGTTCAAAACCCGCTTGATAAGGTCGAAACGCCCCCTTCCTTACCCTTGACTTCGCTTTACAACGTCAAGGACGAGCGGGCGCGACTCGGTTGTACAACCGCGTTTGTAAGTGTTTGCTAAATTGGGTCGCATTTGCAGCCCGTGCTTGTTGCCAAGTACCGTGTGGCATAAATCGGCAAGGGTTCACCTACCGGCTCACAACCATCATCATTGGCACACGATGACGCGCCCGGCGCAGCGCAACTCTGTCCCTCGGCGCAGACCCACTGCATCTCAAACAGCACTTTGCATTGTGAATTATCGTAGTCGAAGTCACCCATTGTTGCTTGGACCGTGGCGGCGCAAAACCCACTTTGAAGGCAATCGCACGGGATAGTCTCCGTGCAAAGGCACTGACTCGGGAACCCACACTTCTGCGTTAGCACGACCACCGGCATCGGAAGCGCCGCCGCGAGGCACGGCTTGGTCAAGGCCGACACGGCGACCCCCGCCGCCCCCAGAAAAAACGCGGTTACGAACGGATTCCGAGTGCTCGCAATACTCAACATGATAGCCTGTCCCCCTGTCGTAGAAGAGAAGGGAAGGGAAGGGAAGGGAAGGGAAGGGAAGGGAAGGGACCACGCGATCCCGAAACCGCATCCCGTCAGGCGACCTTCCGCAACGCCTATGCCGATAATATACCGCGTCATCCTCGGGCCGTCAAGGAAATTCTCAGGATTCTTTTTCCATGCCGCAGACATCGCTCCACCGGGCGGCAGGGCTGCGGGTGGGAGCATTGCGGTCGTCGCATATTGCCTGTTGCCCGTTGCCTTTGCTTGAACGCCTCCTTGATGACGGGCGCGGCTCTGAAACACGCACTCCTGCGCCCCAGTTGAGACACCGCCCGTCCCCAGATCGTCAAGAGCGATTCTGACACCGTTGCTGTCCCGACCGGCGTATTTCAGTACGTAAGGCCGTTCACCGGGATGTCGAGTGCTGCCCTCATCCGATGTGGGAGGTTCCGGAATCGGCCTAACAGCCCGTCGAAGACCTCGCGGTCGGGCTTTGTGATGCCGGTTTTTCCGGATGAGATTCGCGTCCCGGAGGGACGCGCCACCTTTGTTCAACGGGCGGCTAAGCCTTGAAACCGTCTGTCTCTCACGCGACGATCGGCTACCGGCGTTCGCCGTCGGGCGACGGCGCGGGATGGGCCGCGGACGCGTCCGGAGGCGGCGCGGGCGCGGTCACGCGCGGGTGGTCGGTCTCGCGGGCGCGGGCGGCGACGATCTGCTTCTGGGTCGGCAGCTTGGCCAGTCCGGGCTTGAGCTTCTCCTCGAAGATCTTCTCGATCGGTTCGTAGAGCTTTTTCAATCGCTCGTCGAGCGTCTCGCGCTGGGCCTGAAGCCCGCTGCGCCGCTTCATCAGGATATCGTCCGACGCCGCAGGATCCTCGGCGCCGACGCCGGGCGCCGCGAGGCGGTCCGGCGCTGAACCCGTAGCGCGGGCGTCCCGGTTCGAGGCGCCGCCGTTCGAAGTGTCGCGGTTCGGAACATCCCGGTTCGGGGCGTCGCGGTTCGGGGCAGCACCGTTCGGGGCGTCTATTGGTTTCGGATCGGGCTTCGCCGGCGCGGCCTCGACTTTCGCCGGCTCAGTCGTGACCTTGGTCAGCTCGCTCGTGACCCTGTCGAGGTCGTTCGTAACTTTTGCCAATTCCTCTTCCGCCTCGCGGATGGCGCTCTTGTGCTCGTCGAGATAGGCATACGCGGGCTTCTGACACTCCTTCAAATGCGACCACGCCCGATCGACCTGCGCGCCCTGAAGGCGGAACCGCTGAATGAACCGCCGCGTGTAGTCCTCCCACAATCCGGGCTTGCGCGTCACCGCGGACGTGAGACCGAGGAAGTCGTCATTCATGGTCTTGGGATACCGCCCCAGGCCGGTGGGAGACTGACAGCGCTTGACGACTTCATCCCAGGCCGAGTTGTCCGCTTCGCCAGCCTCGACCATGTTCAGCCAGTCGATCAGGGGAATGAGTTTCTCGCCGGTCCACGCGGTCTGCTTCAGCGTCGTGTGACTGACCTGGGTGCCCGGAACCATGCCCAGGTCGTTCGGCGTCAACTCGCGCGGGTGCTCGGACCGGTTGAACTCCGCACTGAGCACGCCGATGACGACCGTCGTTGACCTGCGATGGGAAAACGTGCAGGTCTTGGGAAACCACAGTCCGTCGAACTGTTCGTACTCCGAGTCGCACGCCCCGACCACTTCGCCGGCATTGAGCATCTCGACCCGCACGGGCTGCATCCCCTTCTCAGGGTCGAGCGTCCATCGCACGCTCATGCCGTTGTCCCAGTGCCCGGTGACCAGGACGCGATCCTCAAGGTGCTCGGCGGAATCGTAACTCGCCGCGGGCTGGCGATACCAGCTTGGGTGAGCACTCCATGCCGCGGTAGGCTCGAACCCTAGATCGCGAAGGTTACGGAAAAGCATGTGGCGATCTGGAATGTCGTTGACGTCCGCAGCGGGAGTATCGTAATAAAACTTCCATTGCTCTCCATCCTTGATCAATAGTCGCCGCTCGCTGTACGAAAAAGGGACTCCCGGCTCGGCCAAGGCATGTCCGCGCCCGTCGGCAAGGCCGTGAAATATCTCTAGGGTGTCGACAAACGCGACACGTGATGTGTACAGCGCCTCACGTTCGTCTCCGCTGTCAGCAGGCGGAATCAGCACCCAGTCAACCTGCGCAGTTGTCACTCGCCCGCGGTACCGCTCCGCTTCGATCAACTCCGTGGGTTTGTGCAATTGATCCTGAAACAATAAGGAACACCACCACGCCATGAGCTGGAGAATATGCATAGACGTGTACTCACAATGACTATTCCAACGATGCTGCCTCCGGGATATTCCGGCTCAGTTCGCAATTTCCGGCGAAGTCCGTCGGGCCGCAATAGACGGCATGCACGACGTGACCGTCATCCGGATCTAACCCGCCAGTTCAAAACCCGCTTGATAAGGTCGAAACGCCCCCTTCCTTACCCTTGACTTCGCTTTACAACGTCAAGGACGAGCGGGCGCGACTCGGTTGTACAACCGCGTTTGTAAGTGTTTGCTAAATTGGGTCGCATTTGCAGCCCGTGCTTGTTGCCAAGTACCGTGTGGCATAAATCGGCAAGGGTTCACCTACCGGCTCACAACCATCATCATTGGCACACGATGACGCGCCCGGCGCAGCGCAACTCTGTCCCTCGGCGCAGACCCACTGCATCTCAAACAGCACTTTGCATTGTGAATTATCGTAGTCGAAGTCACCCATTGTTGCTTGGACCGTGGCGGCGCAAAACCCACTTTGAAGGCAATCGCACGGGATAGTCTCCGTGCAAAGGCACTGACTCGGGAACCCACACTTCTGCGTTAGCACGACCACCGGCATCGGAAGCGCCGCCGCGAGGCACGGCTTGGTCAAGGCCGACACGGCGACCCCCGCCGCCCCCAGAAAAAACGCGGTTACGAACGGATTCCGAGTGCTCGCAATACTCAACATGATAGCCTGTCCCCCTGTCGTAGAAGAGAAGGGAAGGGAAGGGAAGGGAAGGGAAGGGAAGGGAAGGGACCACGCGATCCCGAAACCGCATCCCGTCAGGCGACCTTCCGCAACGCCTATGCCGATAATATACCGCGTCATCCTCGGGCCGTCAAGGAAATTCTCAGGATTCTTTTTCCATGCCGCAGACATCGCTCCACCGGGCGGCAGGGCTGCGGGTGGGAGCATTGCGGTCGTCGCATATTGCCTGTTGCCCGTTGCCTATTGCCTGTTGAACGCTTCCTTACGGGCGCGGCTCGGTTTTGGGACCGGGCGTTATCGGTCCGCGATGATGCGGACGCGGCGCTTGAAGATCGGCGTGAAGGCGCAGAGACTCCTGCATGGAGGGAGGGAGTATGCCGCCGACGTCGGCCACCAGTTCGAGCGCGCCCGCCGCGCCGTTCACGCGCGGGACTCATGCGGACCTGCCGGCGATCCTGCTCGGGTTGGTCGCGCTGGGCATCTGCTACGGATCGTGGATTCCTTTCAACTTTGATCCGTCTCGGCTGCCGATGCTGCTGGAGCATCGCTTGCCGCCGCTGGGTTTGCCGCGGTTCGATCTCGAGGACGCGCTGGTCAACGTGCTGATCTACCTCCCCGTCGGAATCCTGATTTCGCTGCGCCGCGGACGGGTTGTTGCCGTGGCGATCGCGTTGAGTGTTCTGGCCGAAACGGTGCAGGGGCTCCTGCCGGCGAGAAGTCCCTCGTGGATCGACGTGGCGTTGAATGTGTCTGGCGCGGTGCTCGGATTTCGCCTGGGACCGTGGATCGCCGGCGCGGCAGCCAGGATCCTGGGGGCCGCGAGGAAGACGGTGGCGGACCGGCCGATGAGTGCGCTGGCGTCCGCCACGACGGTGCTGTGGGCGGCGCTGGCGTTGTCGCCGTTCGATTTCGTTCCGAACACGGCGGAACTTCATGACCGGTTTCTTTCGGCGAGGTGGTCGCTGCTTCCGGACGTTCCGTCGTCGCCGGTGAAGGCGTTCGAGATCATTGCGTTGTGGGCGCCGCTGATGATCGCCGCGGCGTGTCTTTCGCTGGATCGGCGAAGTCAGGGTTGGAGTCGGGGATCCGCTTTTCTTTCAGGGGTTCGGCACGCGGTGGTCGTGGGGACGATCGTGGAGGTATTGCAGATTTTCAGCCTCGATCGCCGCTTCGAGCTTTCCGGCGTGGTCTGGGCGCTGCTGGCCGGGATCTGGGGATCGGGCACGGCGCTGATGTCCGAAGGTCTGGTGAAAGCTCCGGCGAGGGCGGCGCTGAGGCTGAATCGCGCGTTCCTTCCGACGGCGGCGTTGCTCGGCACGGCGTACCTGGCGGTGTTGCCGTCGCTGGTTTTCGGCGACGCCGGCACGGGGTCCGGGTTTCGTGATGGGTTGCCCGTTGTGTCGGCGCCGTTTGAGCGGCTGTGGTCGCTGTCGGTCGTGCATGCGGCGGGAGAGGCGGCGGGGATGCTGGCGCGAGGCGGGCTGGTCGCTTTGCTGCTGATGGCGGTGATCGGCGGACGCCGCGCCAGTCGGCATCCGTTATTGACGTCCGCGGCGGCGGCGATGTGCGTCCTGCTGCTGCCCGGGACGGGTGCGACGACAGGGGGCGCGATCGACCTGACCGGACCGATGCTTGCGCTTTCGTCGGGGGTTGCCATGATCCTGGGTTATCAGGTCGTGCGTCCGCAGGCGGCGCGGGCGTCGTAGCCGGGGGCGTGCGATGTCGAGCGCCCTTCCCCCATCCGGGGACGACTCCGTCCCCGCAGCTCTGCGTTGTGGTTGATGCCGAATCCTGGCGCTGCCCCTGACCTTGCCTCGCAACGTCAAGGACAGACGGGCGCAACGTCCTCCGAAACAGGATTGGCATTGATCCTGCTGGATGATCCTGAGAGTCGCCCTGTTTCGTAGTTCGCCAGGGGCGATTTGCAGGTTCCCTTCCCTCGGATCGGATCGCGGGGTTCGCTCCGCACGGGCGGAGCGCACCGGAGGCTCGCGATCCGAATTCAGGCATCGAACCTGCAATTCGGGACATGAAACGGCGACGACGCCGCGGCTTTTGATGACCCGCGCCCGATTCATCCCGTTGCGGTATGCGTTTTGTGCCGTCGCCTCGGCATGTGCGTCTCCTTCCGCATCCGCCCCGCCGATCGAATCCACGTCAATCGCCCCACCTCCGAATCGCCAGGCGGCGCAGCTTCCGCCTCAGGCGTTCGCCGACCCTTCGGGGGCGACGGCGACCGGGGACTGGGGAGGACTCCGGCGGGACATGAAGTCCGCCGGGGTGGATTTCCAGCTTTACTACAACCAGCAGTTTCAGTCCGTGCTCAAAGGCGGACGCAACACCGGAAGCCCTCGCGGCAGCGCGTCGTTCGACCTGATCCTGATCTTCGACCTGGAGAAGCTCGCGGCGCTGTCCGGAACGGAGGCGCTCGTCCACGCACAGCAGAACTTCGGTTTAGGCGTCAACGCTTACGTCAACGGCCTGACGCAAGTCAACGACGACGCCGACGGGCACATCGACCTTCACGTCGGACAGGCGTGGGTGCGCAAGCACTTCCTCGATCGCCGCGTGAGTCTGACCGTCGGCTTCCTCGATTTTCAGACGATCGTGGACCGCAACGCCGCGGCCAACAGCGAGGACAAGCAGTTCATGCACCAGATGCTGGACAACAACCCGCTGGTTCCGTTGAACATCGGGCTCGGCGCGACGCTGGCGATCAAGCCGATTCCGGAATACACGTTGACCGCCGGGGCGGGGGACGCCGAGTCGGTCTTGTACAAGCCCGGGTTCTCGACCGCGTTGCATGACGATTCCGCGTTTTTCGCCTACCTGGAGCAGGAGATCGCGGTGACGCTGCCCTCGGTCGGCGGACCGCTGCCCGGGAGTTGGCGCGCCGGACTCGTGTACGACCCGCGCGACAAGAGCGTGCTGCTGGACGAAGATGAGAAGCCGCGCACCCGGACGGACGACTACGGATACTACGTCAGCGCCGATCAGCGGATCTTCCGGGAGCAGGCGGGATCGGAGCAGGGGCTGTCTCTTTTCGGCAGATACGGCTACCGCGATTCGCGTCTGAATCGCACGAACCTGTTCTGGTCCGCGGGCGTGTCGTACCGGGGTCTGATCCCGGGGCGTGACAAGGATGTCGCCGCGTTCGGGTTCGCCGCGCAGACGTCATCCGCCCAATATCGACACTTCGTCAACGAAACCGCCGGAACGGAGGCGGTGTACGAGTTGTACTACGCCATCGAGTTGACGCCGTGGTGCGTGCTGACGCCGGACGTCCAGTACGTCCACAACCCCGGCGCCATCGACGGCGTCGGCCACGCCGTCACCGCGGGCGTGCGCCTTCGAATGTCGTTCTGAAAGCGGTCGAGCTGACACGATTCGGCCGTCGGCGCTGACCGAGCGCTTCCGTCCCCTTCGCCTCCATCAGGCGGGGGAGAGGACTTGCACCTCCCAGGGTCGAGCAGGCCGGTCACACACGACAACGACCGTGCGAGCCCGGCCCGCACGGTCGTCCCTTCCTTCCGAGGTTCGTAAGCCGCCCGGGCCGTTCCGCCGCTACGGCTGCCCGGTCAGCATCATATCCATCGCGGCAAGCGAGGTCGGAGGGCGCCGGCCTCGTCCGCGATGTTGGCTTCGCTCGGCGTCACGGGCAATCCGTCGTCGCGCTGACGCGGCATTCCTGCACGCTGATGGTGTGCGACCCGCTGCCGGCCGGGCACCACTTCGCCTTCGCCCTGCCGTTGGCGTTGACCGTCTGCGGCTGCGCCTGTCCGCCGTCGAGCAGGAACGTCACGGTCGCGCCCGGCTGACCGTTCTTCATGACGCCCTTGGCCTGCGCGCCGCAATTCTTCGCGCGGCACTTGGCCTTGAGCGTCTCGTTGCCCGTGCAGTCGCCGCCGTCCCGGTCGCCGTAGAACTGGATCATGCGGTGTCCCGCCCAGTCAAACGGACCGTTCCAGTTCGATTGCCCGTTGGGCGTCCAGTAGTACGTCAGGTGGACGCCGCCCTCCGCAAGATAGTTGCTGTAATCGTTGCTGCTGTAGAACGTCACGAAGTACGTCTGTCCGGCTTCGACCGCGTACGACTGCGAGAAGGGCGCGCCGTGCCAGCCGATGCCGCTGGCGTTGAAGTTCACCTCGCGCAGAATCGCGCCCGGCGTTCCGCCCGTGTCGACGCGCAGGCGGATCGTCCCCGAGTTGATCGTGGACGTGTGCCAGCGGATCTCCGTCAGGTCGAACGTGTTCTGCGCCGTCCAGCGGTAGGCGATCTCGTTGCCGCCCGACGCCGTCCAGCCGCTTTCGACCGGAAGGGTGTCATTGACGCCCTCGATGTACTCCGCCGCTTTCGCCGCGGGCACGAGCGCCGCCAGAACCAGTCCGGCGGACATCAGGCTCAACCGATTTCGGATCTTCATCGTTCTTCCTCCTCTTGTTGGATCCCACTTGGCCGTCAACTTGCCGTCAACCTCTCCTGGTCCCGGCGACGGCGCGTTTCGATACGGCCTCCTGCCGCGCCTCGCCGGACTTCTCCGGGTTCACATTGTATCGCGCCGCTCGTCCCGCGCCAGCAAACCGTCTCCGTTCCGCGAGGTTCCAGCCTGGTCAAGCCTCGCCCCCTTGCGGATCGAACCTCCGTCGGCGGACCCTGACCGCTCAGCGCCGAAGGACCAAGCCGATATTCCACCGCAACCTGACGCTCAGACGCCCAATAAGACCCCGCGCACTTGAGTTCCGGGGATCGACGGTCAAGAATCCTGCGTCCGGCCTTTCAAGCGGACAGGGGGAAGGAAGCGCATGATTCTCGGCGTCAACGTTGTCGGGTTCTTCGCACGCAAGGTTCGGATCGCGTTCCTGACCGCGGTGGTCTACGCGGCCCTGTGCTGAACGACCGATCTTTCTCGCGTTCCGCGTCGCATCCTCTGCACCGAGCCGCGTCCGCCTGCCCTTGACGTCGCGGATCGCGGTCAAGGGTCAGGAGGCGGGCTTTTTTCCTCAAGCCCCGGCTTCCTGTTTCCACCCCATCGCCAACGCGCGTCTTTTTCAGAGGTTCCGCGCCACCTGCAGCGCCGCGTCCACGCCCGGACGCGGTGGCGATGCCGGCTCTCCGCGGGGTCACTCCCGCCGGACCCTGCCTTTTCAGCCGAGACCTTCCCGAAGCCATCCACCTGAGATATCCCGGCGCATTAACCCGCGCGGATCGTAAACCTTTGCACAACATTACGTTGAGATTTGGTTAATCCCGATTGCGCGGCCTTCTTACGTCTTGACTCGGCGCGCGAATCTGAGTTATTCTCCCCGCTGGAGAAAGTAACGGCCTGAGCGTTTCGCAAGGAGGGAGGCGGAGGGGACCGCGCAAGTGCGAAACGGCGCAGCCCCTGTGTCTACCTCGTCACTCCCGCAGGCCGGTTCCGGGCGCGGGCCTTGGAACTCGTAGTCATCTCATTTCTCGGAAGAAGGAGACAACGATGGGACGGAAGTTGCAGGCGTTGTGGGGCGTGATGTTGGCGCTGGGCCTCGTCGGCGGCGCGTCGGCGCAGGTCGAGATCAGCGAGATCCGCATTGACCAGCCGAGCACGGACAACGACGAGTATTTCGAGCTTCAGGGGCGGGCCGGAACCTCGCTCGACGGGCTCACTTACATCGTGATCGGCGACGGTTCGTCGGGGACGTTCAGCGGCGTGATCGAAGCCGTCGTCGACCTGAACGGGCTGGTCATTCCGGACGACGGGTATTTCCTGGCGGTGGAAAGCACGTTCACGCTGGTGGACATCAATACGGCCGATCTCGTGCTGTCCGGAAACGGGCTGAACTTCGAGAACACGGACAATGTCACGCACATGCTCGTCGAGGGGTTCACCGGCACGCTGGGCCAGGATCTGGACACCAACGATGACTGCGTGTTCGACATCACCCCGTGGACGACGATCGTGGATTCGATCGGTCTGGTGCTCGAGGATCCGCCGGTGAACACCGAATGCCTCTACGGCGACAACCGGATCGGGCCGGACGGCACGTTCGTTCCGGGCCACGTCCACCGCCTGGAGACGGGCGATCACGCCTGGCACATCGGATCATTCTTCCCGAACGGCGGACATGACACGCCGGGCACGGAGAACCGCGATCGGACCGAGTACAACTTCCCGCTGGACGGATCCCAGGAAGTTCCGCCGACGGGCAGCACCGCGACGGGCACGGGCTTCCTTGCCCTCAGCTCGCTGGGCAACTCGATCTTCGTCTCGGTGACGCATGACGTCGCGAACCCGACCGCGGCGCACATTCACACCGCGCCGCGCGGGCAGAACGGCGGCGTCACGTTCAACCTCGGCGACGGCGTCAGCCCGATCGAAGTCGAGATCATCGGCGTCACGCCGGAGCAGGCCGCGACGCTCCTTTCCGGCGGCATGTACGTCAACGTTCACTCGCAGGAGTTCGGCGGCGGCGAAATCCGCGGCCAGATCGAGAACCCCACGCCGTGCAGCGGCAATGAGGTGCTCAACGCCTCCTGCAAGCTCAAGAACGACAAGTTCATCGTCAAGGGCAAGCTGAAGAACAGCACGCCGGGGCTGGAAGTCACCTTCCGCCTCGATGACGACGCCAACACCGACGTCACCAAGACGGTCAAGGACAGCGGCAAGGCCACCGGCAAGTTCAAGAACGTCGCCGAGGGCGAACATCACGTGACGGTGCTCCCGTGCGACATCGAAGCGCACACGCACTGCATGCCGTAAGGGCGCTGAGGCGTGATCCGAAAAGTCTGACGCACCGGGCGGATCCGCAACCGTGGGAACCGCCCGGTGTTCTTTTCACCGAGCCGCACCCGCCTGTCCTTGACGTTGCGCAGCAATATCAAGGGCCAGGAAGCGCCCCCCAACCGCTGTTTCCTGATGGACGCGGATCCTGAATCCTGCCCGGAATTCCCGCAGGGCGCGGAACGTCTCGCCGCACGGTATACTGGCGTCCGGATCGACCGTGCGTGATTCCCCACGGCCGGGTCCGGCCTGCGCAGCAAGGCGGTCGTCGAATCCGTGGTCGGACGGCGCATGATCGAGCGGCGATTCAGGAGCGATGAACATGGAGCGCATCAATGTCCGTCGAAACCCCATCGCACCCCCGCCGGACGAACCTGTTCGGAAGCGCGGCCGGGCGCGGATCAGCCTGGCCATCACGGTTCTGATTGCCGGAGCAATCCTTGCGTTTCCGGGGCCTCACCTGGGCTGTGCGAAAACTGAAACTCCCGGGATCCGCGTCGAGTTGTACGCGGAGCGGCAGGAACTTCAGCGTGGTGAAGTGTTGAAACTGTCGGCGTACGTGGTCAACGTTTCCGAAGGCCCGATCGTCTTCCCGGGATGTCTATATCACTCGGCATCAGGAGTGCGCTGGCCGGTCTATGACCTTCATTACATTTCGACTGACGGCGAGCCGCGGTCCATGAACGGTTTCGCCGTGGGCTGCGGGCTGATTGACGCGGCAAAAGCAGCCGATTTCGTCACACTCCCTCCGCACGGCGCGTTCAACCCTTTTGATCTTCAGCGGGGATTCTTTGGTTCGGAAGCGCTCGGGGCGCACTCGTTTAAGGCGGCCGGCGAATACAAAGTCGTCCTGACGATCGACACAAGGAAGGCGCCCTGGGGCGATCGTCTGATCCATCCCGGCGAATGGACTCCCCGCCAGGACGAGCCGCTTGAAGTCGCCCGCATCCAAGCCCTCGCAGACCGGGTTCCCCAAGGACGGTTTTCATCGAAGCCGTTGCACATCCGCGTCCGCGAACCGTAACTCCTTGGCGTCCGGATCGAGGCGCCGACGACCCAGGGCCGGGTCAACGAACCCCTGCCGATCTTCGCCGCCGTCACAAATCAATCCCAGCGACCGGTTGTTCTCGTCGGCGCGCTGCGAGACCTGCCGTGGTATCAACCGTGGCCGCGATTCTACCTGAGGATCGACGGACCCGCCCGACAGATCCACCTGCGCGATGAGCCGGACCGGCATCCGGCGAACCTCGATCCGATTTCCGACCCAAACATGGTCGTGCTTGAGCCGGGTGAACACTTCGATCCTCGGAAACCGGGATCGACGGGTGAGCGAATCCCCCTGGACCACCTGATCTTCCCGCAATCCGGCGTGTATCGGCTCACGTTGAGTTACTGCACGATCAACAAGCCGCTCAGTCCGGGGAAACATCCGGGGAACGAACCCTTGCTCAGCGCGGACGCCCGGGCGCTGCTCGACTTTGTTCCGGAAGGAATGTTCACTTCGGAAGAACTTGTGATTACGGTCAGCGATCCCCCATCGACGCCGGCGCCTTAGACGCTGTTTCTTCACCGAGCCGCGCCCGTAAGGAAGCGTTCTTTCTTGACGGTTCTCCGAAGGTTCTGAAACAGCGTCTTGATTCGGCGGCGCTGTCGCAAAGGCGGATCGGTCGCCGGCCCTTGCCATCGCGCACAAACTCACAACCTGAGTCTCCATCTGACTCCGGTCAACACGTTTCGCCGACGGCGCCGCGCGCCGCATCGCCTCACATGGCGGCCTGTCTGCGCCCCGGACGCATGCAGCACCGCCCGCTCAACAGCACTCGGGGAAACTGCCCGGAAAAGGCCCAACCGGCGATGCTCAAGAGAACCCAACGGAGGCGGAGGGATTCGAACCCCCGGTGCAGTTTCCCGCACAACGGTTTTCAAAACCGTCGCCTTCAGCCGCTCGGCCACGCCTCCGGGAAGGGCGCTCGCCGCCGGGGGTCAGCCCGGCGTCAGAATCGCCTGGTGGTTCTGCGAATCATAGAACCACGGTTCGGCGTCGGCAACGGCCACGCGCGGGCCGGCGCCGGTGGGCATGACGGCGCTGACGGGATGCAAACCCCGCGCGGACCGAAGCCCGCGACGCGCGGCGGCTGTTGGAGACTCGGCCTAACAGCCTGTTGAAGAGCTCGCGATCGGTTTTCGTGACACCGGTTTTTTCCCGGCGAAATTCGCCTCCCGGAGGGAGGCGTTACCCTTTTTCAACGGACGGCTAATACCGAAGGGTCTCAAGCACGGCGCGGGTGATGCGCGCCGCGTCGGGCAGGTAGAATCGCTCGACCTGAAAGAACGGAAAAATGATGTCATGCCCCGCGACCCGGCGGATCGGCGCCTCCAGATGCTCCAGCGCGTGCTCCACGATCCGCGCCGCCACCTCCGCCCCGACGCCGCACGTCTTCGGCGCCTCATGCACGACGACGACCCGCCCCGTTCGGCGGACCGACGCGACCAGCGCCTCGGTGTCCATCGGTTTCAGCCACTGAAGGTCGAGCACCTCCGCGTGAACGTCGTGCGCCTCCGCCAGATCTTCCGCCGCATCCAGCGCCGGGCGCGTCATCGCCCCCCAGGCGACGATCGTGATCGCGTCCCCTTCGCGCAGCGTCCGCGCCCGCCCGACCGGCCAAATCTCTGGCGCTTCCGGAACGTCCTCCTTGAACGCGCGATAGATCGCCTTCGGCTCGTAGAAAATGACCGGATCGTCCTCGAGGATCGCGGTGCGCAACAGGGCGCGACCCGCGCGCGGGCTCGAGGGGATCACGACCTTCAGACCCGGGGTATGCACCCAGTACGCCTCGCGCGACTCGCTGTGATGCTCGACCGCCCGGATGCCCCCGCCGTAGGGCGCCCGCATGACCATCGGGACCGAGAGCCTCCCCCGCGTCCGGTTCCGCAGGCGGGCCATGTTCTGCTCGATCTGATGAAACGCCTGATACGTGAAACCGGAGAACTGTATCTCCGCGACCGGCCTCAGCCCCGCCGCCGCCATCCCGATCGCCGTTCCGATGATCCCCGCTTCCGCCAGCGGCGTGTCCACGATGCGCTTCTGGCCGTATTTTTCGATCAGACCCTTGGTGACCCGGAAGACGCCGCCGTCCACGCCGACGTCCTCGCCCATGACGAGCACCTCGGGGCGCTCCCGCAGACACTCATCCAGCGCCAGGTTCAGCGCCTCCACCAGGTTCATCATCGCCATCGAAACGACTCCCCGATCGGCTTCGCAAGCCCCCGCATCGGCCCGTCGCCAGTTTAGACGCCCCCCCCGCGCCCGTCGATCCACGCCCCGCCGAACCGCGATCCGCCGCGAGGGAGTCCAGCCTGGGGCTCAATCGTTGAGGAGCGACTCCCAGGCGGACCGGCGGCGACGGCGGCGACGGCAGCGACGACGGGGGGCAGAAGGCGGGTGTTTCGCAAGAACCTGGGCATGGTCGAATCCTCCGTCCGGCGATTGTACCAGAAACCGGGAGAAAACGCTTCCTCAGGGTCGCGCGCGTCAGCAGGCGAACCTGCCGGACGCCGTGGCGGGTTCGCCGAACAGGAGCCGCGCGCGTCAGCAAGCGCGTTCCCCCGCATCCCAGGCGGCGACGTCCGCTCCCTCACGGTCGCGGTTCGGGTATGGCGGCTCGCAGGCGACGGTTACAGCAGCCGGGATTCGCTCTGCGTCCTCTGCGTACTCTGCGGTTTGTTGTTATCACGGACTGCAAGTCACCGTCTGCGTCATGCGCGGGCAGTCGGCCAGCGTGATGACGTGCTCGCCGCGCTGATCGGGCCACTTGTATTTGGCTTTGCCGCGGGCGTTGACGGGGATGCGCTGGCGGTCGGTGGTGTTGTTTGTGACGTCAGTGTTGTCCACGGGGACGGTTGAGCCTTCGGGGAGCGTGGTGAGAACTGCCACTTTGATGACACTGATTTCACCGCCGCCTCCACCGCCGCCGTCGGCCTTGCAGCGGGCTTTGAGTTTCGGCAACCCCGCGCAAGAAACGCGAAAAGCCGCCGGGCGCCCCGATTCTGCTCAAGCTCACCCGGCACGAAAAGGCCGAAATTCAACGGATGAATCCAACATGGGCGGCTCAACTTGGTTCACGGCGTTGCGTGCCACCCCGTCCGCTCAAGCATCACCCGCCCGGGAGACCTTCATCGTGCGGCTTGTGCGGGCGGCTTGCGGCTTGCGGCGGGCGGCTTGCGGCTGGCGGCGTGAATTTGGATTTTGATTGGCTTCATTGCCGCCGGTCGCGGGTATTGCTTCATCCCGGGGCTTTGCCCGGCCGGCCGAAGTCGGGGTTGACGATGAGGTCGCCGCCGAAGCGTCGGCGGGCGTCCGGGGCTTCGCCGAATTGCTGTTTGAGGTCGAGGAGTTCGTTGACCTTCTCGACCGGGAGGCGCTCGACGCGGCCGATCTGTCGGGCGAGGATGAGGATGCGGCAGTAGGCGTCGAGGATCTCCGTATTCCAATACGCCCGCTCGAGGGTCGGCCCCCAACTGACGGTTCCGTGGTTGCTGAGCACGACGGTGTTCGCCCGGCCGATGAACGGGCGGATCGTCGCGGCGAAGCGGTCGTTTCCGGGCGTCTCATACGGCGCCCGCGGGACCGGACCGAGGAAGACCTCCACCTCCGGGAGAATCCCCGTGGGAATATCCTCATGCGCGACGGCGAAGGCGACGGCGTGCGGCGGGTGGCAATGCACGACCGATTTCACCGCGGGGTCGCCCTTGTACACTTCGAGATGAAGGAAGATCTCGCTGGTCCGCGGCCGCTTGCCGGAGAGCTGCCGACCCGACAGATCCACGGTGCAAAGGTCGTCGGGCGTCATGAAGCCCTTGCAGATCAAGGTCGGCGTGCAGAGGACGACGTCGTCGCAGAGGCGGCAGGAGAGGTTGCCGTCGTTCCCGGCGGCGAACCCCCGCGCATAAATCCGCCGCCCGATCTCGCAGATCTGCTCCCGTATGTCCGCGTGATCCAGACCCATCACCGCACCGACACCGATCCCAGGCCGTTCCGCCCCGCAACCCCGGCGCCCGCCCCGCACCGAAAGAACGCCGCAACCCGGTTCACTCTATAATGAACGATGAAACCCGGCCAGCGGATGGACTCGGACCGGCCGCTCCGCCCGATTTTCACGGTCTTGAATCTCCATCTGACTCCGGTGGGCTGCGGCGCGCGGCGTTCCTCGACCCACCTTGAAGGCGGCACGGCGTGCGGTGTTTCTCGACCCCAACGGGTCGCGGCGTCGGGATCGCCGCAAACATAACCGAGCCGCGCCCGTAAGGAAGCGTTCTTCTGAGTCCCCACTGGACTCCGGTGCGCCGCGGCGCGCGGCGCTCCTCGACCCACCTCAAAGGCAGCACGGCGCACGGCGTTTCTCGACCCACCTCAAAGGCGGCGCGGCGCGCGGCGTTTCTCGACCCCAACGGGGTCGCGTCGTCGGGGTTGCCGCGAACTTAACCGAGCCGCGCCCGTAAGGAAGCGTTCTTCTGAGTCCCCACTGGACTCCGGTGCGCCGCGGCGCGCGGCGCTCCTCGACCCACCTCAAAGGCAGCACGGCGCACGGCGTTTCTCGACCCACCTCAAAGGCGGCGCGGCGCGCGGCGTTTCTCGACCCCAACGGGGTCGCGTCCCCCAGCCCAGGGTAGGTCGCCGCAGGCGACCTACCCTGGGGAACCGAAACCGCTCGATCCTCAACCCCAACGGGGTGACAATTGTCAAGAAGGTAGGGGTTGCA
>JAJVHU010000068.1 GCA_022072505.1 Phycisphaerae bacterium
TAGGTATTCGCGCCGTCGAGGTAGTCTATCGGCGAGTTGACAACATAATCGACTGTGGGTGTGACATGGTACAGGGACAACCAGATTCGCACCTGTATGGATAGTTGTTTTGTTAGTGCATGCTCGCCCCGCAACACCAAATCGCGCTGAAGAAACCGTTGGGCGAAGGGATCATACTCCCTTGCCCTATTCTGATACGCCCCGATCTCCGCGTCGTAGACGAGGCTCTGGTGGAGGAAGAGGTTGCCGGCGGGTGAGGATCGCCGTGCGTGATGCACGCGGTTGGTGCTGGGCGCGGCGACGAGCGCGGTCATGATCGTCTCGTCGCTGGCGTCGAGCGTGCCATCCTGGTTGAAGTCGAACACGCGGCACGTGCCGGTGGCTGTGCCCCAGCAGGTCTGGCCGCTGCCGAGGAACCCGTCATCCGTCGCGTCCACGTCGCCGTCGGCGTCGTAGTCGCCGAAATACGAAGCCGACTCGATGATCGGCTGGCCGTACTCGGTGTAGAACACCCGCTCCAGCACGCGGCCTGCGAGGTCGGTCAGCGTCGTCACGTTGTAATTGGCGTCCTGGCTCACGACCGCGTACCCGTGCTCGAGCTTGAGCGCCACGATCTCGTCGATGTACTGCGTGCCGTAATACCCCTGCATCAGCACGTTGTCCGAGCCGTCGCGCATCTCGATCATCTGCTGGCCATTGTACCCATAACGGAACGTGCCGTCGAGATCGCCGGCATGGGAGACGATCTTCTCGATCCGCCGGCCCAGGGCGTCATACTCCGCCGTGTGCAGCGTCGTCGCGTCCGTGCCGCTGACGTTGTCCGCGGCGATCCGCTGCACCCGCACCAGCCGGTTCCACGCGTCATATTGGTAGCGGTGCCGCTCGTCCTCGACGAGGTTGCCCGCGTCGTCATAGGCGAACGACTTCGACGTGCCGGTGAACGTGTCGTGGATCACCAGCGTGTCGGCCCCGTCGTCCAGATCGCCGTCGGCGCCCGAGTCGTCCCCCGCCTTCACGGCCTCGAACCTGCCCTCGCGCTCGGCCCACAGACCGATCGTGCCGTGCCCGATGTCGGAGTCCGTCGCGGAAATCACCTGCGCGCCCTCGACGCGCACGACGTAGCTCGTGCCCGAGCAGCGCGCGATACCAAGTCAACCGGGCGCCATGGACTGTACAGCCTCGTCGAACATCTCCCACCGGAACTCTGATAGCTTGATCGCCAATGACTCCACATCACCAAAGTTTGGTGTCGGAATTCCTCTATAGACCCATTGACCTTTCTTAAATCGCGTAGCGTAACTGGGATCCTTGGGAACACGAAAGTAAACACTAATTGGTTCATTCGATGCGATGTCGCCATCAACGATCAAGTCAAAACTTGTGCGACCAACCTGAATGATAACGTCTTGGCGCAAGGCCGAATTCGCCCAATAAACATAACCACTATAAATCACAGGGTTACGACGCAACTCGCTCGGAATATCGCAAATGATTGTTAACCGCGTCTCTTTGTCGTCGTTCTCGTTCCGATTGCAAAGCGTCGGGTCGTTATCGAGCCGCTCATAACGGCGCTGCGATTCGGCAAGCTCCACGCTGCCTTCGTTACACGGAGTCGCACAGCCAATCATCAATCCACTGGCCAGAGACACGATAAAGCGAGTACTATAACAATAGAACCACTTGTTAGATGGCATAGTTGCTCCTTATTAATCTCCCTATGTTACCGGTCTACACCATATTTTTCTCTGTTGCTACGAGGTATGACGGCGCGCCAGCCCCCAAGCAAACTATCGATCTGCGATTTTGATCAAAATCAAATGCGATAATGCGTTAAGCATTTCTTGGACAGATAACTAAACTTTAGAAATCAGGCAACGGTGCAAGACTCGGAGAACAAACAGTCTCTGGAGTCGGAGGAGGAGGGCTGCAGTAATCTGCGCAAATATCATATCTATTCTGAGGTGGCCCACACTCCGAATGGTCGCCGCACAGCCATGCCATACATGATTGTATGCAAAACGTATCTCCCTTGGTCGGTTTCTCCTTGTTTGTCGGCCACCTGTCATATGGAGCTGGGCATGCAAGATGGCCATCGCCGCACAGCATTGGAAACCTGCCTGCCTGGCAGTCAATAATTCGACAAAGATATGCGAAACATGCGTCGCTTGCGTAGCAACACACAACCGGGCCGGTGAAACACCTGCAGCCAATGTTATAGCCAGTGCATAACATGAGCGCATACATCCCTGAGGGATCCAAATAGGTCAAAGGAGCCCTGTCAACATATTCGTACGCGTTTTGCAATCGCAAGTTTCTGGCAGATGAAAGGATGGCAACATCGCTCACCAACGGATCGCGTTGCATGAAGCGTTCCGTAATGGGATCATACTCCCTCGCCCGGTTCTGATACGCCCCGATTTCCGCGTCGTAGACGAGGCCCTGGTGGAGGAACAGGTTGCCGGCGGGCGAGGAGCGGCGGTTGTGATGCACTCGATTCGTCGTGGGGGCGGAGACGAGGGCGGTCATGATCGTCTCATCCGCGGCGTCGAGCGTTCCGTCCTGGTTGAAGTCGAAGACGCGGCACGTGCCTGTGGCTGTGCCCCAGCAGGTCTGGCCGCTGCCGAGGAAGCCGTCGTCGGTCGCGTCCACGTCGCCGTCGGCGTCGTAGTCGCCGAAATACGAAGCCGACTGAATGATCGGCTGGCCGTACTCGGTGGTGAAGACGCGCTCCAGCACGCGGCCCGCGAGGTCGGTCAGCGTCGTCACGTTGTAATCCTTCGCCCTCCCTCCTCGGTCGGCCTCAGCCTGACTCACGTGAAAGGTTCCCTCCAGAACCTCGTAGCGCTTGCCGTCGTTCGGCAGCGCGCAGTAGTCCCGGTAAGTCAGAACCACGGGGCGTCCGACGGTTTCGTGAACGAGCATGGCGTCTTATGATAATGAACCGCGTCGGGAAATTCAGCCGGATTCCTCGCCGTCCGCGGCCTCAGCGCCGCCCGGCGGCCTGTTCAGGGGGGGCAGTCGATGAAACGAACGAGGCTTCATCAAGCGGGGATCTGCGTCGCCCTTGCGGCACTGGCGCAGGGGGCGGCGGCGCAGCTTGCGTACGTGGAGGCCTCGTCGGGCTTGACCGTGCCGCGGATGGAGGCGGGGCCGACGGAGCTGGAATTCGCCGACGTCAATCTTGACGGGTACGTCGACATCGTCAGCATCGGCGACCACGGGTCGCCACGGATCAACAGCGACCAGGCGGGGTTGATGGTGTGGTTCGGCGACGGCGCGGGAGGGTGGGCGCACTTTCAAACCGGCAACTTCGGCTACGGAGGGGTGGCGATCGGGGACGTGGACGGCGACGGTCTGCCCGACGCGGGCTACGCGATGCACCACAATTACTCGTCCAGCGACTTCGGCGACCAGCTCATCGAGGTCGCGCTCGGCGACGGCACGGGGCGGAGCTGGACGCCGTATGACGACGGGCTGGCGACCCACGGCGAGGACTACGGCATGTTCGACACGGACTTCGCCGACGTGGACAACGACGGCGACCTGGACCTCGGGGCGGTGTCGTTCGGCTGCTGCTCCGGGATTCACGTGTACCGCAACCACGGCGACGGAACGTGGTCGCAGAGTTTCGGGTTCAACGGCGGCAACAACGCGATGCGTTTCTTTTTCGGCGACGTCAACGGCGACGGGAACGCGGACTTCGCGGCGGGCTCGCAGAACGGCACGGTGTATTTCGGCGACGGCGCGGGCGGGTTCACGATGTCGGACGGAAACCTGCCGGCGCGCGGGCAACTCGGGCGGCGCGGGGTCAGCCTCGGCGACGTGGACGGAGACGGATGCGCGGAGCTGAGTTTTGCGACGTCCGGTGGCGGCTTGGCGGTCTGGCGGTGGGTGAGCGGGGCGACGTGGGAAAACCTTTCCGGAAATCTTCCGACGGGCGGCGGGTATCGCCTGACGCAGATCGCGGACATGAACGTGGACGGGCGGGGCGATCTGGTGGCGTTCAGTGAGTTGAAGACCGAGGTGTGGCTGGGCGACGGCGCGGGCGGCTGGACGCTCGCGGCGACGATCCCGACGCCGGCGAACACCTGCGATTATTCGACGTTCCGGGCCGGCGCCGACGTGGATCACAACGGCTACCCGGATCTGGTCAGCATTGTCGAGGAGAACTGCGGGCAGTTCTCCGGCGGGCGCAACCGGCCGCGGTGCTACGTCGAGGTCTCGCCGCGCACGCGGGACTGGATTTTTCCGCTCAGCTTCCGGGGCGGGCGGACGGACGCGCGGGGGCGGTTCGTTTCCGGCGAGACGGCGCGGGCGGGGTCCGTGAGGTTCGTCGACTGGACGGCGCAAGTGCAGGCCGCGCCGGGGGACGTGGGGACGGTGACGATCGAGCTGGGCGTGAGCGGCCCGGCCGGGCCGTGGATCACGATCGTGCGCGACGCGGTGAACAACGGGCGGCATCAGTGGCGCATCGCCGACGATCTGCCGCGGTCGGACCGGGCGCACCTGCGGTTGACGCTGGAGACGCCGGACGGACGGAGCCGGACGGTGACGCCGCGGCCGTTCCGGCTGCTGCCGTCGGGCGAGGCGGTGGCGGGAGACGCGGACGGCGACTTCGACGTGGACCTCAAGGATGCGGCGGCGTTTCAGAACTGCTTCAGCGGCGAGGGCGGCGAGCTTCCGGAGGGATGCGACGCTTCAGACGTTACGGGCGACGGGGCCGTCGACCTTGCGGACTGGATGCGCTGGGTGACACGGATGTCGGGGTCGTGAGCGGACCTCACTCCACCAAGCGCGTGGTCAGATCGATGCTCAATCCCGGAAAGAGCGTCGGGTCAAAGAAGTCCGGCGGTGTGATGGTGCGCTCGGTGAGGTAGGCGGCGTTCTTCGGCTCGCGAAGCTCCACGATGCGGGGGGGTTCGGAATCGATCATCCAGTAATGCGGGACGCCGAACTTCGCGTAGAGCTGGCGCTTTGCCTGGGCGTCGTAGTCGGCGTTCCACGGCGAGAGCACTTCAACGACAAGGCGGGGCGTGCCCTGGATGAATTTCTTCCCGATGATCCCGCGCTGGTCCTGGGCGACGTAAACCAGATCAGGTTGGACGACGGTCGAATCCGCGAAGAGGACGTCACACGGCGCTGGTAGGACTTGACCGAGCAACCTTCCCTCGATGTGCCCGCAAAGGATGTTCAACAGGCGCGCTATGATGATCTGATGAAACGGCGAAGGCGCGGGGCTCACGTGCAGATTCCCCTCCAGGATTTCATAGCGCCGTCCGTCGTTCGGCAGGGCGCAGTAATCCTTGTAAGTCAGGATGACGGGTTGTCCGACGGTCTCATGAACGAGCATGAAGCGGATGATACCGTGACGGAGCGGCGGCGTCACCCGACGGTCAGCCGGGGAATGAGGCTGGCGCCCGGTGTGAGGCGACTTTGCGGGTGCGGTTCATCCGGCACGGATCGTGCTTGGAATTTCCTTGAACGCCGGGGCGAGTTTGCGCGCCGCGGGAGGCGTTGTCGAGCGGGCGGCGCGGCGGGATCCGGCGCATTGAAAAGGGGTGCGCTTATGAAAGTGCTCATTGCGGATGCGTTCGAGAAGTCGGGGATCGACGGGTTGAAGGCGTGTGGGTGCGAGGTGATCGAGCGGCCGGGCCTGAAGGACGCGGCGTTGCTGGCGGCGCTGAAGGAGACGCGGTGCGGCGTGCTGGTGGTGCGCAGCACGAAGGTGACGGGAGAGATGCTGCGCGGGGCGCCCGCGCTGGAACTGGTGATCCGGGCGGGCAGCGGGATCGACACGATCGACGTGGACGCGGCGACGGAGGCGGGGGTGCGGGTGTGCAATTGTCCGGGGATGAACGCGGTGGCGGTGGCGGAGCTGACGATCGGTCTGATGATCGCGCTGGACCGCCAGATCGTGGATGAGACGGATGATCTGCGCCACGGGCTCTGGAAGAAGAAGGAATACAGCAAGGCCCGCGGACTGAAGGGGCGGACGCTCGGGATCGTCGGGATGGGGCGGATCGGAGTCGAGGTGGCGAAGCGCGCGGCGGCGTTCGAGATGCGGCTGATTTACAGCGACGTCGTGCCGAACGAGCGGGCGGAGCGGGAGTTCGGCGTGCGGAAGGTCTCGTTCGACGAGTTGCTGGAGTCGTCAGACTTCGTGACGCTGCACGTGCCCGGCGGGGCGGATACGAAGCACATGATCGGCCGAGCGCAGCTTGCGCGGATGAAGCCGACGGCGTACGTGATCAACTGCGCCCGCGGCGGGATCGTGGACGAGGAAGCGCTGGCGGACGCGATCGAATCCGGGAGGCTCGCCGGGGCGGCGATGGACGTCTACGAAATCGAGCCGGCCGCCAGCGAGCGCGAGTTCAGGGATCCGATCCCGAAAATCCCGCACGTATACGGCACGCACCACGTCGGGGCGTCCACCGAGCAGGCGCAGTCCGCGGTGGCCGAGGAGGTGGTGCGCATCGTGCGCGCGTACAAGGAATCCGGCGAACTGCTTCACTGCGCGAACGCCCCGGACGCGGTGGTCGTGTGACGATCGGTCGGGAGTGCGGCTTGCTCAGAAACGCGGGTTCAACCAACGTCTAACTTCGTCATTCTTGATGTCGCGGCGCGCCACGGGGCGATCGTTCGCGCGGGCTGAAGCCCGCGGCGGCCGAGGAGGTGGTGCGCATCGTGCGCGCGTACAAGGAATCCGGCGAACCGCCGCACTGCGCGAACGCCCCGGACGCGGTGGTCGTGTGACGATCGGTCGGGAGTGCGGCTTGCTCAGAAACGCGGGTTCAACCAACGTCTAACTTCGTCATTCTTGATGTCGCGGCGCGCCACGGGGCGATCGTTCGCGCGGGCTGAAGCCCGCGGCTCGGTTCGGGCGCGAACCTTCACGGGATCATCAGGGTCGAGTCCCGGGATCAGTCGATGCGGACGCGGCGGCTGCGGAGGCGCTGACCGGGGAGGTCCGGGTCGAGGCATTGTCCGCCGGGTTCCGGGGGGAATACGGCCTGCACCGAGCCGAGGTAGTCGCCGGCGCCGCGGCTGAATTTGCCGCGCACGCGGCCGGACTCGTCCGACGGTCCGAAGCTGACCTCGACCGGATCGGCGTTGAAGCGCGGGATCCTGATGATGACTTCGTGATCCGGGACGGGCGCGCCGGAGGCGTCGGAGAGGTGCGCGGCGATCTTCAGCTTGCCGTTGTCGTTCAGCTTGGCGCGGGTCGCATCGACGAGCACGCCGCAGGGATCCTTCAAGACGGGGTAGGGTGACAGCGTGACCGGTCTTGCGCCAGCGTCGATCGTGATGACGAAACGGTCGACGCCGGTGCGCTCGTTGGGGGTCAGGAGGGCTTCGTACTCGCCGCCGCCGAGCGCGACGACCGGTCCGATGTCGGAGGCGCCGGCGCTGTCCGGGGCGTGCTCGACGATCACGCTCTCGACGCCGGAGTCGATCGGCACGCCCTGCCAGTTGCGCAGGGCGATGTGAAGGACGTAGGCGTCGTCGCGCGGGTCGATGCGTGTCTGCGACTGAATGCCGTCCGGCTGGGTGAGCAACTCGCCGCGCCAGTCGTCATACAAGGCGCGAAGCTGAAGGACGGGGTCCGGGCTGTCGTTCTGCTGGAAGGCGACGTTAAACGTCATGAAGTAGTCGCCGCGCGCACAACCGTTGCGGTCGCAGAGGTCGCTGTCCACGTCACCGAGTCGTGCGACGAGCATGTAGCCGATGTCAGCGGTTTTCTTGAATTCCGGGGGCGGCGCGCCGCAGCCGTCCGGATCGTTGTCCGAGCAGGAGCAGCGGCCGTCTCCCCCCATCCGGTAGGCCGCCTCCATCGCGAGCATCAGGCGTTCGGCGAGGTCGCCGTCGCCTTTGAGGATCTCGCGGTGCATCTCGCGGATGACGGGACGCCCGGTGATGACGTTGCCCTGCACGGCCCAGACCAGCGTTCCGTCCCGCCCGATGCGTCCGGAGGCGTGCGCGCCGTTGCGGCTACCGGTGAAGGAAACCGCGCCGCCGCGGGCGTCGACGATGCCGAACTGGCGATCCTCGTGTCCGCTGATGCGCGACATGACGTCGAGGATTTCCTTCGCAGTGCTGTCGTTGAGGAATTCACGGCGGATGATCGGACGACGGACGCCGGAGAAGTCCCCCGCCGCCTGCACGACCGCGCCGCCGACGCCGACGCGCACGACGGGCGTGATCGCCAGCAGGTCAAAGCTGGTCAGGCAGGTGGCGGATCCGATGGCGATCTCCCCGGTGCGGGTGTCGACGATGACGATCGACCAGGTGGCGTGACAGAAAGGGGCGACGCTGAAGCTCGCCGCAAGTCCGATCAGGGTTGCGCGTTTCATGCCTTTTCTCTCCTTGCACGTCGAGGGTGGGCTTCCATCATACCGTGAGGGGGCCGCGGCGCACAAAGGCGTGGCCGAACGCGGCAGGTCCGATACAATCCGCCGCTTCGCCGCGCGCATGCCCCGCCCGCGACGATCGAAGGTGGCGCGGGCGGGGGGTTCGGGCGTTGGCGCTGCAGACCGAGGATGAACGACCAGATACATGACCGCGACTGCGGGGACGCGGAGGGGGCGGCGCGGGACATGCTCGTGCTGACGCTGACCTGCGCCTTGATGTTCTTCGTTCATCAGTCGCGGTTTGACTACATCGAGACGGAGGGGCTTCGGGCGCTGGTCGCCTACGAGATGGTCGAGCGCGGCGGACCGTCGATGCCGACGGTGCATCACCGCTCCTACGTGAACAAACCGCCGCTTTATGCGTGGACGACCTCGCTCCTTGCTCGCGGGCTGGGGCGCTTCGACGAGCAGGTGGCGCGCCTGCCGTCCGCGGTGTGCGCGACGCTGCTCGTGCTCGGGCTCTACGTCATCGGGCGGCGCTGGGGCGGCGCGGACGTCGGGCGGGCGGCGGCGGCGTTCACCCTGGCGAACGTGACGGTCCTGGATTACGGGTTCCGCGCCGAGCTGGACATGCCGTTTACGTTCTTCGTCGCGTTGATGTTCGTACTGGTCTACGTTGCGCTGACGCGAGCCGGCGGGGCCTCGTTCGCGGCGTGGATCGGGGCGTACGCGGCGGCGACGGCCGCGGCGATGTGGAAGGCGCCGCACTCGCTGATCTTCATGTGGCTGGGGTTGCTGACGTACGCGCGCGTGCGACGGACGTGGCGGTGGGGGATCGCGCCGGGGCAGGTCGTCGGACTGGCGGCGTCGATGACGGCGCTGACGGCGTGGCTTCTCGCGGTGCTCAAGTTCGCGGGGGGCAGGCGCGTCGGGACGGCCGCGGGCAGCGAGGTCGTGCATCGCCTGGCGCCCGGTCTTGCGGATCTGCTTCAGGTTCCGCTCTTTCCGCTGATCGTCGCGGTGGTGGGGCTTCCGGGAACGTTGTTTGTGATCGCGTCGGCGGCCGAGGGTGCGGCGGGCGAGGCGTCGGCGTCATCCTCGAGCGCGTTGAAGCGCTTCGCCGCCGCGGTTCGGCGCTGGTGGATCGCCGCGGCCGCGGACCCCCGAGCCGAGTTCCTGCTGCTGATGCTCGTGCCGAACCTGATCTTCCTGGCGATCGCGCCGGCGAAGTCGGCGCGGTACACGTTGCCGCTGTTTCCGCTGCTTTTCCTGCTGGCGGCTCACCTGATGATGCGTTCACGGCGGGCATCCGCCGACGGGGCGGTGGTCGCGAAGGTTGAACGAGGCATCGCGGCGGCGTTGCACGGACTGCGGGTTTTCATCCTCGGGGTCGGCGCGTTGGCGCTGATCGCGGGTGCGATTCTGGCGATGCGTCCGCAATTGAGGATCGGCGAGGTGTCGCTCGGAACCGCGGGAAGCTGGTTCATCCTGAGCGCAGCGTGTCTCATCACGGGAGGGTTTTCCGTCGTCTCGCGGCGAGGCGCGGACGCGCGCGCGTCGGTGATGGGGTTGATCCTCGTCGCGGCAGGCTGCAAACCGGTGATGTCCAACGTCTGGTGGGAGGGGCGCGAGAAGTCCGACTCCCAGCGCGCCGCCGCTGCGAAGATCGACGCCGTCGTGCCCGAGGGCGAGCCGGTTTTTGTCCTCGGACGGCAGGAGTTCCCCGACACCGCGCTTTACAGCGGGCGGGCGTTTTACTGGATCGAGGCGCCGTCGGAATGCCGCCCGCGCACGAGGGCGGCGAAGCCTTACTTCCTCATGCGCGAAAGCGAACTGATCGGCGACCGCCCGGGAGAGCCGAATTACAAGGAAGCCGCGGGCTACGTCGAACGCCTCCGGTTCGAGCGGATCGACCGCGAGGTGATTGTGTTCCAGTTGGACGTCGGCGGCGGCGAGTGAGGCGGAACCGTGCGGCGAGCGCTGAGCATTGACGACGTTCTCATGCCCGCGCCGGAAGCGGGCGTCGTGGTGGATCCGCTGGCGTGGTTCGCCGCTCCCGGGCCGCTGGAGCTGGAGATCGGCTGCGGAAAGGGGCGGTTTCTTCTGCACCGCGCCCGCAGCCGCCCGGACGTGCGGCTGGTCGGGATTGAGTGGGCGAACAAGATCAGCCGGTATGCGGCGGACCGGATGGCGCGGTGGGGCGTGGACAACGTCCGCGTCGTTCGGACCGACGCCTCGGTGTTCGTTCAGACGAACCTCCCGGAGGCGTGTCTGACCGCCCTGCACGTGTATCACCCGGATCCGTGGCCGAAGAAGCGGCATCACAAGCGGCGTCTTTTTCAGTCGCCTTTCATTGAGGCGGCCGTGCGTTGTACGCAGCCGGGGGGGCGCTGGCTGATTCAGACCGATCACGCGGAGTATTTCGCGTGGATCCGGGAGCGCCTCGACCCCCGCCCGCAATTGCAGGAGATCGAGTTCGACGATCCGCGGTTCGGACCGGGCGAGGACTGGGCGGGCACGAACTTCGAGGTCATCTACCAGCGCGAGGGTCGTCCGATCCACCGCGTGGCGTACGAACGTCGTCGTTAGCGCGTTCCCGCGGCGACGCGCGTCATTGAAGACGGCGCTTCCGCGGCGCGGACCCGGCGCACTTCATCGAGAATCCACCACTCCGGAGGCTCGAACGAGGTCGGGTCGTCGCTGCTGGTGCGGAAAATCGGCGCCTGCGCGTTCAGAGCGCGGATGTCCCGCGTCGCGCGGTCGGGGTTGAAAGGCGTTCGCGCCAGCAGGTCCATCTTGGCGAAGACGATCGCGTCCGCGGTCGCGAACATGTGCGGGTACTTCGCGGGCTTGTCGTCGCCTTCCGCCACGCTGAGGACGACGAGCCGCGCATGCTCGCCGAGATCGAAGTTCGCCGGACAGACGCAATTGCCCACGTTCTCGATGAACACAACGTCCAACTCGTCCAGCGGCAGGCGGGCGAGCCCGGCGCGGACGAGTTCCGCCGTCAGGTGACATCCGCCTTCCGTCAGAAGCTGCACGACGGGCACGTCCAGCGCGGCGATCCGCTGGGCGTCGCGCGTCGTCGCCAGATCGCCCTCGAGAACCCCGGACCGACAACCGCGCAGCCGCAAACCCGGCAGCAAGCCCTCGAGGATCGCGGTCTTCCCGCTTCCCGCGCCGCCGAGCACGTTGATCGCGGCCAGACCCTTGCGGGACAGCAGCGCCCGGTTCTCCGCGGCGGAGCGATCGTTCTTTTCCAGCAGGCTGCGCCGAAGGATTTCAATATGTCCGGTCATTTTCGCACCCTCCACCGATGGCGCAGGTTTCACGATCATCCGCCTCCATCGCGTCCATCCCGGTCAGCTCCAGCTCGTCGCCCCCGCGAACCTCGACGTCCGCCGAGCCGCAGACGCGGCAATGCGCCGTGAATGAACTGAACGCCTCTCCCGCGCCGCAGTGCAGGCAATGAACCGCGGGCATCGCGACGGTGATGTCCAACTCCGCGTCCGCAAACGCCCCGCGCCGCACCTGGGCGAAGGCATCTCTCAGCAGGTCGGGGCTGACCTGGCGAAAGACGCCCGCGCGAACATGAAGCCGGACGACGCGGGAAACGCGGCATCGTTGCGCTTCCTGCTCGGCGAGTTCAGCGAGCGCTGCCGCCAGCGTCAGCTCGTGCATGATTGTTCTCCTCTCACCGGTGCAGAAACCTCCTGCACGACGCGTTCCGCCACCGCCTCCACCGCCGCGGCGACTTCCGGGCTCATCTGGAGTGACCGTCGAAAACTCCGTCCGAATAACGCAAAAATACTCACGCGACGCGGGAGAGTTCCGAGCGCGGCAAGGATCGTGAGGCCGACGCGAACCCCCACCTGATGCGTCGAGCCGCCTTCGGCCGCCGTCTCGATCAGGCGGTTCGGAGTGACGACCGTGTACGTTCCCGCGGGGTGCGCGTCGTCGGCGGGGGCGGCGTCGATGATGATCAGATGATCCCGCGGATCCACCGTGGACAGCAGCGCGACGCCGGGATTCTCATCCGCCATCACGCGGACATCGGGAGGGAGCATCCCGCGAAGCCTCTCGGCGACGCGCAGACCGGCCTGGTCGTCGCCCATCGACCACCGGCCGCAACCGAGAACCACCGTGCGCCCGCGCGATCGCTCGATCCCGTCGCGATTCCGCGTGCCGGGATTGCTCGCGGATCGGTTCACGGGTCAGTCCTCCCAGCGCACGTTCAGGAAGTGCGTCGCGCAGGAGATGCAGGGGTCGTAAGCCCGGACGAGCATCTCAAGATGAAGCGTCATCGACTCCTTGTCCACGCCCGTCGCCAGCAACCGCGGAACGAGCGCCCGCATGTCCTCCTCAATGTTCGCGAGGTTCTGTCCGGTCGGGATGATCAGGTTGGCGGCCTCGATGTCGCCCTCGTCGTTCACCGTGTACTCGTGAAAGAGCAGTCCGCGCGGGACTTCAGCAGCGCCGACGCCGGTTCCGAAGCGCGTCGGCCGCGCGAGCGGTTCGGGCGCCGTCCCCCGGGTGAGAAGCTCGTCAATCAGTTCGATCGACGCTTCCACGGCGTGGACGGTCTCGACGAGCTGGGCCGTGTTGTTGTGAAACGGGTTGTGACACGGCGCCGTCAGTCCGAGTTGCCTTGCGGCCGTCTGCGCCGCGGGGTGAAGCAGCGCGGCGTTGTTGTTGAACCGCGCCAGCGCCCCGACCGCATACGCCGGCGAATTCGGCGACGAGCAGTGCTTTGCGGCCGAATGCCGGACGACCTCCTCGCGCACGCGCGTCCGGTACTGCTGAGGCGAGGTCGGGCGCGGGTCGAGCGTCGAGACGATGTCGCCCTCGTACAAGGCGTACTCGCCCGCGCCGCGGCTGCGGAGAGACACGTATTCGGTGGGTCGGTCGAGTTGCGGGAACTTCAACGCGTGGAACAGGCGGATCGTCTCATCGAGGTCGCCCCGGGCGTCCGCGAGACGCTCCTTCATCTCGCGCAGTTCCGCCTCGCGGGGCAGGTGCGTACACCCGCCGACCTGGAGGCTGATCGGGTGGATGTGCCGCCCGCCGACGATCGCGCACAAGTCGTTCGCCAGCTTTTTCATGCGCAGCGCCCGCTGCACGACGTCGGGGTGGGTCCGCGCCAGGGGGATGACGGACCCGACGCCGAGGAAGTCGGGAACCGCCAGAAAATAAAGGTGAAGAACGTGGCTTTGAATGTGCTCGCCGAACAAGGCGAGCTTGCGCAGCAGGACGGTCTGCTCGCTCGGCGCGATGCCGCAGGCGGCCTCGATCCCGCGCACCGACGCGGTCGTGTGTCCGACCGAGCAGATGCCGCAGATGCGGCAGGTGATGTGCGGGGCTTCGTGATAAGGCCGTCCGCGCAGAAACGCCTCGAAGAACCGCGGGCTCTCCACGATCGCCAGCTCCAGGTGCGTGATCGCGCCGTCGCGGACGCGCACGCTGATGTTGCCGTGTCCCTCGACCCGAGTGATCTGCTTGACGTCGATCTTCACGTTTCTCATGACGCGCCTCCCGCGACCGCCGCCGCGACGGGTTCCGCGCTTTCAGGATAGGCGCCGTAAAGCCGCAGCCGCGCGACGACCTTCTCCCAGGGAACGACGTACTGCGTGCTGAAGACCTCCCGCCCCGCCCGCAGCGCGTCGCCGTCCACCAGCCCGCGGCACGCCTCGCACGCCGATCCGAACGACGGGCAGATCGCCCGGCATCCGGCCCGCGTCAGCGGACCCAGGCAGATCTCGCCGCGCTCATACAAACACGGATTCCCGAGCTTCTTGCACTCGGTGCAGACCGGGTTCGCCGGCAGCCGGAACGGCCGCCCGTTCAGCAGACACCGGACCAGTTCGAGGAACTCCTCCTTGACCATCGGACACCCGGGAAGCTCGGCATCCACCTTCACGACGGCGCTGAGCGGACGCGCCCGCGTCGTCGGAAACCAGTCCGCCCGATCGCCGTAAACGACGCGCCGGTAATCCGGTCGCGCGGGATCGTGCTTCAGCGTGTTCACGCCGCCAAGGCAGGCGCACGCCCCGATCGCCACCAGCGTCCCGCAGTGCTCGCGGATGCGCCGGATCTCCTCCTCATCATGAGGCGTCGAGACCGCGCCGTCGACGAAGGCGACGTCAATGTCCCAACTCCGCTCGGTCATGCCCTCGCGGAAGTTGACGAGGTCCACCGCTCCGAGAATCTGAAGGAGCTGGTTCTCCAGCTCGAGGATCGCCAGCGAACATCCCTCGCAACTCGTCAGGCTGAATACGGCAACGCGCGGTTTCATGTGACGGCCTCCGGGAGCTCGCGCATGCGTTCGTACGTGAACACGGGCCCGTCCACGCAGACGTAGTCCGCGTTGATCTGGCAGTGTCCGCATTTTCCGATGCCGCAGCGCATTCTCCGCTCAAGCGAGCAGAAGATCCGGTCCTGCGGGATGCCGCGGGCAAGCAACTCCACCACGACGAACTTGAACATGACCGGCGGACCGATCACGACCGCGCAGGTCCGCTCCGGGTTCAGGCGCGGCAGGTCCGCAAAGAGCTTCGTGACCACGCCGCTGCGCCCGCGCCACTGCTCGTCCGGACGATCCACCGTTACGAGCAGGTGGATCGCCGCACGGTGGCGCCACCGGATCAGATCGTGACGGAAGAGAAGCTCCGCCGGCGATCGCGCCCCGTAAAGCACGTGAAACTCATCGAACCGGGCGCGCTCATCAAGCACGTACTCGATCACGGATCGCGCCGGCGCCAGACCCAGCCCGCCCGCGATGACGAGCACGTTCCCCCCCTGCATCACCGTCATGTCGAAGCCGTTGCCCAGCGGTCCGCGAACGCCGATCTCCTCTCCGGCGGTCAGACGGTGAAGGTGCGAGGTCACTTCGCCGACGCGCCGCACGCACAACTCGAAGGTCCGTCCGCGGGTCGGCGACGAGCAGATCGAGATCGGCGCCTCGCCCACCCCGGGGATCCAGACCTGCACGAACTGCCCCGGCCGATGTCCCAGCGCCTGCCCGTCCGACGGCTCGAAGACAAAAAGCCGCTCCAACTCCGTCAGCGGCTCCGTCTCGATCAGACGGGCGACGGCCGGTTCATAAGGATCCCTGGTTTCCCTCAGTTCAAGTGTGTCCAGCGTGGTCATGATCCTGCTCCCGGGCGAGCGTGTTGAGAATCTCGACAAGGCTGATCTTCGCCGTGCAGACGCGGTCGCACCGCCCGCATCCGACGCATCCGGGCAACCCCGTCCGCTGCGCAATCCAACTCGCCTTGCGCATCACGCGGTGCCGCAGCCGCTCGGCCGGCGCCGCCCGGAAGTTGTGTCCGCCCGCGACGAGGGCGAACTCGCGCAACTGGCACCCGTCCCACTCCCGGACCCGCGCGCCGGATTTCCCGTCGAGGCTGACCTCGTCGCGCAGGTTGAAGCAGTAGCAGGTCGGACAGGCGAGGTTGCAGCTCCCGCAGGAATAACATCGCGCGGCGGTGCGCTCCCAGATGTCCGACGCGTACCCGCGCTGCGCAACGTCCGGAAGATCATCCGCCTCGCACGCCAGTCGGCGCGGAAACGCCGCGGCTTTGCGGTGATCGTAAGCGCGCGCTGCGTCAAGGTCGTCACGATCCGCCGCGCGCCCGAGGCGCGTCCGCGAAAGCAGCGACGCCCCGTCTTCCGTCGCAGAGGTCAACTCAAAACGCTCCGCCCCGCGGGGTTCGTCCTCGGCATCCGACAAACGCCGGATCATCAGGTCGAACCCGAGGTGCGCGGTGTTCGTTCCGAGATCGCCGCAGAACGCCTCGTCCCGGCAGGGGCGGAAACAATCCAGGGCGATGATGAACGTCGCACGCCTGCGCGCGAGGTACCCCTCGTCCGAGGGCGCGGCGCCGAACACATGATCCAGCAGGCGGATGCCGTGAACCTCGCAAGGCCGGACCGCGACCAGGGCCGTCGACGTCTCGTGTCGAACCGTGCGCGTGACGAACGACCGGCTTTTCCGCTCGAACGTCAGCAGTGTTTCCTCGGGAGGAAAAAAGTGGTTCTTCGGACTGTAAACACACGGCGGACCTTCGAGATCGAGTTCAGCGGCCCGGTTCGCCGCCTCGTAGAAAGCGTGCTCGCCGCGGCGCATCGGTCCGATCAGGCGCCGGTCGCAAGCGGCCTCGTCGATCAGGCGCAACAACTCGCCGCGATTCAGGATTCGTGCGCTCATGACCTTTCTCCCTCGTCCCGCGCCCAGGGAAAGACCAGCGCCACCGTCGTTCCCTCCGCCAGCCGGGACGTCACGGTCCAGCGCCCGCCGGATTGCTCCAGCACCTCCCGGACGATCGCCAGTCCCAGCCCGGACCCGGGCGCGCCGGATTGCAGCGCCGTGTGACCGCGGCGGAAGGGCTCAAAGAGCTCCTCGTAGGTTTCTTCTGCAATTCCTATGCCGGTGTCGGCGACCTGGATCTCAAGGCCTTCGGCCAGCTCCCGCGTCGCCACCGTCACCGTCCCTCCCGCCGGGGTGTACTTGATCGCGTTGTCCAGCAGGTTGCCCGCGCAATCCTCGAGGTCGCGCTCATCCACCGCCGCCCGACGGTGCGAAAATGCGCGATCGTCCGCGCTCAGTCGAACTCCTTTCAGGTTGGCGACCTCGCTGAAGCGCTCCACAACCGAGGCGAGGACGCGCCCCGCGTCCGCCCGCGCCGTCCGGTGACGCTGCGGCGAGGACTGCTCGACCCGCGCCAGCGTCAGCAGCTCCTCGACCTGCTGCGTCGCGGCGCGGCAGCGGCGGATGATGCGCTCCGCGACGCCGCGCGCCTGATCGCCGTCCGCAATGCCGTCACGGATCAACCCGGCCAGCGTTTGCACCGCCGCCACCGGGCTTTTGAGCTGGTGCGCCGCCGTCCGCGTGAAACGGGCCCGTTGCTCCTGAATCTTCTCGATCGAGCGGTAACTCGCCTGAAGATCCCGGTGCGCCGTCTCCAGCGCCTGCTCGTGCGCGTCCACCTGAAGCGAAACACGCGTCATCGACAGCAGACACCCGCTCACCGCCACGCCCAGCGCCCCGACCGCCGTCACCACGCAGGCCCCGTCCTGATGCATCCCGGACCCTGACAGCGCCGGCAGAAAGGCGTAATGCGGCGTCAGCCATCCCGCCCACTCTCCAACGATGACGAAGCTGTAAAGAGCCCACGCGGCCAGCCCTTGCAACAGCGCGTTTGCGGGGCGAAGCAGGTGCGCCGCCAGCACGACGTGAAACAGGTAAAAAACAACGAGCGGGTTCTCCACGCCGCCCGTGTACCGCAGCAGAACGCTCAGCAACCCCAGATCGACCAGCATCTGCGCGTTCGTCAGCAGTACGACCTTGCGCAGCAGTGCCGGTCCCAGCGAAACCGACCGGTCAGGAAGTGAAAGCCCGGACTGAAGCGCCAGCCACGCCGCGTTCGCCGCGCCCAGCACAAGCGCGCAGACCAGCACCGCGTTCGGCCGTTCCGCATGAGGAAGCAATTGTCGATCGATCACCAGCAGGACAAGCGTCGCGGCGACGATGATCCAGCGCCAGTGAATTAGCCACTGCCGGCGCACCAGATCCACCAGCACGCGCGAACGCAGATCTCCGCGGGGGTAGAACCGCTCCCACATCCGGCCGCCTGAAGACATGATCCCGGACCTCCGACGCGCTCCGCGGTCCTGACGGCGGCTTGTGTCCGACAGCGATCGCGTCAAGGAGCGCAAGCGGGCGATCGCGCTCGGCGGTCCAGCGCTTTTCGCACCACGCCGCGCACCGTCGCCGCATCCAGCGGTTTGTCGAGAAACTCCTCCACCGGCAGATAATCCGAGCCGACCTCCCGGGCGTAGTCCAGCCCCAGCTTCTTCCCGATCGAGGAGATCATGATGATCGGGAGGTCGCGCAGATGCTCATCCCGGCGCAGCTCGTACGCGATGTGAAACCCCTCCGTCGGCGACGCCAGCATGATGTCCAGCAGCAGCAGGTCCGGAGTCTCCGCATGCAGCCGCGCCACCCCCTCCGGCCCCGTCGGGCAGCACGTCACCCGGTATCCGCACGGCTCCAGCATCATGCGCAGCGCGTCGCACACGTCCGGATCATCATCGATCACCAGAATTCGCTCCGCGGACATCGCCCTCGCTCCCGCCGCGCCGCGCGGCCGACGACTTATTTCTCATGAACCAGCGTCGCATACTGCGGATACCACATCGCTTCCGCCGCCGCCTTCTCAATCAGATCCTCGTGCAGCCACTTCCCGCACTTGTCCGCCTGCGCCTCGCGGATCACCTGACAGGCGATCCGGAACGACACGTCCCGGAGTTCCGACGGATCCGGATAGACGGCGCCCGCGTCAAGCCGCTCGGGCTTCACGCAGGACGCCAGCGCCTTGGCGGCGACGAGGAACATCGCGTCCGTCACTTCGTGCGCTTCCGACACGATGCACCCCAGCCCCACGCCCGGGAAGACGAACACGTTGTTCCCCTGCCCGATGACGTGGGTCCGCCCGTTGTGCTCCACCGGCGCGAAAGGACTGCCCGTCGCCACCACCGCCCGCCCGTCCGTCCACCGGATCGCCTCCGCCGGCGTGCATTCCGCCTTCGACGTCGGATTGCTGAAAGGCATGATCAGCGGACGCCGTGCATGCCGCGCCATCTCACGGATGATCGGCTCGCTGAATTCGCCGGGCGTCGCCGTCGTCCCGATGAGGATCGTCGGTCGCGTCTTCCGCACGATCGCCACGCGGTCCGCCGCATCCGCCTCGCCCAGTTCGAAGTGCCGCATCGCGCCCCCCGACAGGGCGAACGCGCGCTTGTGCTCCTCGCGGACATCCCGGCCTTCGTGCAGCAGTCCGTGCGTGTCCACGAAGATCATCGAACGCGCGATCGTCTCCTCGGACGCCCCGCGCTCCCGCATCGCCGACCGGATCAGCCGCCCGATCCCCACCCCCGCCGCGCCGGATCCGAAGAAAAGGATGCGCTGATCCTCGAGACGCTCCCCCAGGTGTCCGAGGTGCGCGAGAATCCCGCCCAGCGCCACGGCGGCCGTCCCCTGAATGTCGTCGTTGAACGACGGCAACCGCTTGCGATAGCGGTCCAGCAGCAGGAACGCCGTCTCCTTGTGAAAGTCCTCCCACTGCAACAGCGCTTTCGGGAACACGTCCACCACGGCCTGAACGAACGCCTCCACGAATTCCTCGTACGCCTGTCCGCGCAGACGTCGGTGGCGCAGCCCGAAGTAACACGGGTCGTTCAACAGATCGGAGTTGTTCGTGCCCACGTCGAGGCTGATCGGCAGGCACTTCGACGGGTGAACGCCCGCCGCCGCGCTGTAAAGCGCCAGCTTCCCCACCGGGATGCCCATCCCGCCCACCCCCTGGTCCCCCAACCCAAGGATGCGCTCGTTGTCCGTCACGACGATGAGGCGCACGTCGCGCCGCGACGCGTTCCGCAGCAACTCCGGGATCCGGTTCGAGTCGTTCGGCGTGATCCACAATCCGCGGTAGCGCCGGCAGATGTGGCTGTAAAGCTGGCACGCCCGACCCACCGTCGGCGTGTACACGATCGGCATCAGCTCCGCGAGGTTGTCAATCAGCACCCGGTAGAAAAGCGTCTCGTTCCGGTCCTGCAGCGCCGCAAGCCCGATGTACTTCTCAAGATCGTCCTTCTTCGCCCGAAGGTGTTCGAGTTCCAGGGCGACCTGCTGGTCGATCGTCAGCACGTGCGGAGGCAGAAGCCCCTCCAGCCCCAGCGCCCGCCGCTCCGGCCAGGTGAACGCCGAGTCCTTGTTCATCAGCGGATCACGCAGCAGCGCCGCTCCGCGCACGCGCGGGACGGGATGTGTCTCGGTTTCCTGTATCATGTTGGCCTCTTTCCTTGCGGTCGGGATCCTCGGCGACAGGCGTCGTCGCTTGACCTCATGATGCTGCCGTCCCGGGGCAATGACCGCGTCTTGTCGCTGGTGAATGCCTGCAATTCCGATGCCAGCCGCCGGACCCCCTGTCCTCACCCCGTCCCCTTTTCCTCCCCGGTCCGTTTTCCAGCATCCCGCGGCAGTTAGCGCCTTCGGGCGCCTCGACTGGCACGACTCCTGCTCTCTTTCTTGATCGGGCTGACCGACCGGAGGCCGCGGTGGATGCCTCGCGAGCCGGCCCGGGAGGGAGGAGCCGACATGACCGCTACCGTCGATCTGGCGGAACGTATCCGCCGCGAACATCACAAGGTCGAGGAATTCGCCGTCCGGCTGCATCAACGCATCGCGGAACGCCCTCGGGACAACTTTGGACCCTGGTTGAGGCACGTCGAGGAGGCCTTCGAGCGGTTTCGCGCGCATCTGCTGCAACACATGGCGCTTGAGGAGCGGGAGGGCTACCTGACCGCCGTGGTCGAGCGGCGACCGGGCTGGTCCCGTCGCGTCGACCGTCTGCGCACCGAGCACCGCCAGTTCGAGACGCTTCTGCGCGAGCTGCACCTGCGGCTCGGCCAGTTGCGCCCGGAGGACCACCTCCTCGTCCTGGACTGGTCCGACCGCGTCGTCGCCCTCCTCAGTTACGTTCGCCATCACGAGAACGAGGAGAACGACCTCGTGGAGTGGGTGTTCACAGAAGACGTCGGCGCCAAGGACTGACCCCGCGCGCCTTTACGGACATCCCCCGAGAACTTCAGCACGATCGGCGTCGGGGGCCGGGCGACGTCGAGGATCAGCAGCCCGTTGAAACAGGGTAACGCCTCCCTCCGGGAGGCGAATTGCTCCGGGAAAAAACCGGTATCACGAAAGCCGATCGCGAGGTCTTCAACAGGCGGGTAGCCCACCGCCGCCTGAACTCAGCCGGGCGGCTTGCCCCCTGTCACGCGCTCCAAACCGCAAGCTACGGAGCGGCAAGCTACGAGCGGCAAGCGGCACGCCTCTGCGCATCTCTGCGCCCCTCTGCGGATTCCCCAACCCTGATTCCCGAACCCCGATCCCTCACCGCTGAACCCCGAACCCTCGACCCTCACGCCTGAACCCCGAACCCTCGACCCTCTCCGCTGAACCCCGAACCCTCGACCCTCTCCGCTGAACCCCCGTCCTCACGGGCGCCTCGCGGAAAAGCGACTCCCCGCAGCCCATCGTCCTCACGGGCACTCCACCTCGCGGCAGAGCGACTCCGCGCAGCCCATCGTCCTTACGGGCACTTCACCTCCCGACAGAGCGACTCCGCGCAGCCCATCGTCCTTACGGGCACTTCACCTCCCGACAGAGCGACTCCGCGCAGCCCATCGTCCTCACGGACACTCCACGTCCTGACACAAACTCTCCGCGCAGCCTTCGACGCAGACGGTCACGCGGCCCGCGGGGCAGTCGGGCAGCGAGGCTTTGCCGCGGCCATCGTCCATGATACGAGCGCGGCGGGGGCGCGGTTCGAGGGGGTCGCCGTTTTCGTCGAGCGGGGTGAAGGTCACGCGGACCGTCGAG
>JAJVHU010000044.1 GCA_022072505.1 Phycisphaerae bacterium
AGGCCGCCTTCGGCGTCCAACCTTGGGCTGGAGGCCGCAGTCCCTTCGGGATTGAGGCGAATGCGCCCGACGATCCTGCGGGACCGTCGGCGAAGCGTGTTGCACCGGAGTCAGGCGGAGATTCAGGAGACTCGAAAGCGGGAGCGTTTTGTGAAATTGCACCGCTCGGCGCGTCCGGCGGCGACTTGACAATGCCGCGGGGTTCAAGGATAGGCGCGTCACGTCATGATCCACGTTCACGGCCAGCATGCGAGCGCCCCGGCGGGCGACCGGTCGGAATCCGGCGGCAGCAGCGACGCGACGAACCTTCTGCGACGCCGCGCCGTCACGCTTTGCATTCTGACGACCGCGGTGGTCGCGTCCGCGGAGATCGGCGTCGGCGTCGCCTTCGGGCTGATCAGCGTTACCGCGGAGGGATTGCACACCGGCGCCGATCTTCTGGATTCCCTGATCGCTTACTTTCTCGTCATCATCGCCTCGCGCCCGGCCGACCGGGACCACCCTTACGGACACGGCAAGTACGACAGCCTGGGCGCGATCGTCGAGGGCGGATTCGTCTTCGTAACGGGGGGGTGGGCGTTGTTCAAGTCGGCGGGCGTGCTGCTCGGGCTCGTCGACGCGGACCCGCGACCGGAGCCGGTCACGGTCGGCATCATGCTCGCGGCGGCGGCGCTTTACTGGGGCGTGTCGCGGTATGTGATCCGCCTCGCGGACCGAACCTGCTCGCCCCTCGTGTACGCGGAGGCGATGCATCTGCGGTCCCACGTCTGGATCACGCTCGGGCTTGCGGCGGGCCTGGCGCTGTCGAAGGCGGGCCTGTCCGCCGGATGGCGCGCCGCGGACCAGGTGGACGCGATCGTCGCGCTGGTGCTCGGCGCGTACCTGATGCGCCTGGGGTGGCGGATCGTCCGTCCCGGATTCCGGCAATTGATGGACACCGCCCTTCCGGACGAGGACGTCCGCCGCATCACGGACGTGCTTGACCGGTTCCGCGAGGAATTCGTCGAGATTCACGGCGTCCGCACGCGCGGGGCGGGCACCGACCGCCACGTTGACATCCACCTGATGGTCGAGGGCGACCGCACCGTCCGCTGGGCGCACGATCTGTCCCACCGGATCGAGGCCGGACTGCACGAGCAGATGCCCGGCGTCCGCCTTCTCGTTCACATCGAACCGGCGGCCGGGCGCGCCTGGGACGAATACCTTGCGCGGCGGCGCGTCGGGCGGGTGGTCGTCCACGACAGCGCGCCGCTGACCGCCGAGGCGGATCATCACAGCGACGTGCGGGCGCATCAGGGGTAAGATGGTTGCGCGGGAGCAAGAGGGATGGCGCGCACAGGATTGCTGCTCGACGATCTCTTTCTCGAACACGAGACCGGTCCCGGACATCCGGAGCGCCCGGATCGCCTTCGCGCGATCCGTCGTTACCTCGACCGGCTGGAGCTGGCGCCGAAGTGCATTCTCCTTAAAGCTCAGGCGGCTGACGACGCGGCGCTGCGGTCGAATCATGACGCCGCGTACCTCGACCGGTTGAAGGACGCCTGCCGGCGCGGCGCCTCGCGGATCGACTGCGCGGACAGCGCGATCGGTCCGCGATCAGAGGAGGTCGCGCGGCTTGCGGCGGGGGGCGTGATCGGCGCCGTGGAGGACGTCGTCGCGGGACGGCTGGACAATGCGTTCTGCGCCGTGCGTCCGCCGGGACATCACGCGGAGCGCGACCGCTCGATGGGTTTCTGCCTTTACAACCACGTCGCCGTCGCCGCGCGACATCTGCTGGACCGTCACGGTCTGGACCGCGTTCTGATCCTCGACTTCGATGTTCACCACGGCAACGGCACGCAGCACTCGTTCGAGGACAACCCCCGCGTGTTTTATTGCAGTTTTCATCAGCATCCGGCGACGCTGTATCCCGGGACGGGATATGCGGATGAGCGCGGCGTCGGCGCGGGCGTCGGCACGACGTTGAATCTGCCCTTTCTGCCCGGCGCAGGCGACCGGGAGTACCGGGAGGCCTTCGAGGGCGCCTTTCTTCCGCAAGCGCACGCCTTCGCGCCGCAGTTCATGCTCGTGTCCGCCGGGTTCGACGCCCACCGCGATGATCCCCTGGCGGGCATCAACCTGGAGACGCTCAGCTTTGAGTGGTTGTCGCGCGAGGTGACGCGTTTTGCGCACGAAGTCTGCGGCGGCAGGGTCGTCAGCGTTCTGGAAGGGGGGTACGACCTGGACGCGCTGGGGGACTGCGCCGCGCTTCACGTCCGGGCGCTGCTCGAAGCGTCGGGTGGTGAGCTGGAAGTTTCTTGCAATTGAACCGGAGCGAGGAGGTCTGCCGGGCCTGTGCGGACCGGAGGTCCGCGATCCGTGCTTATGCAATGAACTTTCAACTCAGGACACCAGGTGGGAACGCAGCATGAATGACCCGCGCGGAGCCGCGGGGTTTAGCCCGCGCGAGGCTTCGCGCGGGCTAAAGCCACGCGGCTCGGGTCTTCCGCCGGTTCTCTCCGGATCGCAGGCAAAGCCTGATCGGGATTCGCCGCGCGGGAACCTCGCCGCGATGTCGCGTGCCGAAAAAACGCCGCGGCGGAGGCGAGTCGCTCGGACCCGCCTCCGCCGCGGTCATGCCTCTGCATCCTGTAATGACTACGGACAGGTCACCTGCCGCGGACCGACGCAGCCGGCCGGATCCTCAAGCGTGACCGTGTGCGCCCCGCTGAAGCAGCACACCGACAGCTTCGCCCGTCGCCCCGACACGATCACGTCATAAGGCGTCCCGTCGATCGCGATCACGACGGTCTTCCCGTCGTGGCTTTCGTTGAGAAGCACGACTTTCGCCTTGATCTGCCCGTTGCTGCGGCATCGCCCGCCCAGCTTCTTCACATCGGCGCAGGGGATGTCCCCGCCGCCGCCGCCGTCGCACTCGAGCGCCCGCACCTGCACCGCGTCGATCGCCGCTTCGGTCACCGAGTCGTTCGGGTTGTCCACCGCGCTGAAACGCAGTCGCACCGTCGCCGTCGGCGCCACGTAGTCCGCGACGCGGAACGAGGCTTCGACCCACGCGCCGGTATGCGCCACCGACTCGACCGTCGTCCACGACGTGCCGTTGTTGTTCGACACCGCGACCGTCAGGCGATCCTGGTCCCGATCATCGTTGGAAAACCAGCGGGCGTAGCTGACCACGTAATCCGCGCCGTCGGAAAGGTCCAGCGTCGGCGAAATCAGGTGCGTCGGTCCGCCGTCCACGTCCGAGTTGCCCAACCGGTTCGCCGTCAGGTAGCAGCTTCCGGAACCGTCGTAGTCCGACGTCGGGTCGCCGCGGCTTCCGTCGCCCGCCGGCACGCCCCGCTCCCACGCCCCGTCCGTCAGATCCACGTTCTGAACGGTCCAGCCGCGGTCGGTCTGGAAGTTGTCCTCGAACGCCACGGTCTCCGTGTAAATGTCATAAGCATGCGTCTCGTCCGGGGCGTTCAGCGGGTCGCTCACGTCGATCCCGCCGTCCGAAGTGGCCGTGACGTAATACTGCACCGTCCGGCCGCACTCGCCGCCCGGAATCGTTCCGCGATACCGTCCGTTGGCGGGGCTCATCGCCACCGGCGTGAAGTTGCCGCTCGTACCGAACCGGTAATACAACGAAATATCGCCGGAGAACGTGTCGCCTCCCTCCTCGACGGTCGCCTCGATCGTCGTGCTCTGGTCGGGGGGAACGAGATCGGGCGGGCTCACCACATCGACGATCAACGCCCGGCTGACCCACTCTCCGTGGAAGAGCGCCGCCGGGAGGTTCTCCTCGCACGTCGGAATGATCTGCTCTTTCGGAAGCAGGAAGCCGAACTGTCCCGTGTCGCGCAGCTCGATCGTCAGCGCCAGGATCGTCCGCTGTCCGAGGTTGGCGCCGTAAACCCAGTCCACCGAGACGCCCGAGGCCGGATAAATCGTGGTGTAGATCGGACCGTGGACGTAGTTCCGCCCGTGAACGCCGCGGATCAGGTCCGACATCGTCGTGGTCAGTTCGTCAAACTCCGCGTCATCCGGGCAGGCCTGGCTTGTGTATCCCCAGGGATACATCACAAGCTGCGAATAACTGTGATAATCCATGTACGCCCGGATACGCGCGTTGTTGAGCACGAAGTCGCGCATGACCTGCGTCTCGGGTTCGGAGAAGGGGCTGGGACCGCGGTAGGTCTCGCTGCTCTGGTTGCCGCTGCTGCCTTCGCCGCCCCACTGGTGGCCCCAGTTGCGGTTCAGGTCCACGCCGTATCCGCCGCGGCGGTTCTTCCGCCACAGCCGGTCGTTCGTCCACGTGTACACGTAGCCGTCCGGATTCATCACCGGGACGATCGCCCACTCTGCATTGTCCAGCAGGCGCGTCGCCTGCTCGTTGATTCCGTAGTTGGTCAGCAACCAGTCCGCCAGGTACATCGGCACCGGCACGTTGACCCACTCCCGGGCGTGCTGCCCGCCGTGGTAGAAAATCATCGGTTTGTTCGGCGGACCGCCCTGGCTGGTCAGACGCATGACCCGGATCGCCCGACCCTCCAGGCTGTTCCCGATCGTCTGCACCGTGACCAGGTCCGGGAAGGTCGCCGCGTAGGAATCCACCTGCGCGTTGATCTGGTCCAGTGTGCGGTAATCGTCGAAGAACGCCGTCGCGGCGCCTTGATCGTAATTGTTCGCCACCAGCGGACCGAGGTTGTCCACGACGACCTCGTATTCAAACCCCCACCCGTCGAGCTGCGCCGCTTCCGCCGGCGAGACCTCGACATCCAGGTGATCCGCGCTGCTCGGCGGGTCGCACGCCAGCGACGTCCACGACTCGCCGGTCAGCGTCATGAACCGGTCCCAGTCCGCCGGGTCGGTCAGGTCAACCCGCACCCACTTATGACCCTCGTACGTCATCCGGTCCGCGCGAGCGACCGACGCCGTCGCCAGCGCCGCCCCCAACATCACCCCCAGAACCCCTATCCTCTTGAAGGACATCTCGACCACTCCTTTTTCGGGCATGTATGCCCAGTGATTCCCGTCCGGCCGCGCCGGTCGCCCGTGCGCTTTACCCCCTGGCCGGCGGACGAATCTTTTTCTCAGGCGGAGAGCATCGGGATTATATCAGGTCTACGCGGTCCCTGCTACTGAAACTCGGGCGGGTAGGCGCGAGAGTTCGCGTCATAGCGGACGCGGCAAAAAAAACGCCTTGTCGCGGCAGGGGGGGGGCGGTAAAGTCTTCCTTGGTAGAGATGCTCCCCCATCGGAAAGGAAGCCGAAGCATGTCCGACGCCCGGGAATTGGCGCGTCCGCGGCGGTTGCTGGCGCCTGTTACGGCGCTGGTGGCGACGCTGTTTTTGTGGCCGGCGCTGGTGACGTTCGACTCCGGAGACTGGCCCAGCCCGCATCAGGTTCCGGTCAACGACCCGCCGTCGAACGCCTGCGGGCCCGCCGGAGCATTTCTCTCTTACCACGCTTTTCACTACCTCGGCGACGGGGCGTACCCGCTGGTGTTGTTCATGACCTTCGCCGTTTTTACGCGCCTGACGCGCGGGTGCGTCGGACAGTGGGGGGAGCGGTTGTTCGGTCTGCTGCTTCTGATGCTCTCGACGGCGGCGTCCGTGCATATCATCGCCTCGCCGCAGGCCGCCCCGCTGCCCGTCGGTCACGGCGGCGTGATCGGGTTTGCGCTGGGAGAGTTCCTGATTCGCCACCTCTCGCGCCTCGGCACGTTCATCATCCTGATGTCGAGCTTCATCGTCGGGCTGGTGTTCGCCACGGAGGGGTGGGTGCTTCGCGTGCCGTCGTTGATCCGCAACGCCGGCCGGGCGACCGGCGGAGCACTCGACGCCGCGCGTGGCGCGGTCTCCCGGTGGTCGCCGCCCCGTGCCGCGACGGTTGCAACGCGGTCGGTTCAACGTGAGGTCGTGGATGACGCGCCGGCGCTGCTTCGCGTTCCCGCGGCGGACCCGCGCAGGACGAAGTCCAGGACGGATGAGCCGGCGTCCGCGCCGACGGAGTCGCCGAACTCCGCCGCCGGCGCGTCCACGGAGACGTCCGTATCCGAATCCGCGCCGAAGGCGAGATCCTCCGCCACCGCATCGAACGACGTTGCGTCCAAGGCGGCGCGCGCAGAGGACGCTTCTTTGCCGGACGCCAAGGCGACGCCGAAAGCGCCGGAGGCCTCGCCGCAGGTCGTCGTGCGATTCTCCCGACCGGAACCCGAGCTGTTTCCGCCCGAGCCGTATCCGACGCGCCTGGCGGAGTGGACGTTGCCGAGCCTGACGCTGCTGCACGAGCCGGAATACAGTTACTCGTCGTTGCAGGAGTCCGTCGTCCGCGAGAAGGCGAAGGTGCTGGAACGCACGCTCGAGGAATTCCGCCTCGACGCCCACGTCGTCGAGATCGACACCGGTCCGGTCATCACGATGTTCGAGCTGCGACTCGCGCCGGGGATCAAGGTCTCGCAGATCGCCTCGCTGTCCAACGACATCGCCCGGGCCTTGAAGGCCCCGGCGATCCGCGTCGTCGCGCCCCTGCCCGGAAAGAACACCGTCGGCGTCGAAGTGCCGAACGTCGAGAAGGAGAAGGTCCGCCTGCGCGAGCTGATGCTCCTCGCCGGCGACAAGGCGCACAAGATGGGCCTGCCGCTCTTCATCGGAAAGGACGCCAGCGGCGCGGCGCTGGTCACCGACCTGGCGAAGGCGCCGCACATGCTCATCGCCGGGACCACCGGGTCGGGCAAGAGCGTGTGCATGAACTCGATCATCGTCTCGCTGCTGATGACGAAGCCGCCGGACGAGGTCAAGCTCATCCTCGTGGACCCGAAGATGGTCGAAATGTCCCAGTTCAAGGACGTTCCGCACCTGATGTGCCCGATCGTCACCGACATGGAGCGGGCGGAGAAGATTCTCGAGTGGGCGGTCACGAAGATGGACGAGCGCTACGAGTTCCTCGCCGAGGCCGGGGTGCGCAACATCTCCGCCTACAACGCCCTCTCCGCCGAGGAGATTTACCAGCGCTTCCAGCCGTCCAACGACGAGGAGCGCCGCCAGATCCCCACCCACCTGCCTTACATCGTCATCATGATCGACGAACTGGCCGACCTGATGATGACCAGCGCCAAGGAGGTCGAGCATCATCTGTCGCGCCTGGCGCAGAAATCCCGCGCCGTGGGCATTCACATCGTCGTCGCCACGCAGCGCCCGGAGGCGAAAGTCGTCACCGGGCTCATCAAATCGAACCTGCCGTGTCGGATCTGCTTCCGCGTCGCCTCCCGGATGGACTCGCGCATCGTGCTCGACCAGAACGGCGGCGAGGTTCTGATGGGGCAGGGCGACATGCTGTACCTGCCGCCCGGCTCGCACAAGCTCCTCCGCGCGCAGGGCACGTACCTCGAGGACGCGGAGATTCACACCGTCCTGGACGACCTGGCGCTGAAGGGTCAGCCGCAGTTCCACCCCGAACTCATCCGCATGAACAAAGGCCCGGACGCCGGCGCGATGGAGAAGGATCCGCTCTTTGACGAGGCCGTCCGCACCATCATCGAGACGAAGCGCGGCAGCGTCAGCCTCCTCCAGCGCCGCCTCAACGTCGGCTACTCCCGCGCCTCGCGCCTGATCGACCTGATGGGCGAAGCGGGCATCGTCGGCGGATACAAGGGATCGCAGGCCCGCGAGGTGCTCATCACGCTCGAGGAGTGGGAGCAGATCAGCGCCGCGACCACGGCCGACGTCGCGCAGGGGTATGCGGCGGACGAGGATGGCGATGTGGAGTCCTATAAAGACGGTCAACATGACCATGACAACCGCAATGACGATCCGTTCTAATGTTTGTTTGACTTATGCCAAGTCGCGAAGTATACTTGATTCAGTTGGAAGTCGGCTCGGCGGCAGGGGCCTGCGGTTGGAAAAGGCTATGCGGCCCTGCACCAAGGGACGGACGGGATTTCTCACCTTGTCGGAAACCGAACGCGATACTAGCGTTACGGGATGCCAAGAGAGACCGACCCTCGCGTCCTCGAAATACTGCGGCGGGCCTTTGCTGACAGGGCATCAAACGTTGTTGAGTTCAAGAAAGCCGCGATTACTGGCGGATCGCGCCGCGACGAGGGTCTGGATGCGTTGCTGGCTCACGTTGGGGAACGTGCTGAGAGGATTCGCCTGCTGAAGCAATCCATCGCGTGCTGGGTCGACGCCGGAGGGGTTCCGAATCGGAACGAGAAACCGGGTGATGCAGGCCTACGTATTGACGCGGTAGTCGTCTATGAGTGCCGACTTGAAGTCGAGGGTGTAAAACTGCTGGTGCAGGTGGAGTTGCTTAGCGACGACCCCGACGACCCCGCCGCGAAGGTGCATAGCGTCAAGCGAGCATATTGACGAGGCCGACTCGATGCGAAAACCCCTTAAAGCTCAGCGGTGCGACGTCTGCGGCGAGCAGTCTCTACGGCGCGTGACCGTCTGCCACGAAGAAACAGTGACCCACGATGGCCGCCAACAGGTTGTGCGAATCCCGGACTTGCCGGCCATTCGATGCACGAATCCGCAATGCCGGCCGGAGCATCCTGATGATACGATCATTCTCGATGACAACGCCCTTGAGCGAATCTCACTCGAAACTTACCGTCAGCTCGGCCTCCTCACGCCGCCGGAGATCCGCGCGCACCGCGAGCGCCTCCGCCTGACGCAGCAGGAACTGGCCGACCTTCTCCGCCTCGGTGGAAACTCGCTGTCGCGATGGGAATCCGGCGCGGTGTATCAGTCGCGGAGCTTGGACACGCTGCTGCGGATCGTATTCAATCTTCCGGATACGGTTCCCTTTTTGCGTAAAAGAGAATTGGAAGCGGTTAACGTCTGAACGGGGCGACCCGAGACGTCGGGAATGCGTTAACACGCGGTTTCACAACTCGCGTGAAAGGTCCGAAAGGCACGCTTCCTCACGGGCGCGGCTCGGTTTTGCAACAGCGTCATAAGGGGCCTGATCGTTGAAGCGGGAGTGGGAGGTGCGATGCGGACGATGCGAAGGATCGCGGTGGTCGGGGTTTGTGTTGCGGCGGCGGGACTTTCCGGGTGTCACGGGGGGAAGCGCGGCGCGGGGTTCGGATCGGGCGAGGCGGTGCGGGCGGTGTGGGTCACGCGGTGGGATTACAAGACGCCGCAGGACGTCGCCGCGGTGATGGAGAACTGCCGCCAGGCCGGGTTCAACACGGTGCTGTGGCAGGTGCGCGGCGCGGGCACGGCGCTGTATCGCTCGCGGATCGAACCGTGGGCGCCGGAGTTCGAGGGGAAGGATCCCGGGTTTGACCCGCTCGCGCTCGCCTGCAAGGAGGCGCATCAGCGCGGCATGACCCTGCACGCCTGGATGAACGTCATGCCCGCCTGGCACGGCAAGACGCCGCCGACGGACCGTCGCCAGCTTTATCACAGCAAGCCGCAGTGGTTCCTGACGGATGCGCAGGGGCGCCGCCAGCCCCTCGGCTGGTACATGAGCCTCAACCCCTGCCTGCCCGAGGTGCGCCAGTACCTCGTCTCGGTGTGCCACGAAATTGTCACCCGCTACCCGGTGGACGGTCTGCACCTCGACTACATCCGCATTCCGAACGATTATCACGACGGGTACGCGGCGCTGGGCGGCGTGCCGGATTATCCGCGCGACGCGCAGACGCTCTCGATGTTCCGCCGGGCGACGGGAAAGACGCCGGAGCAGGATCCGGCCGCGTGGCGCAACTGGCGCGCGTCGCAGGTCAATCTGCTGGTCAAGCAGATCGCTCAGATGATGAATCGCGCCAGGCCGAACACGGCGTTGACCGCGGCGGTGGGCGCCGACCCGGATCATGCGTTCAACGCGCATTATCAGGACGCGCGGCGCTGGATCGCGCAGGGCTGGGCGGACGGCGTGTTCACGATGAACTACTCCGGAAACGTCGCGGAGTTCGACCGGCGGGCGGAAAAGTGGACGCCGTGGGCGGGCAAGGCGGTGGTGGCGCAGGGCGTCATGTTCGACAAGCGAAGCGCCGGCGTCGTCGGGGCGCAGGTGCAGTCGTCCGTCCGGCGCGGCGGACACTTCGCGGCCTTCGCGTACAATTCGCTTTTTGAGCGGCGCGGCGAGGGGGGGCGGTTGCTGACGGACGGGCAGTCGGCGTCGCGCGACGAACTCCGGCGGCAGGTTCTCCCGGCGATCCGCGCGCTGCCGTCCGCGACCCCGAGAGCGGCGGCGCTGTCCGGCAGATAACCCCGAGCGGCGACGTTGAGGCGCTCCGGCAGAACCGAGCCGCGCGGCTTTAGCCCGCGCGAAGCGTCGCGCGGGATGAATCCCGCGGCTCAGAGCCGGTGAAACTTTTCGCGTTCCTACTTAGGTGTACCGCACGCCTCGAAACTGCGGCTCGAAGAACCGCGGCAGGAGGGCGTCCACGCGGAGGAGGCCGGCGCGGGTCAACTCGAATGCGTCAACGCCGGTGAAGCATGCGAAGCCCTCGGCGACGAGGGCTTCGAGGATCGGCTGCCGCTCACTCACCGTCTGCGTCCCGAACTTGTCGCGGAAGTACGCGAGGTCGATCCGCCCGAGTTTGAGCTGGAGGATCAACTCGCGGATGAAGCGCTGCGGCGGCGTCATGACGAAAGCCCGAGAGATCGGGAGATGATCCGAGGCGATCGAGTCAAGATAGTCCTCCCAGCGATCCGCGTTCTGGAAGTGAACCCCCGCAACGTGAGAGAATGACGCCACGCCCGTCCCGACCATGTCGGCCCCGCGCCACAGCGCGTCGCGGTAGCGGAACGCCGCCCGCGGTCCCGGTTTGACGACGGTGTAGGCGCTCGACACCACGTACCCGGCCTGCTCGAACCGGCGGAACGCCGCGTCCACCCACGCCCGCTTCGTGCTCCACCCGGCGACCGGCGGCGCCTGTCCGTGCGCCTTGGCGTCGCGGGCGAGAGTCGTGTTGTGCGGAACCTCCATCTGATAGACGGTCAGGGAGTCCGGCGACAGCTCCAGCGCCCGCTCGACGGCGGCATGCCAGCGGTCCTCCCTGTCGCCGACCATCCCGGCGATCAGGTCGATGTTGATCTGCGGAAAGCCGACGCGCCGCGCCCAGTCATACGCGCGGAAGATCTCCGGCGACTTGTGCGCCCGGCCGTTCAGGGCCAGCGTCTCGTCATCGAAGTGCTCGACGCCCAGGCTCAGCCGCGTCACGCCGATGTCGCGGATGACCTCGAGCTTGCTTTCCTTGAGCGTGCCCGGTTCGCACTCGAAAGTGACCTCGCGGGCGTGGTCCCAGTGCCAGTGTTCGTTGATGCGGTCGACGAGGAGGCGGAGTTGCTCATTCGAGAGGAACGAGGGCGTTCCGCCGCCGAAGTAAACGAAGTCGAAGGGCCGGTCGCGGAAGCGCTCGCGCCGCGCATACAGCGCGACCTCGTGCGACAGGGCGTCGATGTAAGCGTCCACGTCCGACGAGTTCTTGTCCGTGTACACCCGGAAGTAGCAGAAGTGGCAGCGCTTCCGGCAGAACGGAATGTGCAGGTACAGCCCCAGCGGCGGCGGACCGGACACGGGCGCGACGGAAGCGGATCCGCTGGAAGCCGACTCGTCAGGAGCCGATCCGGCGGGGGGCGATGCGGCGGTCCGCCCGTTTCCGGGAACCGGGCCGACCGCCGTCACCCTCCCCGGAGCCGCCGACGCCTCGCCCAGCACCCCCTCCACCGCGTCCGCCTGCCCCGAGACCCACGCGGAAAACGGCGGGTAGTTCGAGATGAAGTAGCTGCCCACCTCGGTCGTCGGCTTGTCGGAAAGTATGTCCAGTTGCATATCGTGATCACCGCCGACCGGCCGTCGCGTTGAAAGCAGGTGCTCGCGGCGCGCCGACGGACTTTGGATTATAACCTTTTTGATGGAGGAGTTCATTCCCCGCGATCCACGTTCCGCGGCGGGGCGGCGCCTGCCGCGGACGCCGCTGACCGCCGAGCTGCGCTGCCCGCAGTGCGGCTACGACCTTCGCGGCATCCCGCAGGAGCGTTGTCCCGAGTGCGGTTTCGGGTTCGACGTGGCGGCGCTGCGTGACGTGGTGCTACGCGCCGGGCTGATGCTGATCGACGCCTACCAGACCGCGGCGCGCCGTGGTGCGTGGGTGATCGGACTGAGCCTTGCCGTGATCGTGCTGTGCGGCGGGAACGGGCCTGGGTTTCTGGGGCTTCGCGCCTTTGCCGGCCTTGTGACTACGGCGGCGTTGGGGCTGTACTACGAACACGGTTCCCCCGCCAACTATCGCGAGTTGCTGATCGACTGGGGCCTGCCTCTGTTTCTGATTGCGGCATCGAGGTTCTCGTCCGAGTTATACGAGCTTGTGCAGTGGGCGATGGTGGCGGAGATCGGCGTGACCGTCGCCACGATCCGGCCTGCGTATCCGCAGCTTCAGTCGGCGCTCGACGCGCGGATGCAGGTCCGTTTGCGCAATTCACGGCGGGCGGCGATCGGGCTTCTGGGAGCGTCCGCGCTGACGGCGGCGTTGATCTGAGTGGTCGCGCGACGACGCAGACGGCTGGGGCTGCGCATGCCGTCGGGATTGGGTCGCCGTTTCTTAACCGAGCCGCGCCCGTAAGGAAGCGTTCTTATTCCAACCCTCACGCGTGGTCCTGCAACAGCGAATCAGCCTGTGGAATGGAAGAAGGACCGAGGTTCGACTCGTTCCGAGGCCGCGAGACGGCGATCCACCTGCCGTCGCGTTTTGTCGTCCTTGACGCGCCCTCGCGCGACGTCCGCGAGCGCCGGATCCCGAGCATGGACCATCAGGATCGCATCGCGCATGACTCGCCGCTGACGCCAGTGAATCGGCGGGTGGGGCATATTGAAGATGGCCTCAAAGACCGGCTTCCAGACGGTGTGAGGCGCGGGCAGCGCGGCCTGTAGGAGCAGGAACAGCGCTTCGGCCTGAGCATCGGCGTACTGAAACTCCGGAACCCGCGCTAGAACTCCGTTCACGGCCTTGCCCGCCCGCGCGAGATTCCCACGTTCGATCAAGGCTCGAACAGGCCACGCGACGGCGGCGACCTTCTGATAAGCGTCTTTGCCCGCGGTCGCGGTCTTGATGGCCTCGTCGGCGATCCGGACGAGCTCTTCGTCGGGCGCAAATCGCGCTGCCCAAGCCAAGGCTTGGCACCGGTACCAGGGATCGGTCACGGCGCGCGCGCGCCCAACCGCGGCGCGCCAGTCCGAATTAGCGAGTCTGACTGCTTGCTCCCGTGTTGACACGATCGACGGACCCCTCGGTCGGTGTTCCCTTGCGCCTCCGGTTCGTCGCATCCAGGTGATCCAGAAACCCTGCTTGCGTGCGCGAGCGGACGGGGTCTGAATTCAATCCGCCTTTCGATATGCCAAGCTCGCGCAGGCGCCGACCCGGAACCCGACAATCCACGGCGCCGGTGTCCACGAGGAACAGGCCTTCCCAGGCCGTGTCGGGCTTGGCCGGGTTGCGCACGGCGACGGTGACTTGCGTGATGCCCCTGACGCTGATTCTATCCGGCAAGACCATCAACGCCAGGATCACGGTTCTGTTCTGAGCCTCCCGCGCGGCGCCCGGAGTGCGGGGATTGGACGCGGTTCCCAAACCGAGCCGCGACCGTGACAGGGAATTGCATCTTGACGCGACGATCCCACGGGACAGGCGTTTCTTTCGGTCCAAAGAGCCATCCCAACCCCGGCCCAGGGCAACCCCCTGGGATACATGCCGACGTTCGTCACGAGCCCTGAAAGGGCGCTCCAGAATCGTGCGCTACGCCATCGACCGTCAAGGATTTGGGTGATCGGATTTGAAACGCCCTTTCAGGGCTTGCATTCTCTCCGCCATCCGCGACCCCAGGGCGTTGCCCTGGGCTGAAGCTCAAACGCCCCTTCAGGGCTGAAACCAGGGCCGGGACATCGGAAGCAATAAGGCAACTTCTTGGTAAGGAAGCGTTCCTTTCCCGCGTGCGGCGGAAGTTCTTGAAACAGCGTCTTACTCGTCTATGACGTGGACGACGTACGCCGTGGTGAAGACGCCGTGGAGCGTGTCGGGAGACTTGCGGTTGACGTCGATGATGAGGGTGCGGCCCGGGGCGATGAGGATCGGGTCATGCGCGGCGGCTGTCCCCGTGTACACGGGCGTGATCCGAACCGCGACCGGCGTGTCGCCGATGTTGAACACTTCATAGGTCGTCGTCAGTCGGTCGCCGGCCCAGATGGTCCCGACGTCGCGCACGGGACTCGGGCAGTAGAGCGGTCCGGATTGGATTCCGGATGGGTAGCTCTGCGACGTCGCGTCCGTCACGGCTGGGCGATCGGCGATCCAGGCGGTGAACCCGTGACCTTGCACAGCGCCGGGTGGGGCGGACGGCGGCGGGCTTGGGAGCGGCTCCCCACTGCGAGAGGAGCGGGTCGTTGACGAGCGGCGACGGACCTTGGCGCGGTCGTGAGGAGCGGCTTGCGGGGCGGTGACGTTCCGATCGGCGGGCGGGGCTTCTTCGGGCGTGACGACTTCGAGTGTGACTGATTTCTCGAAGCGCCCGTTTAGCGCAGACGTCTTGAGCGAGTACGGAACTTCAATGCTGCTGCCCGGTGGTATCGCACGGTAGGGTGTGCTGCTCGTGAAGCCCGGGATGACGGTCTTGATCCTTATCTCTTCGTTGTTGAGATTCCAGATGGTGAAGGAATGTCGGAGCGGCTCGTCGCTGGCTCGGAACACTCCGAAGTCGTGTACCGGTTCCAGGCAGAGGAGCGGTCCGGCCTGGACGGCGCCGGGCGGCCACTGCTCGCGCGGGGGAGGGGCGGCGGCGGGGGCGGTGTCGGGTTGCGCTGGTTCGCTTCGAAAAAGGACGGACCGCCCGGAGGTCACCTCCCCGGTGTCGCCACCGAGGCCGACCTGCGAACGGTCCGTGCAGGAGGAGGAGGTTAAGGCAATTGTCATGCAGACCGCATCAAGGATCGTCGTCATCGTCGTTCCTTTCGTCGCGTGCCTGCACCGTATGATACGCATCGGGCGGCGCGAGGTTCGTAACGGTCATGTAACCTCGGACGGCGGCTTGTGTCGTTCCCCTCGCTCTCAATCCCGGAGCGGATCTCCGGCGGGGGGATCGCGCGGGCTGAAGCCCGCGGCTCGGGTTGAGCACACCGCTGTCGATGCAAATGACGCAGCTCAACGTCTGCGGCAGCGGCAGCGGCAGCGGTAAAGAACGCTTCCTTACGGGCGCGGCTCGGTTTTTGAGCGGTGCGGCGGGTGCGGGTTCGTTGACCATCGCGGGGGCGCAAGCTAGCTTCGGCGCTCATGCGTGGTCTTCTGCTGCTGATACCGGCGGCCTTGCTCATCTTTGTCGCGCTGTTCTGGAGTCAGCGCGGGGAGGGGCCTTTCTACGTTTCCGGGTTCATCGAGGCGGACGAGGTGCGCGTCGGGTCTCGAGTGGGCGGGCGCGTGCAGCGGGTGGAAGCGGTCGAGGGGGCCGAGATCCAGGCGGGAGCGACGATGATCGTGCTCGAGCCGTATGACCTGCTGGAGCGTCTATCCGAGGCCGAGGCGCAGCTTGCGGCGCGGAACGCGAACCTGGCGAAGCTGAAGGCGGGGTTCCGGAAAGAGGAGATCGAGCAGGCCCGGGCCCGGCGCGATCGTGCGAGGAACGTGCTCGACAAGCTCGTCGCCGGTCCGCGTCCGCTCGAAATTCAGATTCTTCGCGATCGTCTGGCGGTGGCGGACGCGGATCTGAAGAACGCGGAGGCGGAGTACAAGCGCGTCGCCGACCTCTTCGAGCGCGACAGCGCGAATCAGAACGAGATGGACGACGTGATCCGCCTGGTGGACAGCGCCCGGGCGCGTCACGCCGCGTCGCGGAACGAACTGTCCCTCGCGGAGGAGGGCACGCGGGCGGAGGAGATCGCCGAAGCGAAGGCGGTGCTTGCGGAAGCGGAGCAGGCGCTGGCCCTGGTCGAAGCCGGATATCGCGCGGAGGACGTGGCGGTCGCGCAGGCGGAAGTGGACGCCGTCGCCGCGACGATCGAAGTGATCCGCGAGCAGGTCAGGGAGCTGACGGTGGTGGCGCCCGAGGCCGGGACGGTGGAGGCGGTCGAGCTTCAACCGGGCGACCTGGTGGGTCCGAACGCGCCGCTTCTGACGATCCTGCTCCCGAAATCGTTGTATGTGCGGGCCTACGTTCCGGAAAACCGGCTCGATGTGACGCCGGACCAGCCGGTCTGGATCCGCGTGGACTCGTATCCCGGCGAGACGTTCTCCGGTCGCATCAGCTACATTTCGCGTCAGGGGGAGTTCATCCCGTCGAACGTGCAGACGCCGGAGGAGCGGGTCAAGCAGGTCTTCCGCATCAAGGTCTCGCTCGAAGAGAGCGAGCAGCGTCTGCGTCCCGGCATGTCCGCCGACGTGTACTTCAGCCGACCGGAGTGATCGCGTGACGGATGCGCCGGTGGTGATCGACGTGAGGCAACTGTCGCGGCGGTTCGGCGCCAAGACGGTGGTGGACGCCCTCTCGCTCCAGGTTCCGCAGTCGGCGGTGTTCGGGTTCCTCGGTCCCAACGGAAGCGGCAAGACGACCCTGATCCGGATGTTGTGCGGCGTTCTGCGTCCGACCGGCGGAGGCGCGACCGTGCTGGGATGCGACGTGGTGGCGGATCCGGAGCGGGTCAAGCGCAGCATCGGATACATGTCGCAGAAATTCAGCCTTTATGCGGACCTCAGCGTGGAGGAGAACCTGGACTTTTACGGGCGGATTTACGGTCTGCCGCGGGCGACGCTGCGGCGGCGGAAGTCGGAGTTGCTGGACCTGGTAACGATGCACGACTTCCAGCGGCAGCTCGCCGGGACGCTTTCGGGAGGGTGGAAGCAGCGGCTCGCCCTCGCGTGCGCGCTGATTCACGAGCCGCGGATGCTCTTCCTCGACGAACCCACCGCCGGCATCGACCCGGTGGCGCGCCGGGATCTGTGGGATCTGCTGTTTGAGCTGGCGGGACGGGGCGTCACGCTTTTCGTGACCACGCATTACATGGACGAGGCGGAGCGCTGCACGCACGTGGGGTACATTCATCTCGGGAAGCTGATCGTGTGCGGGCGTCCGGAGCAGCTCAAGGCGATGCCCGAGGTCACGCCGGCGGGGACGCGGCGGGTGGAGGTGCGGTGCTCGAATCCTTCGGCGGCGCTGCCGCTCTTGCGCGGCTCCGGGGGCGTGCGCGACGTGACGCTTTTCGGCGACGCTCTGCACCTGGTCGTCGAGCACGCCGTGACGCATGACGCGCTGCTGGCCCGAGTTCAGGGGACGTGCGCGCATCTTTCCGCGCAGGACATCGACCCGTCTCTCGAAGACGTCTTCGTCGCGCTGAGCCGGCGCTACTCCCTGAAGGAGAGCGCCGCATGAACGGGTTCCTCGCGATCCTGCTGAAGGAGGCGTCGCACATCCGGCGGCAGCCGTCCACGCTCTTTTTCACCTTCATCATCCCGGTCTTCGAGATGCTCATCTTCGGCTACGCGATCGACACCTCGGTCGAGAACACGCCGACGGTCGTCTTCGACGCCTGCCGCACGCGGGAGAGCCGGGAGCTGGTCGAGGCGCTGGTCAACTCGCGCAGCTTCCGCGTCGTGGCGGAGGCGTTCACGCATCACGAGTACGAGCATGCGGTCATCTCCGGGCAGGCCAAGGTCGCCGTGGCGATCCCCCCGGATTTTTCGCAGAAGCTCCTCTCCCAGAAGGAGGCGTCCGTTCAGGTGCTGATCGACGGCAGCGACTCGCAGGTGGCCACCGCGGCGCTGCACAGCTCGATCCTGCTCGGACTGAACCGGTCGATCGCCCGCGCGAAAGTCTACGCCGAGGCGCAGCATGCGGCCGTCGCCCGCGACCCCGCCGGACGGACGACGCTGCCGATCGACATCCGCCCGCGCCTCCTTTACAACCCCAACCTCGAAAGCGCCCACTTCTTCGTCCCCGGACTCATCGGCATCATCATGCAGGTCGTCACGCTCTTCCTGACTTCGCTCGCCGTGGTGCGGGAGCGCGAGGCCGGAACGCTCGAGCAGCTTTTCGTGACGCCGGTCGGGCGCGTCGGGCTGATGCTCGGGAAGATCGTGCCTTATGCGGTGCTCGGGTTCGTCGAGACGCTGGTGGTGCTGACGGTGATGGTGTTCGTCTTTCAGGTGCCGATCCGCGGCGACCTCCTGCTCCTGATGCCGCTTTCGATCCTTTTTCTGCTGACGGCGCTGGGGATGGGCCTGCTGATCTCGACGGTGGCGCGGACGCAACTCGAAGCCCTTCAATTCGCGTTCATGATCATGCTGCCGTCGTTTCTTCTGTCGGGGTTCGTCTTCCCGCGCGAGTCGATGCCCGAGCCGATCTACTGGCTGGGGTACGCCATCCCGGTGACGTATTTCCTCGAGATCCTCCGCGGGATCATCCTTCGGGCGGCGGAGTGGAACGACCTGGTGCCGCACATCCGGGGGCTTGCCGTGTGTTGCGTGGTGCTGCTGACGCTGAGCGTGACGCGGTTCCGCAAGCAGTTGGACTGATGCGCCTTGCCTCGTTGTCGGTTTGGCGCCGCTTGCCCCCGCCGGTGGACCGGCGCCGGCGAGGGGGGTACAATGCCCGGGTCTTCTTCGCGTGGGAACGCGGAGTCGTCGGGGGCGATCGGAATCGACCGGGCGAAGTGAAAGACAGGTGGCGTGCCGAGGTCGCCGGTGGGCCTCGTTAATCAACCGGTGCAAACTTAAATGGCAACAACTCGTATGCCATGGCTGCCTAACTAAGCGCAGCCCGTCGCCCGGACGACGCCCGCTGGTCCGGAGCGGCGACACCAGCGGGCTGGCTTGGCGGCGCTAGCCGACCGTCGCCAAGCGAGAAACCAGTCGGACGTAGGAGAGGCTGAAGCCTGTCGGCGGGCGTCGGCGGATCCGAAATCCAAAACACCGCGCTACGCACGTAGAGGCCTGTCCGTAACCGCCGCGGGACGGGGGTTCAATTCCCCCCGCCTCCATCCTTGTTTTGACCAGAAAACGCGGGTTGACATTTATGCGATAGTTATTACTCCGGGCATCCAATAGTTTACATTTCTACGCCGCGGCATCATTCACGTTAGGGTGTTTTGAAGTCGTTGCGCACTTTCCGGGGTTGCTTCTGGGTTTTCCGCGGATTGGAGCGTACGTCGC
>JAJVHU010000060.1 GCA_022072505.1 Phycisphaerae bacterium
CACGAGCAGGCCAGCGACCGCCACATCGACGGCGCGCTTGAGCCTTCTTACGTAGACCGTCGTCGGAACCGATGCGCCTTCGTTCATCTCGCGGGCGAAGCTTACTCGATCCCCCGGAAATCGCGCGGTCGGCACACAACGCAAACCGGGCGCGGCGGATGCCGCGCCCGGTTCAAACCCGTCAAGTTGGTTTCGAACGATCCCGCGCCGACCGACGTTACGGGCGGTTTCCGTTGGGGAAGATGTTCCCGGCCGAGCACCCTTCCAGGAAGGGGATCGTACATGTCGGATCCAGCTCGTAATTCGGAATGTCGGTAAAGAGCAGGTCGATGTCGTTGGCGTCGCAGAACCCCAGGACCGTCGAGCAGGGGTTGAACCGCGTCAAAAGCCCCTCGCACGATGGGCTCCACGCCAGAACCGTGCTTCCCCCCGCCACCATCAGACCCGCCAGCCACGAACGCTTCATTGATGCGCGACGCGCCATGTGAATATGCTCCGAAAGGGACGAAACCGTCCCCAGGTGTTCCTGATCGATCCGCGAACCCGGCTACGTCCGCCGGCTCCGCGAAAACTTTCCCTCAGCCGATCCGACTGACTCCGCCAACTCGGAAACTACGGTTGCTGGTCGTCATCCGGGCAGTCCATGAAGAGCGGCCCTTCCGACGTCCCGCTCTTGTTCGGATCCTGCGTGATGAATCCCGGCGTCGAAGGTCGGCTGAAGATCGGCGCACAAGGGTCGATCAACCCGCCGAAGATGCCGTCCGTGCAGTCAAAAAGGAAGCAGAAATCCACCGCCCCCGCCGCCGACTCCAGCCCCATCGATGCACAGGCTCCGACGCCGTTGCTGGCCAGAACCAGCCCGCCCAGCGTCACCATCGCCCACCCGACCCTGGCTCGCCTCACGCTTGACCGCATCAGCATTACTCCGTGTACGCCGCCCCTTACGTCACCGGCTTGTCTTTCTCGTCAATCCGGAGCTTCCTTCGCCCCGGACAAAGGCTCGAAACATATTGATGATGAGCCTTCTGATCGCCGATCCAGTCCGGCGTGCCTTGCATGAAAATCACTTCACCCGGCGTCAGCATCGCCGACGCTCGCGCGCAACCGTACCCTGACCGACCCCCGCATTCTTTCCGGACCCCAGGTGGGCGTCAAGAGAGCGCCGACCGGATATTCCCGGTCGTCACCGGCTCGATCACCCCCCGGTCGGTGACCAGTCCCCGGATTAAACCTGCCGGAGTCACATCAAACGCCGGGTTAAGGCAGGCGACCCCCTCGGGCGCGGTCTGCTGACCCCCGAACGCCCGGATCTCCTCCCCAGACCGCTCCTCGATCGGGATGCCGCTCCCGTCCGGCAGCGTCACGTCGAACGTCGTGTGCGGAGCGGCTACGTAAAACGGCGCCCCGTGGTCGCGGGCGAGGCAGGCCAGTCCGTAAGTCCCGATCTTGTTCGCGGTGTCGCCGTTGGCGGCGATCCGATCGGCGCCGGTAATCACCACCTGCACGCGCCCGCTTCGCAGAAGGCTTGCCGCCGCCGAGTCGCAAAGCAGGGTGCAGGACACTCCCGCCTGCGACAGTTCCCAGACCGTCAGGCGCGCCCCCTGAAGCAGCGGGCGGGTCTCAAGAGCGTAGACCTGAAACCGAACGCCGCGCCCGTGCGCAACGTACATCGGCGCCAGCGCCGTCCCGAACTCCGCCGTCGCCAGCGAGCCTGCGTTGCAGATCGTCAGCACGCCCCCGCCCTCCGGGATCAGCCGCGCGCCGTGCTCGCCGATCGAGCGGCAAAGCGCGGCGTCCTCGTCACGGATCGCCTTCGCCTCCGCCAGCAGCGCGGCCTTGGCGGCCTCGACCCCGCCGCCTGCGGATTCCTCCGCCCGTCGGCGCATCCGATCCAACGCCCACCTGAGGTTGACCGCCGTCGGACGCGACGACGCCAGGTACGACGCAACGCGATCCACCTCGTTCAGCAACTCCGCCGGCGTCCGCGCCGCGCTCCCCCGAACGCCGAGCACCAGCCCCAGTGCCGCCGCGATCCCGATCGCCGGCGCGCCGCGCACCGCCAGCCGCCGGATATCCGCCCACATCGTCTCGACATCCGCGACGCGCAGCATCACAAGTCGGTGCGGCAGGAGCGTCTGATCGATCATCGCGACGTGACCGTCCAGCCCGCCGATCCACTCAATTGTTCGCGGCACACGGTTCATGTTGGTAAAGGCACTCGCGCCTCGCGGTACGAGACCGTCCTTGTCGATCATGTCCCCGGCTTCGTCTTAACCGGGTACGCGGGGCGATCCGGGATACGCTTCGGCTCCTCTTCGATCCGCTTCAGCAGGTGCTCCACGGCGCGCTGAAGTTGCGCGTCATGCCCGGCGAGAACCTCCGCCGGAGCATTGTCCACGACGAGGTCCGGCTCGACGCCGTGACCCTCGATCAGCCACGTTCCGTCCAGCCCGAACGGCGCAAACTGCGGCGGCGTCGTTTGACCGCGGTCCACGAAATCCTGATGCGGCTCGATGCCGATCGCCCCGCCCCACGTCCGCGTTCCGATCAGCGTCGCCAGCCCCGCCCGCTTGATCGCCTCCGCAAAATACTCGCCGTTGGACGCCGTCCCCTCGTTGATGAGCACCGCGAGGTGTCCGTGAAACGCCCGCTCCGGACTGCGCACCGGCTGCCCCTCCCGCGGTTGAATCATCGCCCACAACTTCCGGTCCAACCGGTCGATGATCATGTCGCCGACGAATCCGCCGGTGTTGTACCGGTCGTCGAGGATCAGCCCCTCGCGGTCGTGCTGCGGAAAGAAGCCCCGCGCGAACTCGATCAGTCCGCCCTCCATCATGTCCGGAATATGCAGGTATCCGACGCGGCCGCCCGAAAGTTCCTCGACTTTGCGCCGGTTGTCCTCCGCCCACGCCCGATACCGGATCGCCTGCTCGGACCCGATCGTGCGCACCAGGTGCGTCTTCGCGCCTTCGGGCGAGGGCCGGTCGTTGTAGCTGATCTCAACGATCACGCCGGCCTTGTTCTCCAGCGCCGAATACACGTTCTCCGTCGCGCGGATTTCGTGTCCGTCGACCGCGATCAGGTAATGCCCCTCGCGCACCGGGCATCCGGGGTGATCAAAGGGTGAAGCCTCCGCGGGGTCGCCCGGCGTGCCCGGGATGATCCGCCGGATGCGGTGATAGGCGGCGCTCGGCGGCAGCTCGAAGTCCACCCCGAGAAGCCCCGTCCCGACGCGAGGGCCGCGGTTCGGCAAAGCCCCGCCCTGAATGTACGTGTGTCCGGCGTTCAACTCGCCGATCATCTCCCCGATCAGGTAGTTCAGGTCGCTGCGGTCCCCGCAAGACGGCACGAGCTTCGCGTACTTCTCCCTGACGGCGGCCCAGTCCTCTCCGTGCATCTCGGGGTCGTAGAACCAGTCCCGCTGAACGCGCCACGCCTCGCGGAAAATCTGCGCGAACTCGGCCCGCCGGTCGATCCGGATTCTCACCGCGGATAAGTCGATCTTCCCGTCGCCCACGTTCGCCGGCTTGCCCGCGTCCACCACGCCGAAGGTCGCGCCGGCCCGGTACACCAGCTTCTTCCGGTCGGCGGACAGGTGATAATTCTCGATGCCCGTCATCAGCTTCGAGAACGCCCGGTCCGCCAGCGCATACCCGTGAAGATCGTGCGGATCCGTCGTCCGGTCGTTGACGTTCTGGTACTTCAGAAACGTCGGTTCCGGTCGCGACAGGCAGACGAACCCGTCTTCCGTCGCCTCAAGACGGAAGTAATTCCCCGCGGGAACTCCCGGAACCTCGACGATCCGGCGCTCGAGGCCTTCCACGTCAATTGCCGGGGCGTCCGAGGCGTTCCCAGGTTCCGCGGCGCTCGACGCGGATTCATCCTTCGGCGCAAAGGGCGACGCTTCGCTGCGGCTCAACACCACCAGGTAAGGTTTGCATACATCGAGGAAGGCGTGGTTCTGATCAATCCGATCCATCACCGGCGAGAACGACCGGTGAGAAAGAAAGTAAAGATACCGCCCGTCCGGAGAAAACGACGGACTGAAATCCGTCGTCCGAGGCGTCGTCACGCGGTGCGTCGTGCCCGCCTCCAGGGCGTGAAGAAAGATCGACTCGTTCCCGCTCCCCTCCAGTTTCGTGTACGCGATCCACTTCCCGTCCGGCGAAAACACGTAATCCTGAATGCCCCAGCGCTCCCAGCCGTCGTCCACCTCGCCGCGATCCACCGCCGTCACGACGCCGGTCTCAACCTCCACGACGCTCAGCGTCATCGTCTTGTCCGCGAACGCGATCCGCCGGCTGTCCGGCGACCACACCGGCTGCATCCGGAACCGCCCGCCGTCCTGCGTCAGCCGCCGGACCTCGCCCCGCCCGTCCGGCGACGCGAGAAACAGTTCCTCCTCCCCCGTGCGGTCCGAAATGAACACGATCCACTTTCCGTCCGGCGACCACGCCGCCGACTTCTCCCGCGATCCGGACGCCTCGGTCACGTTGATCGGACGACCTTCCTTCGCCGGCGCGGTCACGATCTCGCCTCGAGTCTCGATCACGACGCGCGTTCCGTCCGGTGACAGCCCGAACGACCCGGTGTGCGCGCCCGCGTCCACCCACTCCTCGCGGACCGGCACGGCGTCGCTGGTGACTCGGATCGGAACCGGTCGCGTGACCTCCTTGTGAAGATCAAGGATATGAAGACGCTCGCCGTACTGGTACACGATCTGGCTGTGCCCGATCGACGGGAACTTCACGTCGTAGTCCTTGTACTCCGTCAGCGCCTTCACGTCCCCCGTCGGAATGTCGTAGCGATAAAGGTTCAGAGTCCCGAAGCGCCGATCCGACAGGAAATACACCCCGTCGCCCCACCACATCGGGTAACTGTCCGTCCCCGCCCAGTCCGTGATCTTGCGGTAATCCCGCGCCTCGAGGCTCCCCAGCCAGATGTCCTGCGCCGTGCCTCCCTGGTGACGCTTCCACGTCCGGAACTCCCGGCTGATCCGGCAGTACGCGATGCGCTTTCCGTCCGGCGAGATCGTCGTCAGCCCGGCCTGATCGACGGGCAGCTTCTCCTCCGTCCCCCCGGTGATCGACACCTTGTAAAGCATGTCCACCCGGAAGGGGTACTCGCGGCGCGACCGGAAGAGGATGTGCTTCCCGTCCGGGAACCACTCCAGCACCTCATCCGCCGCCGGATGCCACGTCAGGCGCTTCGGCGTTCCGCCGGTCACGGGCATGACGTACACGTCCGTCCCGCCGTCGTATTCACCGGTAAAGGCGATCGTCTGCCCGTCCGGTGAGAGCTTCGCGAAGCGCTCCTCGCCCACGCTGCGCGTCAGGCGGAAGGCGTCGCCCCCCGCGGACCACGCCAGCCAGAGGTCGCCCTCGTACGTGAACACCACCTTGTCCCGGTCCACGTCGGCGAAACGCATCAGGAACGACTCCCCCCGCGCATCATCAGCAGAAAACGCCGCCGTGGGCGACGCGCACAGGGCGATGAAAATCATCAGGCAAGGCATCGGCGTTGGCTCCCGGGGCGTCCGCGCGAGCCGAGCATCGTCGTTGGTGCAAGGCTCGCGCAAGAAAAAGCCGACAAGACCCTTTGTCTCATCGGCGCCGGCATCAACTGCGATCTGGTCCTCCGAGGTCTGCGTCCGCGCCGAGACCTCGGAGGCTTCCACTGCTGCGGTTCTACGACAGAAGCGACTTCACGTCCGCCGGCGTGATGCGGGTCGAACGCTTCTCCAGCTTCCGGCTCAACCAGGACATGACGTTCGGCGGAAACGGCAGGGATCCCGCTCGGATGGCGGCCATCATCTGCGCATCCCGGCGGGACCGCTCCTTATTCTTGCGGGTGAAGTTACGTTCTTTCGACCAGGCGGCGTCGATCCGGTCCAACTCCCGACGCCCCGCCCGAGTGATCTTTGCCATGTCCGTCCGTCCCTTCCTCTGACTGAATGCGAAGTCGGGGATTCTGCGTTCATCCCGGGCGGTGTCAACGATCGCTGAGCGCCTTTTGAGTCCGATAACTTTCCATCGCGCCTCGAGAACCGCGTTTCCGGTGCGGTACGTACATCCACGCTTCCGGTCAGGTTCGGACGGAAGACCTGCCTCCCGTCCTTGCCTCTCGGTTCGGGAGTCTCGGAAACGGTTGCGGATCCCGCCCAGGGGGCTCAATGCGCATGCCGTGGTCTGAGACGCTGTTGCAAAACCTCCGGTGCAGGCTGGAAAAAGAACGCTTCCTGACGGGCGCGGCTCGGTTTTGAAACAGCGTCAAGCCTGAAGCTGGTGTTCGAAATGTCCGGGTTCCACCTCCGCGACGCTGCGGCGGTGGAACCCGCGGTTCAGACCTGTCAGACCCGGTCTTCGGACCCGCAGGAAGTTCACGCATTGCGGACCGGAACCTTGCGGCCGGCTGATCCCGGTTTCTTCGGCAACGTCACGGTCAGGACGCCGTCTTTGAACATTGCGTCTACCTTGTCGGCGTTGACCGACGTCGGCAGCGGAATGCTCCGCGAGAACGATCCGTGCTCCCGCTCGGCGTAGTAGTAGTTCCGCTTCTTCTCCTCGCGGTCACGGACCTTCTGCCCGCGGATGAAAAGCACATTGTCCGCCACTTCGATGTCGATGTCCTTCGGCTCAACGCCGGGAACCTCGACTTTGACCTCGATCGCCGACTCGGTGTCCGCCAGATCGATGCGCGGCGCCAGGTCAAACCCTCGCCAGGCCCCTCCGAACCCGAGGGGTTCACTGAAGAACCGCGAGAACAACCGGTCCATCTCGGAACGAAAGCTCTCGAACGAAGGCATCAACGCCTGCGTCGCACGATCCGGTTCTTTGTTTCTCCACGGAATCAGGTTCATGGTTGCCACCTCCCTTCACGTCGCCGGGCCGACCGCCCGGCGTTGTCGAACTCCAACGCAGCGTCAAACCGAGCCGCACCCGTCCGTCAGGAAGCGCTCTGCCCGAACCGCGCCCGCCTGCCCTTGATGTTGCGAAGCAAGGTCAGGAGGAAGGAAGCGTTCCGCGTGGTTGCCGAATCCTCGCCTTCAAATCCGGCGGCTGTTCCGCAACGGGCCGCGGCACGCCGCCCTCACGCGGGTTTCACCGCGATCTTCCGCGGCTTCGCCGAATCCTTCTTCGGCAGGCGCAGCGTCAACACGCCGTTGACGTAGCTTGCCGTGATCTTCGCGGCGTCGATCTCCTCGCTCACCGAGAAGGTCCGGCAGAAATCGCCCACGCCGTATTCCGCCAGCAGCGCCCTCTGTCCTTCACGCTCCCGCGGCAAAACGACGGCGCAAAGCGTCAGTTCACCGCGCTCGAAATTCACCTCGATGCTGTCCGGCGTCGCCCCGGGCACGTCAGCAATCACCAGCAGCTCATCCTTCCGCTCAATGATGTCCACCAGCGGTCGGTAAACCTGCCCGGAGCGCACGCGCTCCACCGTCGGCTGATGCGTCTCGCTTTTCTGCATTTCGGCACAGGGGTTCATGTTCGACGTTCTCCTCGTTATTAAGGCACGCCCGCCCCCTTGACCGGCGCGGCCGTGCGGACCTTTCAGTTGCTCTTGATCTGGATCTTCCGCGCCGTCGCCTCCGGACTTTTCGGCAGACGGATCGTCAGCACGCCGTGCTTCATCGTCGCCTCGACGCGGTCGCCGACGATTTCGACGGGGAACGTCAGGGCCCGCGAGAAGGTGCCCGCCGGACGCTCCTCGCGCAGCATCGTCGTCTCCCCCTCCGCCGTCGGACGCCGTGTGCCTTTGATCGTCACGTCGGCGCCGGCCACCTGGACCTCGATGTCCGACAGCTCGACCCCCGGAATCTCCGCCTCGATCGTGAACGCCTGACCGTCCTCCCAGACGTTCAGCGCCGGGTACGCCGGGGCAGGACCGTTGCCCGCGCCGCCGCCGAACACGGACTCAAACACACGGTCCAGCTCGCGACGCATCGCCGGAAACGGAACAAACGGATTCAGCCTGTGAGTCAACATGCACGCACCTCCTACGAATTGCCGCGCCGCGATCGGCGCTCCGGCGAGTCGCGCGGGCCCCGTCGCCCGCTCCTGGCGCCTCGCCTCGACCGACACAGGTGCAAAGCGCGTACCACATCGGCCGGACCAGGCCCGGAGAAGTTGTAACTCCTTTTTTTTCAGCGGTTTATTCCCGGATTGCGGGGCTGATTGCCCGGCCCGGCGCGCGACGGCCGACTGTCAAACTGGCGGGCAAGGCGTCACGTTCTGGCACGGTCCGTTAAGCGGGCGGAAAGTGTCACTTCGACGGCACTTGCACGGCGTCCTCCGTCGGCGTCGTCCGCTTCGAGGCCCGCGCATAAAGCATCAGCAGCGCCGGCAGCAGCACCAGCGACGCCCCGATCGACGCCAGCAGCGCCACGCACGACAACGCGCCGAACATCCGCAGCGACGGAATCCGGCTCAGCACGATCCCCGCGAAACCGGTCGTCAGCACCAGCGTCGCCGTCACGATCGCCCAACCGACCGCCCGGACGCTGCGGCGCACCGCCGCGCGAACGTCGCCGTCCGCCTCCGCTTCGGACCGGAATCGGTTGACCAGGTGGATCGTATTGTCCACGCCGAGTCCCAGGCAGATGCTGAACACGATGACGGTGATGATCTGCAGCGACTCCCCGGCGACGACCAGCGCCGCCCCCACCAGCGACAGCGGCAGCACGTTCGGCAGCACGCTGATGAGGCCCAGCCTCAGCGACCGGAACGACAGCGCCATCACCGCGAAGATGACGACCGCCGCCGACGCAAGACTCGCCGCAAGGTCACCGATCATCGCCCGCAGGCTCCGGTCCGCCACCGCCGGGGTTCCCGTCAGGTGAAACGTGAAACCCGAGTGCAGCTCGCTCAGTTCCGAAAGCGCTGCGCGAAGGCTCGCCAGTCTTCCTTCCAGCGGCGCGTCGCGCTCGCCCGTGTCACGGATCCGTCCCGTCACCAGCGCCGTGCGCTTCGGTTCGCTCACGAACCGCGCCAGCAGCGCCGGCACCGGCGCGGGCGCCAGGCGCAGCAACCGCACCGCCGCCGCCGCGTCGCCCGCGCCGATCGGCGTCAGGCGCGCCAGCGACAAAACCGAAAGCGGATACTGCGTCGCCTCATTGTTGTGAAAGCAGGCTTCCGCCGCGCCGATTGCCGCCAGCACCTCGGGGGAATCCGCCGCAAACCCCTCCGGCCAGGTGATGACGCCGAACACCGACTGCGCGCCTCCGAAAGCGTCATTGATCGTCTTCCACGCCGCGAACGTCCGGCTATCCGAGGGGACCGACTGCTCCCACGCATTGTCCGGTCTGAGGCGCGTGCATAACAGGACGCTGACGAACGTCAGCGCCGCACCCACGGCGACCACGCGGCCCGGACGCTCCAGCACCGGGCGAATCCGGCGCTCGAAGAACCGCTCGAACGCGGACGTCATCGCGCGGCTTCGCTCCAGGCTGATCGCCTTCCCGGCGGCGCCGCCCGCCACGGTCGGAACGATCACCAGCACGGCGCCCAGCGCGAGGAAGGCCCCGACCGCGCAGGAGACTCCCAGCCTGCGGATCAGCGGCGCCTCGGCCGCCACGAGCGATCCGAACCCGATCGACGTCGTCAGCGCCGCCATGAAACACGCCCCACCGACCCGAGCGACCGCGGACCGCGCCGCCTCGCGCGGCGACATCCCCTCCGCCCGCGCCCGCTGGATGTGCAGCATGACGTGGATCGCGTCCTCGAATCCGATGACGAGGATGAGCGTCGGCGTGATGACGTTGATGACGTTGGTCTTCTCGCCCGCCCACCCCATCACACCCAGCGTCCACAACGCCCCCACCACGGACGCCGCCCCGACGATCACGATCTCCGTGGGACGCCGGAACAGGAACACCGCCATCCCCAGCCCCAACGCGATGCCGACCAGCGTGAACGTCTTCTGATCGTCCCGCATCGCGTAAAACACTTCCGCACGCAGGGCCGGCACGCCCGTCAACTGCATCGTGAAGGGAACCTCGGCGGACAGCGCCGACAAGGCGCTCTCGATCCGCGCCACGACGTCGCGGATCGTCTCGATGCGCGACGCGCGATCGCCCAGCCCGACGACGATCAACGTCGTCCTGCCGTCCGTGGACATCAGGTGTCCGGCGACGAGCGGGTGCGTCAACGCCGTGTCGAGGGATTTTTCGTACGCCGACGCGGCCGATCCCGCCGGCGGAACCAGCGGCGTCGGCGGCAGACTCCGGTAGTCCACGACGTCCAGCAGGCTCTGCACGGTTTCCACGCCCTCGACGCCGCGCAGCGCGGCGCACACCTTCGTCAGTCCGGCGCAGACGGCGTCGCTGAAGATCTCCGGCGCGCGGATCACGACGTAGCAGTCGCGGTCGTCCGTGCCGAACGTCGTCTCGATCTCCTCAAGGCGGGCGTACTCGGGATCGTCGGAGCGGATGATGTTGCGCGGATCCTCGTCAAACTTGAGGCGGCGCTCGCCCGCGACCGCCAGCGCCGTCACGATCGCCGCAAACACCAGCAGCGTTCCGCGCCGGTTGAGGATGAAGTCCGCGAGCGTGTGCATCAGGTGCGTCGTCCGTCCCGCCGCGATGACCACGCGTCAGTCGCGCCCCATCAGGCCCAGCCCTTCCGCCCAGACCTCCGCGATGTGCCGGATCCGCAGCGTCGTGCCGAGGCGGTGCGCCGTCCCGCCGATCGTCATGCCGCAGCCCGCCTCGTTGCACACCAGCGTCGTCGCTCCGGTCCGCCGGATGTGTTCGACCTTGTCGCGCGTCATGCCGTCGCTGATCTCGGGATACTGAAGGTTGAACGCCCCGCCGAACCCGCAGCACACGTCCAGCCGCTCCAGCGGGCGGTAATCCGCGCCCGGAAGGTCGCTGATCTGCCGGCACGTCGGCGACGGGTCCGCCAGCTCGCGCATGTGACAACTGTAATGAACCGTGTACGAATGCCCCGTCGGCGCCGTTATCCGCGACAGGTCGACCTTGAGCGCCTTCGTCACGAACATCCCGAATTCCCACGTCCGCTGCGCCAAGTCCCTGGCCCGCGCGGCATACGCGCGATCATGCTCCAGCAGGTGCGGCAGGTGAAGCTTGACGAGCGCCGCACACGATCCCGACGGCGTGACCACGTGCGGATGCCCCTCGAAGACGTCGATCAGCCGCCGCCCCAGCCGCGCCGCCTCCGCGTGATATCCGTTGTTGTAGTGCGGCTGACCGCAGCACGTCTGCGCCTCAGGGAAGCTGACGTTGCATCCGAAGTGCCGCAGGACGCGCACGACCGCCACGCCGGCGCGCGGCGAAAACGTGTCCGTCAGGCACGTGATGAAAAGCGCGACGTTCATTCGTTTCCTCGCCCGACCGCGTTCAACGCGGTCGCGCCACCTCCTGCGGGCGCCCGCGATGCAAGTTCCTTTGCGGCGGCATGATAGGCGTCGCAGACCGGAATCCGCAAACCGCACGCGCACCGCCTCCTCTGCAATGCCTTCGACGGTCGACGACATCCTTCCTGCGGGGCCGCTCCAGGTTTCGATGGGAGGGTTGAAATGCACGCAGGCAGGGGAAGTGTTCCGGCGGGTTCGCGTCGCACGGCGCGGGATCTTGTTCATTTGTGGAGCGTGGCGGGCACGCTGGTCGCCGCGAGCGCGGCTTACGCACAGATCGAAAAAGGCGACCTCACGATCGAGCTGGAGCCGGTGGCGTCCGGACTCGTGTCTCCGGTTCATCTGACGCACGCCGGCGACGGATCCGGACGTCTGTTCATCGTCGATCAGTCCGGACCGATCCGCATCATCAAGGACGGCGTCCTGCTGGAGCGACCGTTCCTCGATCTGACGTCGCAGATCCCGGTTCTGAACACCGGTTTCGACGAACGTGGCGTCCTCGGACTCGCCTTTCATCCGGATTACGCCAACAACGGGCGCTTCTTCGTCCGTTACAGCCGTCCGCGCACCAGCGGACCGATCGGCGGACCCTGCCGCGGCACGTCTCGCGGGTGTCATGAGGAAGTCCTCGCCGAGTTTCACGTCTCCGACGCGGATCCCGACGTCGCCGATCCGGAAGGCATCCTCCTGTTCCGCATCGACAAGCCCGAGTTCAACCACAACGCCGGCGCGGTCGCGTTCGGTCCCGACGGATACCTTTATTTCACGCTCGGCGACGGCGGCGGCGCCAACGACGACCTGCATCAGCCCGAACTCTGGCACACGACCCAGGGCAACGGACAGAACATCGAGACGCCGCTGGGCGCGATGCTCCGCGTCGACGTCAGCAGCTCCTCGCCTTATGCGATCCCGCCGGACAACCCCTTCCTCGGCGGCGCCGGCGTGAACGAGATCTACGCCTGGGGGTTCCGCAATCCCTTCCGCTTCTCCTTTGACGACGGCCCCGGCGGCGACGGACGTTTGTATGTCGGCGACGTTGGACAAGACGTCTACGAGGAACTCAACATCGTCGAGAGGGGCAAGAACTACGGCTGGGCCCGCCGCGAGGGCATGCATTGCTTCGATCCGTTCAACCCGAAGAATCACCCGGACGACTGCGACACGACGGGTCTGACCGATCCGATCGTCGAGTACACGCAGCTTGAGGGGGGACTGTCGATCCTCGCGGGGTACGTCTACCGCGGCACGCAGTCGCCCGCGCTGGAGGGGCGCTTCATCTTCGGCGACTTCTCGATGCAGTTTCAGACGCCGTCCGGGAGGCTTTATTACCTCGACGAACCGACGCCCGGGCAGCACCGCATCCTCGAATTCAGGATCACCGACGCCGACGTGCCTTACGGGCGTTTTCTGAAGGGTTTCGGGCGCGACGAAGCCGGCGAGATTTACGTGCTGGGCAGCACGACGCTCGGACCGACGGGGACGACGGGCGAGATTCACCGCATTGTCGCGGCGGACGACAACTGCACCGGCGACGAGCGCATCGCCAAGGCGAAGTGCAAAACCGGAAACAACGGAAACACCTTGAAGATCGCGCTGGCCGGCGGCCGGCCCGGGGACGGTTTCACGGTCACCCTGTCCGGTGGCGATGAAAAGAGCGGTACCCTGAACGCCAACGGCGAGGCGACCGTGAAGTTCAAGGGTCAGGCCGCCGGCGACGCGACGGCGACCGCCGCCTGGGACTGCGGCGTGAAGGCGACAAGAGATTACACCTGCCCGTGACCCGGAGGCGCGCGCCGGCATACACGTTGAGGGAGAGACGCAGGGTCGGGGCGTCCGGATGAGGGGATCCGGCGTTCCGGCCCGCGCGTTTTCTCGAACGCCCGCGAACCTTTTGTCCCCGGCCGGGTCGTGAACCGCCGGAACGGCTTCGAACACGCGGAAACCCGCCTGACCGGCGGAACGTCGCGCGCCGGGATCGCCCGCCTGACGCCCTTGGCCTCGCGCCGGAAATCTGCGACACTTCCTCCCGAATTCCGGATCGAAGACTCAGGACAGTTTCAGGGAGAACCTCGACATGACGCAGATGCAGCCGCCGCCCGCGCCGGGTCCGGGCACGTCCACGTTTCAACCGCCGCCCTTTTACGGCGTCCAGCCGGATCGACCCTGGAGCGGCGCCGCGATCACGGCTTTCGTTTCGTCGCTTCTGGCCTGCTGCCCGGTGATACACGTCATCGTCGCCCTCATCTGCGGTTTCATCGGCATCGCCAACACGTCGGGGGGTCGCGCCAAAGGGCGGGCGCTGGCGATCCTTGCGATCCCGATCAGCCTGCTGGCGGGCGCGGGCGAGGGGTTTCTGGGTTACGTGTATTACCGCATGTTTCAAGGCATGATGGGCATGCCGATCCAGGCCGCGAAGATTTTTGATGCCTCGAGCGACCAACTCGACGAGAATGCGACGGCGTTCTACGAAAAGTGGGCCAGCGCGGATCTTAAGTCCACCGTTTCAAGCGACGAGTTCCGGGCGTGGGCCAAGGCGGTGCAAGAAAAGACCGGGCGTCTCGTGGAGGCGAACCTTGAGGGGCTTCAGCCCGGAGTCAACGCGCCTCCGGCCGGAGCGCAGGAGGTCATCATCCCGATGAACCTCAACGCAAAGTTCATCAACGGCGACTACATCGTCAGTACGGATATTTTCATGAACCCGGTGAACTTCCCCGACATGCTCTCGCTGAACGACATGACCATCGCGGACCTGAACCTTCGGGATTTCGGGGGGCGCGGCGAGAGCCGCGAAGGCGGCGATGCGGGCGATGGGGAGAGCGCTGAAGGCGGCGATGAATCCTCCGGCGGGAAGCCGTAGCGGGCGCGGCCCGTCGTGTCGTGGTGGCGCTGTCCGTCGACGCGCCCCGCGCCCGTGGGGCGCATGATCCGCCGCCGTGTTATGCGCCGAGGCCTTTCAGGGCGCTTTCGTAGTCGCCCTTGCCGCGCAGGCCGATGAACTTCTGGGCGACCTCGCCCTTGTTGAAGATCATCACCGTCGGGATGCTGCTGACGTTGTACTTCGCGGAGAGGTTGGCGCTCTGGTCGATGTTGAGCTTGCCGACCTTGACCTTGCCTGCGTACTGCGCCGCCAGTTCGTCGATGACCGGCGTCAGCGCCCGGCAGGGCATGCACCACTCCGCCCAGAAATCCACCAGGACCGGCGTCTGTGCCTGAAGCACTTCGGATTCAAAATTCCCCTCGTTGAACTCCAGCGTGTTCGCGCCCGACATCGTTTCACTCCTTGCGGGCTTTTTCGCCCGCCGTTGCGGCTTTCTTGTTGTTGTTTCGAGTCTAGGAAGCCCGATCCTGAACGTCAACCGGGCGAAGTCCCGCTCGACGCGGCGTTCCGCGCCGTCCGCAACCTTGGATGCCGCACGATCGACTTGCGTGACGGGAAGGACGCCGTCTCCGCGCCCGGCGGCTCAAGGGCTGTGCGCGGAACACGTTCCCTGCATTTAGACGCTGTTGCAAAACCGCCGGTGCGGACGGGAAAAAGAACGCTTCCTGACCCTTGACATCGCTGCGCGACGCCAAGGGCGGGCGGGCGCGGCTCGGTTTTGAAACAGCGCCTTAGAGCAGTGCCCCCCCGCACGGGGCGAAGACGCAGTCTTACACGATGTTGCGGAATCTTCCCGGACGGCGCGAAGCGACCGCTTTCCTTCGGACGCGGCGCAAAAAGATGCCGCAACGACTTCGGGCGTCCGGACGACGCGCGTCAGCCCTTGCTCGCCTTCGGCCGAACCAGCCCGTCATACAGAAACGCGGCGAGCAGGGCGCCGGCGATCGGACCGACCCAGTACACCCAGTGCTGCGACCAGAGGTGCGACGTGGCCGACCCTCCGCCGATCAGCGTGCCGATCGTCCGCGCGGGATTCATCGCCCCGCCCGTGATCGGACCGCCGAGCATGATGCTGATGGCGACCGAAAGCCCGATGCCGAACCCGGCGATCCGCGGCGACCGCCCGTCCACCGCGGTTCCGAAAACGGTGTACACGAGCACGAACGTCATCAGGATTTCCAGCAGCACGGCGATGCCGGGGGGAACGGCGGCGCCGAAGTTGGGCGTCCCGAGCTGGCACGCGGTGATGGCGTCCGCGCCGAGCACGCCGGCGCCTGACGCCCCCAGCCCCTTGAAGATCACGCTGAGCAGCACGCCCGCGATGGTCGCGCCGCCGCACTGCGCGATGATGTAGGCGACGGCGTCGCCGGCTTTGATGCGTCCGGTGGCGAGCATGCAGACGGTGACCGCGGGGTTGATGTGACCGCCGCTGAGGTTCATCGTCGCGGACACGGCGATCGCCAGGGCGATGCCGTGCGCGAACGCGATGCCGACCAGCCCGGGATCCCCCTTTGTCCACGTCGTCGTCAGGATCGCTCCCGCGCCGATGAAGGTCAGCAGAAACGTTCCGACCGCCTCGCACGTCAGGTTTCTCAGTTTGTCATTCATGTTCGCTCGCCTTGTATGTTCCTTCCGTCATCTTTCCGGAGCCCGGGTCCGCCGCCCGTCTCGGACGGGGTCGAGAAGACGACCCGTCGCACCTTCAGGGATCGATCTCGGCCGGTTCCGCCGGTTCCGCCGGTTCCGTATCCGTCGTCGGCTGATCCTCTCCGACGGCGGGTGGCGGGAGCGCCCCCGCGGCCCGCTTGAGAATCGCGGCGAGGTAGACCTGCGCCATCGCCGCATCCTCGCCGACCGGAATCCAGCGATCCGCTTCCGGCTGCAACTCCCCTCCCCCGGCGACGGGGGGCAGCGCGTATCCGAAGAACTGAAAGAACGCCCCGCTCTCGTTGAACTGCCTCTCCGGCGAGGACAACCGCTCCTTGCGCACGGCTACCTGAAGTTCGGTTGCGTGCGCCCCGTCCGCGGGCGGCGGCAGGAGCACCTCGACGCGCCGCCGGATCGGATTAAGCGTCGCCTGCCACCAGTCGGCCGGCGTCGCCACGTCGCGGCGCCAGAATTCAAAGAAATGTTGAGAAACGACCGGTTCCGTCGTCACGCGCCCGTTGAACCGGTCCACCAGCGCCAGACGAAAGCCTTCGTCGCGCAGCGACTCACGCACGGCGACCCACAGCGCGTCGTAGGATTCGGCAGAGGGCAGTTCGACCGTGGAGACGGCGGGCGACGGACCGGCGAGCGGCCGCTGACACCCGCAAAGAACCACGGCCATCAACGCTCCGGTAACCCCCTTCGCCGACATGCGCGCCTTATATATCCGATCGCCGCCGACGGTCAACGCCCTGCGATGCTTCCGGCGCTCTTGGCGCGACCCCGCCGTGCGAGCTTGGCGCGACCCCGCCGTGCGAGCTTGGCGCGACCCCGCCGTGCGGGGGCATTGTCATCGACCCGGTCGGGGCGCTTCCAGCCGGTTCAATACCGTCTTCGGAGCCGTTTCGGACGCTTCGAGGAGCCGCCTCGGGACCACGACCGGGCGACGGTTACGCCGGTGGTGTTGTCGTGATGGGGAGCGCGTTCTGATCCTCGGGTTCTGAGTCTCCATCTGACTCCGGTGCGCGGCGGCGCGCAACGATCCTCGACCCGCCTCGAAGCCGGCACGGCGCGCGACGATCCTCGACCCCAACGGGATTGCGGCGTCGGGGTTGCGGCGTGGAGATCGCCGCAAACTTAACCGAGCCGCGCCCGTAAGGAAGCGTTCTTTTGAGTCCCCACTTGCCTCCGATGCGCCGCGGCGCGCGACGTTCCTCGACCCACCTCGAAGGCGGCACAGCGCGCCGCGTTTCTCGACCCCAACGGGGTTGCGGCGTCGGGATCGCGGCGAACTTAACCGAGCCGCGCCCGTAAGGAAGCGTTCTTCTGAGTCCCCGCTTGACTCCGGTGCGCCGCGGCGCGCGACGATCTTCGACCCACCTTGAAGGCGGCACGGCGCGTCGTGTTTCTCGACCCCAACGGGGTCGCGTCCTCCAGCCCAGGGTGGGTCGCCTGCGGCGACCCACCCTGGGAAACCGAAACCGCTCGATCCTCAACCCCAACGATGTGACAATTGTCAAGAAGGTAGGGGTTGCACCGCGCGATCCACCCAGGTTGGTTCGACCCCTCCGGGGTCGGGGGCTTCGGGCGGACGCTCGCCGTGGGTTTCACCCACGGCTATCCACGTAATTCCCCTTCGGGGAATATGACACCAACGACCGCGGGGGAACATGACGCCAACGATCGAGGATTATGACGCCTGACGGCCGGGGAACATGACGTCTGACCGCTGTGGAATATGACGTCTGACCGCCGGGGATTACGACGCCGATCCCTGAAGGGGATCAACATGAATAGCCGTGGGCGCAGCCCACGGAAGACGAAGACAAGCGCGCCCAACCCCGAAGGGGTTGCACCGCGCGATTCACCCAGGTTGGTTCGACCCCTTCGGGGTCGGGGTCTTCGGGCGGACGCTCGCCGTGGGTTTCACCCACGGCTACCCACGTGATTCCCCTTCGGGGAATACGACGCCAACGACCGCGGGGGAATATGACACCTGACGACCGCGGGGGAACATGACGCCTGACCGCCGGGGAATATGACGCCTGACGGCCGGGGAATACGATGTCGATCCCCGAAGGGGATCAACATGAATAGCTGTGGGCGCAGCCCACGGAAGGCGGACGCCCATTTGTTCCCAACCCTGAAGGGGTTGTACAACTCCGCCCGTGGCCACCTACACGCCAATCATCTACCACATCGTCTTTTCGACCAAGAACCGCGAGCCATGCCTCACGCCCGACCATCGCGAAGACCTCTTCCGCTGCCTCTGGGGCATCCACAAGAACAATCAGTCCCACCTCTACCAGCCTGTTGAAGAACTAGCGATCGGCTTTCGAGATACCGGTTTTTTCCCGGAGAAATTCGCCTCCCGGAGGGAGGCGTTACCCTTTTTCAACGGACGGCTACCGCATCAACGGCGTCGAGGACCATCTGCACATCCTGACCAGCGTGCACCCCACCGTCTGCCTGGCTGATCTCGTCAAGGACATCAAGACCGGCTCATCGAAATGGATCAAGGAGAACAGCGTCTTCCCTCGATTCACCCACTGGCAGGACGGCTACGCAGCCTTCACACATTCCATCGCCGACAAGGACCGACTCATCGAGTACATCAAGAACCAGGAGGAACACCACCGCGTGAGACCCTTCATGGAGGAATTGACGCGACTGATCCAGGAGGCCGGAATCGAGTTTGATCCGAAATTCCTGACTTAGACGCTGTTGCAAAACCACCGGTGCCGACGGGAAAAAGAACGCTTCCTTACGGGCGCGGCTCGGTTTTGCAACCGCGTCTTAGTGTAAATCGGGGGATTGGGGATTGGGGATTGGGGAATGGGGGTTGGGGAATGGGAAGCGGTGCTCGGGGATCGGTGCTCGGAGATCGGGGATCGGGGGGCTTGCAGTGTAAATCGGGGGATCGTGGACTTGGGGAGTGGGGATTGGGGGTTGGCGTGCTCGGGGATCAGGGGTTGGGCATTGGGGCGGCTTGCACGCGGTTTCAAAACCGCCGATGCAGACGGGAAAAAGAACGCTTCCTGACGGGCGCGGCTCGG
>JAJVHU010000070.1 GCA_022072505.1 Phycisphaerae bacterium
CCAGGCACGCGTCATAACTTTCGCGATCGCTCAGACCGACGCTTAATAACACTTTTCGTCCGTCGGACAGAATGCCATACGCGATCAGCACCGGCTGCTTCTCGTCGCGCTCGGCATGCAGCTTCACGTACAGGCCGTCCACGAACAGGTACAGCAGGTCATATTAACCCGGTCTTCCAATAGTTGACGCCGCGTCTGTACGAACGACTGGATTATGCCGATGTTTTGCAGTCGCATTCAGTGGAGCGCATGTAAACTATTAGATGCCCGGGTTAATAATACACGAAGATCCCGTCCAGGTCGTCGCTCTTGGTGACGACCTTGCTGACGCGGCGTCCGAGGTCATCGTATTCCGCGGTCTGGATCACGATGTCGGTGTCCGTCTTGCGCGTGACCTTCACCAGGCGATTCCACGCATCATAACTGTACCGCAACTGGCCGTCGTCTATAAGATTCCCGGCGCGGCACGCCGGCGGACGACGTTCGTAAGCTGGCTTGAAGCGGCGGGCGTCACCGGCTCGGCGAAGCGCATCCTTGCCCGTCACGCGGCGGTCGGCGTCACGGAACGGCATTACACGGACGCCCGACTCCTGGAGTTGTGGCGGGAGGCGGGCAAGCTGCCCCCGATCCTGAAGACGGGAACAGGGGAGGTGTCCCTCCTGAAGGCGACAGGGGCGCACGGCACTGCGGCGGCTTCCCCGCGCGTACGCGAGGGGCGGGAGGTAAAGCCGGAGTGCGAGAGGTGACCCAACCCGTTGCACTCCCGGTTGCACTTCACCCCGGCATTCGGGGGCAAGCGCGGCACTCGTCGGCATGGTTGGGAAAAGTGTCACGATCGTGACACAATCGGAAAACGCCGGAGAAAACAAGCGATTTCCGCGGGAAAAACGACTACCGGAGGAGGGACTCGAACCCTCGGCCTTCTGATCCACAGTCAGACGCTCTAACCAACTGAGCTACCCCGGCATCGGGCGCCGTCCCAGCCGGCGGATCGAACGTGTCGGACCGCGGCTGAAGGCCCATGATTCTACGTTCAACCGCCCGAAACTCAACCGCGGGAAGCCCGACGACCCGACCTGCGGTGCATCCCAAGAATCGTGGCAAAAGCGGAAAGCCCCTGACGACGGGCGAAGCCCAGCACCGACGGAGGGCTGATTTCACTCCGAGACCGCCTTCGCGTCACGTCTGGCGTGAAGTGGGGCGCGAAAAAATGCACCGCGCCACGGGAAATAGGATGCACCCCCCGACCTGCGGCGGACGGAAGCTCAGCCGTCCCAAGCTCAGCCGTCCAGCGTGCGCCGGCCCGAAGTTCAACCGTCCGACGCGTCACGGTCCGAGGGGCAATCGCCGGGCGTTCTGAAACATCGAGGTTCAGGCGTCCGGGGTTCGGGGAGTTGGAAGTCCGTCCGGCGAACTGGAGGTCCGTCCGGCGGATTCCGCCGGTTTAGCGGACGGCCGGTGTTGCCGATACCTCGATATGCGGCCCTTCGCCCGGGCGGGGCGTGGCGGCATTGCCGTCCGGGCGCGCGATCGAGCGCACCGGACGATCGAAGTGGAGGCGCGGACATGAGCGGGATCAGCACGGGCGTCGGGCTCCTTTCAGGCATCAATCACGCGCAGCTCATCGAGCAATTGATGGCGATCGAAGCCCGGCCTCTCAACCAGTTGCGCCTGCGCATGTCCGGCGTGGACGCGCAGAAGACGGCCTATCTCGAGATCAGCGCGAAGATCCTCGCGGCGAAGAACGCGAGCGTGCGGTTCAAGACGGAGGCGTTATTCCAGGTGTTCTCGGCGGCCAGTTCGAAACCGGAAGCGCTGACCGCGACGGCGTCTTCCGGGGCGACGCCGGGGACGTTCACGTTTCGCGTGCGCCGGCTCGTGACTCACTCGCAGCTTGTGTCGCGCGGGTTCGCGGACGCGAATCAGACGCCGGTCGGCGCGGGGACGCTGACGTTTGAGCTGGGCAAAGGCAAGGTTCATGACGCGACGGAGCTTTCGGTTCTTAACGGCGGACAGGGGGTTCGCCGAGGATCGATCAAGATCACCGACCGCAGCGGGGCGTCGGCGCAGGTGGACCTCTCCTTCGCGCTGACGCTGGAGGACGTGGTCGCCGCGATCAACGCGGCGGACGGCGTGAACGTGCGGGCGCGGGTGACCGGACTCGAGGAGAACGGCGCGACCGGCGACCGCCTCGTCATCGAAGACCTCACCGGAGCGACCACGTCCGATCTGATCCTTGAGGAGGTGGGGGGCGGGTTCACCGCGACGGACCTGGGCATTGTCGGACGATCGCAGAACTCGCGGCGTGACGGGCGGGCGCTGCTATCCGTGTCGGAACGGACGTCGCTTTCGTTCCTCAGCGACGGGAACGGCGTCGGGAGGTTCGCCAACGGCTCGCTGAATGACGACCTTGTGTTCGAGATCACCGGCGGCGAGGGCGGCGGGTTCTCGGTGTCGCTGTCGGATTTTCTCGAGGGTTCGACGCGGATCGAGGCGCTGAACGGCGGAAACGGCGCGCGCCTCGGCGTCGTGACGATCACGACGCGGGACGGGCAGAGCACCGACGTGGGCCTGACCGGCGCGAAGACCGTGCAGGAGGTGATCGACCGCCTGAACAATTCCGGTGCGGCGATTCGCGCCCAGTTCGTGCAGTCGCACCTGGTCGTGACGGACGAGAGCACGGCGTCGGGCGAGGCTCCGGTGTTCAAGATCGCGGACAAGACGGGCAACGCCGCCGCGGACCTCGGCATCCTCGGCGAGAAAACCGACGGCGCCAGCTCGATCTCGGGTCGGGACATCTACCGCGTGCAGTCGCTCGGCGACGTCGTCCGTGCGATTCAGTTTGCGGAGGGCAATGACGGGCGCGTGACCGCGCGCGTCGCCGGAAAGAATCTCGTGCTCGAAACATCACAGTCGGACGTGACGATCGCCGTCCGCGCCGGAAAGACGTCCGACGGCGTCACGTCGGACGCCGCGGTCGACCTCGGGATTCTCGACGGCGAATTTTCGGCCGGCGCGTCGCTGGTCTCGCGCGATCTGGTGGGCGGGTTGAACACGGTGTTGCTGCGGAATCTTCAGGGCGGCGCGGGCGTCGGGCTGGGGCAGATCAGCTTCATGAACCGCAGCGGCGCGACGGCCGCCGTCGATCTGACCGGGGCGAACACGCTGCAGGACGTGATCGACGTTCTCAACCGTGACCTCGCGTCGATCCACCTGTCCGCGACGATCAACGCCGCGGGCAGCGGGCTGCGCATCGTGGACGCCTCCGGAGGCGCCGGTCAGATTCAGATCAAGGATGTTACGGGCAGCAGCGCCGTCGATCTGGGCATCGCGGTCGGCGACGGCTCGGGCCGGGTCGCCGAGGGCGACGTCGTCGAGGGCGAGAACGTTCAGCGCAAGTACATCGCCTCCGGCACGCTCCTCTCCAGCATGAATCAAGGCCGAGGAGTCGCGTCCGGCGAGTTCGCCGTCACCGCCGCCAGCGGTCGAAGCTTCAGCGTCACGATCTCCACCAACGGCGTCAAGACCGTCGGACAGGCGATCGAGCGCATCAACGCCGCGGCGAAACAGGCCGGCGTCGACGTCTTCGCGCGCCTCAACGACACGGGCGACGGCATCCTGCTCGAAGACCGGACGGAGGGGACAGGCCGCCTGACCGTCACGGACGAAGGCGGCACGACCGCGCGCGACCTGCGCCTCGCCGGAACCGCGAAGGAGGGCCAGACCTTCATCGACGGCACGTTCGAGACGCGCATCGACATCTCCGCCGGAGACACGCTCAACGACGTGGCCGCGAAGATCAACGCGACCGGAGGCTCCGTCACCGCGGCGGTGGTGAACACCGGCGGCGGCGACCTGCCGTTCACGCTGACCCTGTCGTCGAAGGTGTCGGGGCGGGGGGGCGACCTCCTCGTGGACGCCGGCGGGATCGACCTCGGTCTTCAGACGCTCATCCGCGCGCAGGACGCGATCCTCACTTACGGCGACGGCGACAACAGCGTGCTGATCACCAGCCCCAGCAACACGCTGGAGAACGTGATTCCCGGCGTGACGCTCAACCTGCTGGACGTTTCCGAGGATCCGGTGACGCTGACGGTGTCGCAGGACGTGGAGAAGATCGTCGAGGCGATCCAGACCTTCGTGGACGCGATCAACGGCGCGCAGTCGTCGATCGGCAACGCGACGAAGTTCAACTCCGAGACGCTGGCGCGCGGCGTCCTTTTCGGCGACTCCACCGTGTCCACCGTCCGGGCGAGGTTGACCAACGTCTTCTTCCGGCGGTTCGAGGACGGCGGCGACCTGTTTCGCACGTTGTCCGCGATCGGGCTGTCGATCGGCGCGAATCACACCCTCGAGTTCGACGCGGAGAAGTTCCGGGAGGCCTACGCCGCCTCGCCCCAGCAGATCGAAGCGCTCTTCACGAACGACGGAACCGGTCTGGGGGACGTCCTCGAGGAGACGTTCGACGGATTGACCGACGAGGAGGGCGTGATCCCCGCGCGGACCGAGCTGCTCGACAATCAGAAGGAGTTGTTCAGCGACCGCATCGACGCCCTCACCTTGACGCTCGACGGGAAGCGCGCCCGCCTCGAGCGCCAGTTCCTCGCCCTTGAGACGTCGCTCGCCCAGCTTCAGCGCAGCCAGAACGCGCTCCTTCAGCTTCAGGCGCTCGCCCAGCAGGCGCGGTAGAACTCAAGCCGGGCAAAGCGCAGTCGCCGCGGCGCGTTGCTCCAGCGTCAGCAGGCGCTCCTTGTCCTTCAAGCCTCCCGGCGAGGAGAACCCGCCCAGCGAACCGTCGGAACGCACGACCCGATGACACGGCACCACGACGGGGAGGCGGTTGTGCGACATCACGCTGCCCACGGCGCGGGCGGCCCCGGGTTTGCCGGCCTGTCGGGCGAGTTCGCCGTAAGACAGCGTCCGCCCCGGCGGGATCGCCCGGCACTTCGCCACGACCCGCCGCTGAAACGGCGTCAGATCGTCCACATCCAACTCGACGGCGAACTCGACCGCGTCCCCCCGGAAGTACGCTTGGGCATCCCGCTGGAACCGCGGCAACGCGCCCGCATGTTCGCGAACATCGCCGAACTCCCGGCGGATGCGGGCGATCGCGTCAGCGCGTGACGCGGGAAGGTAAGTCGAGACGAGCCGGCCGTCGCGCGAAACGAAGCTGAACATGCCCCAGTCAGTGCGGACGAGTGTGAACGCGGTCATGTCCGGATTTTACCGCCGACAGGCCGGGGCGACCAGCGTTCTGCTCCACCGTCCGAACGGACCGCCGCTGAAGCGACTTCACGAACCGCGCCAACCCGAGCAGCTTCTCATATCCCTGCGTGGACGCCTCCAGCCCGATGAATTGCAGCCCCAGCGAGGCCGCGCCGTCGACCGGCGCTTCCGCATGACGGAGCACCGCTTCCACGGTCAGCGCCATCCGCGCCGCATCCGACCGCAGGCTGCAAAGATAGCCCACGCCGACCTCGATCTTTCCGGTCAGATTCGCGCGAACCCTGATGCCGCCGGCGGAGATGTCGATCAGGCTTCCGCGAATGACCGCGCCCGCCGCCGCTGAGGTTCCCCCCGGCAAGGCCCGCAATTCCACCTCGATCGGACAGCCCTTCGCCGGTTCGGTGCGCTCGAAGACCCGGCGCTGAAGCTCCTGCACCTGCCGAGGCAGCCGCAACCCTACCCGCGTCATGCCTCCGCCCGACTCGCATCGTTCGATCGTGCAGCAGCAGATGCACTTCTTATGTCCCCGGCGGAACGTCAGCCCGATTTCCCGCCCGGGCGCAAGACCGGCGCCTTCGACCCCGCCGGGATGACACGACCCGTCTCCCAGTTCCACCCAGATCAGGGCTTCGCCGCTCCGCGTGGGTAAGAACGTCCCAGGGTGCATGCGCCAGCCGTTCTCGCCGCGCTCCGTGACCGTCACGCGCGTACCGCGGGCAATCACCTGTTGCAGGATGGCGTCACGCCGGAAGTTCGCGGGAAGGGTTGCCGTGGTGGACATGTCGCCTCTCCGTCCTGTTCTCAGAACGACGCTTGAACCAGCGCCTCACAGACCCGTCGCCGGGCCTCGGTGTTTCTCGAGTCCCGCGTGAAATCCAGTCCCAACCGGCAATGCCCGGGCTCCGACGCGTCACTGACGTGCGCCACCCGCGCCGCCAGCGTCAGCCGCGCCGCCGCGCCGGCGAGCCCGAGGCTGCAACGCACCTGTCCCGACGCCGTCAGCATCGCCGCCGCGTCCGCCGACACGAGACACGCCAGCCCGTCTTCCGACAGATTCAACAACCGCCCCGTCACGCCGACGCCCGGATCCCCGGGCACGGCAAGCTCCACGACCGTCGACGGACGCCAGTGCCGGTGTGAAGCGCGCCGACCCGTCGCCGGCGCCGCCGCGACCGCACACCCCTCGCCGCCGACGGCCCCGAAGCGCGTCGCCGCCGCTCCGGTCAAGACCTGCGCCGCCGGGCTCTCCTGTCTGTCAATGCGCATCCGCGCCCCCGTTTTCATCAATCCCTTCGTCCCGTCCCTGCGCGCCGTTCCGGTCAGCGCCTTGCGCTCTCCGCGGCAATCTCCGCATCCCGCCCGCGCCTTCGGGATTCCGCCTAGGCGACCGCGGGCGCCGCGAGCAACTCCTGCACGTTCCGAGCAAGCAGGTCGTAGACCGACCCCGCGACCACGTCGATCCGCAGCAGCTTCGCCAGTTCGTTGACCTCGCTCTCCACTTTCGGAAGCACGTCAAGCAGGATCGTCAGGTCGCAGTCCGCCGCCTCCATCGCCCTGCGGCATTGAGGCTCGATCGACGCTTCATCCGGAATCTCGCACAACAACCGCGAGATCATGTCCGCGCCGTGGATGAAATGCGCGATCCGAGCGGCCTCGCCGCCGCTGCCGCCCGCGACCGCGTCCGGCGGCGACGGATGCATCCGGACCGCGGCGACGACGACCTCCGGCAGCTTCCAGAAATCCAGCACCATCGCGGAGACCTCCGCGTGATGCACGCCCACCGCCCGCACCTCGTCTTCCGGCGTCACCGGAATCCCGTAAGGCGCATACCGCTCGCTGATCGGCCAGTACTTCTCCGTCATGGCCTGCGCCAGAATCGGAATCCCGATGTCCGCCAGCAGCGAACTGATGAACGTCTCCTCGCGCACCTGCGGGCGCCGCTTTCCCGCCAGTTGCGACGCCACCACGGCGCACACCAGCGATCGCCGCCAGGCGTAACTCATGTCCAGCCCGTCCACGTCGCGCCCGCCCAGCGACTCGACCAGATAACGCCCCAGCACCAGCGATCGCGTCCGCTTCGGACCCAGCAGCGTCAACGCCGTCTTCAGCGACGTGATGTCGTGGCGCGTCCCGAACAGCGGCGAGTTCGCCAGGCGCAGAATCTCGCTGACCGTCCCGGGATCGGCGGACAGCACGCGCACCACGTCGTCATACGTGAAGTCCGGATCCTGAATCACTTCGAGGAACCGAACCACCACGGCGGGCATCGACGGAACCGCCGCACTGCGCTTGATCGCTTCGATGATCTCCGGCTTCATGTCCTGCTCCGTGACGATCCGACCGACTCCCGCGCCGCGCCGGCCTCGTGCGGCCTCTCCCGGCATCTATCGGTAGCCGCCGTCCGACGACGCACCTCCACGTCCGCGTGGATCGTCCGCGTAATCGGCGACGCGCCGCGCCGCTGCGGCGACGAGCCGGTTTATACGGCGTCAGCGGCTTTCCGACCGTCCGTCACGGAAGTAAGGTACAATTCGCGGACGAGAGGGCGGCGGCCTGTGCCTCTCGAATACGACCGGGCTTCCCGCGTTATCGGCGGCGCTTCCGCACGCATTGAACCGGATGCCTGCTCACATCGCCTCAGGACCGCGAAGCTCTGCTTCGCTTCCCACGGACCGAAGGTTCGCGCTTTGAACCGATGCAACGACCCTGCAACAAAGAACCCCCGCACATCCCTCCCCGCCGGTTTGCGCCTGTCCTTTCCCCCGTTCCGGCGTAAAATGACCCGGCTGTCGATCCAGAATTGCACCGGCCCGCCCGGCGACGACGCGTCGCGCTTGCGGGCCTTGGAGATGACCCGATGTCGATCGCGTCTTTGAACGTGCTTACCCCCCCCGAACGAAAGGAAGAACCCTCCGCGCCCGGCGCGCTGCCCTTGCGCAGCGTCGGACCGCTTCCCGGATCCAACAGGGTGTACGCACCCGGTTCGTTGCACCTGGAGCTGCGCGTGCCGATGCGGCGGATCGACCTCGCGCCGACGCGCGTCGGCGAGCGGAGCGAGGAGAACCCGCCGGTGTTCGTCTACGACACGTCCGGTCCTTACAGCGATCCCGACGTGGCGGTCGACGTGCGCCGCGGCTTGCGGCCGATCCGGTCGTCGTGGATCGCGGCGCGCGGCGACGTCGAAGCCTACGACGGGCGGAAGGTGCAGCCGAAGGACGATGGTTACACCCGTGCGGAATCGGTGCGCGTCGAGCGCTTCCCCGTCGAGGCGCGGCGGGCGGTGCTGCGGGCGAAGCCGGGCCGGCGCGTGACGCAGATGCATTACGCGCGGCGCGGGCTGATCACGCCCGAGATGGAGTTCGTCGCGATCCGCGAGAACCAGGGCATCGACCGGATGCTCGAACACCCGGCCTACGCGGAGTTCTTCAAGCGGCGGCATCGTGGTGAAAGCTTCGGCGCAGCCATCCCCGCGCGGGTGACGCCGGGCTTCGTGCGCGACGAGGTGGCCCGCGGGCGGGCGATCATCCCCTGCAACATCAATCACCCCGAGCTCGAGCCGATGATCATCGGGCGCAACTTCCTGACCAAGATCAACGCGAACATCGGCAACTCGGCCATCGCCTCGTCGATCGAAGAGGAAGTCGAGAAGATGGTCTGGGCGACGCGCTGGGGCGCGGACACGGTGATGGACCTGTCCACCGGCAAGAACATCCACGAGACCCGCGAGTGGATCATGCGCAATTCGCCCGTTCCGATCGGGACGGTGCCCATCTACCAGGCGCTGGAAAAGGTGGATGGCCGGGCGGAGGAACTGACGTGGGACCTGTTCCGCGACACGCTGATTGAACAGGCTGAGCAGGGCGTGGATTACTTCACGATTCACGCGGGCGTGCTGCTGCGGTTCATCCCGCTGACGGCGAAGCGCGTGACGGGAATCGTCTCGCGCGGCGGGTCGATCATGGCCAAGTGGTGCCTCGCGCATCACCAGGAGAACTTCCTGTACACGCACTGGGACGACATCTGCGAAATCATGGCCGCTTATGACATTTCGTTTTCGATCGGCGACGGGCTGCGGCCCGGGTGCATCGCCGATGCCAATGATGAGGCACAATTCGCGGAGCTGCGCACGCAAGGCGAGCTGACGCGCCGGGCGTGGGGGATGGATGTTCAGGTGATGAACGAAGGACCGGGGCACATCCCTATGCATCTCATCAAGGAGAACATGGAAAAGCAACTCGAATGGTGCGGCGAAGCCCCGTTCTACACGCTGGGCCCGCTGACCACCGACATCGCGCCGGGGTATGACCATCTCACGTCGGCGATCGGCGCCGCCATGATCGGCTGGTACGGCACGGCGCTCTTGTGTTACGTGACGCCCAAGGAGCACCTGGGCCTGCCGAATCGTGAGGACGTCAAGCAAGGCGTGATCGCGTACAAGGTTGCGGCGCATGCAGCCGATTTGGCGAAGGGGCACCCGGCCGCGCAACTTCGGGATGACATCCTCAGCAAGGCCCGCTTCGAGTTTCGCTGGGAGGACCAGTTCAACCTGAGCCTCGATCCCGACACCGCCCGTGCCTTCCACGACGAGACGCTCCCGCAGGACGGCGCGAAGACGGCGCACTTCTGCTCGATGTGCGGTCCGCAGTTCTGCTCGATGAAGATCACGGAGGACGTGCGGGCCTACGCGGCGAAGATGGGGGTTGGCGAAGCGGAAGCGCTCGCGGTCGGAATGTCGGAAAAAAGCGAGGAATTCAAGGCCAAGGGCGGGGAAGTGTATAATAAGGCGTGAAGTGGACTGAGCATCATTGGACGGGAGCATCGCTTGAAACCTACCCTGTATCTTGATTCTTCGGTCCCGAGCTACTGGCTTCCTCAGAACGCGGATGCGATCGTCCACGCGCGCCATTTGACGACCCGTCGTTGGTGGAAAGAGGAACTGCCGCGGTTTACGGCGTACATCTCACAGGTGGTCATCGAGGAACTGAAAGGTGGCGATCGGAACCGCGCGGCGGAGCGCCTGGAAATCGTGCGTGATCTTCCGCTGCTCGACGTAGATCAAGAAGTAGAGAGCGCCGCTCGATACTATGTGGATCAAATGGCCATGCCGAGTCGAAACGTGCGCGATGCGCTGCACCTGGCGCTCGCGTCCGTGCATGAGATCGAGTACCTGGTGACGTGGAACTTCGCCCATTTGGCGAACGCAAGCAAGCGCACGCACATCGAAGTTCTGAATCGCCGATTGCACCTGCCAACGCCGGTTATCTGCTCACCGGATGAGTTAATGCTCGAATCCGAGGAAAGCGAGGAATGATCCATGCCTTATCGTGACCCAGTGGTCGAAGAAGTCCGCGCGAACGGCGCAAAGCTCAGCGAGGAATTCGGCGGAGACATCCACAAGCTGGCCGAGCACCTTCGCACATTACAACGGCAGAACGAAGCGCGGGTCGTGCATCGAAAGGCGCAACCTCGGCGCAGTTCGAGGGAGCCTCGTCCCTGACACCGCCCGGGCGTTCCACGACGAGACGCTGCCGCAGGATGGCGCGAAGACGGCCCACTTCTGCTCGATGTGCGGTCCGCAGTTGAAGCTCGATGAAGATCACGGAGGACGTGCGGGCGTACGCGGCGAAGATGGAGCTTGACGAATCCGCGGCGCTGGCGGCGGGCATGGCTGAAAAGGCGGCGGAATTCAAGGCGCGGGGCGGGGAGGTGTATAATAGGGCGTAGTGGATTGCATCCGTTTGGAGATTGCCTATGAATGAAGGACTCATCCGTCTCACGCTGGAACCGCTGAACGACGGGGGATACGTCGCGACCAGCCCCGACGTGCCTGGGCTGGTGGCGGAGGGACGCAGCATGACCGAGGCCGTTGAGATCGCCCAGGGCTTGGCGCGGAAGATTGCAGAGTCGTGCCTTGAGCACGGCGATCCTTTGCCGCCGGCTCTGTCGAATGCGGCGCGAGGAGGAACGATCGAAGCGGTGGTGCCGGTCGGGATGTGACGATGGGGCGGCTTGCCGGATTCAAGTACCGCGATGTTGCTCGGAAGCTCCGTTGCTTGGGTTTCGTGTTCGATCGGCCGGGGCCCGGAAGTCACGAGGTCTGGCGACACGCTGCGAGCGGCCGGAAAGTCACGCTGCCCCGGCACGCGCGGGACATCGCCGAGGGGACGCTACGTGCGATCCTGCGCGAAGCTGCAATCGAGGTGGACGACTTCCTGAAAGCATGAGGAAAGAAGGCCTCTCAGCCATGCCCGATCGATTCGACTCTGGAACCGCGACAGATGTGCTTGCGACGCACACCGTCGACTACAACGCTCTCTACGAGCGGGTTCGAGCCGCAGCGAGCGCAGTGATTGGCGCCAATTCTGCCGACGACCCATGTCAACGCGACTTGGGTGAGATACTGCTTTCGATGCTGGAGACCCACGAATCCATGCGATCGGTCTACTCGATGGCCGCTCGCATTGAGGAGAAGGAACTTCGGAAAACAGGGTGTTGGATGGATACGCTCCTCATGGCGCGTCCGCAATATGACGCCCTGTTCATCGCGATGTTGCTTGCCCACGACTACAAACGATGGGGCCGGGATTACCGCAAGGCGGGATGGGGAGCCGAAGCTCAACGGACATTCTATCAGAACAGGCGCTTCCGCAAAACCGCCGAAGGAAGGAGGCTTCACAGTGAGAACATTCGGAAGCTCAAGGAATGGGCACGGCGAGAAGGGGTTTCGGTCAAGGAATGGGTGGCTACGGTATCACCGATCCGAGGGATGAACTTGCGACGCGGTGCGACAGCAAAGGATGACATTAGCCGGTTACCCACCCCGGGTGAAGCAATGCGCTCTGACGCAAAAACAAAGCCATTACTCTGCGGAGGAAAGTACGAAACTCTTGCGGTACTCCTGTGGCAACATTGGAAGTTTTTGTGCGATCCTGCCCACATTGGGATGAGCATCTTGATGTTCAAGGGTGCTCTGAGGGATAGGGCAGTGCTAGGCGGAGCTCAACGAGAGAGCGTAATCCAAGAACGTGTCATTCAAGGCGCGATCTTTCCGTCGCTTGTCGCCATCATGACACTCGTCACTATCTTGGCGCTATTCTACCCGACCAACGTGGATGTCCGGGCAGTAGTTGTCGAAGCTTGGAAGGACTTGGATTCTGGGACCCTTGAAGGAAATATCATTTGGCAAGAATGGGCGCGACAATCGCTCGGTATCCTCGGCGTTTGACGAGGCAAGAAGGACGTAATGAATGAAGGGGTACGATCGCATCTCCGTTGACCCCCACATCTGCCACGGCAAGGCCTGCATTCGCGGCACGCGCGTCATGGTTTCGGTGATCCTGGACAACGTAGCCGCCAGGGAGAGTTACGGAGAGACCGCAAAGGCGTACCGCGTTGAGGAAGCGGACATTCGGGCGGCGTTGCTCTATGCCGCCGAACCGGTCAAGGAGCGGATTGTTCCCCTCCCGATGGTTTCGTAATGCGCTTCAAGACGGACGAGGACATTCTTCCGTAAATCGCGGGCGCGCTGCTGGCGGCCACGTTCACCTGGACGGGCGCGTCGAACGACTTGTGGTCGAACGCGGGCAACTGGGCGACGTCGGGCAGTCCGGGGTATCCCGACGAGCCCGGCGACGACGCGGTGTTCGACACCAACTCGTGCGACTGAGGCACGGTCGAACTGGTGACGGAGGAAATCGGCAACCTGAGCATCATCTCCGACATCGACTTCGTTCCCGCTCCCAGCAGCACGCCCGTGCTGACGGTGGACAGTCTGGAGATTTCCGGCCCCATCGAGTGCGGCGAAGTCATCGTCGCGATGGATTCTGACGCCACCATCGAAGTGAACCAGGACCCGCGCCCGGCGATAATGAGAAGCGCTATCTGGCCGGCTCGCTGAACTGGAAAACCGGGGATCTGATTCTCACCGAAGGGCAAAAGAAGGAAGGCCGCAACTCGAAGTTGTTCATACGGCATCTGGAGGATCTGCGGACGCGACTGCAATGCGACCGGAAGATTCATGTGATCTGTGACAACGCGAGCTTCCATACCAACCCGGTCATCCAATAGGTTACATGGCGCGCGGGGGGGCGACTGTGCAAGCCGCGAGAAATCGCCGTCATCAGGTCCAACGTGTGTAAACGATTGGATGACCCCATTAATGTGCGGCGGCACCTCGCCGACCACGGCGACCGGATCACGTTACACTTCCTCCCGAAACGCGCCCCGGACCTCAACCTGATCGAACGCATCTGGCGGCGCCTGCACGAGGAGATCACCCGGAACCATGCGTGCCGGTCGATGGAGGCGTTGCTCGACCTCGTCTTCAACGGGCTCGAACACCGGCGACCGTTCACGGTCGAACGCGACGCCCACCTGCAATCGAAGGCCGCGTAGACCAGTTTCCCTATTGTGGGGAGTTGTTTAGAACCTTCAGCGGCTACGGGCGGAATCCTGCGTAGGCGGCGGGGGTGTCGTTATTGCGAACGACGTCTAACAACCCGGGAATCCACGGCTTGACGCCCTCAGATCGCTCACCTTGAACGACCGTCCGGGGATTGGCGATCCCTCCGTTATCCAGGGAGGGGTATCACCGGGAAAAGCCAGGCACCTCAATTTCGAATGACCTTAAACGAAACGATCATCCAGGCATCTTCGCGTCGGGATAGCTCAAGGCGAATCCGTTCCCGGTCTCGCTTGAAGATGAGTTGCACTTCGGCCGTCGCTTCACCATCCAGTCGCTGGTTCAGCGAAACCACCCGGTGCTGCATGAATCGCCCATCCTTGTCGCCAGTCGAAGAAGTCACGTCGTCGAACACAGACTGCAGGTTTTCATCCGGCTCTGTCACACTGGCATAGGCCTGGCGGTCACCGATGCGGAGCGCCATGATCCACGTCTCGATGGCTGCGGCGGGGGTTGTGCGATCGGTCGGCGCACGATCCGGGAGGGCTTCGATCATGCGCACTTCTTCGTTGATCTCGGCCAGGCGCTTCGGAAGCGAGCCGGTTTTCGGAAGCGGCGGCAATGCGGGCCAAGGATCAGGATTGGACTTCTCGTAGAGTGCGAGGGATTCCCGCCATGTTTTTCGTCCCGGCGTCGCAATCTTCCGATCATGGGCGTCGAGAATCGCTGCGCCGCGATCACCGGTCTGCGCCAAGGCAAATGCCAGGGAATGCGCGAGCCATTGATTCTGATCCACGGCGAGCTTGCTTTCCAGAAGGGCCACGGCCTCCGGCGCCGCGTTGAGTCCGAGCGCGTAATAAACCCAACAAACATCCGGAGGATCCTCTGACTTCGCCCGTTCGAGCAAGACGGGCAGCGCTTGGGCCGGGTAGCGCGCCAGGACAAGCGCCGCCTCGTGCGCCCCCCAATGGTCCTGAAGATCACCGCGGCAGCAGGGTTCCGTCGCCGAGTCTTCCCGAAGCAGTTCCACCAGGTCGCCGTAGCGGCCCTCGCTGCCCAGGGCGCGAATGTTCATGACGCTCCGTATGATCGCGGTCGGGGAGTGCTCATTGTCCAACTCCAGTTCCGGGTGCGCTCGACGCAGTTCGGCACGATGATGTGCGTCCGCCTCATCACAGAGCGCGGCGAGGTCATTGAGAGCGTTGCACGTTTCGTACAGGTCCACGAGCCGGCGCGCCGCGAACGGGTCACCGTGCCCCGACTCGGTGATGGCATCGAAATATCTTCCTATCGCTTCCGGATAGCGACCCATGGAGTCCAGGCAGATGCCCTCGAACGCAGCGTACCGGTATTGGAATTCGTGGTGCGCATTTCCGCAGAAGGAATGAAACGGGTACTTCTCGCGCGTGGTGCGAAAGGCCTCCAGCGCTCCTGCCGCGTTGCCCGCTTCCAGACGACATAGGCCTATCTCCCACGACGCTTGAGGTCGGTAGTTGCGATAATTCGCCATGACGTGCGCGCCCGGCTCGTGGTCGTTTACGTTGCTGTCGAGCAGCCGCTCAAACACGTCGATGGCGCGGTCGTATGATTTTGCTTTCTTCAAAGCGACGCCGATGTTGAATAAGGCCTTGGGCCAGTCTCGCGTGCCAGGCAGCTCGTCGACGGCACGCTGCCACAACCGCAATGCGTCGAGAGCCTCTCCCTTCTCATAGGCCAGGTTTCCCAGCGTCAGCAAAGCACCGGCTGCGTCCTCGCGATCGGACCGCGATTCCGCCGCCAGCTCGAGAAGCAGGCGTGTAGCCGTGCCGTCCAGCGGTCGCTCGAAGAGCTGGATCATCAATCGGCGTGTCCGCACGTCGCGCAGGCCGCGTCCGTCATCGTAGGCGCGAAGAATCGAGCCGAAGTTGAATTGAGAGCCGTGTGCGCCGAGGTAATCGACCCAATCCACCTCTCCTGCATCAAGCTCCCGGAGTGACTTGATTCTCTCGTCGCACCGCTTGCGGAACGAGTCCTCCTGCGTCGCGCGGCTCAGTTCCTCAAGGCGCGCAGTCGCGTCAAGAGGTCGTCCGAGGAGCACGAATGCGTGGACGATGTTGTCCAGGTGGGCGTTCTTCTCATGGATGTTGAGAAATTCCGCCGTTGCATACGTCTCATGGGCGAGGGCGGGTTGGCCGACCCGGAGGTAGAAGCTCGCGCGCCGGAGTGCTGGCGAATCATGGGACTGTGCGACGCCCAGGCTTTTGACGGCGTCCGCGTTGCCCTTATCGAGGGTAAACCAGATGTCGTCCAGTCCCGGAGGAGGTGGCGCTGCAAACAGGGATATGGCTGCATCGAAGCGGTCTTCCTGCACGAATCGAGCGGCTCGACCCCAACGCTCGTGCAGGGCCTCCAGTAACTTGAAGTACTGCTCGCACCGCAGGAGTTGGTCGCTTTGCGCGAGCGCGGTCCTGGAACCGAGGCACGCACTCACAAGAACCACGGCCGTGATTCGCATGATGTGGGATGACATGAGGCCATTCCGCCTGCTTCAGGCTGTTTGTACAGGCTGAAAGAGTCTAGCTTCCGCGCCGCCCAGTGGCAACCGATCCCCAACGCTTGCATTCGAACCGACATTTCCGGCTTGACTCGTTCCCGCGACACGCTCGCAGGCCAACCGGCCATTCTACTCGGAGTGACACGGATTCAAAAGCGCCTTTTCGCTCTCCCGGCCGGTTTTTGGGCGGCGTTCGACGCTCCGGTCCATCGGGTCGTTAGATCGCGACTTCACCGGCAATACGTTCCGGCTTGCTTGGGGCATACGGCCCCCGGCCCACCCTCCTGCAATCCGAACCTCCTCCGCTTTCCGGACCCTCAACCTCGTTGGATCAACGGCGGCGGCACGCCAAAAATCGCTGGATTCGATCGAGGATCGCCGCGAACAACTCCCGCGGGCATATTCCAATCGGCGCGACCCACCTGACCATGTTCATCAACGTGCAGGCTAATACTACAACGCTAAAAAAGCTCAGGTTCCCTTATGCCGCAACCCGATGACTTTCCTGGGTGAGCCTTGTACTCAGGAGGTCATGGGCATGGATGCGGCGACGATTTTGAAGATCAAGCCGGCTTTGACCGAGTATCTGCACGAGTTCGACGGCGGCATGGGCCGAGTGACGAATCGCGGTCATCTGGCGACGTACGTCACCGGGCAGTTGTCGGACTTGGACCGCAAGAGCATCGAACCGATGGCCGATGCCGCGGGCGTTCCGCCGCGGACGCTTCAGGAGTTTCTGGGTTTGCTGAAGTGGGACGAGTCGGCGGCGCGGGATCGACTTCAACAGCGCGTCGCTCGACGGCACGGTCCGACGAGTTCCTCGCCGCGGCATCCACACAGCGTGGGGATCATCGACGAGACCACTTGTGTCAAGAAGGGGGATCGCACGGCCTGCGTCCAGAAGCAGTACTGCAGCGCGGTGGCAAGTTGGAGAACTGCGTGGCCACGGTTCACCTGGGTTATGCGGCCGGCGACTTTCACACGCTGCTGGATGGCGAGTTGTTTGTGCCGCAGGATTGGGATCACGATCGGGCGCGGTGCCGCAAGGCCGGCATTCCGGACGACGTTGTGCATCGCCCCAAGTGGCGCATCGCACTGGATCAGTTGAAACGCGCCATGGGAAACGGCGTGCGGTTTTGGTTTGTGACGTTCGACGAAGATTATGGAAAAGTGCCGCAATTCTGGTTCGAGCTGGACGCCCTGGGCCAGCAGGCCGTCGGCGGTCTGCGAGTCGCCCGTGCCGTCGAACTGCGTCCAAGCCGTGATCTTCCGGCCCAGCGCGTCATATGCGAAGCTCGCCAGGTCCGTCGTGCCCACGCCCACTTCGTCGAACGCGACCGCCAGCAGCCGGTTGTCGCAGTCATACGTGTACTGGTACGAATCCCCATCGCCGTTGACGACCTGCTTCGACAGGTTCCCCGCCGCGTCGTGCGTCACCGCATACGCCGCCACCGACGTATACTCATTTGCGACGTTGTTCGCATACGTCCGCGTCGTCGCGTTCCGCTGATCCGTGTACGTCACGCGGTTGCCCAGCGAATCGTAGACGTAAACCTCGTCGCCCGTCGTGGCTGACCTATTGTAGTCCACCTTGGTCAGGCGATGCAAGCCGTCGTGCTGGTAGGCGTCGATGTTCTGGATCTTGCTGAAGCCCTCGGCGTTCCCGCCCGACCCGCGATGCCCCGCGTTCGACAGCCGGTTCCCCGCGGCATCGAAGGCGTAATCGAACCGCGCCAACTCATCATGGTCGCCCCCCGCCCCGACGCCCCGGGCCGCGGCTCATCGACCAATCCGTCCAGCCGCCGCAGCCGAAATCGCTCCCGCCACTTGCCGACGGTCTGCAGCGTCACGCCGACGCGCTGCGCCAATCGCTGCGCACTCCTGGGTCGCCGGCCCCAGCGCTGCAGAACCTCACGCTCGTCGTCGGTCATATTCAAAGGTTTCGTCGGACGTCCCATGGCTTGGCTCCTGAGTATACCAAGCTCAACGGGCACCCCGGATACTTATTGTATGAACTTATAACTCGTGACACTAGCGCCAGCGCGAATGGGAGTTTGGTCGAGCTCCACGACGACAAGCGCTTACGACGTTGACACGGCTCACTTCATGGGAGGCCAGCGGCGCGACCAGGCGATGGCCTGATGATGCCGTATACGTGGCACTCGAACAAGCTCGATCGCGCGTCGCGGGAGACTGCTCGGCCAGCATCGCCAGCAGCGGATCGTCGCGCAGCGTGTCGTGATCGTTCAGGTCTTCGTAGCCCAGGGCGATGCCGAAGATGCGCTGGGCGATCATCGTCCGCTGATCGTGAATTGTCCGCGCCGGGTCGCGCGGATCGGTCAGACATTCCGCGAGCCGCGCCGTCAGCCCCACCCGCCGGTCCACCTCCCGAAGCAGCAGCCCGCCGCCATCGCTGGTCAGCCGGCCTCCGTTGAAATCCGCCGAGATTGGTTGACGACCGAGACTGGAAAACTGCAGGGGTTGCGCGTTACCCTGTGTCACGAAGGGCCTCCTTTCCTTGGGGAACACGAGAGCTTGGAACACCCGTATTCTACAGGAGAAAGAGGCCCTTTCTACGCGCAGGCCGCGCAGACTGGTGAAATATCTGGGCTAGCGCATTGATCCTCGTGACGGACTGGAAAGACGACATTGCGAAGCCGGAAGCGGCGGCGAGCGGAAGGCGCGGGGCGATCCAGTGCAATGACGGGGACGATGCGGGCGACGCGGGGCGGGATTCTGACCCACGCCCCCCGCCGGGGCGCGCGGCGGAATCCGATATGTCCCGCGCGG
>JAJVHU010000023.1:0-5730 GCA_022072505.1 Phycisphaerae bacterium
CCCGCGACGTGCCCGCGACGCGGCGAAGAGGCGACGGCCGGCGGCGGAGAGCGTCGGGGATTCGCGGCAGACGCGGACGACATGGGCGAGCTGAACGAGATCGAATTCGTCCATCGTCGCGGCGCGGTTCCCGAGAAGCGCTTGAAGCCCGGCTCGGGCGCTCGCAGCGTCTGTCCTGCGTGAGACGCCGGTGACGTCGGTGACGCCGGAACCGACATCACCGGTGACGCCGCTGCCGGTGATGCCGGGGTTGCCGCTGTCGCGGGAGTTGCCCGAGTCGCCGGCGACGCCTGAATCACGGGAGTCGTCGGAATCGCGGCTGTCTCCGGTATCGCCGGGGCCGCCGCTCAATCTCGACCACGCGGCGGTCAGTCGTTCAATCTCGGCGTCGACGACCTTGCGGGTGATGCGTCCGGCCTGCGCCAGCGTACTCATCCGCGCGATCGCGGCGTTGAGGTCGCGGAAGTTGCCGCACCAGGGGGAGGTCGGGGCGAGGGCGAACGCGAGAAACCGGTCCAGCGCCTCGCGGTTGAAGCGGGTGGCGCGCCCGGTGGCGGCGGTCAACTCGGCGAGTTCGAACCGGATGTTCGGCGCGATGTCCTCCCGGCGCTGCGCCAGTCCCGGCAGCTCGAAGCTCCAGAGATGGATGCGGGCAAGGAGGTCTTCGCGAAACAGGCCGCTGCGCACGGCCGCGCCGAGGTCGCGGTTCGTGCCGCAGATCAACTGGAAATCGCTGGACGCCAGCCGGTCCGACCCGAGCGGGTAGAACCGCTTCTCCTCGATCGCCGAAAGCAGCACGGCCTGCTCCTCCACGCCCAGTTCGCCGATTTCGTCGAGAAACAACACGCCGCCGTCCGCCTCGCGCAGATGCCCCGCCCGGTCGCGCGTCGCCCCGGTGAACGCCCCGCGTTGGTGTCCGAAGAGCGCGGACATCGCCCCGTCGCCGCGGATCGTCGCGCAGTTCACCTCGACGAACTTGCCCGAGACCTCGCCCCGCAGCTTCTTCAATTCGTGGATTCGCCGCGCGAGCTTCGACTTGCCCGAGCCGGTGGGCCCGGTCAGGAGGATCGGCGCCTTCGAGTGAACCGCGACGTGCTCGATCTCGTCGATCATGCGGTTGAACGCGGCGTTGCGCGTCTCGATCCCGGTTTTGAGAAACGCGGCGGCCTCGCGCTGCTCCACGGCGAAGCGCTGGGCGATGCGGTCGTAGCGCGACAGGTCGAGGTCGATGATCGCGTAGCGCCCGATTTCGCCGGGTCGGCTGCGGCGCGGCGGCGCCGTCTGGACGAGCCGCGCGGGGAAGTGCCGCGACTCGGTCAGCAGATACATGCAGATCTGAATGACGTGCGTGCCGGTGGTGATGTGGACGAGATAGGACTCCCGTTCCGGATCGAAGGGATAACCGCGGGCGAACCCGTGCAGCGTGGCGTACACTTCCTCGAAGTCCCACGGGTCGCGGAAGTCCACCGGGTGCAGGCGCACGTCCGTCTCCGGCGAAACGAGACGAATGTCGCCGGCCGCCTCCTCCGCCAGCGCCGAAGCCCCCTTGTCGCAAAGCAACTCCAGCCGCTTCACCAGCAGATCCTCATGTTGGAAGAGCGAGACGGTCGGTCGCCACCCGCGCCAGCGATCGGCGGGATCCCCGCGATCGAGTGAGGTTCCGAGCAATCCGATGACGGTGTGGCCGGACATTATCTAATAATATAATGCAATATACATTGGTATAAAACAACCCGGTTTCGTGACGGAAACTCCGAGAGCATTTACGCAGCCGTTTGATACATATCATCATTAATATCAAATCTTTACATGAAAACAACCCCTGCCGTTCAGGTCTGCGGCACGGCGCGTGAACAACGGGCCTCGTGCGAGGTGACATGCGGCGGAGCCGGCATCGCCGGTTTCTGTTCCGCGATCGGGTCATCTCGCTTGGATGGGGTTCGACTCCCTGTCTTTTGGCTGATGGACCAAGAGGCGATCGGACCGCCGCCCGCCCTTCGGGGCAGCAGGCCGGGGACTTTGCGGGCGACCCGCCCCCGTCCCCGACTTGCGGCGGCGGACCGATCGTCGCGTTCGGAGAGAGGTCATGCTGGGAATGATTGTCGTTATCGTGGGCGTCGGGCTGGTCTTGGTGCTGCTGGCGGCGCGCTTCGTCCTGATCTGCACCATCGACGACGGGCACGTCGGTTTGCTGAAGCGCAGCGGCCGATTCGTCGAGGAGCTGCCGCCCGGGATGCATCTCCGCGCCGGACTCAGCGTCGACGTCGAGCGCATCGACCTGCGCCGTCATGCGGTGGTGCTCGCGGGTCAGGATCTGCTGACGAAGGACAACATGACGGTCAAGGTCAGCCTGCACGCCGAGCAGCGCGTCGTCAGCGCCTTGCGCACCCGGCGCGACGCGGTATCGTGGACGGAGGCGGTGTACACGGCGCTGCACCTGGCGTTGCGGGAGGCCGTGGCGGGGCGGACGTTCGACGAGATGCTGGCGGACCGCGGCGCTACGGCCAAGGAGATCGCCGACCGCGTGGCGGCGGAGGCGGCGGAGCTGGGCGTGCGCATCGAGCGCGTGGCGCTGCGCGACGTGATGCTGCCGGCGGACCTGCGCCGGGCGTTCGCCGAGGTGCTCCGCCTGCGCGAGGAAGGCAAGGCCGCGCTGGAAAAGGCCCGCGGCGAGACGGCGGCGCTGCGCAGCCTGGCGAACGCGGCCCGGATGCTGAAGGACAACCCGGAGTTGCTGAGCATGAGGATGGTGCAGTCGATCGAGACGGTGGGCGCGACGCCGGGAAACACGCTGGTGCTCGGGCTACCGCTGAGCGTACCGGGGTTGAAGAACGGTCAATAGGTAATGGCGAATGGGAGGCCGGCAATCGGGCCGGCCTCCCATATTGGCATTAGGCTTGGCTAGACACGATATAAAGCAATCCGGAAGAGCATGGAGTTGGATGATAGAGAAGGAATTCGAAATGAAGAACGATCGAGAAAAACTTCGAGCGCTACTGCCTACGCTCACGAAGGACGCCTTGCATCACACGATTATCCAGCTGCACAACTTGCGAGCGGAAAGTAGGGCGCATCACGCGGTGCTTTGCTTGATGGCTCATGTGGCAAACTGCTGGAAGATGATATTTGACGCCTACGGCTTGGCTAAAGATGAACCATCACGCCAGGTCATCGCAAACCCTGCCGCGATACTATCGCGTAGTATGTACGACGCGTACCTACAGGCCTCTTACATTCTGCAAGACTCGTTGCAATCAGAGGCGCGAGCAGTGGCTTATTTGGAGTTCATTCATGTAGAGAAGTATAACTATGTCTCGACTGCAATAATGGGTTCAAGTCAACTCGCGAAGGTTATAGCCTGTTCTCCGCGGCGAGCAACTGCTGAACCGCAAATCCAACAAGAATATAAGCGAGTTGTCGGTAACTATCGGAACGCCAAAGGAAAGCCGCGGAAGCATTGGTACGCCCAAAACGATTTGCGCACCCTCGCAAAAGACATAGGCTTGGAAGAAGAATACGTTTGGCATTTTACAATGTCGAATAGTGCCGTACACGCGGGACCACTCGCGACGGCGACCGGTCCGAGCGGTCCGGTTGGTGCGGATGTAGCAGCCGTGACAGCAATGATCGCTATGCAAATGGTTAACCTTGCGCGCGATCGACTCAAGATACCGATGTTACCGGAAATAGAGGAATTCGCTCAAACAATTTCCCGTGACGTGATTCACCTTTAGAATATTCTGGAGCTCGATCCGATAAGGTATCACCCGTAACCGGGCTGTTGTCTATTGAAAACCTTTTCATCCATTTAGTGGAGTATAACGCATACTCCGCGAGTGATTCCCGCAAGGCAGGACAATGAGCAGGAACCAAGAGTATTGCCTTATTCCCACCGGCGAAGCCACGGCCATCCTGCCGGTCGCGGGGGGCAAACTGAAGCCCGTCACGGTGATCGGCACGGAGGCGATCCGGGCGACCTTTGACGCGCAGACGCTTCAACAGGCGATCAATACGCGACTGGCGCCGGGCGTGGCGCAGGTCGTGCTGAACCCGGATGCGCACGTCGGCTTCGGCGCGCCGATCGGATGTGTCATGGCTTCGCCGACGCACATCTATCCGGGCCCTGTCGGCGTGGACATCAAGTGCTCGATGAGCCTGCTTCAGCTTGACGTGCCGGCGGACGCGATTGCGGACCGGCGCACGCGTCGGGCGCTCATCGACGCGATCTGCGAGCGGACGCCCACCGGCGCGGGGCGCGGGCAGCGGAGCGTGCGGAAATCGCGTCCGGTGTCCGAGGCGCTGGGTCGGCGGGTCGCGGTGGAAGGGGCGTCTGCGAACGTGTGTGAATCGCTGGGGATTCCCGCGCGCTGGGCGGCGCGGTGCGAGGACGCCTTTCACCTCGGCCACGACGACACGCGCGACGCGCTGTCCGCGCGGCTGGACCGTCTGCTTGACGCCGGGGCGATGCCGAACTTCGCGGACAAGATGCGCCAGCTCGGCTCGTACGGCGGCGGGAATCACTTCGGCGAGTGCGAGGGGGTGCATGTCGGCGAAGACAAGCGATCGCAGTTTTGCGCCCGCACGTTCGGGCTGCGCGACGGGTGCGTGGCGTTCCTGTCGCACTGCGGATCGCGCGGGTTCGGTCACAACCTGGCGACGGGGCAGTTCCGCGCGCTGCAAAGCAAGTTCGAGACGTGGGGAATCAAGTATCCCGGCGCGGATCGGGAGCTTTGCTACGCACCGCTGGGCACGCCCGAGGCCGACGCCTACCTGGACGACATGGCGCTCGGCGCGAACTTCGCGACGGTGAATCACCTGCTGATCAACGCGCTGGTGCTCGAGGCGTTTCAGGAAGTGCTGCCGGGGACGGCGGGCGAACTGGTGTACTTCATCAGTCACAACATCGCGCGTCGGGAAGTCGTCGATAACCGGCTCATGTGGGTGATGCGCAAGGGGGCGACGCGGGCGTTCCCCGCGGGGCATCACGCGCTGAAGGACACGCCGTTTTCCGACAGCGGTCATCCGATCCTGCTGCCCGGCGACCCGCAACGCGGCAGCGCGGTGATGGTCGCGGACGAGGGCGCGTCGCTGAGCTGCTACAGCGTCAACCACGGCGCGGGGCGGATGCTCGGGCGCAAGCAGGCGATGCGCACGCTGGATCAGGCGTCGATCAACCAGTCCTTCGACGAACGCGACATCCTGACCAACTGTCGCAACTATCCGATGGACGAGGCCCCGGCGGCGTACAAGGACTTCGACGAGGTGCTGCGCAGCGTGAAGCTGGCGGGACTGGCCAGCGAAGTCGCCCGGCTCGAGGCCAGGTTCGTGATCAAGGACGCCAGCGGCGCGGATGATTGAGGTCGTTCTTAAGAGGATATCCCGATCCGGCCGTGTCTCGGTCGGACAATTACGAATGCGCCGCGCTTGGCGCCAGGTCGGCGTCAACGGCACGGGAGGAAGCGGCGCGGCGCGACCCCGTTAGGCTCGAGGAACGTTGGGGTCGAGGACGCTGGGTCAACGCGGCGTGTCGTCGCGATGTGCAACACGCCGCAAAACGGAGAGGCGTCATCGTATCACAGCGCGTCATTGCAACTGTAGTGCCTCGCAATGAACGACTCGTCGCGCGCATGCTGTTTCCGGCCCGGCAGGGCAATTCGTGGCGGCGTTCGGGCTGCTGCATACGGTCATGTTTCAATGAGGCACTACGCCACGGGGCGCGTCGTCGCTACG
>JAJVHU010000023.1:5830-18893 GCA_022072505.1 Phycisphaerae bacterium
CGCAATGAACGACTCGTCGCGCGCATGCTGTTTCCGGCCCGGCAGGGCAATTCGTGGCGGCGTTCGGGCTGCTGCATACGGTCATGTTTCAATGAGGCACTACGCCACGGGGCGCGTCGTCGCTACGCGGCGCGTCGTCGCAAGGAAAGATGTCGTTGCCTCCGTGATCATGTCAGAGAGCAAAGCCCCGACTTCCAACTCCGGTTGCGGGGGGAATTCAAGTTAGACGCTGTTGCAAACCTTCGGAGAACCGTCAAAAAAGAATCTGCTCGCTATTTTGTGTGGGCAGACCCCGTCAGGGGATCGTTCACCCGGGCCAGCCGACTCCATCTTCCTTGCCTGCCGGCGGGCCACAAAGCGAAAAATCTCAGGGGTCCGGGGGACGGATCCCTCGGCAGCGCCCACACCAAACCAGCGAGGAGCCAAATAAGAACGCTTCCTTACGGGCGCGGCTCGGTTAACAGCCTGTTGAAGAACTCGTGATCAGCTTTCGTGATACCGGTTTTTCCCGGCGAAATTCGCCTCCCGGAGGGAGGCGCTACCCTTTTTCAACGGACTGCTATCTTCCCTGCCTGCCGGCGGGCCACAAAGCGAAAATCTCAGGGGTCCGGGGGACGGATCCCTCGGCAGCGCCCACACCAAACCGGCGAGGAGCCCAATAAGAACGCTTCCTGACGGGCGCGGCTCGGTTAAGGAGCCGCGTCTTGGTCTCTACGTGGAGGCGCCGGTTGCGCGGGGACATGCGGAGCGGGTTTCGACAGGCGCGGGGCCGACGGGGATGATGCGGGAGTATGCCGACGTATCTGATGCGGATCGCGTTTGACGGGACGGATTTCCACGGGTTTCAGCCTCAGCCGGGCGTGCGGACGGTGCAGGAAGTGTTGCAGGGTCATCTTCAGCGCGTGCTGCGGCATCCGGTGGAGCTGGTGGGGAGCGGGCGGACGGACGCGGGGGTTCACGCGGCGGCGATGGGGACGAGTTTCACGACGGAGTGCCCGATCCCCCCGCCGAGGCTGGTTCACGCGATCGGGTCGCGGCTGCCGGACGACCTCGGCGTGCTGGGGCTTCAGGAGGTGGCGGCGGACTTTCATGCCCGGCGGGACGCGGTGTGCAAGTTGTACGAGTACCGGATTTACAACCACCCGACGCGGCCGGTCGCGCAGTTCGCCCAGCGTTATGCGTTTCACTGCTGGAGGCCGCTGGACGTGGAGCGGATGAACGCGGCGGCGGCGCTTTTCATCGGGGCGCACGATTTCTCGGCGTTCGCCGGGGCGGGGTGCGTGCGGGAGAGCATGACGCGGAGGATCCTGCACTGCGGGGTCGAACGCCTCTTCAATGAGGTTCGTATTCAGGTGGTGGGCGACGGGTTCCTGTATCAGCAGGTGCGGATCATGTCGGGGACGTTGATGCAGATCGGTCTGGGGCGGTGGGCGCCGGAGGACGTTCCTCGCATTGTCGCCACGCGGGATCGACGCCACGCGGGTCCGACGGCGCAGCCTCACGGATTGTGCCTTCGCTGGGTGCGATATCCGCCGGAGCGGCTGGTTCCGCCGTCGGGGGCGGCGGCGAGTTCCGCGGAGCCGCCGTGGCCGCTGGACTCGGGTTCGATCGGGACGGGACCGGGCATCCGCGCGGAGGACAAGGCGTGAGGGTCTGTCACGTCATCACGCGTTTGATCATCGGCGGCGCGCAGGAGAACACGGTGCTGACCTGCCGCGGGCTGGTCGAGCGCGGGCATGACGTCCTGCTTGCGGCCGGGGGGGAGACGGGTCCGGAAGGCTCGCTGTGGGCGCAGGCGGAGCGATCGGGCGCGGGTCTCGTGAGGCTGGAACATATGCGCCGCGCGGTGAACCCGCTGCGCGATCTGCGAGCCTTGAAGGAGCTGGTTTCGCTCTTTCTCCGGACAAAGCCCGACATCGTACACACCCACAGCAGCAAGGCCGGGATCCTCGGTCGCGCGGCGGCTGCGCGGGCGGGCGTGCCGAGGATCGTCCACACGATCCACGGAATGAGCTTCAACCGGACGCAGGGCGCGGCGTTGCGGCTGGCCTACCGGTTTCTTGAGCGGCGGGCGGGGCGGCACACGCACGCTTTCATCAGCGTGGCGGACGCGATGACGGATCAGGCGGCGGCGGCGGGGATCGCGCCGCGCGAGCGGTTCACGACGATCCGGTCCGGGATGGAGACGGACCGGTTCCGGCCGGATGCGGCGGCGCGCGGGGCGGTGCGAGCGGCGTGGGGCGCGGGCGGGGGCGACGTCGTGATCGGGACGATCGCGCGGTTGTTCGACAACAAGGGATATGAGGAGATTCTCGCGGCGATGCCGGCGATCGTGCGCGGCGTTCCGGAGGCGCGGTTCGTCTGGATCGGCGACGGCGCGCGGCGCGAGACCTACCGTGAGCGGCTTGGGCGGATCGGGCTTGAAGGGCGGGTGACGTTTGCGGGGCTGGTCTCGCCCGAGGAGGTCGCGCGGTTGCTGAGCGGGTTCGACATCCTGGTTCATGCGTCGCGTTGGGAGGGGTTGCCGCGGGCGGTGGTGCAGGCGCTGTTGTGTGAAGTGCCGGCGGTGAGCTTTGACAATGACGGGGCGGCGGAGGTCGTGCTCGACGGCGTGACGGGGCGGCTGGTGCGGTACGGCGAGGTGGAGGGGTTGGCGCGGGCGGTGGTTGAACTGGCGAAGGATGAGGGGCTGCGGGCGCGGCTGGGGACGGAGGGACGGCGGCGCGTCGCGCGGGAGTTCGACTGGCGCACGATGGTGGAGCGGATCGAGGGCGTGTACGCGGGGTTGCGCGAGGGGCGAGGGGGCGGCTGAGGCGCGGGCTTGAGCATGACGGGCGGGTAAGGCGAAGAACGCTTCCTTACGGGCGCGGCTCGGTCTTGCCGCTGCGCTGGCATTATGCCTCTGTGCCTCGTTGCTTTTCCTGAACGCTTCCTTACGGGCGCGGTTCGGTCATCCGTGACGTTCGGACGGCGCGGCGGGAAGCGGCGCGCTTCGGCGCCAACCGCTCATCTCGGTGATGATGCGAGGTCGGGCGAACCAGATGAGGAGCGCGACGGGAGGCGCGGCATAAAGAAGCAGGTTGAAGCACGAGCCGAGATACGTCGTGAACTCGAACCACCCGCCGGAGAACGCGGGCATGCCCGGAGCCGTGGGTATGTCGCTTAACATCTGCACGTTCGCGCGCTGAAGGTAGACGCCGAGCACGGTCTCCACGACGGTGAGCACGATCTTGCCCCACGCCCAGAGGACTCCGACGGCGCGAGCGCGGGGGTTGCGGTTCAGGAGCCTCATTCCGAACACCAGCAGCAGGACGGCGAGCCCCAACCCGACGACGTAGGTGGGCCAGAGCAGGTGATAGGAAGCGTCGATCAACTGGGTGGATTCCTCGATGCCGGGGATCCCCGCAAAGAGGCCCATCAGACTCTCGAGCAATCGCTTTGAGGCCAGGGCGAAGGCGTGAAGCAGGATGCCGAGCACGCCGAGGCCGACCGCGACTCCGCCGATGACGGCGGGCCAGGCCGACGGAACGGGCGGCGGCGTGACGGGAACGGGAGATACCGGCGGCGCCGAGGCAGGCGCGGACTGGGGAACTTCTGCGCTGATCGGCACGGGTTGCTCCGACTCGTGCGATGTTGTTGCCGTCGGGTTGGGTTGAGAATGCATCATCATCCGAGCCGCGCGAATTGGCGCGATCGACGGGTGGATTCCGCGCCGATGCGCCGCAGACAGCCTACCCCGGACCGCGCCGCCGCGGAAGCGGCGCTCAGCACCGAACCGCGTTCTCGCGGTCAGCGGGTTCGGCGGCGGCCGGAGAATCTCTGGAGCGTTCGAGGAGACATCACCGAAAGAAAAACAAAAAGATGGAACGCCGGTTGCTCTGTCAGGCTGGTGCGCGGAGCGGTCGGGGAGAAAATCTTTCCTCGGAAGAGGCGCTCACGAGGGTGGGGTGTCGGGCAAACACCCACGGTGGATCGCGCGGGCAAGCCCCGCCGGGCGCGGCAGGGTTGCTTCTTAATTCCGGGGTGGACAATCGGCGAACCCGACGGATAGCATGCGGCGGTCGATCGACGCCAGCGCGCGGCACGGATGGGGAAAGCGGTTGGAGGAGACGACACATGCATGAATGTCCGATCGAGAACGGACCGCGGCGTCGCGGCGTTCTCGCCACGGTGCTGATGATCGGCGGGCTTGTCGCCGGTTACGGCACGGGGTTGTGGAACTTTCTTCAGTACCTCGTCCCGCTGCGTCGCCAACCGCGGACGGATCTTTTCGTCGGCACGCTCGCGGAACTGCCGGTCGGAAGCAGCCGGACGGTCGTCGATCCGCAGGGACAGAAGATCGCGGTGACGCGGACGGCGGGCGTCGCGGGCGACCCCACGTCCGGGTTCAAGGCTCTTTCCAGTATCTGCCCTCATCTGGGATGCAATGTTCACTGGGATGGCGGGCGCTCGCAGTTCATCTGCCCCTGCCACAACGGCGTGTTCGACGCCAACGGCACGGCGATCGCCGGTCCTCCTGCGGCGGAAGGCAAGAACCTGAAGGAATTTCCGGTGAAAGTGGACGCTCGGAACGGGTGGGTGTTTGTCGAGGTCAGCGTGAGGGGCCGATATGGCGTCTGAACTTGCGGGACACGCGGCGGGCGCGAGGCGCGGCGGGCGTTTGTGGCAGATGCTTCCGCTGGACTGGGGGAAGGTCCAGGACGTTACGAACGAGCCGGTTCCGGGGCACATCAAGCGGTGGTGGTTCGCGCTGGGCGGGACGCCGGCGTACCTGTTTCTGATCCAGCTTACGACGGGGATTCTCCTGTCGTTCTACTACGTTCCGTCGCCGGAGCACGCCTGGGAGAGCGTGCGGGCGATCACGGAGGCGATCCCTTACGGGTGGTTCCTGCGCGGCATTCACAAGTGGGCGGCGAACCTGATGATCATCACGGTGCTGCTGCATATGTGCCGGGTGTATTTCTCGTGCGCGTTCCGGCATCCGCGGCAGTTGAACTGGGTGATCGGGTGCGGGCTTCTGATGTGTACGCTGACGCTGGGGTTCACCGGGTACTCGCTGGTGTACGAGCAGCTTTCGTACTGGGGGATCACGGTGGCGACGGAGCTGACGGCGGTGATTCCGCTGGTCGGACCGCTGGCGGCGAACTTCATGCGCGGGGGCGAGGCCGTGACGCCGAACACGCTGACGCGCATGTTCAACCTTCACGTCGGGATCCTCCCGGTGACGGTGGTGCTGCTGATCGGGCTGCACGTGACGATGATCCGGCTGCACGGCGTGTCGGAGCTTTCGTTCGCGGCGGCGGTCAAGCCGAAGGACGCGCGTCCGGCGGATCGGCTGATCGGCGTGAAGCTGGTGGCGCTGGCGGCGGCGCTGGCGGGCGTGGGGGCGCTCGTGATGGCGGTGCGGGCGCCGGCGCCGCTGAACGTGATCGCGCATGAGCTGACGCCGGAGGGGAGCCGGATCGTCTGGGTGATGGTCGGCGTGGTGTGCGCGACGGCGGCGGCGCTGCTGCATCGGGGGCATCTTTACGGGCTGATGATCTGGCTGGTGGTGGCGCTCTTGGCGCTGGGGAAGCTGGTGTTCGACCTGGTGAACGGCGAGGCCGGGCATCAGGCGGGTTGGCTGGCGGCGTCCGTCGTTCTCGCTTTGACCGTTGTGTACGGCGTCGCGCGCCACGGAAGGTTCGCGGAGGGCAAGGGCGAGGACAAGGCGTTCAACTTTTTCCCGGATCACATCCTGACGGAGATTCTCATCGGAACGCTGTTGTTGTTTCTGCTGGCGCTGCTGACGCTGGTGTTCCCTCCTCACATGGGGGAGAAGGCGAACCCGCTTCAGACGCCGGACCACATCAAGCCGGAGTGGTATTTCTTCTTCCAGTTCCGGCTTTTGAAATTGATGGGGCTGAACACGGCGGTGCTGCTGACGGGTCTGATGTTCGGACTGCTGGTGTTGTGGCCCTGGGTGGACGCGGTGTTGGAAAGGATAGCGCCGAAGAAGGACGTGGGCGTGTACGTGGGGATTGCGGCGTTCACGAGTTTCCTGATTCTGACGGTGTGGGAAGCGATGGTGTAACAGGGATTCGAGATCGAAGATTTCGGATTCAAGATTTGAGAACCGAGACTCGAATGCGGAAACCCGCGGTCATGATTCCGAATCCGAGTGGGTACGGGTTGTGATGCGCATGCGTCGGCGGCGGGTCGTGCGCACGGCCGCGACGAGGATGGAGAGGATTTCGTGAAACTCGCTCATGAGGCCTGTGATTCGGCGATGGGGAATAATCTCGGATTCGGCGAGAAGTTCGAGCCAGTACAGAGTCTCGTCCGCTTCTTCAACGGCGACGCCCAGCTTGGCGACGAACTCGGCCGTCGAGCGTCCTCGGCAGGCTGCACGGTAGTTGGCGCCGACCGAAGTGGCGCAACGAACGAGCTGGCGACCGATGATCGCAGCGGCGCCGGCGGTCGGCAACGCCGCCGAAAGCCGAATCACGCGCAATGCCGCCGCCTTCGTCCGGTCTTTCATGTCCTGCCTGGTCATTGCTTCATCGTAAACTCCCGAGAATCACGGGCAAAATCGCAGATCCGAACGTCCAGAACTTCTGAGAGAACGGTTGTTGACCGAGCATTCACCCGCCCCTGAATCGCCGATCCCGGAGCATAACCGCGTGTACACGCTTGGCGATGCAGAAATCTTGAATCACAATTCTTGAATCTTGATTTTGAAAATCCGTAATCAACAGGAGTTTCCGCGTCGTGTCATTGAATACGAAGAAGATCATCGTGTTTGTTCTCGGGATCGGGTTGTGCATCGCGCTCATCATGGTGGCGGAGATGGAGTCGCGCAAGCACATGGCGCGGACGCAGATGCCGCTGGCGACGCTCCTTTCCCTGACGCCGGAGACGAGCCGCGAATGCGTCGAGTGTCATGAGCAGCAGACGCCCGGGCTGGTCGCGCACTGGAAGGGCAGCACGCACGCGGAGAAAGGCGTGGCGTGCGTCGAATGTCACGTGGCCGAGAAGGGCGACGTGGACGGTTTCGACCACTACGGGCAGCACATCGCCACCGTGGTGACGCCGCGGGACTGCGCGCGCTGTCACCCGAAGGAGGCCGACGAGTTCCAACACAGCCACCACGCGAAGGGCGGCAACATTCTGGCGTCGCTGGACAACTTCCTCGCGGAGACGGTCGAGGGACACCGAGGGTTCTTCAATCCGCACTCGCCGACGCCGGGGCGACCGGAGATCGTCGACGTCAACGGCTTCGCCAGTGCGTTTCTCGGGTGCCATCAATGTCATGGAAGCAAAGTCGGATTCCTCACGGCGGATGGCGGGAAAGTCACGGTGGACGACCTGAAGCCCGGTCCGGACGGACGGCCGACGAATCTCGCGGCGATGGCCAACGTCGTCCGCGACCCGGAGGGCAAACCCAGGTATCATCCGGGAACGTGGCCGAACACGGGCATCGGGCGCATCAACCTCGACGGGTCGCTGGGGTCATGCTCCGCGTGTCACAGCCGGCACGACTTCTCGCCGCGGCGGGCACGGCAGCCGGAGAACTGCGGCAAGTGCCACCTCGGTCCGGACCACCCTCAGAAGGAGATTTATGAGGAGTCGAAGCACGGCGTGGCGTACCGCGACCTGCGCGACCAGATGAACCTCGACGCGGACACTTGGGTTCTCGGGAAGGATTACTCGGCCGCGCCGACCTGCGCGACGTGTCACATGTCGGCGCACAGCAAGGGCGCGCCCGTGACGCACAACCCCGGACAACGCCTCTCGTGGACGAACCGCCCGCCGATCAGCCTGGCGATGGACACGGACGCCAACAACTCGGTGGTGAAGGAGACCGACCCCGAGAAGCGGGCGGCGCTGGTCGTGGACACGGCGATGGACAAGCGCAACCGGATGAAGGAGGTCTGCCACCACTGTCACACGCCGGACTACGTCAACGGGTTTTACAAGCAATACGACGACCTCGTGGTTCTTTTCAACGAGAAGTTCGCCAAGCCGGGGACGAAGATCATTCAGGCGCTGCGCGATCAGGGTCTGATCAGCAAATTCGAGTTCGACGAGGAGATCGAGTGGTCGTGGTACTACCTCTGGCATCATGAGGGTCGCCGGGCGCGGCATGGCGCGTCGATGATGGCGCCGGATTACACGCACTGGCACGGCATGTACGAGGTGGCTGAGCGGTTCTACATGGAGGTCATTCCCCAGGCGAAGGAGATCGCGGAGCACGCGATCAAGGAAGGCAAGGAGTCTCAGGGGCGGGCCGTGCTGGCGGTGATCGACGACATTCTCGCCCGCCCGGAGCACCAGTGGCAGGCGTCGGGGAAGCACGAAGTTGAGAAGTAAAGGGGAGCCCCGAGCACGGAACGGCGGGCGCGAAAGACGAACCCGGGCGCGTTCCGCCCTCGCGCGCTCGTGACAAGACCCGGCATCCGGTCTCGCAACGGCAGGCAGGGCGCGTACTGCCCCACGTCACCCCGGCGCGCGGACTTCCGTTCCGCAACGTGTCCGGGGGCGCCGGTTTCAGGACCGCGCCTTGCGAAGCAGAGTTTCGCGATCCAACGCGGACGCAACGCAGTGCCGACTCGTCAAAGCTGGCGCGCCTGCGTCAGCGTCGTCGCGTGAGGCTGGAACATCCGGTACGTCTGGTACCCCCCGCCGATGTTCGACGCGGGAAACCCGTGTTGTCTGAGAATCCGTGTCGCCACGTACCCGCGTTGACCCACCTGGCAGTAGGCGGCGATTTCCCGCCCGCGTGGAATTTCCCCGAGGCGCTCCCGCAATTCCTCCACGGGAATGTTGACGGCGCCCGGCAGGCGCCCCGCCGCGAATTCCCGCGCGGTCCGCACGTCGATCAGGCAAGGCCGGTCCGGTTCGGCGGTCGCCAACACGGTTTCGACATCCACCTGCGGGTGATCTCCGCGCAGCAGCCCGGACGCGACGAAGCCCGCCATGTTCACCGGATCCTTCGCCGATCCGAACTGCGGCGCGTACGCCAGCTCCATCTCCTCGAGGTCGAACACGGTCATGCCCGCCTGGATCGCCACGGCCAGGACGTCGATCCGCTTGTCCACGCCCGCGCCGCCGACGGCCTGCGCCCCCAGCAGCCTTCCCGACTCCGGTTCGAACACGATCTTCAGCGTCATCGGTTCGGCGCCGGGGTAATACCCGGCGTGATGCGCGGGGTGAACGTAGACCTTGCGGTACGGACGGTTTCCGCGGCGCAGCGTCTTCTCGCTCGCCCCTGTCATCGCCGCTGTGCGATCGAACACGCCGACGATCGCCGTGCCCTGCGTCCCGCGATATCGAACGTCACGCCCGAAGACGTTGTCCGCGGCGATCCGCCCCTGGCGGTTCGCCGGACCGGCGAGCGGAATCTGCGCCGGATCCCCCGTGACCGCGTCCCTGATTTCCACTGCGTCCCCCACGGCGTAGATGTTCGGGTCGCTGGTCCGCAGGCGGTCGTCCACGCGAATACCGCCGCGGACGCCGATCTCCAGCCCCGCATCGGCTGCGAGCTTGCTCTCCGGACGGACACCGACGCCGAGGATCACCAGTTGGGCGGTCAGCCGCCCGCCGGATTTCAGCTTCACCAGAACGCCTTCGGGGGATTCCTCGAACGCCTCCGCCGACTCGCCCAGCAGAACACGCACTCCCCGTCGATGAAGAACTTCGACGATCGGCGTCGTCATCTCCGCATCGAAAGGCGGCAAGACCTGGTTCTGAAGTTCGACGACCGACGTGTCGATCCCGCGCCGGATGAAGTTTTCGACCAGCTCGAGTCCGATGAATCCCGCGCCGACCACGACGGTCTGGCGGACGCCCTGATCGATGCGCGCCTTGATCCGATCCACGTCCGCCAGATTGCGCAACGTAAACACGTTCGGCCGGTCGGCGCCGGGGATCGGCGGGCGCAGCGGCGCCGCGCCCGGCGCGAGAATCAGCCGGTCGTACGACGCCTCGTACGCGCGTCCGGACGCCGCCTCCCGGACGCGAACCCGCCGCGCCGCGCGGTCGATGGTTTCGACGGACGTGTTGACGCGCACGTCCAGCCGGAACCTCGCCCGCAGCATCTGCGGCGTGGTGACGAGCAGTTTGCCGCGCTCGGCGATTTCACCACCGACGTAATACGGCAGCCCGCAGTTGGCGAACGACACGTCCGGACCTCGTTCGAAGATGAGGATCTCGGCGTCCTCCGACAATCGCCGCGCCCGCGTCGCCGCCGAGGCGCCTCCCGCCACGCCGCCTATGATGATCAGTTTCATGACCGCGCCTCCGGCGGATCCTGCAAGCCGCCGGGTCGTGCGGCGCAACAGGAGGGTTCCGAACCGCGACCCGAGTTCCAGGGCATGCGCGCCAGCACCCGCGCCATGCCGCACGTGTCCGTCACGCCCGCGAACACCAACCCGGCGCCGACCAGCGCCGACAGTCCGAAAAAGAGCGGATGCGCGAGCGCCCCGAGCGCCGCGCCGAGCAGGACGAGCGACCCCGCCGCGATGCGCACCTGGCGCTCCAGCGAAATCGTCCTGCGTCCGCGGACGACCGGCAATCCCGCCTCCTCCCAGGCCGCCGTTCCGCCCTCGACGTTGAGCACGTTGCTCACGCCGGACTGCGTCAACCGCGCGCACGCCTGGCGACCACGGCTTCCCGAGCGGCAGATGACGTACAACGGTCCGTCCGTCTCCCGGCGGTTGCGGACCCCGTCGGCGGCGTCCAGCCGATCGAGCGGGACGTTGCGCGCGAAGGCGACGTGAACCTCGCGGAACTCGGCCGGCGTCCGCACGTCGATCAAGTCGACGCGCCGCCCCTCAAGAACGGCGCGGTGCAACGCTCCGGGTGAAATCGTCGTGAGGTTCATGCTCGTCTCCTCGGGGGCCGCCCCGCAATTGACATCCTTATATATCGGGACATTCCGATATATTGAACTGAAAAACGCGCTCCGCCTACCGCGCGGCGACCGGCGCGCCGAAGCGGTCCTCCACGCAGCGGAGGATCCGTTTCAGGTGAGGCTCGGTCACCCGGTAGTACACGTTCCGCCCGTCCCTGCGACCGGCGAGGAACCCGCACCGCTGCATCAGCCTCAAGTGCTCCGACGCCATGGCGCTGGGCAAACCGCATGCCTTGGCGAGTTCGCCCACCGTGTGATCCCCCTGAAGCAGCATCTGCACGATCCGCAGACGGTGCGGGTGCGCCAGAACGCGCAGGCACTCCGCAGCCTCCGCCAGCGCCGCCATCGTCGTCAACCGCGGTTTCAAACGCCGCATCACGCGTCTCCTCTAAAATCAATATATCGAGATATTACGATATATCAACTCCGATCGGGCGCATTCCCGACGCCGCAGACGCCCCCGGGGACGGGGCCGAAAATGCCGCATCCGCCGCGACAAAAAGGAAAGACGCCTGCCGGATGCCGCGAACGCCTGCGTTTTCGCGCCGCCCCGGGATCGGCGTTTCAATGCGGTGCGGATCCGATCATTCCCCCGACCGCAGCACCCGCACCAGCCCCACCGTCCCCCGCACGACCAGGCTCGCCAGCAACAGCAGCAACAACGTCGCCACGACGGCGTTGAGCAGAGCCCATCCCTGCACGACGCGCGGGTCAGCCACGTCGAGCAGCGACGTGATCAGCGCCGCCCCCACGCCCAGCACGACGATCGCGCCCAGCGACCCGCGCAGGTAACCGGGAAACGGCGCCATGCGGATCGTCAGGCAGATCATCAGGTACACAAAGACCCAGGACCGCCAGTCGGCGAAATCCCCGCCCCGCAACGACACGACCGCCGACTCCGCCAGCGTAATCAGCCGCCGCAGCAGCTCCCAGACGTCCGCGAGCGACATCGGAAACGTCGCATCGGCGGCGGACTGAAGAGTTCTCGAAAACGGGTTCGACACAAACTTCGTGACCAGGAAGACCCCCGCCGCGCACGCCAGCAGCGGAAGCATCGCAATGATCACCGGACCGATGACCGGAATGCGCGGCTCGGGGTCGGGCGTCGTCTCGGGCTCGCCGGATTCATCGTCCTTGATCAGCGTCGTGTTGCGGATCGTCGCCCCGGTGACCAGCAGCCCCAGCACGTGTCCCGTCTGCGCCGCCAGCGTCCCCGGCAGCAGGAGTGTGTTGAACACCTTGGGCTTGATCATGCCCGCCCAGAGCCGATGCACGCCCCACGCCATCAGCACGACCAGCAGCATCCAGAACGTCATCGCCGCGTAGATCATCGAGGTGTCCTCCGTGACAGTCCCACGCCGATGCGCCGCGGACCGGCGCCGTCGCATCGCAGGCAGGGGCCGTCACGCCGCAGACCGGCGCCGATGCGCCACGGACCGGCGCCGTCGCATCGCGGATCAACGCCGATGCGTGAAGGGCCGCCGGTTGCGCGGACTCGCCTCGCCCCCGCGAACACGCGACCGCCGGATTCAGCCGTCGCATCGAGGATTGCTTTCCGTCCGCGCCGCGCGAAGTCAACTGCACGAGAACGGTAAGGCGCTGGTGCATTTTCCGCAAGGGATCCGCTTCCGACGCCGGGACGCAAGCGTCCTCGTCCGCCGCGAACCGGGCGCCTCGTGACGACGCCTCAGTGTCGACGCCCGAATGCACCACGTTGACGCCGTCTTTCTTTGTTCAGCGCGTCATCGGACAGCGCCTCAACTCGACTTTCGCCGTTCTTGAGGGAGGGAGATTTCCTGGATCCTGAGTCTCCACCTGGTTCCGGTGCGCCGCGGCGCGCGGCGATCCTCGACCCGCCTCGAAGGCGGCACAGCGCGCCGCGTTTCTCGACCCCAACGGGGTCGCGGCGTCGGGGTCGCCGCAAACTTAACCGAGCCGCGCCCGTAAGGAAGCGTTCTTTTGAGTCTCCGCTTGACTCCGGCGCGCCGCGGCGCGCGACGATCTTCGACCCACCTTGAAGGCGGCACGGCGCGTCGCGTTTCTCGACCCCAACGGGGTCGCGTCCTCCAGCCCAGGGTGGGTCGCCGCAGGCGACCTTCCCTGGGGAGCCGGAACCGCTCGATCCTCAACCCCAGCGATGTGACAATTGTCAAGAAGGTAGGGGTTGCA
>JAJVHU010000024.1 GCA_022072505.1 Phycisphaerae bacterium
CGAACCCGGCGCCGTGGCCATGGCCAGCTTGGTCGCCCATCGACTCAACTACGACTGGGACGCCTTCTGGGCATCCCGCCCGCTGCACCGGGCTGCATAATCGCCACGAAAAATGGGATGCACCCGCCGGGCGGACCGGGCGGTTGACGCGGGTTGACAGCTTGACGAGTTCAGGCCGTGCCGATAAGCTTACCCCAATGGCCGGAAGACGATCTGTTTCCAGTTCCAGAGCGCGGGCCCGGGACGGGTTTGGTTCAGTCCCGGCCGAAAAACGAGGCATGCCATGAAACGTACGATCAGCGGTCAGGTCCTCGTGAGCGGCGCGGGAACGGGTGTGCCAGGTGTCCTCGTCACGGCGTATGACGTTGGCGACCTTGAGGCATCGCAGGATTCTGCCAGGGTTGACGATATTGCTAAGGCGATTGAGGAGCGTGGTCGGCGACTCGGATCAGCTATTACGGACCGCACGGGACACTTTGCTTTGGCGCATGAAGCGCCGCCATCGCGTGAAGAGTCCACGCGTGGCGCAATCAACGTGGGTATTATCATCACGGAGCCAGAGAGTCCTGATCGTCCCCCACGACCGCTATTCGCATCGCGTTCCATCCGTAGGAATTCTGCTCCCGAGGAGCGGTTCCTAATCCAACTGGCACCACAGGTCGTCTTATCGCCTAGCCGCGACCTATTGCGGCTTGATTCGTTAGCGCCCCTCAAAGCTCAGATAGCCGGGGCCATATCAGCTGCGGCACGAACTTGCGCCACTAGTTCGACTGAACGGCCGAAGCTCGGCAAGAAGGACGATCAGGCGAACGAAACGCGAAAGAAGAAGTGGTCCGAGCACTATCGCGCACGAGTAACCACGACGACTTCCGCCGACGATTCAAGTGTTCCGGCCAAAGACCGACGCGTGCAGAGGCGCCCAGGTGCATTTCGGTTCGTTCTTCCTGTGCGGGTTGTAGCCGACGATGAGACGGGAAGCGGAGAGCTCAGATACGACGCGGACGAGAAGTCCATGGTTTACATCGCCAATGACAAGAAACACCGCTTAGCTTTCGGCGGACTTCGCGAGCCGTCGCGAACTGCCGGGCAGCTAAACGCCGGTACGCAGCCAGCCACGGCCGCGATGGTTCCCGCTATCGCGGTCGACTTGAATACCTCGACGTTTTGTCTAATTGTGTCGTACTCGCCCGATGTTCTCCGCGCAGATTCGCCGAAACGGAGCCGGCTCGCCGATTGGTTCGAGCATAGAAATGCTCATGCAATTAAGTCTCTTCTACCGCCGCAATGATAGGGACACCTCGTCGATTTCAGGAGCGCGACAATGGCTGAGGGGCATGTTTCAAACAACAATGGCTTGGCAACATTTCTTCGTAGCCTCGGCCAGCCCGATCACCCGCCGCTGGAGGATTTCACTTCGCCTCTTCCCCTCGACGACGTTGCCTTCCACGACTTCGCCTTCTATGAGTTTCTCCTGGATCTCCCAGACCGCCGGTTGAACCTCCAAGCGCAACTATCGGATGCCGCCGTCGCCTATCTCGATTATTTAGAGACCACAGGGATAGCGGCCAATGGGCTCGACTTCCTGGCTACGTTGCTTGAACAGTTGGAAAACGCGATTCGTCAGGCCGCTGAAGCTGGCCGATGGGTTCGAGGGTTGACTGATGACGAAGTCGAGTGGTTTGTCAATAACTTTGTAGGCGAGCTTTATACCAACTTCGTCGACTTCCTTGAGTGGCTCCTCTCGGTCGCAATGATCGACGTGCACAATGCGAGTTCTTGGCTCTATGAGCACATACTGGCCATCATGCAGATGTTTGAGTCTCCAGGAACCTTGTACGCGGATTTTGTTCTGCGCAGCCTGCGGTTCAACATTGGATCGCCTAGCCCGACAGTGGAGCAAGCTCTCGCTCCCCATCCGTTTGAGACATTTGCAAGGAACGCAGTCAACGTCGGATTGCGAGTCGTCTATCGGCAGTATTGGCGGCCGATGGGCGTCCAAACCGGCGAGATCGTCAAAACGATTCCGCTCGGACCTGGTGAAACGCGAAAGGTATCCTATAAGATCGTCCGGCGCCAGAAGCGTGTTTCTACGCTCGATTCCGTGCGCGAATCGGAGAGCACATCTGAGCAAAGTGATTCGACCAAGGACTCGAGTGAAATTGTCGCAGAATGGAGCAAGGATAGGACTGAGGCGGGCAAGGTCGGGGCCAGTGCCGGTTTTCTGGGATTCGGCGCGAGCTCCGAATACTCCGATTCCACAACGACAAAGAACAGCAGCAAAGACACCGCCTCACATCTGAGCGAAGCGATGCAGAAGACCGCCAGCAAGATGCGCCAGGAAACCAAAGTGACGGTCAGCACCGAGCAGGAGGCCACCTTCGAGCAGGAAAGTGCTGCCGAAATCAAGAACCCAAACAACGAAGTGCCACTTACCTACGTGTACCACAAGATTCAGCAGCAATATGAAGTACGGACTGTGCTGGCTGAGGTGCGCGGGGTCATATTTGTTCCTGAGACCGTGCCCCTGCCAGCGGAGATCAACGAGGCCTGGGTTCGGCGCCATGATTGGATCATCGCCGAAGCATTGCGTGACGAGTCCTTCCGCCAGTCGCTCAATGAGCTGATTCAAGAAGCGGAAGAAGGTTCACTCCTCACCGATCCGACCAAGGATCCGTTTGAGAACGCGGTCGAAGAAGCCAAGAGCAAGTTCGCTCAATTCGAGCACGTTGGTCCGGGCGGTCCAAGCAACGGCGGGCTGTCGATCCCGGACATTTACGGTGAGCCGCTGCGGCGCTACTACGAATACCGACGGGACCAGTCGGCACGAGAACGTGCCAACGCGCTCCGTCGGGTCAAACGCGAACGCTTGTTTCAGCACATTCGCGACAACATTCTGCATTACTGCCGTGCGATTTGGACGCGCGAAGATCCCGATCAGCGGCTGTTGCGCTATAAGAAAGAGGGGCGCGTGGTGCCCGTCGAATGGCGTTCAGCGGAACCATTCCGCCTACTCCGGGTCGGTGATCCGCCTCCAAGCGGACCGTACGAGCCGATCGGATACAAACCGCTATACGACGTCATTGATCCAACTGGCCCGGTAGGGTACGTCGGCAATTTTGCCGTTTATGACGTTCGACCGACTGGTCAGGCTTGGAGAGCTGTGCTTCCCGAACAAGAGGAGCCAGTCTTCGGCGAACTCGTGCCGACTGTCCGCATGACGGAAGACGGCTACTGGGTCGTGAACCTGTCAGTAGTTCTGGCTATGATGCGCGCAAAATATGCCGATCCGCAGAAGCCCTGGAAATTGCGCGACCCAGCGCTCGACGCGTTCGTTGACGAAGTGGATAGGTATTATCCAGCGGGTAACCTCCTGACCTTAGACCTGGATGACGATGAAGTGCGGGAGTTCGTTAGTCTACTTCCGCGAGCCAATGCGGACAAGAAGCTCATTGATGACAACGGCCTCGTGATCCGGGATAGTCAGAGACGAATCTCGCAGATCAAACGCGAAGATTGGATCGAGTATCTCTATTGCAGGAACGGCACGCGCAGGTTCCTCGTCGATTCCAACAATCTCTACCTGAGCCTCTTCACCGGCGCGGGCGCGGCACTCGAGCCATTCAAGCGCGCTCACCGCTACCTCGATGTGCTCAAGGTGGCCGAAGAGCTCGAAACGATGAAGGCGAAGAACAAGATGCGCGACAACCTCGCCGACCGTCCGCACCGGTTCGACCCCGACATCGACAAGGTTGTGATTGTTGACGGTGCCGTAAGGGGCCTCGCCGAGGCGATCGCCGGCAACGAGTCGTCGCATATAGGGGGCGTTGGCTCACCGTCTACCTCCGCGCCTAGTCGGACAGTCACCGATGAGGCAGTTTCAGCGCCTGGCTAAGAGTCAGGAGAATCGGTATTGGCTCAGGAGCTCGCGACGGCACAAAGCCCGTTCAAATAGTCCGACGTTCTGTTTGCCAAACTGAGGCTCGTCCCATGTCGCTGCCGTCGGGCACGATCACATATCAGGACCGGGCAACGGCCGATGTGTCGATTGCGGCTGTGATGAGTCGGCTCACCAGCGTGGCTCGCACGATCTACGAAGACCAGCGTTTTCGCGAGCATTACAAGGGCGGATTGAATCGCATAGACAATCCAGACGCTATGCTCATCGCAGCGGTGTCTCGATCGGTCTACTCTTCGGCTGGCGACATCAGATCTTACATCGCCGATGTTCGCAGCGCGATTGCGGCGGTGGAACGTTCCGGTTCTCAGTGGTTGCATCGCGAACTGGCCGCGAGGCAACGTGACTTAGAACAAGTGCGAGTCGAAATGGTATCTGCAATCGCCGAGCTCCATGCTGCGGCGAGAGACTACTATCAGCGCCGAGAACGGCTCTCTCAAGAAACCGAGCTACGCTACGTACCGTATGCGCCGGTTGACTCAACCGGTTTCGTCGAGGTCGAAACCCCTGCTTCACAGCGAGAACGCCGTCTCCAGGCCCTGCATCAGGTGAATAACCGATGGTTGAGCGTATTGGCCCAGCATCCGGCGCGCGACGTCATCTTCGGTCGGCTCGCTGCGAGTGAGGCCACGGGAGAGGCCGAGCTCGAAGTGGTATTCGTTCAGGCGCATGATGGATTGACCGAGTTCGGTCGCTCAGTACATGAGCACGAGGAGCACGTCTGGCGTTACGCGCCCATCGTTGTGGCAAGTTTGGTAGAGTTAGGCGCTCTGCGCGGTATCCCAAATGCTGCTGACCGCTCGCTTGCGCACTTCATGCTCGACATCGGCCGGTTGAAATCTCAGGACAAATGGGAGTCGCTATCCACCGTCGCTGGGATTGCGATCGCTGGCGTATCGCTGCTTGCCGGGCCAGGCGCGGCCATTTTCCTGGCAGTGGCCAACCTCGCGCTCACATCCCGCTCAGCATGGCTGGAATTCGAACGCGAGCGAGAAAACGACTTGGCACGCACGGCTCAAGTCTTCGCCCAGGGTGAGCCATTCAGCGACCGACCATCCAACTACGGTCCTCTCGCACTTGACGCCGCGGCGGCACTACTGTCCGCGTTTGAGCTCGGGGTACTCGTCCGTCAATCCCTGGCGCGTCGCAGCTTGGGGGCCGCAGGCGATGGCTTGGGGGCGGCGATGGAGAGGAATGCACAGGGCCGCACCGGTGACGCCGCCAGGGAATCCAAGTCGATAGCTCCGGTCGATACCTCGGAGCGACCTCGATACAGCGACAGGGGGCTTGACCGCGGGCCGACAAGGGAGGAGAGCATTCACCCAGAGCGCGATCCGATGGGTTCTTCCGCGCCGTCATCCGCTCGATTGCCAGAACGGGTCACGCTTCCTGACTGCCTGAAATCGCCGAAGGTGAGACATCTGTTGCTGGCTGCAGCAGACATTCATCCCATATCGACTTCGGTGGCGCGCGGCAGACTACTGATCTCGAACAAGTGGTGGCGTGGGGCCTTGTATTATGCCCGGGACACATTCTATTTCATTTCTGAGCAAGCAAGCGATTGGGCCGTCCGTATCGGAAAGTCTCTTGACGATTGGGCCTTTGGTGGCGCCCATGGAGTCAGTCTCGACATGCTGGGCTCCGGAGCGCTCGATGAGGCGCTGAGGGCTGCATATCGGCAGCTTCGCCGGAAGCTCGGCGGGCTGGCATGGCGGCAGGAACAGACCCGGACCACATTGGCTCGCCTGTTCGGTGAAGCAAAATGGCAGCGGAACCAAAGCACGGTATGGCTCTCCAAGAATGATCTACTTGTGGGTGACCATGAGTCCCTTCTTCATTTCAAGGCCACCTTCGCTCAGCAGCCATTTGGTCCAAACCCTGCTGGCGCATTCGAAGGGTGGCATAGTCACCATATCATTGAATGGACGGATCTGAAGCAACTTGGTCTGTTGGGTTCAAGAGAACAACTCTACAATTGTCTTCCTTGTGTGCTTCTTCCTGGACCTGGGCATCGTCGCATCATAAGTTTGCTTAACCGCTCGAAACGTCCATTTAGCTCGGTAAGCCAGCTGCGAGAGGCCTATTCGGCCGCCTACGAAGCGCTCGATTATCCAGGGCACTTGGAGCTGGTGGAGCTGGTCGACGTCCTCTTGATCGAACTGGTTCGCTAAACCGTCGGAGAAGCGCTGTCGGCAGCCGAGGACTCCAGGTCACCGTCTTGTTACGCTGACAAACCGCGTCCGTAACAAGTAGCGGGCCGCGCTGGCTGCACCCGCCAGATGACGCACCGGTCGCGAAGCGAAGGTTGTCGTGGGCATCGTCCGCCGGCGGGCATCGATCATTGGGACGACCGGGGCTTGGACGCAGACGGCACGGCTGACGGCTTCCGCCGCATCGCCCGGACAGGAGTTCGGTCACGCGGTTTCGTTGGACGGACACACAGCCGTGGTCGGGACGGAAGTCGAGTCGAGCGGCGAAGCGGCCTACGCCTTCCTCTTCGAGCGTTACGGGGACGAGTGGCGCGAGGTTGCGGCGCTGACATCTCCGGAGGGTCCGTCGGGCGACGTGTTCGGGGAGGATGTGTCGGTGGAGGATCAGACGGTCGTCGTGGGCGCGTATCTGGGGGATCATGACGGCGTGAGCGGAGCGGGCGTGAGCTACGTGTATCGCCGGACGGGCGACGGCTGGTCGTATGATCGTGCGTTTTATCCGTCGCGGCGGGAGGGGATGCTGTTCGGCTGGCGGTTGGCGCTGCGTGAAGAGCGCGCGGCGGTTGCGGCGCCGTTTCATTCCTTGAATCAGGGAGCGGTGTACCTCTTCAGCGAGATGAATTCGGCGGGGTCATGCACGGGGCAGGAGCGACTGGCCGGTGTGAAGTGCAAGTCCGGCGGGGAAGGATTGAAGCTGGTGGCGAAGCTGGTCGGGGGGGGCGCCGGCGAGCGGGTGTCGGTGGAGACGTCGAGCGGCGCGACGCGGCGTGCGACGCTCGATGATGCGGGGGCGACGCGGGTCAAGCTGCGTGTCGGGAATCACGGGCAGGGATGGGTCCGTGCGACGTGGGATTGCGGGGCGCTGGACACGGTGACGTACGACTGTCGCTGACGCGGATTCGTGCGTCGGGGTTTGAGCATCGCCGGGGCGACCTGGGGCGCCGGATGGGCGCCCCGGCCGCCCCGGTTGCTTTTTCTGGTTAGGGCGGGATGGCGGGCGGCGCCAGGCGAAGGCAAACACGGCTACGAGGGGAAACGCCGAGAACACCGGCAGCGGCGCCCAGGCGGGGACGATGAGACAGGACGTCGTGCCGGGCACGAACAACCTCGGTCGGGAGAACCCGCCGTAAGGGGCGACGACCGACTCCGGCGTGTCGGGCGGAACCTGGTTTCCCTTGCACCAGATCAGCACGGTGCTCGGGGCGTCCGGCGTCCATCGCCAGGTTCGAATCCGTCCGCCGCTTGAGAACCCGATCACCGAGTAAGGAAGCGTGACCTGCGGGTGAGGGTCGTCGCCGACGGCGCGCGGGGCGTCGCAGGTTCACACCACCTGAATCTCCATCTGACTCCGGTGCAACACGTTTCGCCGACGGCCCCGCAGGATCGTCGGGCGCATTCACATCAATTCCGAAGAACACACGTGAATGTCCGAAGAGCACGCGCGAACGTTCGTTGTTTTGTTTCAATCCTGAAGGAGGCGCAGGATTCTCGGATGCGTTTGTCACAATCCCGAAGGGATTGCGGCCTCCAAGGTTGGACGCCGAAGGCGGCCTACCTTGGGTTTGCGGCGATCCCGCCTCGACCTACCCCAACGGGGTTGCAATACATGGGCGTCTCGCCTACCCAGGGTAGACCGCTGCGCGGTCAACCCTGGGCTGGAGGACGCGACCCCGTTGGGGTCGAGAAACGCCGCGCGCCGTGCCACCTTCAAGGTGGGTCGAGGAGCGACGCGCGCCGCAGCGCACCGGAGTCAAGTGGAGACTCAGGTCACGCCAAATCATAAGTTCATGCGATTTCCACGCCCCGCAACCGGAGCCGGATGGAGGCTCGGGAGAACGCTTCCTTACCCGCCTGTTGAAGAACGTGCGATCGGGCTTTGTGATGCCGGTTTTCCCGGCGAAATTCGCCTCCCGGAGGGAGGCGCTACCCTTTTTCAACGGGCTGCTACGGGCGCGTCTTGGTTCTTTAACAACGACCCATGTGAGCATGCGGTCGCTCCGGCTGCCGGGTCGTGTGCAGCGGAATTTTGTTCGCGTCGGGTTGGCGGGAGCGGTAGAATGCGGGTTCGGGGTCGTGGGAGGGTGCCGCGGGATCAGGGTGATTTCAGGGGAGAAGGACCGATGTTGAAGCGAAGCGGGGCGCGGGTTTCGGGGGTGGCGTTGGCGTTGGCGATCGTGGGCGCGTTGGGGGCGGAGCCGGCGTGGGGTCGGGAGGTTCCGAGGCCGTTGCGCGGCATTGTGATGGGGGATCGGCATCGCGCCGTGACGCCGGTGGTGCTGAACAACGTGGCGTTCGACTCGATCTCAAGTTTCTCAAGCCTTCCGTATCTTTTGTGGCCTGCTGCGGAGGACGCCACGGGTTTGCCGGCGAAGAACGGCGAAGCGGTGCGGGGGTGGCTGGCGACGTGCGCGGCGCCGCTCGGTTTCGAGGGTTTCGAGCCCCGGTACGTCGAGACGTACACGTGGCGTGAGAACGACGTGCTCAGCTTTGAGTTGGTGCGGCGCGGGATCGTGCTGCACGACGCGCGGATCCTGGTGCATTTCCGCGGCGGATCGTTCCTCGGTCTGCAGAATCACGTGGACGGTCGGATTCTCGGCATCGAGGATCCGGTCCTCGCGGACGCGCCGAATGATCTTCGGCGATACTACGCGGCGCGGGCGGGCGACGGCGAAGTGCGGATCATCCCGGTCACGGAGACGCGCGTGAAACAGGCGGATCGGACGATTGCGACGCTCAACGGGGCATCGGGGGCGCTGGAAACGCGCGTGTATCTCGATCCCGCGTCGGGAGAGGGGCCGCAAGGCGCGCAGATCACGGAATACGTCGTTCCCCAGGGGACGTTCCCGGATCAGATTTCGGTGGACGAGAACGGCATCGTCTGGTTCAGCCAGCCGAACAACAACAGCCTGACGTCGTTCAACCCCGTGACGACGGTGTTCACGCAGCACAACACGTCGCCGGGCAACGGTCCGGACGGCATGATCGTGGGCACGCAGGGCAAGGTCTGGTCGGGCATGTATTTCAGCGGGGGTCTGGGCTGGTACAACTCGATCAGCGGGACGATGCACAACGTCTCGTCGCCGTATTCGCCGTCGGCGATGGCGATTCCGGTTGAGACGAGCGACGGATCCATCTGGGTGACGGACCACGCGAACAATAAGATCAGCGAATTCAACCCGGTGACGCAACAGTGGATTCGCACGGTGAACATGCCGACGCCGAACTGCTGGGTCGTGCAGGGGCATGAGGACACGGACCGCAGGCAGGTTTACTTCACCGAATACAACGCCAACAAGCTCGGGCGCATCGCCCTCGGGGGAAACACCGTAACCGACATCAACACGCCCGGCGGCGGGCCGGCCTTCTGCGTGTACTCGAACAACAAGGTTTATTACTCCCGGTGGAACGAGCCCGGGATGGGCGTGTACGACGTGATTTCCGGAACCGTGACGGAGTATCAGTTCCCGGTGAATAATGAGTCCGGCGGTCCGATGTGGCTGCGTCCGAACGGCGACATCGTGTTCGGGACGCGGAACCGCGGTTACATCATGATTTTCGACGTGGAGACCGCGACGTTCACGTCGCACCAGATTCCGACTCCGAATCCGGCGTTGAAGGACGGTCTGACGGTCGGCGCGGACAACGTCATCTGGTTCACCGAGAGCGGGGTGAACAAGATCGCGAAGCTGGTGGACGGTCCGGCATGCACCGGAAGCGAGCGCATCAAGAAGGCGGGATGCCGCGTAAAGAGCGGCGACCGTCGCAGTCTGGTGGTCAAACTGGTCAGCGGCACGCCGGGAGACACGTTCACGGTGAGCCTCAACACGGGCGAGACGACGAGCGGCGTGGTCGACGCGACCGGGAAGGGCAAGGGGAAGTTCAGCCGGACCGCGGGGAGCGCGGGCACGGCGACGGCGCGCTGGGGCTGCGGGGCCAGCGACACCGAGAGCTACACCTGTCCGTAAGGACGGGAGCAGCGTCGGCGGATCGGTTTCGAGACGGCGTGGCGGTTGGGGCCTGGGTTCAAGAGGCTCGTGGCCGGTTGAAGCGAGAACGCTTCCTTACCCTTGACCTTGCGGCGCGACGTCAAGGGCAGGCGGGCGCGGTTCGGCATTGAAGCAACGTCGAATGTTGGCCGGTGCGTCGATCGTCGGATCGGCTCCGGCCTTTTTTCTTGGGCGGGGACAAGCCGTTCCGGCGGGCGACGCAGGAAGACGCGAACGTGCGAAGGATGTGAAGGCGTGAAGGGCGGTGCGGGACGCATGTCGGTCGTGGTTGCGACGTTGGCCGTCGCGGTGCAGGCGGTCTACCTCCTCGACCTGCGCGACTCGCCGACGTTCGACGTTCCGATCATCGACGAGCGGACGTACTTCGATCAGGCGTGTGCGGTCGCCCGTGGCGAGCGGATGTCGGAGGGGGTGTTCTGGCAGCCGCCGCTGTTCCCGTATCTGCTGGGTCAGGTGTTCCGTCTGTCGGGGCCGAGCGTGGGCGTTGCGCGAGCGTTGCTGGCGGTCATCTTCGTGATCAGTTGCGTGCTGGCTGCGCGACTTGGGCGGAGGGTGTTCGGCGGGACCGTCGGATGGTTGACGGGGGCCGGGCTGGCGTTTTACGGGCCGTTTATCTTCGCCAGTCAGGAATTGCTGCCGGCGTCCCTGTCGGTTCTGCTGATTCTCCTGAGCAAGCATTTGTTGGTGTCGGCGATCCGGGGGCGGCGGGCGTGGCGGTGGGGCGTGTTCGGGGCGTCGGTGGGGGTGGCGGTGTTGAACGTGCCGAATGCGGGGGTGCTGGCCGTGATCGGGATGTTCGCGGCGGCGGTGGCGGGACGGTCAAGGCGAGAAGGACGTGACAGCGCGCCGCGACGGGCGTCGTCTCTCGGGAACCCGGCGAGCCTGACCGGATCCGGAGCCTTCCTGCGGGCGACGGGGTGGGCCGGGGCGATGCTGGCTGGTCTTGCGGGGGTCGTTCTGCCCGTGACGGTGCGGAACTGGCGGGCGTCGGGGGAGTGGGTCTGGATCGCCAGCAACGGCGGGATCAACGTCTACATCGGGAACAACGCGGACGTCCAGCGGACGCTGGCGGCGAGGCCTGGACCGGAGTGGGACCGGTTGGTGCGGGCGCCGCTGCTTGAGGGCGTGGCGAAGCACGGAGCGCAGAGCACCTGGTTCGCCCGGAAGGCGTGGGCGTGGGCGGCGGAGCATCCGGGGGCGTTCGCGGCGGGGTTGGTCCGCAAGGCGGTCGAAGTCGTGAACTCACGGGAGATTCCGCGGAATTCGGATGTGTACGCGGCGCGGGATACGTCGTGGGTGTTGACGGGGTTGGTGTGGCGCGTCGGATCGGCGGGATTTCCCTGGGCGGCGGCGGGGGCGGGGGCCGCGATCGGCATCGCTTTGCTGGGCGTGCGTCCGCGGATGAGACGGACGGCGGATCTTGTTCAGGCGCTGCCGATCGCGGTCGTCGGGTTGTATCTGGCGTCGGTGGCGGTGTTCTTCGTGTCGGCTCGCTACCGTCTGCCGGTTGCGCCCTTTGTGCTGATGCTGGCGGCGGTGGGTGGCGTGCGGATGCGGTCGGCGAGGCGGGGCGGCGGGGCGGGGGTGGGCGAAGGTCGATGCGGCGGGAACAAGCGGGCGGGACGGAAGGAAAGGCGAATTCGTAGCGCAATCGTTGCGGGCGCCGCGGCGCTGGTTGTGACGTGTCTTCCGATCCGTCATCCCACCGATGACATCGACTTCAGATCGGAGACGTGGCGGTACGTCGGGGCGGAGCGGTTCGTGGCGGGAGACGTAGGCGGCGCGGAAGCCGCTTTTCAGACCGCGTTGCGCTACGATCCGACCTCGGTTGACGCCCTCCTGGAACTCGGCAGGCTCGAATTATCCCGCGGCGATGTGGAGGTCGCGGAAGGGTTTCTCAACAGGATCCCGCGGGAAGCTGCGGAATCGCCCGAAGCGCTGCGGTTATCGGGCGACCTTGCGAGTGCGAGGGGCCGTCTGAGCGAGGCCGAGGGTTACTATCAAAGGAGCGTGATCGAGGATCCCACGTATGCGTCGGGGTACGCAGCGCTGGGGGCGCTTTGCCTGCATCAGGGCCGGTTGTGGGACGCGGAGCGGTGGCTTCGCCAGGCGGTGGAGTTCGGGGATCGGTCCGGCGGTCCGGCAATCCGTCTCGGCGACTTGCTCGCGGCGGACGGGCGCTACGCGGAGGCGGTGCGTTTCTACCGTCGGGGGGTGTCGTTGGCTCCGCCGGACGCCGCGGTCCTGAACCGGGTGGCGTGGTTGCTGGCGACGTGTCCGGACCGGGACGTGCGTGATGCGGAAACGGCGGTGGACCTCGCCGAAGCGGCGCTGCGGATGACGGGGGAAGATCCCGGTGTGCTCGGCACGCTGGCGGCGGCGTACGCGGAGTCGGGTCGGCGTGCGGACGCGGAGGCGGCGTTGGCGCGCGGGGTCCGGGCGGCGGAGTTGCGCGGGGACGCGGCGACGGCGAAGGCGCTGGCGGATCGACGGGAGCGGATGAAAAGGTCATCGGGTGGAGGATCGTGAACAATTTTTTGAGATTTCCGGTTGGCGTCCCGCGACGCGGGTGATAAACTTGGGTCGGGCAAGGATGTCCTTGATGTTCGATGGGTCCAGGGAGGCGACCTGACGCCATGTTCCTCAAACGCATCACCCTTTCCGGTTTCAAGAGCTTCGCGGACGCGGTGGATTTCGACTTCGGTCCGGGCGTGACCTGCGTCGTCGGTCCCAACGGTTGCGGCAAGAGCAACATTCTCGACGCGTTCAAGTGGGTGCTCGGCGAGCAATCCGCGAAATCCCTGCGCGGGCGTCAGATGCTGGACATGATCTTCAACGGGTCATCGACGCGCAAGAGCAGCGGGATGGCGCGGGTCGACCTGATCTTCGACAACGCGGACCGCAAGCTGCCGCTGGACGCGGCGGAGATATCGGTCACGCGCAAGCTCTACCGATCCGGCGAAAGCGAGTACCTGATCAACAATCAGCCGTCGCGGCTGAAGGACATTCGGGAGGTCTTCCTCGACACGGGGATCGGGACGGAGGCGTACTCCGTGATCGAGCAGGGGAAGGTGGACGTGCTGCTGCGCAGCAGTCCGGGCGAGCGGCGGGTGATTTTCGAGGAGGCGGCGGGGATCAGCCGGTACAAGGCGCGCCGCAAGGAGGCGCAACGCCGTCTCGAGCGGACGGAGCAGAACCTGCTCCGCGTCGCGGACGTGATGGACGAGCTGGAGAAGCGTCTGCGGAGCGTGAAGCTGGCGGCGGGCAAGGCGCGGAACTTTCAGGAGTACGACCAGCGTCTGCGTGAGTTGCGCTCCGAGCGGTCGCTGGCGGATTATCACCGTCTGACGGAGCACGTGTCGCGGCAGAGCGCCGAGGCGGACGCCCTGACCGACCGCGTTACGGGACTGCGCACCCAGATCGCCCAGCGGGAGACCGAGGAGACGTCGCTGACCGCGCAGTTGGACGCCTTGTCGGCACGGGTGTCCGCGACGGAGAACGAACTGGTCCGCGCGCAGTCGGGGATGGCGGCGCAGGAGGAGCGGGAGACGGCTGCGGCGCAGCGCATCGAGGAGCAGCGCGGGCTGCTGGGTCGGTTGAATGACCGTCTTGCGGCAGACGAGGCGCGGTTGACCTCGGCGCGGGGCGAACTGGAGGGGAAGCACGCGGAAGGCGCCCGCCTTCAGGAGGAGACGCACGCGCTTCATGCCCGCGTCGACGGGCTGCTGGCCGAGGATCAGGCGCTCGCCCGCCGCCTGGCGGAGGCGCAGGCGGCGCTGGAGGATGAGAAGGCCGGGATCGTCGAGCTGATGCGCCGCACGGCGCAGGTGCATAACGAGATTCTCAGCCTCAGCCGCCACCGGGAGTCGCTGTCGGGTCAGAAGGAGAAGCTGGAAGCGCGTCACGCGACGATCCTGACGGAACTGGAGGAGCGGGTCGGGCGGCAGGGCGAAGTCCGGGCGCGGATCGACGAGATCGAGCGCCTGATCGCCGCGGAACAGGAGCGGCTCGAGGCGAAGCGGGCGGAGGCGGAGCGGATCGGCGGACTGCTTTCGGAGCTGACCGAGCATCTGGCGCGAGTGCGGGATGAGCGGACGTCGCAGATCTCCCGGCTGGAGGTGCTGCGGGAGATGGAGCGCCGGATGGAGGGGATCGGACAGGGCGTCCGGTCGCTGCTGGAGCGCAAGCGCGAAGACGCCGACGCGGGCCCGCTGTCCGAAATCCGCGGGCTGGTGGCGGACGTCTTCGAGACCGACGTGGAGCACGCGCCGGTGATCGAGGCGGCGCTGGGGGACTGGGTGCAGAGCCTGGTGATCGCGGACAGTCGGCGGTTTCTCGGTGATTCCGAGTTCGTGGCGGCGCTGTCGGGCGGCGTCTCGGTGGTCGGGCTGGACCGGCTTCCGCCGGTGATCAACGCCGGGACGTTCTCGGCGCATCCGGGCTACGTGGCGTGCGCGCTGGACTGGGTGCGCTACCCGGACGAGATGACGCACCTGGCGCGGCATCTGCTGGCGAAGACGATCGTCGTGGAGACGTTGGACGACGCCTTCGCGATGGCGGCGGAAGACGTCGGGGGACATCGCTTCGTGACGCGCGCGGGCGAAGTCGTCGAGCCGGACGGCCGCGTGCGCATCCGGCATGCGCTCAACGGCGGCGGGCTGATCTCGCGCAAGAGCGAAATGCGCGAGATCGAGCAGCGCCTCGCGGAGTTCGCGGACCGGGTCGCGCAGATCGAGGACCAGCTCAACCGCACGCAGGCGGAGTCCCGCCACGTCGCGGACGTGCAGCAGCAGTTGCGCTCGAGCCTGTATGACGCGAACACGGCGCGGGTCGAGGCGCGGGCGGCGCTGCAGAACATCGAGGAGGCCGTGCGGCGCCTCACGCATGAGCAGCCGCTGCTGGAGGGCGAGGTCATCCAGCTTCAGCATCAGATGGACGAGGCGGCGCGGCAGACGTCCGAGCGGGACGAGGCGCTGCGCTCGATGAACGGCGAAAGCACCGAGCGGGAGCGGCGCGTCGAGGCGCATCAGGCGCGGATCGACGCGATCGTCGAGGAGCGCATGCGCCTTCAGGAGGGACTGACGCAGACGCGGGTCGAACTCGGGCAACTCGGCGAGCGGCGCAAGCAGACCGCCGACGCGATCAACGCCCTGCGGCGGGCGGTGCATGAGCTGGAGACCTCGGCCGCGGGGTGCCGCGCGGAGATCGGTCAGGCGGAGGCCCGGATCACCGACGCCGAGACGGCGCGTCAGGCGGCGAAAGAGGCGGTCGAGGCGCTGCGCATCGAGACCGCGAGACTTTCGGCGGAGGCGCTCTCGCTTCGCCAGCAGCGCGAGGCGTTGCGTGAATATCTGGAAATGACGACCGACGCCGTGCGGACGCTGCGAGGGGAGCAGGAGTCCGCGGAACACGCGCTGCACGAGACGCAGATGACGCTCGCGCAGACGCGGGTCCGCCGGGATGAGTTGATCGTCCGGACGCAAGAGGAGCTGCGCATCGACCTGGCGGAGCGCTACGCCTCCTACGAATACGCCGAGAAGGACTGGGCGGCGGTCGAATCCGAGATCGACGAACTGCGCCGCAAGATCGAACGCCTCGGGAACGTGAACCTCGACGCGATCACCGAGCTGGCGGAACTCGATCAGCGGCAGACCTTCCTCACCACCCAGCGGAAAGACCTCGAGGAATCGATCCGCCAGCTCAAGGATCTGATCGACCGCCTCAACGTCGAGTCCCGCGAGCGCTTCGAGAAGACGTTCAATGAGGTCCGCGAGAACTTCCGCACCTTGTTCCGCAAATTGTTCGGCGGAGGCCGGGCCGACATCCAGCTCGAAAACGCCGAGGACATCCTGGAAAGCGGCGTGGAGATCGTCGCCCAGCCGCCGGGCAAGGAGCTTCAGAGCATCACGCTGATGTCCGGCGGCGAGAAGACAATGACCGCCATCGCCCTCGTCATGAGCATCTTCAAGAGCCGCCCCTCCCCCTGCGCGTTCCTCGACGAAGTGGACGCCGCGCTGGACGAGGCCAACAACGAGCGTTTCAACCGCATCGTCCAGGAATTCACGAGCCTGTCGCAGTTCATCGTCATCACGCACTCGAAGCGGACGATGTCCGTGGCGGACGTCATGTACGGCATCACGATGCAGGAACCCGGCGTCTCCACCCGCGTCAGCGTCAAATTCGAACAGACGGCGGGCGCGGCGTAAAAAGACGATCAACCGACGTGCCTTCGTCACAGGCGCCGCCGCGAGCAGACGCGCCGCCAAGTCGCTCGGGCGTCCTCAGCGGACTTGATTCACCCGTTTCAACCGCACCGCCGGCAGACGCTTGAGACGCTGCGAGCGCGGGTCCACTTCGATGCCGACGGATTCGAGCGCGGTTACGCCGAGGATCGGCTCCGCGTCGTCCGCGCCGAAGATGACGGTTGCGCCGACCACCTCGCCCATGAATTCGATTTGTGCAACGCCGACATCGAACCGGACTTCGGTTCCGTCCGCCAGTTCGTAGATGCGCTTCCCCCGGGGTTCAATGCCCAGCTCCCGAAGATGGCGGCTCGGCACGAGGCAGTCCACCGCGCCGGTGTCCACGAGGAACAGCCCTTCCCACGCCGCGTCGGGGTTGGCGGGGTTGCGGACGGCGACGGTGACTTGGGTGACCCCCATAACTTTGATTCTACGGTTCGCGTCGCCTCACAACAACCGCCGCCGCATCGAACGCAAACGACGCTGTCACCCGGTCGACACTAGACAGCGGCCTGCCCCGGGAGGGGCGCGCCTGATCGTTGCAAATCCTTGGAGGTTGTTTCAAAACCCCCGAGGCAGGGCGAAATCAAGAACGCTTCCTTATCACTCCGTTGAAAAAGGGTAGCGCGTCCCTCCGGGACGCGAAATTCATCGGGAAAATCCGGCATCGCAAAGGCCGATCATGAATTCTTCAACGGGCTGCTATGCAGAAATGATTTCGGGCAGGATCGGCGCGGATCGCCCGACAGCCCCGTCCGCGGTTCTCGGACGCCCGTCAGGGGCATCCGGGTCTTGGTTCCGGTGGTCCAAGCGAGCCAGGAACCACGGACGGCCGTTATGAACCCGGACCGAAGGAGAGATAACCCTGTTAATTAGATCTCGCGGGCGGTGGATATGAAGGCGTTTTATCGGCCTTTTCTGCGGTACGAGGGCGCTGCGGAAGGTTGCTTTTAACTTAATGTATTAAAATTATTGATGTTACGACGTTTTTCGGCCTGAAGACGGTTCTGCTCTGGTCCGACCCTTTACCGTCCGGATAGCCTGATTGCCCAAGGCGTGCGGAACCTTGGTGAAATTTTTCATACAGGCAATTTTGGGCTTGATTCGATCACCCGGTTCAAGTAACATCGTGGGACGATCGGTCTGTCGGAGTGCGTCTGAGGCGCACCGAGGCGGGTCAGAGGCAGGAGGGGTATCGCGCTGAGGCGGACAGGGAAGGAGCGGGTTTCCTTCGCGGTTTGCCGTTGTCAGGCGGATTCCCGTTCAACGGAAAGTCCGTTGGCTGCCGAAAGTGCAATATGAGCGCCGCCCGTGGCTTTGCGGGAGGTGATGCCGGGCTTGGCGGGCGACCGCGAGCTTGGGCGTGAGGGAGGCGGACTTACGTCGCGGGATTCAAAAGGAGGCTTGGGGAGAACATGATCAGGAAAGCAATTCTCGGGTTGGCGATGCTGGCGATGTCGTCGGCCGTTTACGCGGGTGACATCATCCTTGATATGCGCGTTGACGGGTTCGACAACAATGCGTTGTTCGCCGGGCAGAACTACGACGCGGTGATCAGCCTGGCGGCGCCGCAGGGCACGTCGATTTCCAGCGTCCGTCTGATGCAGATGGACCAGGAGTTCAGCTCCGGCATCTCGAACATCGGGTATGCCTGGAACATCACGGGCATCGACGACAGCCTGTATTTCAAGGAGATCTACAGCGACATCCCGACGGTCGTTCGCGCGAACTACATCGGCTTTGACCCGATCCCGGGCTTCATCCTGGATCTGACGGACGCGCCCACGGAGATCGGGCGGTACAGCTTCACGTTCAACTCGCCCGGCGAGCTGAACCTCGTCGGTCAGCCGAACAACGACGGCAACCGCGATCACGGCCTGTACTTCCAGACCGGGTTCAACAACGACCTCGAAACGTACTTCATCGGCAAGGGCAACATTCTTCCGGGCGGGCAGAGCACGTCGGGCGGCGTTCTGCCGCTGACGCCGGAGCCGGCGAGCCTCGCGCTCCTCGGCTTGGGCGCGTTCGCCCTGCTCCGTCGCCGCAATCGGTAGTCGGGCTGACGCCCGCATGCCGGTCGCTTCGGTGACGGCCCCAAGGCTGATTTGATTTCTGCGAAGGCCGACCCGTAACGGGGGCGGCCTTTTTTCATGGGTGCGCCAGGCATGGCGCGATTCTTGGAGGTGCAAGTCCTCTGTGGGCCGTGATGACCGGAACCACGAGCCGAAGGCAAGGGTGTTCACCGCGAGGTGGAATCCGAAGGAAGCCGGAAGCGAAATGC
>JAJVHU010000045.1 GCA_022072505.1 Phycisphaerae bacterium
TTCGACTACCGCGGCAACCGCCGCTGGCAGGAAGCAAGCCTATTCAGCCGCCTCATCGCCGACGCCGTGGGAGCTAACCCCATGACTCGCAGGCAGTTAGTCACCGGAGGCAGGTAGAGATTCAGGACGTCCCTTATTCAAACCCGCCGAATGTCTCACTTGCTGTGAAGCAGTTCACGGAGGGAAGCGCTAACCTTTTCAACGGGCTTCCAAGGGAGGCTCAGGGCGATGCTTTCTTGTCTGCGGACGACGGGCGACGGGTAGGGGGAAGGCGCGGGTTGTTTTATTGTAAACACTGTTAAAACATGAAGTTATGTGTTTTATTCATCCCGGAGTGAACCCTGCATTGCGGTTCGACATGAACTTGGGTGAGCGGAGAGAGTGGGTTTGTTTGTCCGATGTCTACGTTTGTAGTATCATGGGGACGGATGTAGAGGCTTGCCGTGATGGATCGTGAAGACATTCCGGGGCTGGGGCCGCTGGAGCATGTGTTGATGAGCGTGCTCTGGGAGATTGAACCGGCGACCGCACGAGAGGTGCTGGACCGGTACAACGCGGCGGCTGAACGTCCGATCGCGTACACCACCGTAATGACTCTTCTGACCCGGATGGCGGAGAAAGGGGCGTTGAGCGTGGACCGGTCGCGGCAGCCTTTTGTCTTCTCAGCCGCCGTGTCGCGTGATCGGATGTTGAGCCGGCGCGTCCGCGACTTCGTGGATCAGTTTTTCGCGGGGTCAGCGGCGGATCTGGCGGTGCGGCTGGTGGAGCAGCAGGCGCTGACTGATGAGGAGGTCCGCCGGCTGGAGGCCTTGATCGAGCGGCACCGAGTGCGGTCGTCGCCGGGATCGTCGCCGTCCGACGCGGAGAGGAAAGGAGGCGCCTCATGACCTTTTCCTCAGTGTTCGGCGAATTTTTGGGAACCGCCGCGCAGGTGCTTTGCTACGGAACGATCCTCGCCGGCGTGACGTGGTTGCTGTGCGGAACGGTGTTGCGGCGGTGGTCCGGTTCGTGGCTTGCGGCGTTGTGGGTGGTGGTGTTGCTGCGGTTCGCGGTGCCTCCGGTGCTTCCCGGTTCCGCGACTCTGGCCGGTCTGCTGCGCTTTCCGGTGGAGTCGGCGGCTGCCTCGCTGGCGGACGAAGAGGTTGCCGCCGTGTCCGACGTCGCAGCCCTTCATTCCGATGACCCGAGCCTGCGAAAGGGAGTTGGCGGCGCGGCGGGCGTCGGCGGCGAACGAGCGGTCGCGTCTGCGCCGGCGGTGATGAGCCTGCGGACGTGGTGGACGGTTCCGGTTCTCATGTACGCCGCGGGAGTTTTGTATTTCGCGTTGCGGTGGCGGGAGCGGCGTCAGCGGCTTGTCGGATGGTTGCGGGAGCAGCCGGTTGCGGAGGCGGCGCTGCTGCGCCGCGTGGAGTCGCTGGCGCAGCGGATCGGTCTGCGCCGGCGGCCGGACGTTCGCGTGACGGATGAACCGGCAAGCCCGTTTGTGACGGGCCTGTTCCGGCCGGTTTTGGTTCTTCCGCGCGAGGCGCTGCGTCGTGCGCCGGCGGCGGCGGCGGACGCGATGATCCTGCACGAACTGGCTCACCTGCGCCGGGGGGACGTCCTGATCCGCGCTCTGGAGAACCTGCTTCGGACGTTTTTTTTCTTCTGGCCGCCGTTGTGGTGGGTGTGTCGTCAGATTGAGCGGTATTCCGAGATGGCGTGCGATCAGTTGGCGGTGCGGGCGTCGGGCGTGTGCGCGGCGGACTACGCGGCGTGCCTGTTGAACGTGGTTCAGGGGCAATCCGAGCGCCGTCCGGTGGTCGCGTCGGCGTTGGCGTTCGCCCGCGATGGGCGAGTTCTTGAGGAGCGATTCAATATGATTCTGCATGAGAGTGCGATGGTGAAGCGGACGACGTGGTTGATGGCGCCGGTGTTGGCGGCGTGGGCGGTGTTTGCGCTGGGGGGTGGCGCGGTTCGCGCTCAGGAGAAGCAGGAGGGCGCCCCCGCGGACAACCCCCCGCCGCAACGCCCGGCGGCTCGGGCGCAGATCGACCTGGATCAGCCGGTTCCGGCGGAGCGGGCGAAGGCGTTGCTGGAGCAGTACGGCGAGGAAGGCATTGACGCCAACGCCGACGGGACGCTGACTCGGCGCGAGGTGTTCGAGTTCTACCGGAAGAAGGGTCTGCCGCTGCCGGGGCGTCCGGGCGAAGGCGGACCGGGCGGCGGACCGGGACGCTTCGGACCAGGGCGTCCGGGGCCGGACGGACCGTTCCAGATGCTCGAGGCGTTCGAACGCCTGCTGCGGCTTGAATCCGGCAAGGTCGCGCCGGAGCGCGTGTTGAACGCTTTCCCGCGGGCGGACCGTGACCAGAACGGTCAACTCAGCGAGGAGGAGATGAAGGCGGCGCTCGACCGGCTTCGCCAGCAGGCGCTGGAGCGCTTGCTGGAGGTGCAGCCGCAGGTGGATGCGGACAAGGACGGCAAAGTCAGCGATGAGGAGTTCGCGGCGTTCAAGGAGACCACGTTGGCGCGACTTGCGGAGCGTGTGTTCGCGTCGCAGCCCGAGGCGGACAAGGACCGCGACGGCAAGTTCTCCGAGGAGGAGTTTCTCGCGTGGCGCGAGGCGCAAGCGGCGCGTCAGCGCGAGGAGATGCTGAAGCGGCATCCGGACGCGGACACGGACGGCGACGGCAAGCTCAGCGACGAGGAGTTTCGTGCGGCGTCCGAAAAGCATCGCGGCGAACTGATGCGCGGTCCGGGGGGGGCCGGTGGCGGACCGGGTCCGCGGCGTCCGGGCGCGGAAGGCGCTGCCGGACCGCGGCGTCCCTTGCCGGGTGAGCCGCGGCCGGAAGGCGAAGCAGATCCGAAGGCAGGTTCGGTAAAACCTTAGACGCTGTCGCAAAACTCTCTGGGCAACCGACATCATCAATGCCAGATCGGCATGGAGTCAGGGGGATGGTCTCCCTGTGCTCTTCGACTGCCTCGCTTGGTGAGAAGATGAACGCCTCTGGTTTGCCGTTCAAAAAAGGCGAGAGCAATAGCCTGACAGCCTGTTGAAAAAGGAGTAACTCTTCAGCCTTCTGCAACGGACTCCACTCGGCAATATTAAAACAGGCAAACTTGCGCCATGCCCCTCGCGCTGCTATGTAGCGTTGCATGCGGCCACGGATGGCGAGCGAGGCTTCGGCGAAGGCGTTGATCGAGATTGCGCTGCGCGGCGCACTCACCGAAGTTCAGGCGCGTCAACTCTATGCGTTGGGGGCGGAGGCCGTGACGCTTGCATTGCTGGCGACCCGCCGCCGCATCGGCGAGCAGGATGCACGTTTTTCAGCGTCGAACGCCAGGTCTTCCGACCCCCCATCGCCGTCCACGCCTTCGGGCATGGCGCCGGTCTATCGGAAGCCGCCGGTCGGCAAGCGTCGCGGCAAGCCGGGGGCGCGCAAGGGGCATCCCGGCTCGCGCCGGGCGACGCCGACGCGCATCGATCAGCAACGATCGCACCGGCTCAAGCGCTGCCCCTGCTGTGACGGTCGGCTGCAGTGCTGCAATCGCCAGCGCACGCGCATCCTCGAGGACAATCCCCGAGCTCATCGAACCGGTCGTGACCGAGCACACGATGCCTCGCGACTACGGCCCGCGCTGCAAGAAGCCCGTCGAGCCCGTGGTTCCCGACGCCAGGCCGAACGCCGTGCGGGGTCATCGGGTCAACGGCCTGACGGCCTGGTTCCACTACGGCCTGGGCATCACGATCGACCAGGTCATCAACCTTCTCGGCGACCCTTTGCAGACCACGCCGACCGCGGGCGGATGGATCGATTCCCGGCGACGGATGGCGATCGTGCCGCTGGCCGGGTACGAGCAGATCGCGGCCGAGGCCCGCGGCAGCGCCGTGCTTCATGCCGACGAGACCGGATGGCGCCTCAACGGCCAGACCTGCTGGCTGTGGTGCTTCGCCAACGACCAGGTCTGTTGCTGCATGATCGATCGCCCGCGCGGCAGCCCCGCGTTGCAGGCGTTCTTCGGCGACGCTTTTGCCGGAACGCTTGTGCATGACTTCTGGGCGCCCTGCGAGTCGATCGCTGCAGAAGATCGGCAGTATGGCCTCGTGCATCTGCTGCGCGAATTCGAGAAGGTCGATCTGTCCAACTCGTCCAAGCCGCGGCCGTCGTTCGCGAAAACGGCGCGGCGATTGATCCGCGACGGCATCCGCCTGCGCCGACGACCGGACTTTACGCCCCAGCGATACGAGAGTCGGATTCGCCGGATCGATGCCCGGCCGCAACCACGGGCCAACGGGAAGGACGCGGACGGCGCGCCGGTGTACCCCGATCCCGACGCGCGGCGTCTGGCCCAACGTATGCGCCGTCACCGGGATCATCGGTTCACCTTCCTGGATAAGCCGGAGGCGCCGTTCGAAAACAACCTGGCCGAGCGCGCAATCCGACCGGCCGTGATCCTGCGAAAAAACAGCCCGTCCAACCGATCCGAACCGGGCGCCGCCACGCAGAGCGTGCTGATGACCCTCTTCCGCACCCTCAAACTCCGCGGCCCCGACCCCATCCGAACCGTCACCGACGCCCTCCAATTCTACGTCCCAACCGGCGAAATCCCCCCGCTACCCGCCAAAACCACTGCAAACGGCTGAAGAGTTACCGCAAATCGTGGTCTTGAACTGCGCGTCGAGCGTCTTGCTCTCCAACCGAATCAACGCTTCCCGCTTCGCATCTCGAACCCCCAGGATCTCGCTCCTTGACGCCGCCCCGTTTCCAACGTCCAGCAGCGATGTGACAATTGTCAAGAAGATAGGGGCGCTGGACAACAGCCCGGCACGCCGGTGCTGGGAAGCCGTCGCGGAGAATCCGAAAGTCCCGGAGGGACGACAGAAGTTCGAGCGGAAAAGGAGAACCGTCGCGCCGCCGATCGCCGCCGTCCCAGGCATCATCGCACGTCGCGCCGCAACGACAGAATATCCCAGGCCCCGAGCACCGCAGCCCGTTGGAGACTCATTCCCGCGGAATATTCCTGTCGCACAGCCGTGAAGACCCGTCAGGGGATACGGTCGTAACGCCCTGAGGCGCGGCGACGGACGCCTCGGTTTTGCGTGGAAGGCGGATAAGTTAGGATGTCTTACCGGGGACTCGGCTGGATGGACGACCGCGGAGGATTTCGATGCTGAACCGACATGGTTGGTGCGTTCGTGCGGGGGCGGTTTATGTTGCGGGGTTGCTGGTTTACGGCGGCGCGGCACGAGTTCGCGCGGGCGACGGTCCGGCGGCAGGTGGAACCTACCGGGCGACGACCGCGGGCGTCGAGTTCACCGCGGCGCGATATCATCAGCATGTCGAGGTGCTCGCGCATGACCTGCTTCGCGGGCGCGACACCGGCTCGGACGGGATCGACATCGCCGCCGGATATCTGGCCGGGCAGTTCGCGTCGATCGGGTTGAAGCCCGGCGGGCCGGACGGCACTTACTTCCAGGACTTCACCCTCAGCCTCGGCGGCAAGGTGCTCGACTCAACGACTTTGACGATCACGGGCGCCGAAGCGCCGGCGCTGGCGCGCGGGCAGACCTGGACGCCGTTCGGGTGGTCGTCGCAGGGATCGTTTTCCGGAGACCTTGTGTTCGTCGGCTACGGCGTCACGAACCCGGAGAAAAACTACGACGACTACGCGGGGGTGGAGGTCTCGGGCAAGATTGTGTTCATGCTGCGACGGGAGCCTGCGAGCTTCCGCGCGGAGGGCGCCGAGGCGCCGGCGTTTTCGCGGTTCTCCTGGTTCGCCAGCAAGGCGCGCCTGGCGAAGGAGAAGGGCGCGGTGGCGATGATCGTCACCAACCAGGCGACCGAGGACGCGGACACGCTGCCCGGCTCCGCGATGGACGGGCAGAACTACGGACTTCCCGCCGTGCAGGTGAAACGCGAGGTCGCCGAGGCGCTGCTCAAGGCCGCGGGGATGGAGCCGCTCGCCGAAGTGCAGCGCAAGCTCGACGGCGGGTTGACCCGGTCGCAGGCGATGCCGGGCGTCAGCGCGAGCGGACAGGTCGCGTTCGAGGGAACGTCCGCGCGGAACGTGCTGGGCGTCCTTCCCGGGACGGGTCCGAACGCCGACGAGTACATCGTCATCGGCGCGCATTACGACCACATCGGGGATTCGCGCGGCGCGATCAACAACGGCGCGGATGACAACGCCTCCGGGACCGCCGGCGTGATCGAGGTCGCGCGGGCGATGGCCCTGACGCCGAACCGCAACCGCAGCCTGCTTTTCATGGGCTTCACCGCGGAGGAGCGCGGCCTGCTCGGCAGCGCACATTTCTGCGCCAACCCGACGGTTCCGGTGGAAAAGATGGCCGCGATGCTCAACATGGACATGATCGGCCGGTTGTCCGACGACTCGGCCAACGATCAGAATCACCTGTATATTCAAGGACTGGGTACGGGGGACATCTTCAAAGATCTGGTCGCGCGGCAGTCAAAGGCGTGCGGCTTCATGCAGTTCAATCCGGATGACAGCGCCCGCGGTCCGAGCGATCACGCCTCGTTCAACAACGTCGGCGTCCCGTCGCTGTTCTTTTTCACCGGGCTTCACGAGGATTATCACGCGCCCGGAGACGACACGCCGAAGATCAACGTGGACGGCGGAGCGCGGATCGCCCGGCTGGTGTACGAGATCGGCCTGGAGCTGGCCAACGCGGACAAACGCCCCGTCTTCGCCCGCGTGGACACGCCCGCCGACATCCGCCGCGGGTCGGTCGGCAGCCGGACCGGAACGCGCGGTCCGCGCCTCGGCATCATGCCCGGTCCCGACGACGGCAAGAAGGGTTATCCGGTCGCACGTGTGCTGGCGGGGATGCCTGCGGAGAAGGCCGGCATGAAGGAGGGGGATCGCATCCTTCGGATCGGCGACGCCGAAGTGAACGGACAGCAGGATCTCGTCCGCGCCATCGAGGGCAAGCGCGCCGGCGACGAACTGGAGGTGCGCATTCTTCGGGGAACCGAGGAGATGACGCTGCGGATCATTCTCGCGCCGCCTCCCGCGCCGTCCACCTGAGCCTCGCCGTGGGGCATGTCTCAGTTTGAATTCGTGGGCAAGTGTCTTTCCGAGCCGCGCCCGTGAGGAAGCGTTCTTTTTCCGCCCCGCCTCGAGGATTTTGCAACAGCGTCTTAGCCCCGGCAGGGGCGTCAGACAACAGCCCAGCACGCCAGTGCTGGGAAGCCGTCGCCGAGGATCCGGAAGTCCCGGAGGGACGACAGAAGTTCGCGAGGAACGGGAACCGCCGCGCCGCGGATGCCCCGTCCCCCCCGGACCCGAGCGCGCGTCGCGTCCCAACGTCGGAATGTCCAGAGCGCCGGGCATCGGAGTCGGTTGGAGACTCGGGAGGACGACCTGCGTTCAGCGGCGGGGTCCGCTCCGCGCGGCGCCGTCGCGCGGGCTGAGAAGCCGCGCGGCGCCGTCGCGCGGGCTGAAGCCGCGCGGCTCGGGCAGGCGGTTCTGAGGTTGCCTTAGAGTTCGCGGAGGTGCCACCCGCCGTCGACGTGGAAGACCTGCCCGGTGCTGAAGGGGTAATCCTGGCGGGCGATGGCGGCGACGGCGCGTCCGACCTCCTCGGGCATGCCCCAGCGGTTGATCGGCGTCAGCCCGGCGGCGAGCTTTTTGTTGTAGAACTCCCGCGTCGCCTCGGCGGAGGTCATGTCCGTCTGAATGAGTCCGGGACAGACCTCGTACACGTGGATGCCCAGCGGCGCAAGACGCACGGCGAAGAGCTTCGTCATCATGCTCACCCCGGCCTTGCTGAGGCAGTACTCGCCGTAGTCGGCCGCCGCGGTGTAGGAGCGGATCGACGAGACGTTGACGATCGCCGCCCAGTCGATCAGGCCCTGCTCGCGGAGCTGCACCATCTCGTTGGCGACGCGCTGGGTGAGGAAATACGGGGCCTTGAGGTTCGCCTTCATCACGCGGTCGAAGCTGTCCTCCGGCGTGGACAGAATGTCGTGGCGCGACTCCGGCGCGACGCCGGCGTTGTTGACGAGCAGGTCGATCCGCCCGAACCGCTCCATCACGAACTCGACGATGAGGTCGCGATGGCTGCGCGTCGTGACATCTCCCTGGCACAACTCGACCGCCGGAGATCCGCAACGCTCGCATTCCGCCCGGGCTTCCTCGGCGGCCGTGAAGTCCTTGCGGAAGTTGATGACCACGGCGTACCCCAGCCGCGCCAGCTCGATGCAGACGCCGCGCCCGATGCCTCGGGAACCGCCGGTGACCAGCGCGACTCTCGAATCCTGCACGTGTCCCTCCGGTTCTGATGCGCGCCGCGAGGTCGCGCCGCGTCCTCGCGAGGTGTTGTTGCGGATCGACGCGCTCGCGCCGACCCGGAGGCGGCGCGCAGGCGTCAGGCGTTCTGGGCGGCCATCGTTTCAAGCTGCGCGCGTCGCGCGGCCTTGCGCGTCTTGCGGCGCCGGCGCTCGGAGGGCTTCTCGTAGTAGCTGTTCCGCTTGATCTCGCGAACCAGACCCTCGCGCTGGCAGAGGCGCTTGAACCGCTTCAACACCTGATGAATCGTCTCGTTCCCGCGCGGCTTGATTTTGATCACGCCTGGCTCCTTCGCACGTCCGTCGTCATGTTCCGTTTCCTCAACGTTAAGCCCTTACCCACCCGTCTCGTACCCACCCGTCTCGGCTGGCCCGTCTCGGACACGGCTGGACGCTTCCCCGAGAGGGGGCGCGATTATATTCAACCTTCCGGCTCACGCCAGCCCGCTAATACTGCAATACCAGGGGGCGCACGAAGACCTCATCGGCGAAACTCGGCGGAATCCGCACGGAACGCGGTAGACCGATTGAGTATCACAAAGTCTTGCCGTCAAGAGGGTTAGGATCGGCTGGCGAGGGCTTCGGAAAGACCGCGCCCTCTCCCGCGACCTTCGCGGACAGGGCGAAAAGACGTGTGAGGCTCTCAAACATGACGTCGAAAAGCTCCCGGTCGGCGGCGGCCTTGACCTCCACCATCCGGCCTCGACGGAACGTCGCCGTGACGCATCCGTGATGCAGCGTCAGGCGTCCGCCCTGGGCGTCGGCGTCCTCCACGTAATACCACGGCAGCCCTTGCCGCCGGGCATATTCAAGCACCGTCGCGTCGCGCTCGTGAATCATCATTGTCCCAGGCTCCGGAAGCGGACCGAGGTTCGCGGATTCAGACAGCCTGACGGTTGTGGGATTGCCGCAAGCGAACGCCGAGCGCTTGAAGCACCTGTCGATGAAGCTGGCAGACCCGGGACTCGGACCGTCCCAGAACGCGCCCGATCTCCACCATCGTCATGTCCTCGTAGTAGTAGAGAACCAGAACCTGCCGCTCGACCGCCGACAGCCCGCGGCACAGAAACTCCCGCACCCACTGCCGCTCGACGGATTCGCTGGGAGCACAATTGTCCGGATGCGCCACGTCCCAGCGCGGTCCCTCTTCCTCGGAACCTGCGAGTTCCCCGTGCGGACGTTGATCCATCGACACGCGCTCGCGGGCACGCTTCCGCGCGGAAAGCAAGGCAAACTCCAGCCGGGTCAGCCCCATCCGGTCCGCCAGTTCCTCGTCTCGCGCGGGGCGGCCTTCCTCGCAACTGATCTGCGTCCACGCCGATCGCCGATGCCGCTCAAAGCAGCGCAGCAACCGCGGCTGCGCGTCCTGGCTGCGCCACCAGTCCAGGATCGCCCCGCGGATCCGGTGCGCCGCGTAGGTCTCAAAGCGCGTCTGAAACGCCGGATCATACGTCATCACCGCCGCCAGAAGCCCCTCCCCCGCGGCGCAAAGCACGTCGTCGAGGTCGAATCTTGCGGTGCAGCGCTTCCGGAACCCGGAGGCCTCGCGGCGGGCGAGAGGATAATAATGCTGGACCAGCGCGTTGCGGTGTGCGGTGGACCGGTTCTGCAGGTAGGCGCTCCAGAGTCCGGCGGCGTCGGGGGGCGCAGAACCATCGCCGGTTGAGGGGGGGATCGGGAAACGTCGAGGTTCACGGCACGACGCGAAGAGCGAGGGGGTCGTCAAGGTATTTCGTCGTTCACACGATCGACTACCTCGGAAACCGTGTCCTCGTTCGTTTTCCCGGCATTCGCGAAGCGCTCCTGCCTCCTGATTCGGCGTCCGTGCCGGCTCGAATGTCCCCTGGTCCCCAACCGGCGATAACGTCTGCGTCACACCCTCCATCGTCGGCCTCCTTGCACGACATTCCTCCGGCGGATCGTCGCGGCGCGTGCGCCCCTTCGGGACGCAGGCGCCGACGATCAGACGGATCCTGCTCGTGATTCCGGCTTTGTCCAGAGATCCAAACCTGAGCCCGCGCCCGTCAAGGACGCGCCAAGTCCGTCGCCCGCGCGGTCGCGGACGCTTCGATCACCGAACGATTTCTGGTGTGAACGCGAAACCCAAACCCCCTGCTCTTCGCCTGTCAATCTACCACATTTCACAGACCATTTCCATAGGGAAACTTCCGCAAAATAAAAAGATACGCGAATTATGAATGAATCATAATCTCGCGCCAACCGATAGGCGGTTCCCACCGGTAAACCACAACATGTTGGGCATCCTCAGTGAACGACATGTCCCATGTCATCCCGACCGACCAGAAATCGGGGGGTCGTCACGCCCAGGAGACTCCGTCCGCAGCCTGACGGGGCGTCACGCCGCGGTCCGACGGGGCGTCACGCCGCGGTCCGATGAGGCGTCACGCCGCAGCCCGCGCGACCCGTTCCCCGAAGCGCGATGCTGGAAAAGTGTCAACAACTTGGCACTTCACGCCGCAGCGCCGGATCCGGGGAATGTCGTCCGCGGCGGCGGCGGCCGCGGCGGACTTAAACGCTGTTTCAAAACCGAGCCGCGCCCGTAAGGAAGCGCTCTTTTCTCCGTCCTGAGTCTCCATCTGACTCCGGTGCGCAGCATCCTGAAGGTTTTGAGGATAAACGACGCGGCGCGCCCTGACGTCCCGGAGGAGCCTCGGCGCGTGCCACGGAGGGACATCCGGGAGTAGTTCAGCGATTCATCGCTGGAGGCAGAGGCATCGAATCACGAAGTCCCGGAGGGATAATTGAGCGGCGGCGCGACGGATCGGTCAAGCGGCGGCGCGACAGGACGGTCGAGCGGCGGCGGGCTTGCGTCCTTGCGAGGCCTCTTCCGTCCCTCCGGGACTTGTTCCCCCGCGCGGGCTTCCCAACACTGGCGTGCTGGGCTGTTTTCCAGCGCCCCTTCCGGGGCTAAAGACTTCCGGATGATCCTTCGCGGCACAACACTTTCCGCCGACTCTTCCCCGCAGGTTCACGCCCCGGGATCGCGTCGCAGGGGCACGCCAAATCATTAAGTTCATGCGATTCCAACACCCCGCAACCGGAGCCGGATGGAGACTCAGGTCGGGCCTTTCAAGCGGGTTTTAAACCCGCGTGTTAGACCTCGAGCTGGAGAAACTCGATCATGAACTGGTCATACGTGTCCTGATGCTGGCGGCTCGCCAGTTGCAGTCCCATCTCGTTGATCACCTTCGTGCCCATCGGAATCCACTCCCGCCAGCACGTCAGGCACACATGATCGAGGATCTTCTGCCCCAGCGGACCCTTGAACGGCGGGCGCTCCATCTTTCCGCTCGGACGGCCGCAGCGCGAGCAGGAGAACCCGGGCACGGCTGCGCCCTCGCCCGTCGCCGGCGCGGCGGGACGCGCCTTCTCCTCGCGGAACGCCGGTACAGCCGCCCCCGCCTCGCGCAGCAGCGCCGCCATCGCGTCGCGCGGTTTGCGGTCCCCGCGCTCGTCCGCCACGTGGATTCCGCGCGTGAACACCTCGACCGCCATGTCCTTCTGTCCCGCGCGCATCAGCGACGCGCCCAGCATTTCGTAAGCCTTCGACAACGTCGGATTCAGATCCAGCGCCCGCTTCAGCGACGTTGCGGCCTCGACGAACCGCTCCGCCTCCAGATACGCCTTTCCCAGGCTCATGTGCGCCAGCTCGTTGTTCGGATCGTCGTTGGCCATCTTCTCGAATTGTCGGATGCGTTCGTCGTTCATCAGGTCACTCCGCCTTCTTGCTGAAAAGCCTGCAAGATCCATCCCGATCGTTTGCCGCGCCGCGACAACGCCGCCTTCCGCGGCCTCGGCGACGCTAAGGACGCACGTGGACGACGGAACCGCTGGCGAAACGACAGGCCGGCGACGCCAGGGCGAAGATCACCTCCGCCACGTCCGACGGCGACAGCGTCTGCTCCCTCGGATAGTTCGGAAACGCGTCGCGCAGCATCTTCGTTTCCACCGCGCCCGGCGCGACGCTGAACACCCGGACTCCCGCCGCGCGACCTTCCCCGGCGAGCGACCGCGACCACGCGTTCACCCACGCCTTCGACGCGCCGTAAGCCGAAAACCCGGGAAACGGGTCGTCCGCCGCCACCGAGGAGACGTTCACGATGACGCCGCCTTCTCGGCACAAATCCCCCCACGCCGCCCGGCACGCATGATATACGCCGCGCACGTTCACCGCGAGGATCGTCTCGAAGACGACCGGATCAAGCTGCTCCACCGTCGCCAGCGGCGCGACGCCCGCCGCGTTGACCAGGACTTCGATCCGCCCAAGGCGCTCGTCGCGGATTCGCGTCAGGATGGCGTCCACGTCGTCACGATCCGCCACGTCCGCCTCGATCGGAAAACAGGTTCCGCCCGCGGCGCGTACCTGCCGCGCCGTCTCCTCCAGCTCCGACGAAGTCCGCGCCACCGGAACCACACAGACCCCGGCGCCGGCGAAACGCACGCACACGGCCCGCCCGATCCCCCGTCCGCCGCCCGTCACGATCACCACGCGATCCGCCATCTTCAGTTCTCCTTGCTCCCCGCGTCATTCTAGGGGCGTTTCCGACGTGCGGGCGAACGCCGGCGCGGCGCGCGCCGTTGACCCTCCCGAAGGATCGACTACGCTGAAACCCCGGGAACGCACATGCAGCCGAGCACGACGGACATCACCGGAAGGCGCGTCAGAGCGCCGGCTTTGCGACGCCGGATCCTTATGTCGGGTCTTGTCGTGATGCTCGCCTCCTGTGCGGCCCCGAAGAACGAACTGTTTGTCGTCGATCATCTGCCGTCAGGCGTCGCGGAGCGATACCGTGAAACTTTCAATGAAGCGTGCTTCGACGTCGACGCCGAGGGCAACGTGAACGTCGTCCTCAGACAGGAGCAGTCGTTCCCGGACGACCCGTCGCGGAGACTCCTTCAGGTCGTTCATGTCCGCAGTTTCTGGAAGCCGATCCCCGGCGTGACCGTCGCTCACGACCGCCAGATCAACGCCGTTGTCCGTTATGCGGTGTACGACGGGCGGTCGGGAGCCTGTTTTGAAGGGGCGGGCTCCGCCTTTTTCCGCGCCAAGCGCGACGGGCGGACGCTCGTGGGGGAACTCGGGCTGGTGTGCCTGTCGCCCAAGGCGCAACTCAACGAGGGCCGGGCGATCTTCGAACGAGCGGAGCTTTCGGGAACCTTCACGGCGCTCCGCGATCCGAGGCGCGTGACGCGCTGGCGCAACGAGCTGGAAGGCTGGTTCGCTCTGGACGACCGCGACGCACTCTCGCTGGCCGCGCCATGATCTACCTCGATTACAACGCGTCGACGCCGCTGGACCCCCGCGCCCGTGAGGCGATGCTCCCGTACCTCAATGAGTGGTTCGGCAACCCCTCCGCGCCCCACGCTCTGGGCCGGACGATGCGCGCCGGGATCGACCGCGCCCGCCGCCAGGTCGCAGCGTTCCTGAACGCTTCGCCGGAGGAAATGATCTTCACGTCCGGCGGAACCGAATCCAACAACACCGTGATCCGCGGGCTGGCGGAAAAACACGGCGATCGCAGACGCCACATCGTGACTTCCGCCGTCGAGCATCCGGCGGTCCTCAAGCCCTGCGCCGCCCAGCGGGCGAGGGGCTTCGAGGTGACGGAGGTGCCGGTGGACTCGACCGGCCGGGTCGATCCCGAGGACGTTCGCCGCGCGCTGCGCCCTGACACGCTGCTGGTCACGATCATGCACGCGAACAACGAGGTGGGCACGATCCAGCCGGTTGCCGAGATCGCCGGAATCACCCGGGAGCGCGGCGTGTTCCTGCACACCGACGCCGCCCAGTCCGCCGGAAAAATCCCGACGGATGTGCAGGCGCTCGGCGTGGATTTTCTCTCGATCGCCGGACACAAGCTTTATGCGCCCCAGGGCGTCGGCGCGCTCTACGTCCGCAAGGGGTGCGAATTCGATCCGCTTCTGCTGGGTGCGGGGCACGAGTCCGGCCGCCGCGCGGGCACGGAGGCCGTCCCCCTCATCGTCGCCCTCGGCGTGGCGTGTGAAGTGGCCCGCCCGCTGCTCGGGGATCCCACGACGCCGGCGTTGCGCGAGGAACTGCACGAGGGGCTGCGTCGCGCGTTCAAGGGCGAACTGAGGTTTCACGGTCACCGGGAGCACCGCCTGCCCAACACGCTCAACGTCGGCTTCCGCGGATGTCTGAGCGGCGAATTGCTCGAGCGCATGCCCGGGGTCTGCGTGACGGCGGCGGCGGCCTGCCACGCCGGGTCATCCGCGATTTCGCCGGTGCTGGCGGCGATGAAGGTCGATCCGGACGGCGCGCGAGGCGCGATCCGCTTCAGCCTGGGGAGGCTGACCACGCCGCAGGAAATCCGCGCCGCTGTTCAACTCGTTGCCGAAGCCGCCAACGCCTGTCACTCGGCGACGACGCGAACGCCGTAGACGGGGAATTCGTCTTCCGTCCGCAGGTTCGCCGGAAGCGCCGACGCCGCGGATTCCTCCACCCGGATGCGGTACGAGAACGTCCCCTCCATCTGGTCGCCGTCGTGGGTTCCCACGGCAGTCGCCCGTCCGGTCGCCACCCGGACGCCCGCAAACGTCACGATCGCCCGCGCCTCGTACGCGAATCCGGATTCGTTCTCCACGCCGTAGGTGGCGGCGCGGTACGAAAGCCCGTCCACCTCGGTGGCATGAACCGCGCCGTCCGCGAGGATCGTGTCGCCGAAGATCTCCGCGCCGATGACGTTGTTCTCGATCACCGAGTCCAGCGCGCCATCCTCAACGAAGACAAACTCCCCGATGTACCGACCCGTCTCGGCGTTGAAGAGCTGCCAGCGCGAGTTCTCCAGCGTCGCCGCGCCGCCTCCGCGCACCGCTTTGTCCGTCGTTTCATCCGGAAGCGTCAGATCCAGCGACTCCGGCAGCGCGTTCCCGAAGTTTCCGCACCCGCCGACAACCAGGACCGCGCACCAGACGACGCCTGTTCCGAGCCAAAAACGCATCAGAATTTCCCTCCACATGTCCTACAGGAGCAAGAAAACTCGATCGACCGTCACTGCCCGCCGGTTACCCGGACCGTACCGCGCAACCGGACTCCAAATGAACGACCTTTAATAATCGGACGATGTGAGTGTCCCGTAGTCTCTCTGATAATTATCGGCCCTTTCATGAAAGTTCCTTGCGACTTGTTTTTATTTTAAAAAACAAGAAAAATAACCTTGACATGGCTTTGTTTCATATTAAAACATACTTGGTTTATATAAAACCAACGTATTTAACGGTTTGATGGAGTTGACAATGACAGCGACCTCACCTTTGCGGGACTTTCTGGAGATTCCCTACGATCAGCTCGAGGAGATGAATGTCCAAGCCAAGACCGCCCGCATCCAGCGGACTGACCCCAAGGCGCTCGAGGAAGAGCGCGTCAGGTACCTCAGCGGCGAGCGCCGGATCAAGGCCGTCACGGTCTGTTTTTCGGACCTTGAAGGTCGCCTGCACATGCTCGACTACGACAAGAAGTTTCTCCTCAAATCCGGGGGACATCTGACCTTCGACGGATCATCGGTGAGGGGATTCACCGAGCAGGCCGAGTCGGACCTGATGCTCGTGCTTGACTGGTCCTCGTTCTACTGGTTGCCGGCGGACATCTTCGGACCCGGGAAGGTGATCGTCTTCGGTTTTGTCCACGACAAGGATGGCGCCCCGTTTCACGCGGACTTCCGGTCGGCGCTGAAGCGCTACACCGACGAGTTGTTCAAGAAGGACCGGACGGTCGCGCATGTCTCCGCCGAGATCGAGGGCTTCCTCTTCAAGGGGCTGGACGCCGAGCGTCACTACTACAAGGCCGGGCAGTTCGAGTTCCTCTCAACCGGCGGGTATTATCACTCCCTCCCGCAGGATCCGCTCCGTCAGTTCATCGACCGCGCCGCCGAAGCGCAGCGCGCCTTGGGCTTCAATAACGAGAAAGACCACCCGGAGGTCGCCCCGTCGCAGTTCGAGATGAACTTCGGTTACGCCGAGGCGTTGGTCGCCGCGGATCAGATGCTCCTGTACAAGCTGATCTGCCGCCAGGTCGCCAACCAACTCGGCGTCACCGCGAGTTTTTTGCCGAAACCGGTGGTGGGCATCAACGGCAACGGCATGCACACCAACATCTCATTCTCGCGCGACGGGCGGAATCTCTTCTACGATCCGCGCGGCGAGCACGGACTGTCGCCGATGGCGTGGGACGTCGTGGACCGCATCCTCAACAACGGAACCGACCTCTGCCTCGTGCTCAACTCCAGCGTCAACGCCTACCGTCGCCTCGATCCGCATTTCGAGGCGCCGAACCAGATCAAGGCCTCGGCGGTCAACCGCGGGGCGATGATCCGCGTCCCGCTGGCGAACGAGCGCTCGGCGCGGATCGAGGTCCGCTCCGTCGGACCGGATTCCAACCCGTACATGCTCATTTACACCCTGCTGAAGACGGGTCTGGAGGGACCGCCCTCCGACCCGGCGGACGCGGAGGGCAAGCGCACGCGCACGCGTTTCCTCCCGGGCAACATTCACGACGCCATCCGGATGTTCAAGGGCAGCAAGTTCATGACCGACTTGTTCGGCGAGCGCACCGCGGGCAAATTCGTGGACCTCAAGCAGGCCGCCGCCGATCGCTGCCCGAAGGAGCTGGGCAACCTCATCAAGCGCGAGGAAGTCATGTTCCATCACGAGGTCACAAACCAGTTCCTGTGGAGCATGTTCTAAGATAACGCCGTTTCAAAACCGAGCCGCGTCCGCAAGGAAGCGTGCCTTTCGGGCTTTTAACGCGGGTTTTGAGGCGGCGTGTAAATCATCATTCACATTCGTGATTGATGATTCGGAAGTCTCAGCCCCAGAGGATCATCCGAGCGTCTCAGCCCCGGAAGGGGCGCTGGACAACAGCCCGGCACGCCAGTGCTGGGGAAGCCCGCGCGGCGAAAACGAAGTCCCGGAGGGACGAAAAAAGCTCCACAAGGACGCAGACTCGCCGCACCACGCTCAACCGTTCCGCCGCACCACGCTCGACTGACGCGATGCGCCGCCGCTCAGCGTCCCTCCGGGACTTCGTAATCCGAGATGAGCGATGAATCGCCGGGCGACTCCGGGATGTTCCTCCCGGGCACGCGCCGGGCGCCTCCCGGAGCGTCAGGGCGCGCCGCGTCGCATCCTCAAGATCCTCAAAATGCCGCACACCGGAGTCAGATGAAGAAGACTCAGGAGTCGAGCTAACCGAACGTCGCCCGGTAAATAAAAACCGGGATCGGCGAGCCTCTCACGCGAGCCTCTCACACGAGCCTCTCACGCGAGTCTCGCTCCCCCTGTGACGTCCGCGAACCTCGTTCTCACCCCGTCGAAATCGATCCCCGCAAGCCCGCGCAGTTCACCCCTGCCTGCGACCCCGGCCAACGATTCTCCGCCGGTTTGACACCCCTATCCCTTCCCTCTACGATCCCCCATCCACCGGCGCCGACGAAGCGTCGTCGCGGGTCCGGATTCGACATACGGGGCGTAGCTCAGCCTGGCTAGAGCGCTGCGTTCGGGACGCAGAGGCCGCTGGTTCAAATCCAGTCGCCCCGATTTGGTTCAGATTAACGCCCTTCGACGAGCACGTCGAAGGGCTTTGTCGTTAGACGCATAGCACGTGCGTCTGCTGTCGCGGTCTCAATGGCGTGCCTCATCAAAGAACGAACAGGC
>JAJVHU010000059.1 GCA_022072505.1 Phycisphaerae bacterium
CGATCACGTCCGCGCTGCGCGCCGCCTCCTCGGGCGTCAGCGGCGTGTCCACGTCGGCGATCAGCACCGCATGCCCCAGATCGCCGAAAAGGCGCCCCAGCAGCGACCCCATCCCGCCCCGGCCGCCTTTGCCCGCGATGGTGTCGGCGCACAAGCGATGCGGGTGGAAGCTGACGATCTGCCGCGGATGCACGCGCAGCACGGCGTGCAGATTCGCCCGGGAAATCCGGGCCAAATGCGCATACGAGCAGAATCCGCGGTCGCCCACGATGATGTCGCCGGGCGACCGCTTCGGGTGCAGATCGGCCGCGTGCTTCATGTCATGCGTGCGCAGGGGCGACAGGACCACATCATGCAGGAAGCCGGTCTGGGCGTCGAACAGCGCGAGCAGGTGGGCGACGGGAAATCCGCAGCCGGGCTTCTGCCGGCCGGGCTGTCCGAAGTGCGCCTGATGCTCGGGAGCGTCGGGCATGGAGAATCCCGAGCCGTCGAGCAGCGCGAGGCGATGGCCGTGCCACAGTGCTGGCACGTCAGCGGGACCGTGCCCCGCAGAAGGCACTCTGACTTTCTCGAAGCCCTTCGCCACCGCGTCCACCCGCCGCCGGATCAACTCCAGCGGGAGGCGCTGCCGCGCCTGACAATAGGCCGAAGCGGTGAATCGCTCGCCCGAAAGGTGCGGCAGGTGGGTCATGGCGGTGTTGCGATGAATCATCTGCAGGAGAAACAGGTGCAGCGTGGTGTACGGATCGAGGGGGCGCTTTCGCCAAGCGTGCCCCACCGCCTTGCACAGCCGCTCCACCGTACTGCGTTCGACAAGATGCGTCAGGTCTTTACTCACCTGCCGCAAGCCAGGTGCCATCGTGACCATCCTTGGCCTCCTGTGTTGACGTCGTGTGACAACACCATCATCGCAGGAGGCCTGCCTTCGCGCCAGCGCGCGTAAGTGCTTGCAGTAAAATGAATTACGAGAACTGAAGTGCTAAGTTAATGGCATTCGAGCAGAGCCAACTTCCGGGCATCGACACGGTCGTTCTTACGCTTGCTCTTGAAGATCAGGCGCAATTGCCCGGGATGCGCGACCACGACCTTCTGGGCAATCCCCGCCAGGTGATCGTACAGATGACCGTGCCCGCACGACGCCTCGAAGCACGCCGCCAACGGCCGACCCGCCGACCGAAGCGTTTCGATCCGCTTCGTCAAAACACCGGGAAGACGAGCCTCCTTGACCCCCTTGCCGTTCTCGTCCAGCAAGCACACCTGAAACGAACGCTGATGACAATCGATCCCCACGTACCACATGATGAGCCTCCTTGTATGAGACCACGGGCGCTCGGCAGCCACACACCGCCGAACCGCCCTTGCGTACCCGCAAGGAGGTTTGTTTCATAATTTCACGGTCTGGCGTACTCGCCCGGCCGTGGCGGGCCCGGCGCATGCCACGGCCCGGGGGTCTCCGAGTGTCGTCCGCGTGTCATTCGAGTGTCATCCGGGTGTCATCCGGGTGTCGTAGCCCCGGAAGGGGCGTCAGACAACAGCCCAGCACGCCAGTGCCGGGAAGCCGTCGCGGAGGATCCGAAAGTCCCGGAGGGACGACAGAAGTTCGGGAGCAAGGGAAACCGTTGCACCGCGGATCGCCGTCCGTCCCGGGCATCCTCGCACGTCGCGTCACAACGACGGAATATCCGGAACGCCGAGCACCGCAGTCGGTTGGAGACCCAGATCGGGAGGAAAGATAACGCGCGGAACACGAGTTCGGAGACGACGCTAACTCCGGCGTGTCTCCACGTCCGGCGTCTCGGCGAGAAAGTCCAGCAGTTCGTCCTCGGACAGCTCCTGACCGTGCTCGTCGTCAAGCAGATCGTGTTCGTCCAGCTCGGAGGATTCCTCTCCAGCCGGCGACTGCCGGACGATGCTGCGCGCCAGCTCCAGCGTCTGTATGACGGCCGTCATGTCCGAAAGCCGCGCATCCATCGACGTCTGACAGCACGACTCGATGAACCTCGCCACGCACGTCGGCATCCCCGACAGCTCCATCTGGGGCGTCGCCTCGCGCCGTTTGCCCAGCAGACGCTGGCTGTGCGGATTCACCGTCTTGTTCATCTCCGTCGGAACGGGCTTGCCCGTCAGCACACGGTGCAGCGTCGCCCCGAGCCCGAACACGTCGGTGCGCTGATCGAGCATGCCCTGTGACGCCTGCTCCGGCGCCATGTAGTCGATCGTCCCTTGCACCCTGGGCTTCGCTTCTCCCAGGCGCGAGCTTTGACCGAAGTCGATCAGCTTCACCTCGCCCTCGGAAGTGACGAGAATGTTGCCCGGTTTCAGGTCGGCGTGAACGAAGCCGGCCCGATGCATCGCCGCCAGCCCCTCCCCAACCCGGGCGAACACCCGCAGCGTCTCCTCAAGCGGCAGCGACAGGTTCCGGTCCGACAGCGGCGTTCCCGCCACGTATTCCATGAAAAGCAGCGCGCCGTGAACGCGCGTCAGACGCCGCAACGGGCGGAACTCATACGTCTTGCGGACCACCGGATGATCGATCGTCGAGCCCACCGCATGCTCGTCGCGCATCAGGTCCACGATCTTCATGTCCTCGGGCTGACGGACCTTCACCACCTTGATCGCGTAATCCTTCCCCGAGCGCATGCACCGCGCGCGGTAGACCGTCGTCTGCGCGCCCGTGCCGATCTTCTCGACCACCCGGTAGTTAGGAAGTTCCAGCGTCATTCCGATCCCGAACCTGTCCACCAACCCGTCGTTGTTGCCGCCCTCGGACAACCGGCACGATCGCCGGTCTTCATCGCTCCTTCACGTTGACCCCGCAGGCCTCGTTCTGCCGGACTGGGGTGTTTCCCGCTGTTGCATTCCGCAGGACTCACCAAGTCTACAATGCCGGTCTTAACGATGACCTTCTGTTTAAAAAAAGAAGCTCCAGATAATTTACATATACCCGGGGGTCGGTCCGTCGGGAGAGACTTAATCACAACTTAGCGCGCACCAAGCGCCGGTCAATCCCCGCTCTGCGACCCCGCCCCGATAACCGCGCCACCCGATCGCACCGCGGGCGCCCGGGTACGAAGCGTCAGGACGGTGATCTCGGGCGGGCAGTTGATCCGGGCATGAACCGGCAGCGACGTGCCGATCCCGGCGGACACATGCACCTGCGTCCAGCGGATCCGATGCAGACCCCACGCCTGACGGGGATGAATCCGATCATTTCCCCAGAGGCAGCCGATGCCGGGAAACCGCCACTGCCCGCCGTGCGTGTGTCCCGAAAGCTGGAGCCCGACGCGGTCCGGTTCCAGTCGATGCGCCGTCGAGGGATAATGCGCCAGGAGCACCGTCGGAAGGTCGTCCGACGGACCCAATGCGCGATGCACGTCGCCTCCGCGTTTCACGAGCTGGTCCACCCCCGCCAGCCGCACGCGGCCTGCGCCGTGCTCAAGAACCACCGACTCATCCCGCAGAAAGCGGATCGGGTCGCCCCGGTCTTCCGCGATCTGCTCGTGATCGTGATTGCCCAGCGTTGCGTACACCGTCCCCCGCGCATACGCCGGCTCGAAGAAGCGCTTCATCATCTCGACCGCGCGCGGCCAGCGGTGAGGCCACTCCGCGAAGTCGCCCGTGACCGCCAGGACGTCGTATTCGAGCGACCCGAGCAAATCCCGCGTCTGTTCAAGGACGGGATTCCAGCGGCGGAAGTGCAGGTCGGACAGGTGCGCGACGCGGAAACCGTCCAGCGCCTTGCCGACACCAGGCGCCTGAACCTCGAACCGCCGCACCGCCACCAACCCCATCGCCGCGCTCCCTGTTTCACGCAGGTCCGAATACCGCTTCCGCCCCCTTCGCACGGGGGTGGCTAGGAGTATACGTTTCAGCGGCGATCACACGACTGAGAGACGGTCGCCGGACGTTCTTTCGTCATTCGACCTTCGTCATTCGTAATTACATGTACATCCCGCCGTTGACGGCGATGACCTGTCCGGTGACGTATGACGCGCGCGGATCCGCGAGGAAGCGGACGGCGAAGGCGACCTCCTCGGGCGAACCGAGGCGCCCGATCGGCGTGATGTCCTTGACGTGGTTGATGACCTTTTCCGGAACGCCCGCGGTCATGTCCGTCTCGATGTATCCCGGCGCGACGCAGTTGACCGTGACGTTCTTGCGCCCCACCTCGCGGGCGAGCGACTTGGTGAACGCCATCACCGCCCCTTTCGACGCGGAGTAGTTCGTCTGTCCGAAGTTGCCCATCTGGGCGACGACGCTGACGATGCTGATGATGCGGCCCCAGCCGATTTCGACCATCGAAGGCAGCAGCGTGTGAATCAGGTTGTACGCCCCGCCGAGGTTGACGCGGACGACCTCGTCCCACTGCTCGCGTGGCAGTTTCATGAATGTCTTGTCGCGGTTGATCGCCGCGTTGTTGACCAGCACGTCGACGCGTCCGAAGTCGCGCACGATGTCGGCGATCATCCCGTCGGCCTGCGCGATGTCCGAGACGTCCGCGCGGTACGCCTTCGCCCTCACGCCCATCTGCGCAAGCTTGTCGGCGACGTGCTTCGCCTTGTCCTCGCTGGACGGCGAGACATAGTTGACCGCCAGGTCGCTGCCCGCCGCCGCCAACTCCGCCGCGATCGCCTTCCCGATCCCCCGCGACGCGCCGGTCACCAGGCTGACTTTTCCCTTAAGGCTTTGATGACTCATGTTCGATCTCGCTTCCCTTGCGCGGCCCGGGCGTGCGTCTGCATCCGATCCCGCGGTGACAGGTTTCGCTTGCTTCAGCCTACGAAGATGTCAGCGCGTTGGCAACGAAAAAAGCGCGCGATTCAGTTCAGGGTTGTGCGTCTGCGTCATGCTTGGAGCGAACGCAAAACCGAGGATCGGTTCGTGCCGGACCTCGGTTCGTTCAATTTGACGGATCGAAGGAGCTCAGGAGCCCCGGCCGTTGAAAGACGCGGCGTCGGCCGATGCGATTCCGTCGTCAACATTCACGTTTGAAGCCCACGCCCCCTGACGCATTCGACCCGGCCGTGGGGTATTTTACGCCTTGTGCTTACGCGCCTGGATCGATTCGCGTGATTCTTCGGTCGGCTGTGGCGATGTCGCGTTGCTCCAAATGCAGCAGGTCGGCGAACGGCCCGTTCTCGGCGCGTCGCCGGAAGTACGCGAGCCGATCCGCACGACTCAAATGCCGGGTCGCCTCGTAAAGTTCCGCCTGAACCTTGCGCTTGAAATCGAGGCAGTCAAACCCGGGAATCGTCTCGTGAATCATACTCCCTAAGCTCCGTGGGCGAAAGGATCGTAAGTACGCCGTAACCCTTGGCAAGATTCACCTGATTGAACGCCTTGATGCGGTCCAGACGCACAATATGCCTGAAGTTCCACGATAAGAGGGCGTCCGCGCGGACCACCGTCGCCGTCGCCACGTGAGTGGCGTCGCCGATCCATCGCTCGGTCAGCACCCCTGCGGACAAATACGCATCTCGCAAGTCGGCAATCTCGTCATCGACGATCCGCACTTCAAGATGAGAACGAAGCGCGCCCGATACAAGGGCGCGAACCGGCTCCGGCGCGGGCTCCAGTTCGGCCAACACGACGTCACTGACGATCAACACGAGTTGACCGTCGTGGGCAAGTCGGATCACGTTCCGGGAATCCGACTCGAACTTCAAGTCGAAGCACCCCCCGAAGACCGAGGTGTCGGCGAAGACTCGAAGAGGCCGAAGCATTTTGTACACCTGCTGCGCAATCACAGGTTCCCCCGCGCCGCCTGCTCGCGCTCCAGGGAGACGAAGAGCGCCTTGAAGTTGCCCAGTCCGAACCCGCGGCTGCCGTGGCGCTCGATGACCTCGAAGAAGAGCGTCGGGCGGTCCTGCATCGGCTGGGTGAAGATCTGGAGCAGGTAGCCGTCCTCGTCGCGGTCCACGAGGATGCCCAGCTCCTGAAGCTCGTCGTAGTCCTCGCCGATGTCGCCCACGCGCGAGCGGAGGTCTGCGTAGTAGGTGTCGGGCACCCGCAGGAAGTCGATGTCGCGCTGGCGCAGCTCGCGGACCGAGGCGCAGATGTCCTTCGTGCTCATCGCGATGTGCTGGATGCCGGGTCCGTTGTACCAGTCGAGATATTCGTCGATCTGCGACTTCTTCCGCCCCTCGGCCGGTTCGTTGATCGGGAGTTTGATCTTGCCGCCGCCGTTCTCCATCACCTTGCTCATCAGGGCGCTGTACTCGGTGCTGATGTCCTGATCGCTGAAGTGGCAAAGCTGCGAGAAGCCCATCACCTGCTGGAACCAGCCCACCCAGTAGTTCATTTCGCCCAGATAAACGTTGGTCACCATGTGATCCACGGCCGCGAGTCCCACCGGGCGCACCGTCCCGCGCAGCTCGATCGGCTTGTATCCCGGGGCGAAGACGCCGCGATAGCCCTTCCGCTCGACGAACTTGAACACCGTGTCGCCGGCGTAACGGATCACGCCGGTCTTCAGCGTCCCGGAATCATCCTCCGCCACCCGCGCGGGCTGGACGATCGTCGCGCCACGGGCCTTCACCTCGCGCAGCGCCGCCTCCACGTCCGCCACCGCCAGCGCAATGCACTTGACCCCGTCGCCGTGCAACGCCTGATGCCGTGCCACTTCATGATCCGGCGTCAGGGCGCAGGTGAACACGAACGTGATGTTGCCCTGCCGCAGCACGTAACTCGCGCGATCGCGCGCGCCGGTCTCCAGCCCGGACTTCGCCACCGGCGTGAATCCGAAGACCTTTTCGTAGAAGTGCGCAGCCTGCTTGGCGTTCCCGACGTAGAACTCGACGTGGTCGTACCCCTGAATCGGAAGAAAGTCCTGCATGACCGTGTCCTTGAAGTTGCTCCAGTCTGAAGTCGTTCCAACGCCTGCCGCAGCAGCGAAGTCCGATTCCCACGCGGGGATAAGCGCATCACGTCGCCACGGTCGCGGAAGCCTGATCTTACCGGATCGTGACGATCGCCTTCAACCGGCCCGCCGGCATCGGTCGGGGCTCGGTTTTCCGGGCGGAGCGGCTTCCCGTCAGAACCGCCTTCCGCCGGCGCCGCACAGGTGACACGGAACCGAGAGCGTCACCGCCGGCAGGCTTCGGGCGTTCGTCGCCGCCGCACCGCCGCTCAGCCGTCCCTCCGGAGCGTCGGGGCGCGCTGCGCCACCTCTTCAAGACCCTGAAGATGCCGCGTCGCGGAGTCCGGAGTCAGAAGGAGATTCGGGCCGCTGGAAAACAAGGATGTTTGCCGTTACGGTGGAACCCCGCCCCGCCGGGGCGGTTCGTCAAACCGACGGTCCGGAAGCACAGCGGATGATCTGAAGGAAGGGCGCCGGGACGGAAGGAAACATGCGCCACCGAGGTTCAAACCGGTCCGCGTTCACGTTGATCGAGTTGCTGGTCGTCATCGCCATCATCGCGCTGCTCATCAGCATGTTGATGCCTGCGTTGTCCGGCGCCCGCGAGCAGGCGCGGTCCGCGCACTGCGCCGCGAATCTCAAGGCGATCGGCGTCTCGCTCGCATGCTACATCACGGACAACCAGCACTACCCCGGTGAGCACTGGGAAGGCGATCGGCTTTCCTTCTACGTCTGGCCGGCGCGGCTTCGGGAATTGATGAGCGGTCAGACGGCGGTCTTCTGGTGCGCCTCGACGCCGGAAGAGTTCGAGTGGACGCCACGACTTGACTACCCCGGTCCTCCACCGCCGAACGATCGCTGGCCGCGCTACGGGTACGCCCCGAACGAGCGTCCGTTGTTCGGACAGGAACGCTTCTCCTACGGGTACAACGGCTGGGGGATCAAGGAGTTCACCGAATCTCACCTGGGCCTGGGCGGACACGTGGATGTCCCGGAGCATCCGGATTTCCGAGAGCTGCCTGAAACTCGGGTCGCATCGCCGCCGAACATGATCGCGGTCGCGGACAGCATCGGGGACGGGGCGAACGACCAGCAGATTTACGGCCGCAACACCGAGCCGTCGAAAACGCAGTGGCCTGGACGACGCCACCGGCTCGGCGCCAACGTGCTCTTCTGCGACAACCACGTGGAGTGGGAGCGTCAGGACAAGCTCGTCGAGAACAGCCCGATGCGCAAGCGGCGCTGGAACAACGACAACCAGCCGCACTCGGAACACTGGTAACCGCAACGCGCAAACGCAAAGGGGCGGTCGTCGCGCTCCTGCCGCGCGGAATTCCTTCCCGCAACGGCAATCCCGGCGCATCCTGCGCCGTCCTCCGCCGAACCATCGACCCGGAGCGAAACCCGACCGATACAAGCTCGAAAGGGGCGGTCAACCGTGATCGAGTGGGGTTGGGTCGTCAAAGGCTTGATGGTCTACGCCGCGGCGGCGTTCACGCTGCGCATCATCGCGGACGCCCTCTTCATCGCCCGGCGCCGCGCCGACGCCCAGGCGGAGGAGGAAGCGCTTCGCGCCGAATCCGCCGCGAATCCGCCGCCCATCGCCGCCGGTCAAGGCGCATCCCGATCCGTCGGAACGATTCCCACCGCCGAGCGATTGTAAGTCGTGACGTTCGATCCGGCGGCGACGGGCGGGACGGGCGGGACGGGCAGGATTCGAGTTCGCACAAGCCCGGCGTCCGTGGCGCGCTCGCGGTCATCCGGCCCCGTCTGACAATTCAGCGTGGGCCTCCAGCCGAGTCTGTCGTCCCCACCGTCTTGAATGCAGGAATCCACGCCCCAGAACAACGGCGCCCGGCTCGATCTCGGCATTCATCGGCGTCCGGAGGACCCGAAAGAGGACGGATTATCACACGTTGCGCGAGGTTCCGCGGAACGCCTTAGTTGCCGGGCGAGGATAACCGACGTAATACCCGGCGGAGTCGTGTCGAGCCCGACGGCGGTTGCGACCCCCCGCCTCGCTGCGCAAAGGACAGGTCGTGAACGAACGCACCCCCGACAGACCGCCGCCTGGACGGATAAGACGGACCGCCGGATCACCTCCGGCATTCGGGGCTTTCGCCTTCGCGTTGACCCTGAGCACGGCGCTGATCGCCGTGGGTCTTCAGTATGACGCCGCGCGCCGTGCGTGCCGGTCCCAGATGGCGTCGGAGCTGACGACGCTGGCGCGGACCGCCGCATCCCTCGTGGACGGGGACGCGCACCGCGCGCTGACCGATCCGTCGATGCAGGACACGGAGGCGTACGCCGCCGCCGTCGAACCCCTGCGACGGATGCTCGTCGCGTTGCGACCGGTGCGACACCTTTACACGGTCCGCGCGGACGGGGACTCGACGCGCATCATTCTGGACGCGACGCCGCCGACGGACGCGGACGGGGACGGCCAGCCGGATCCGGCGCGCCTGATGACGATCTGTCCGGACACGGATTCAGCGCTCGCCCGATGCCTGGCGTCGGGGGAAGCGGGAATCTCGGAGGCGTGTCGTAAGGACGCGTGGGGCGCGTACTGCGCGGCCTTTGCGCCGATCCGTGACCGGAACGGAGGGGTGGTCGGCGCGGCACGGATCGAAGTCTCCGCCGACGCTTATCTTCGACGGTTGAATGACCTGCGGACGGCGGCCGGGACCGGGTTGATCCCGGCTTTTCTCGTCAGTTGCGCGGTCGGGGGGGTGACGGCGCGGTTGCGTCGCCGGGCGCTGCACTGGCGCGCTCACCGTGAGCAGGTGCAAACCATCATCCGCGAGCGCGAGCGGATGTATGAGCAGGTCACGGACCGCTGCGCGGCGGTGCTCTGGCTGATCGACCTGCGCCAACACAGCGTGATTTACATTTCGCCGGCGTACGAGCAGGTCTGGGGTCAGTCCTGCGAGGCGCATCTGCGCAACCCCGATGACTGGATCAACGCCGTCCATCCCGACGACCGGACGCGCGTCGAGCGCGCCTGGCGGGAATGTGCCCCGGGATCCCGGTTCGAGTGCGAGTACCGGATCCTGCGGCCCGACGGGACGGTCCGCTGGATTCATGACCGCGGCACGCCGGTCTACGACGGGGGCGTGCTGACGGACCGCATCGCCGGGGTCGCGGAGGACATCACCGATTACAAGAACGCCCAGCTCGCGCTGGAGCTTCAGAAGGCGCTGCTCGAGTCCTACGTGACCGAGCTGCGCGCCGCCAACGAAGACATTCGATCCTCGCGCGAGCGAGCCGAGAGCGCCAGCCGGGCAAAGACCGAGTTCCTCGCCAACGTGTCGCACGAATTGAAGACCCCGATGACCGCGATTCTGGGGTACCTCGAGGTGCTCCGAGACCGCGTTTCAGCGGACGACGACGCCTCAGGGTCGGCGATGGCCGCGCTGCAGCAGAACGCGGAACGCCTCCTGGGCATCATCGACGACCTGCTCGACCTGGCGGATCTGGAATGCGGGCGGCTGACGATTGCGCCAACCCCCAGCGACGTCCGCCAGATCGCCCGCGGCGTCTGCGACCCGTACCGGCGGCGCGCCGCCCGGAAGGATGTTCATCTCGAACTGACTGAGGGCGACGTGCCGGAACGGATCATGATCGACCCCGTCCGGTTCCGGCAGATTCTCATCAACCTCGTGGACAATGCGTGCAAGTTCACGCTCAAGGGGCGCATCGACGTCCGGCTCCGGTACGACGACCGCGGGTCGTCCGGGACGCTCCACCTGGAGGTGGAGGACACCGGAATCGGCATCGCGCCGGAGCACGTCAGCCGGCTCTTCGATCCGTTTTACCTTGTCGACGGCTCAGCTTCTCGCGCGTTTCACGGTTCCGGACTGGGGTTGCCGATCTGCCGCAGTCTCGCGGAGAAGATGGGCGGGTCGATCCTCGTGAACAGCGTGCCGGACTCGGGGAGCCGGTTTCATGTCACGATCGCCGCGGTGCGCTGCATGCACGCGCCGGCGTCTTACGAGGTTCCGCAGGCTGCCTTTCCCCGCGGGCGCGATGAGGACCGCGGCCTCACCCGATCTGGATCGGACGACGTGAAGACGCCTGTCGCCGATCCTCTGCACGCCGGTTCTCCCGGCAAACCGCGCAGAAGGGTCTTGATCGTCGATGACGGACCTGACAATCAGCGCCTGCTCAGTTACTTTCTGACCCGCGACGGGTGGGAGGTCTCCCTCGCCGACCACGGAGAGGCGGCTCTGAAGGAAATCCGCGGCGCCGAAGCTGGCGGCGACCCCTTCGACCTCGTCCTGATGGACATGCAGATGCCCGTGATGGACGGGTACACCGCCACCCGTGAAGCCCGCCTGTCCGGGTACGACGGGCCGATCCTCGCCGTCACCGCACATGCCGCCGCCGGAGACGAGGACAAATGCCTCGCCGCCGGGTGCGACGCTTATCTGGCCAAGCCCCTCCGCCGGGCCGCCCTGCTGGAGCTGGTCCGGCGGTTGACGGAGCCTCTTCCGGTCGGGCGGTAGAGATTGAATTGCCTTGAAGCGTTCCGACGCTTTGCGAAACATCCCCCTTGACTTGCTGCTACAAGTGTGGTAGTTACTGCGAATCTTGTAACAGAACGGCGGCGCCAGCGCCGCCGCGGGGGGAGAGCGCCGTGAAGCTGACCGAAGCGGAGTGGGCCGTCATGAACGTCGTCTGGGAGCGGCGATCCGCCGTCGCCCGCGAGGTGCTCGAAGCCGTCGAAGGCCGGACCGGCTGGGCGTACACCACCGTGAAGACCGTCATGTCGCGCCTCGTGGACAAAGGCGCGCTGAAGGGGCGCAAACGCGGCAACACCGTCGTCTTCGAACCGCTCATTTCCCGGGAGCAGGCCCGGCGATCGGCGGTGCGCAGCCTGCTGGATCGGGCGTTCGACGGTGCCTTCGGGTCGTTCGTCCAGCATATGCTGACGCAGGAGAAGCTCTCCTCAAAAGACCGTCTTGAGCTGGAGCGGATGCTCGCCGAACTCGAACCCCGACCCCCCCGATCCCGGAAGGAGGCGTCGCGTTGAACGGCGCCGCGCACTTCGTGGACGCGCTTTCCGGATGGGGGCTGGTCGCCTCGTTCCGGACGCTGCTTCTTGCGCTCCTCGTCGGCGGGATCGACCGGTTCCTCCCGGATCGCGTGTCCCACCGCATTCGGGCGTGGATGTGGCGGCTCGTTCTGGTTCCGCTCTGCGTCCCGCCGCATATGACTTCTCCGATCAGCGCCTGGCCGCGGGTCGATGCGATCATTCCGCCGGCGGGGGACGTTCAGGACTTCGCCTCAGCCGGTCCGGCGTCGCAAGGCGCGGATGCTCGGACGCTCCTGGATCAGGTTCGCAGCCCGGCGGGGCGCCGTGCGTGGGCGGGATTCTGGTTGACGGGCGTTCTGGTCTGCGCGGTGTGCGTCGCTCGTCGCCGACGGATGACGCGCCGGGAGTGGCTTGAAGCGCCGTGGCGGCCCCTACCGTCCCGGGTGGCGCAGGTCGCACGGGAGGCGGCGGAGCGGATCGGGCTGGAACATCCGCCGGAGGTGCGCGTTCATGCCTGGGCGACCGGTGCGGCGGTTGTCGGTCTGTTCCGCCCGGTGGTCGTATTGCCGGACGGCTGGATTCGGACGGCGCGGCCGGAGCAACTGCTTCACATGCTGATGCATGAGTTCGCGCATGTGCGACGGCGCGACCCGTGGGCCAACGCCGCCGGCGCATTGTTGCAGATCATGTACTGGTTTCACCCGGCGGTGTGGATCAGCCGGGCGCGCCTGAGGACGCTGCGCGAGATGGCGTGCGACGAGGCCGTGGCGACGGCGCTGCGGGAATCGGCCGCCGAATATCGTCGAACGCTCCTTGAACTGTCTGAAGCGTTCCTCGTGCGGAGCGCGCCGCTGACGTTCGGGCGACGGCGGGCGGAGATCGTCCAGCGGGCGGCGGCGCTGCGGCGCATTCCCGCCTCGCGCAGCCGCGTGCGCCGGGTGATGCGTTTCGCCGGATTTCTGATGCTGGCGGCGTGCTGCGCGCCCGGGATGGCGCCGCACGCCGCTCCGCCCGCGCCCCCGGCGCTGCACGCCGAAGCCCCGCCCGGCTGCCTCCAACTGCGTTACACCGTTTTGCAGGCGCTTGCTCGGGAGTCGCAGGCGCTTGTGCATTGACTGATGAAACCCTCATGAATGCAAAGGAGATGGGACATGAAACGACGACTGGTGATCCTCGGTGCGGTGTTGGGCGCCCTGGTTGCCGCCCCGCTGGCGGTTCGCGCGTGGGCGATGCAGGATCAACCTGAAAAGCCGCCTGCCGCCGCGGACATGGCCGCGATGATGGAGCAGGCCCGGAAGTACACCCAGCCCGGCGAACATCACAAAGTGTTGCAACGCTGGATCGGAAAGTGGAGCACGGAGACGCGTTTCTTCATGGGCGGACAGGCCACGCCCGCCGAAAAAGGCACGATGGAGACGAAGTGGCTGATGCCCGGGCGGTGGATCACCACCGAGACGCAAGGAACGATGATGGGCATGCCCTCGCACAGCGTCATCACGATGGGATATGACAACTTCAAGATGAGCTACGTCTTCACCGCGGTCAGCAACATGGACACGGCGATGCTCCGCGCGGAGGGCGACATGGACCCCTCCGGCAAGACGCTCATCATGTACGGCACGCTCGATGAATACCTCACCGGCGAGCACGACAAGATGGTCAAATACCTCTGGCGCTTCGAGTCGGACGACAAGACCGTCATGGAAGTGCATGACCTTCCGATCGGCGAGAACAACACCAAGGTCATCGAGATCATCGCCACGCGCGTGAAGTAGGAAGGAACGTCCCGCCCGGCGCTCTTGCCGAACCGCGCCCGCCTGCCCTTGACGTCGCGCGGCGATGTCGAGGGTGAAAATGCGGGGGGCGGAAGGAGGGACAAAGGGGCATTGGCACAAACCGCTCGGCGTCTTGGAACTCCGGGGGCAGGCCCGTTGCAAGCACACGGATTGCGGGCCTCCGGTCCGCCGGGAGGGAGCGCGGTTCCGCGCCAGGATTCGAGCGCGCGAAAACTCCAACTCACCCTCCGATCGCCCGTTGGAATCTTTTGAGGAGCATTGCATCATGTCGTCCTTTACGATATCGAAAACCATCCACGCCGCCCCGGATCGCGTATTCCACGCCCTGACCGATTTCGCCAACGCGCCGGGCCGCATTCAGGCGATCAAACGCCTGGAAGTGGTGACGCCCGGCCCGGTCCGCCAGGGTACGCGCTTCCGCGAGACGCGCATCATGTTCAAGCGCGAGGACACGCAGGAGATGGAGGTCGTCGAGTTCGACCCGCCGCGCCGCGTGGTCATCGGCGGCGACGCCTGCGGATGCCGGTTCCGGACGGAGTTCGTGGTGTCCCCGTCCGCACAACCTGCCGGCGCCGCGCCCCGGACGGAAGTGCGCATGACGATGACCTCGACCGCGCTGACGTTCTTCGCCAGGATCATGAGCGTGCTCATGCGCCCGATGATGGGCATGATGGTCAAACACTGCGCGAAGGATCTCGACGACCTGGCGGCGTTCTTGAACGCGGAGTCCTCCGGGAAACCGGATTCCGGAGAGTAAGACACGATTGCAAAACCGAGCCGCGCTACGGGTAGGCGTACTCCTTCTCCTCCACCGCCCCGCAGCCCCATTCGGCCGTCGCCACTCCGCTCTCACCCGCCGGGCGGTTGTTGAACTTGGCTTTGCCCTTGCCGCGAGAGTTGATCGTGCCGGACTTCTCGGCGCCGTCGCTGGAGAGCGTCACGGTGAAGGTGTCGTCTTTCAGGCCGCCGGATGAACTCAGGCGTTTCCTTAACCGGCAACTAAATGGAAACGCGATAAAGGGAAACTGGGGTGGCACGGTCTGGCGTACTCGCCAGGCCGTGGCGAACGAGCGCAGGCCACGGCCAACGGAGTACCGTTGACCGTGCCACCCGAGCGCGCGGGTCTGTGCGGATGCAAAGTAATCCTACCCGTGGAATTGCCGAGAAAAAAGCGGGCACGGGACCGGGTTTCCCGGCTTCCGCGCCCGCACGAATGCGTTCAGGCCTGTTAAGGATTCGTGAGAAACGCCGCGCTACGGACAGACATACTCCTTCTCATCCACCGCCCCGCAGCCCCATTCGGCCGATGCCAGGCCGCTGTCACCCGCCGGGCGGTTGTTGAACTGGACCCTGGCCTTGCCATGCGGATTGACCTCCTTGGATTTCGAGGTTCCATCGGAGAGCGTGACCCAGACCCGGTCGGCGGGCACGCTGCGCTTCATGAGTACGACAAGCCGCCCATCCATGCACTCGGCCTGCATGATCGACTCACGACCCGTGCATCCGGGGCAGCGCAGCAGGTGTGTCTCGCTGATGACTCCGTCATCGTCATTGCCGCCGCAGAGAACGAGCTCACGGCGTGCGGCGTCATAAGCAAGCGCCGTCTTGTCGCGCGGCGAGAGGCCGCCCGCCGAGATCAGGCTCCAAGTCGCCCCATCCCATTCCCAGGTCTCGCTGCTGCGCTCGGATCCGCCCATCACTCCGCCAAACAGGACGCACACGCCGCGGTGGGGGTTGTACGTCATGGCGTGATCCCTCCGCCCCGACGGGCCGGTGCCTGCCACTTTCTTCCAGTCATTTCCGTCCCATTCCCACGTCTGGTCATCCGGATCCACGAAACCTCCGCGGCGCTGGCCGCCGAACAGCACCGTAACGCCGCGACGTTCATCGTACGCCATGGCATGGGCCCAGCGCGCGCCGGGTGAATGCGCGGGAGTGCGCCGCGTCCATTTCTCGCCGTCCCATTCCCAGGTCTCGCCATTCCGCTTCCAGTCGGCATCAATCCCACCGAACAACACGGTCACCTCGCGGCGGCCGTCATAGGCCATGGCATGAGCCCATCGCCCGGACGGACCGGTCGTCGCCACAAGGGTCCACGCACTGCCGTCCCATAGCCAGGTCTGTTTGCTCGGAGGTATGTATTGTAACGTCGAAGCCCTGCCCCCGAACATGACGACCACATGCCTACTGGCGTCGTAGGCCGTCGCGTGGTCAAATCTCCAGGGGTCGTCGTCCGAGCCCTTCCGCCAGACCGAACCGTTCCATTCCCAGGTGCTATGAGTCTCATCTCCATAAAAGCCTTCCCGGCCGCCGAACAGCACGGAAATCTCTCGATGGGAATCATAGGCCAGGGCGGCGCCGGATCGGGGGAGCGGCGCCGCGTTGTCCGCGACCAGGCTCCACATCTCGCCGTCCCATGACCAGAACTCGGCGGTGGGTCCGCGATCACTGTTGAGCAGTCCACCGAAACACAGCGTCGCGCCACGCACGGGATCGTAGGCCATGGCGGAATCGAAGTCCGAAGGAGGCCCCGTCGTCCCCCTCAGCGCCCACTCGTTTCCATCCCATTCCCATGTTTCAAACCGCGGCGAATCTCCTACATGGCCGCCGTAGAGTACGACTTTGCGCCGGTCCCTGTCATACGCCATGGCGTGGCTGTGGCGTGGGCTAGGGCCCTCAGTCGATCGCAACGACCAGTCACTCCCATCCCACTCCCACGTGTCCGAGTTGAACCAGTCGGGCCCATCCTGGTCATAGCCGCCGAAGAGGACGGTGACGCCGCGTGCCTCGTCATAGACCATGGCCGTTTGGGAGCGTCGCGCCGGTCCCGAGGCGGCCCTCTGAATCCATTGAGCGCCGTCCCATTCCCACGTGTCCTCATAGTAGCGGCTGGAATTGCGCCCTCCGAAGAGCACCGTGACCCCTCTTCGCGCATCGTAGGCCATGGCCTGCTCGGTTCGGGCCGGCGGTCCTGAACTGCTTTTCAGCGACCAATCATCACCATCCCATTCCCATGTCTCAAACCACGTGAACATCACCACCACGCCCCTGGCCGAGTCGTAGGCGAGCGAGTGCTCCACACTGGGCGGACCGGCGTCGCCGTGGAGCGTCCAGCGCGCACCGTTCCAGGCCCACGTCTCGCCATTGCGATGCCCCCAATCAGACCCGCCGAATAATAAGAGTTCTCCGCGGTGTTCATCCCAGACCGTTGCATGTTTATACCGCGGGGTCGGAATCGGATGCCGATTCCACTCACAAACTTGGGCCTTCACGTCAAAAATAACCGCCAGACACCAGATTGGCGCTATCAGCCTTGCGTGCTTCATGGTACTCCACCTTCAGATCGCTTCCTGACGATCCCCCACACGTAACATCAGCCCACTTCTCATCGACCTATCCCCTACGCACCAAGCGTCACACGGCAACGTTGGCGTCCAGGGACAGGCATATTCCTTCTCATCCCCCGCCCCGCAGCCCCATTCGGCCGTGGCCACGCCGCTGTCGCCCACCGGGCGGTCGTTGAGTTTGGCTTTGACCTTGCCGCGTGGCCTGATTCCCGATTGTACCGAGCTGGTCTGTGCGTGGGCAACGTAATTCTTGCTGTGCAACTGGGGAAAAAAGGAGGGCGCGGGACCGAGTTTCCCGGTTCCCGCGCCCGCACGAATGCGTTCAGGCCTGTTGAGGCTTCCTGAAGCACGCCCACTACGGACAGGCGTACTCCTCCTCCTCCACCGCCCCGCAGCCGCATTCGGCCGTCGCCACTCCGCTGTCACCCGCCGGCCGGTTGTCGAACTTCGCTTTGCCCTTGCCGCGGGAGTTGAGCGTGCCGGCCCTTTCCCTGGGCGCCGCGTTTTCAACGTTCACGACGCACGGTAAGCTCTTGGCCGTGA
>JAJVHU010000061.1 GCA_022072505.1 Phycisphaerae bacterium
CGACGTGGAGGTACGGGATTTCGTTTCCGTTCGGGAAGTCGTGGGACTGGTAGCCCCAGCTTCCGGCGTAGCCGTAGCGATGGTAGCTGGCTTCGAGTTTTTCTCCGAAGGCCGTGTAGCACACGGTGGACGCGGAGGCGCCGGTGTAGTCGGTCATGGCGCGGGTCGTGCCGATCAGGTCGCTATGGACATACTCGATCCCGCTCGTTTCGTCCCACGGGTCTTTCAGCGCCACGCCCGGCTCATACGAGCGCAGGTTGTCCGGCGTCGGCGGGTCGTTGGCGTTGAACTCCCAGTCGCCGTAGGCGGAGTCTCCGGCAGCTTGGAAAGCCGCCCCACCATAATCGGAGTCTCCGGCAGCTTGGAAAGCCGCCCCACCATAGTCCGTCCACACCTCCGACAGCGCCACCAGATTCCCCGCTTCCAATTCCTCCGGGTCCAAGGCCCGATTCAGATACCGCGCGCGAGCACTATCATACCGGAACTCCCGCGCCCACGTGATCGCATAGTTGTCCACGCAGTCGCCCTCGTCTTCGCCGTCCTCCTCCCACGATTCCCCGAACATCAGCCACACGCGCTGCGCCTTATCATACACGAAATGCGTGGCCGCATACACGCCGGGGTCGGCCGCCGCCTCGTCGTGGTTGGCGGTGATGTTGGCGACGGACGCACCCTACAAGGCGGTCGTGTTACCGCTGTAGTATGATGGTCGTACCGCATTCTGGACAACGCGATCTTTCAGATTGAGTCAGATCGTATCCGCATTTCAAACATCTGTGCTCATCCAGTAAGAGTGCCCGAATCTCCGTTCTAATGCGAACGGAAACTAGACTGCACATTATTGCAGCACTAATCAGTCCAAGAGTGGTCCAATAAAGCATCCTCGCAACCTGTGCAGTTGGAACAGGCACAACGAGCACTCCGACTCCGTTGATGAGTAGAGACGGAATACAAAGAAAGACCAATCGCCATCCGCTGAATACTCGAAGCCTCGCTTTTCGAGTCAGTTGTTTCCGAATATTGGGATCGTCAATCCCCGTCAGTAACGGATCGTTATGCCAACCCATCTACACTCCAACAAATCGCACAGAGCTTCTGCCTAAAAGGAATAGTGCAACTGACCTGTCATCCATCGAAATCGCTGGGGCAATTACACTCACAGTAAAATCCAATGAGAACACCGTCTCAACAATCCTCAGGTGCTTCCATTCGATCAATGTCGCAAGCCAGCCGATTTGTGTGATACCGGCCGAACACGATTCCTCCCATGATGCTGCCACCCAAGCCCTGGCATTGCAAAAGAATTCACTCATACTCGATATGTGGAAGGCCTTTGAGTCTCTGGCGTCTCCAATAATCACTCCATCGATCATTGTATTGTTTGTTCCGAGCATCGCGCCAATCAGCATAATCATCTCCATAATCGTAGCCGAGCGAGCCTCCGACGGCGGCCGAGCAGCCAATAATGAGAAGCGCTCCTACGCCTCCTGTGCTCACGCCTATGATTCCCAACACAATAACGGCGCCGCCGGTTCCGAGGGTTCCACCTATACCAGCACCGACAGCATGCGGGATCTTTCGCCCTGGCCGCGGATCGAGACCTAGAGGATCTACGAAAAGAACAGGATCGCTAGAAGCATAGACATATGTATTAAGGCCTCCGAATACCCCAATCGGATCCCTCTGGAGGAACCTCCCTGTGCCGGGATCATAGTAGCGCCAGCCGACGTGGAGGAACTGCACCGGGTCGCCGTTCGGGAAATCGTGGGCCTGGTAGCCCCAGGAGCCGGCGTAGCCGTAGCGGTGATACCCTGCTTCCAGTTTCTCGCCGAAGGCGGTGTAGCAGACCGTGGAGGCCGAGGCCCCCGTGTAATCCGTCATGGCGCGGGTCGAGCCGATCATGTCCGCGTGATAATACTCGATGCCGCTCGACTCATCCCACGGGTCTTTGAGCGCCACGCCCGGCTCGTAGGAGCGCAGGTTGTCCGGCGTCGGCGGGTCGTTGGCGTTGAACTCCCAGTCGCCGTAGGCGGAATCGCCGGCAGCTTGGAAAGCCGCCCCACCATAATCGGTCCAAACTTCGGACAGCGCGACCAAGTATCCGCCCTCCAATTCCGCCGGATCAAGCTCCCGGTTCAGATACCGCGCCCGGGCCGCGTCATACCGGAACTCCCGCGCCCAGGTCACCTCATAATGGTCCGGACACTCGTCCTTGTCCGGGCCGTCGGCCTCCCACGATTCCCCGAACATCAGCCACACCCGCTGGGCCTTGTCATACACGAACCGCGTCGCCGCGTACACGCCGGGGTCCGCCGCCTCCTCGGTGATGATGCGGACCGGGTTGCCTTCGTCCTTGTTCTGCGCGGGGTCGGTCCCTTCGTACACAGTCCACGTCGTCGCCACCTGCACCATCACCTCGCCGCCCGTGTCCCAGACGGTGAAGTATTGCAGACGATTGTTGTCGCTGGCGTATACCTCGGTCCGATGGAAGTTGGCAGTTCAATCTTACCCCTTAGCACTATCTTTGCTGCTTTCGAACTCCAAGCCGGCCGCCTGATCGTTCACTCCCCAGTATCGCCAGCAAAGATACCACAAGAACAACATTATCCCTGTCAGTAATATGCCTTTAATAATTCTCCAATTCCCCCACTTGCTCTCAATAAGACACTCTGCCCACGCAACCAAGGTCGAAAAGGAGAACAAAATCGTCGGAATAACGATTACAGGTACACGATACATCGGAAACTCCCCGATTGCCATTCATGCTTGTTATTATGTGACGACACCCAAATGATGCCTACTGCTTGTTATGCACAAGCACAGCACCTTCCCCGACATAATACACATGGCAACCGTCGACTGTAATGTTGAACACTCGAACCGAGCATGGGTGGTATTCGTGATCAACGCCAACAACTTCAATCAACGAACCATTCGCTGAAAGAAGCTCATCGTTTGATTGCAGCGCTCCGGCTTTCGTCCAACCTCGTTTCTTTACCCAGAATGGATGTTCCGGTGTACATACAAGCACTTCGTTCGGGAGCACGACTCGAATCAGCTCTTTGGATGTCCCATAAGCTACTCGGGACACAACACCTACTGTCGATTCGCCTAATTCAAGGTTTGCAGTAATCACTCGGTCTCCGGGGGCGATGGATTCTATGGAGCGATTGCCTTCTGGGGTCAACACCATTGTGCCGGATAGAAAGCAAATTCTTCCTGGCAACCATATAGGTGGAGGAGGCGACTTGTCCCAGCCCGGAACACCCTTTGCCCACCCCCAAGGGTTATTGGGATTATACGGTTGGCCATAACGTTGATTGCCCGCCCTTCGCCTTGCACGGGTGTTCTTCTTGATCGCCGGAACAACAACCCTATCCGTCAATTCATATGCCAACCATCCACAGAGGCCTATGGCCGTCAGTCGCGCTCCCACGGCTCCGGGCCCTCTCCACCACGGAGTCTTTCCGATACGACCGTTAGGAAGCCGAACGCGACCCGTCCCGCCGCCTAACCGGGTATCCCATTTGCCGGGAGAGAGCCCCAGTGGATCTACCGCAGCTGACGGTTCAGAGTCGGCATATTCGTAAACGTTGAGGCCTCCTCCAATCCCGATCGGATCCCTTTGCAGGAACCTTCCCGTCCCGGGATCATAATATCGCCAGCCGACGTGGAAGTACGGGATTTCGTTTCCGTTGGGGAAGTCGTGCGTCTGGTAGCCCCAGCTTCCGGCGTAGCCGTAGCGGTGATACCCTGCTTCCAGTTTTTCTCCGAAGGCCGTGTAGCACACGGTGGACGCGGAGGCGCCGGTGGAGTCGGTCATCGCCCGCGTGGTGCCGATCAGGTCGGTGTGGTAGTACTCGATCCCGCTGCTTTCGTCCCACGGGTCTTTGAGCGCCACGCCCGGCTCATACGAGCGCAGGTTGTCCGGCGTCGGCGGGTCGTTGGCGTTGAACTCCCAGTCGCCGTAGGCGGAGTCTCCGTCGTAATCGGTCCACACTTCGGACAGCGCCACCAAGTATCCGCCCTCCAGTTCCGCCGGATCCAGTTCCCGATTCAGATACCTCGCCCGCGCCGCGTCATACCGGAACTCCCGCGCCCAGGTCACCTCATAATTGTCCGGACACTCGTCCTTGTCCGGGCCGTCGGCCTCCCAGGCTTCCCCAAACATCAGCCACACCCGCTGCGCCTTATCATACACGAACCGCGTCGCCGCGTACACGCCGGGGTCCGCGGCCTCCTCGGTGACGATGCGGACCGGGTTGCCCTCGTCCTTGTTCTGCGCGGGGTCCGTCCCCTCGTACACATACCACGTCGTCGCCACCTGCACCATCACCTCGCCGCCCGTGTCCCAGACGGTGAAGTATTGCAGACGATTGTTGTCGCTGCCGTACTCCGGAACGTCGTCCACGTCATAGACGTAATGCGTCTGCAACTCGGCCAGGTGGTCGATCTTGTACAGCCGGTTCCCGGCCTGGTCGTAGACGTACTCCAGATCATACTCCGGCGACGGGCCGCTGCTGACCGACCGGTTCTCGGCAATCAGCCGCCCCCGGTCGTCATACCAGAACGACACCGTGGCAAACGCCCCGCCCTCGTCGCTCTCCGTGATCATCGTCGGCAGGTCGCGGTCGTTGTAGTCGTACTCGAGCCGCAGAATCGTATCCACCGAGTCGTCAAAGTGCTCGACCCGGATGAGCCGCTGATCGTCGTCATACTCATACTCAATGACGGCCCCGTTCCCCAGCGTCACCTCCGTCACCAGCCCCCGCGCGTCATAATCATACGTCGCGGTCATCCCGCTTCGCGTCAGCGACGCCACCCGCCCGGCGTCGTCCAACACCACCGTCGTCGTCACACCGTCCGGCCCGGTCCGCTCGACCTCGCCGTCGTCGGCGTCCTCGGGATCGTTGGTGAATTCACGGGTAAAGGCGGCTGCCCCCTCATCGCTGGAGGCGATTTCACTGGAGACCCCGCGTCCGAGCGCGTCATAGTCGAAGGTGTAGGTTCTCGTTCCCTCCGCTCCGTCCACTCCGACGTTGGCTTCGAGTTCGAGCAATTGCCCCATCCGCGTGTACCCGGTCTGGGAATCCGCCGACCAGCCGCCCGCCCCCGTGGGAAGGCCGAGCGTTTCACACGGCAGATCAGGAAACCCGTCCGGAAGGACCGGCGGGTCCGGCGGGCTGTCGCCGCCGAAAACGGTAGCGCAGAAGGAACCCGTCGGGTTTCGCCAGGCGGGACTGGTGCTGTGGGTCGCGGAACCCGACGGCGTGGTTGAAAGGGTGGGCCTTCCGTCCGAGCCGACGGCGGTCAACATGTGATAAACCGTGAACGGAGGCTCGGGGAGTAGTTCGGGCTTGTCCCCCTCGCCGTACAGATGCACCTGTCCCCACTCGTCGTAGTAGAAGCGGGCCAGGAGGATGTCCTGCTCCTCGCGGATTTCGCGCATCCAGACTTCGAACAATTCGCCGTTGGCGTCGGACTCGTCGTCGTAATACGACAGCTCAATCTCCAGCGCCGGGTTGCCCTCGCCGTCGGCGGGGAGGGTGATTTTCGTCGGCAGGGTGGGGTAGGCCCCGAGGTCGTAGTCGATCGTGACGGTGTTCTCCTGGCCGTCGGTGATGCTGGTGAGGTTGTTGAGGCTGTCGTAGGTGCGCTCGGTTTTTGGGGTGGGGTCGCCGCCGGAGTTGGGCATGAGCGGGGTGAAGGTTTTGAGGAGGTTGCCGTTGGCGTCGTAGGTGAACGTCCAAGTGTTGTCCAGGCCGTCTTTGTAGACCGTCAGGTTCTTATTGCCGTCGAAGGTGAACTCCTGTTCGTCGAAGAGGGGGTTGGTGAGCTTGGTGAGCGTCTTGCTCGCGGACCAGTTGTAGACCCAGTCGTGGCCGCGGCGGTCGGTGTAGGTGGTGGTCGAGGTCAGGTCCAGCATGGAGCAGGCGTAGGCGAACTCCTGGACGTAGGGGGTGCTGAGCGTGTCCGGATCGGTCACGGTTTCGAGGGCGTCGCTGGCGGAATGATAGGTGTACTCGAAGGCGTCGCCGTCCTTGTCCTCGATGCTCTCGATGCGGCCGTCCTCGTCGTAGGTGATGAGGATCTCGGGTTCGACGGCGTCCTCCTCAGGGTCGATGACTTTGCGAAGGCGGTCGTCTCCGTTGTAGGTGAGCGTCCAGACGCGGTTGATGAGGCTGCTGCCTTCCGGCTCCTCGCCGCCCTCGCACTCGCAGTCCACGCCGCACTCGCAGTCGCAGTCCTCGGCGGGCCAGCAGCCGCCGGCCTGGAGGTCGATGACCCTCTTGAGGCGGTTGTCGTTGTAATCGAAGAGGAGTTTTCGCCCGGAGGCGTCGGTGATCTTTGTAAGCTGGTCGCTGCCGTTGCGGGTGAGGGTGAGGGCGTTGCCGTGGGCGTCCTCGACGGAGGTCAGTCGCCCGGACGAATTGAAGAGGTACTTGGACTGGTCCTTAAAGGTGAGGGTCCAGACGCCGGAGTCCTCTTCCAGCGTGTTGTAAACGCCGGTGGGCGGAACCCAGTCGCCGGTGACCAGGGTGTATTCGTCCACCGTGCCGTCGTCGTGGACGACCTTCGTTACCGATCCGCTGACAAAGACGAGCCGGGCGGAATACGACGACTGCCAGCCCTCGCCGAGGTTGAAGCCGGTGGTGTGGTCGAGGTCCACGCCGCTGTCCACGTGGGCGGAGTTATGCACGAAGGCGAAGCTCACGTCCGGACCGACGCCGGACCAGCCGACCACCGGCACGACGGTCAGCAGGTTGCCGTTGCGGACGTTGACCGAGGAGTAGGTGGCGACGTCGATCGACGCCTCCCAGGAACGGGCGGCGCCGGGGGCGGGCAGGTTGCACGTGCCCTGGCCCCGGGCCGGGGCGCTGACCGCGGAAAGGGCCGCGAGGATGATCGCGGCGAAAGCAACCGACCGCTCCCTCATGGGCGAAATCAACGGGGAAAACCGCGGACTACGCGGGGGGGGGGGCACTTACCTGTTGCTGCATGATGACCGCCGGCAGGGACCGGAAAGGAAGAACGCTTCCTGACGGTCGCGGCTCGGTATTGAAACGGCGCGTTAAAGGACTCCGCGGAGACGGACCGGTCGACGGTACGAGAGACGCGCATCATGTCGGACCTCCCTGGCGCACGGGTGCGCGGCGCACGATTCCGGGCGGGCCGTCCGGCCGGAGACTGTCGATCGTTCGCCTGTCGCACGGCGGATCAAGACCCCGGCAGCGGGGCAAGAGGCCGGAGGGGCTCGCTTGCCGCGACCGATGAGGCGAAGACCCGGTACGCACGAGCGATAATACCCGGCGGACGGGCCGCCAGTCAAGGAAAAAAACGACTGCTGCGCGGAATTAACAAAGGGCAGAGAGGCGGACGCGAAGGCGGACGGAGGGACGCGCGGGCGCGAGAGGATGCGCGGGCGCGGGCAGGGGGAACTCGCCAGCGCGCACAGGGGCAGACAGAGGGCGTCGGTGTCGGGTCTTCGGGACGGTTTGCGAATGAGACCACGGCGGGCGGCGCGGGCCGACCGGTTCAGAGCTCAAGACGGATGGGAGATCAGGGCTATGATTCGCAAGGCTAATCTGGCGGGAATTACGGGGATTATCGGGTTCCTGGGAGGATTTCAGGGCGGGGTCGTCCACGCGGGGACAGGCATCACCTATCAGGGTCAGCTCAAGCAGTCCGGGGCGGCGTTCGACGGCGTCGTGGACATGACGTTCGCCCTGTATGACGCACCGTCCGGGGGCGCGCCGATCGGAACGCAGGCCGCAGCCGGCGTGCAGGTCACGCGCGGGCTCTTCACCGTCCTCCTGAACGACAACGGTGAGTTCGGCGCGAAAGCGTTCACGGGGGACGACCGCTGGCTGGAGATCATCGTCAACGGCAACGTGCTGACGCCGCGGCAGAAGCTCACGGGCGCGCCGCTGGCCCAGGCGCTTCCGGGTGTGCGCACCGAGGGAACCGCTTCCGGGCACAACGTGGTCGGCGGACATTCCGGCGCGGGAGGGAACGAGGTTCGGAACGGCGTGGTCGGCGCGACGCTCTTCGGCGGCGTGGTGAACGGTCCCAACCGCGTGACCGATGACGGCGGCACGGTCGGCGGCGGCATCTTCAATACCTCCGGCAACGGGAACGAGACGAACAACGACGCCTTCTTCGCCTGTGTCGCGGGCGGGTACGGCAACAATGCGGGCGGATCGTTCAGCACCGTGGCCGGCGGCCAGGGCAACTACGCCGGCGGATCGCACAGTGTGGTCGGCGGCGGATCAAGCAACAACGCCTCCGGTCCGCTCAGCGTGATCGGGGGCGGGTCTTACAATTTCGCCACGGGCTCGCAGTGCGGGGTTCTCGGCGGATACCTGAACGAGGCGTCCGGAGAGTTCTCCTCGGTACTCGGCGGCGTTTTCAACCGCGCCTCCGGGGATTACGGCATGTGCCTGGGCGGCGTTGAGAACATCGCGGCGGGGAATTACAGCCTGGCCGCGGGCGTCCGCGCCTACGCCAACCATCTCGGCACGTTCGTCTGGAACGACGCGACGACCGCGCCCTTCGAGTCGGCGAAGGATCACACGTTCATTGTTCGCGCCTCCGGCGGCGTGGGGATCAACACCAACGATCCGACCAGCCCCCTCACCGTGGCCGGCCAGATCGAGTCGAAGAGCGGCGGATTCAAGTTCCCCGACGGCACGGTGCAGGCGACGGCGGCGACGGGCGGGGCGCTGTGGAAGCAGAACGGCGACGATCTGTATTACAACACCGGCGAGATCGGTCTGGGCAACAACAGCCCGCGCACGCGCCTGCACGTCGGCGCCCTGACCACCTTCGAGGAGAGCACCGGGGCGAACTTCACGCAGGGCAACTTCGGGTGCAACCTGTACTACAAGAACGGGCAGTATGCGCAGCTCGACAGCGGCAAGATCGGGTTGAATTTCAACTTGAACCCGGACACGCAGATCGGACAGGAGTTCCGCTTCGACCGCGTGGATCAGAACGGCGGGAACCTGCGCAGTCTCGCCCGCATCGGGTCGCAGACGACGTACTTCATCGCCGATCGCGTCGGCATCCGGACGACGACGCCGGACGCCACGCTCCACGTCAACGGCACGACGCGCACGATCGTGCTCGAGATCACCGGCGGATCGGACATCGCCGAGCCTTTCAACGTCAACGGCGGGGAGGGACCGGGCACCCAGATCGAACCGGGGATGGTCGTGGCGATCGACCCGAGCTGCGCGGGCGAGCTGCGCCTCGCGGACCGGCCTTATGACACGCGCGTCGCAGGCGTCATCAGCGGCGCGGGCGGGGTCAACCCGGGCATGACGCTGACGCAGACGGGCAGCATCGCGGACGGCAAGCACCCGGTCGCGCTGACGGGTCGCGTCTACTGCTGGGTCGACGCCGACGCGAACGGCGCGGTTCAGCCCGGCGATCTGCTCACCACCTCCGCCACGCCGGGGCACGCGATGAAGGCGTCGAACCGGAAACGCGCTCACGGCGCGATCCTCGGCAAGGCGATGTCGTCGCTGGACGGCGGCAAGGGGCTGGTCCTGGTGATGGTCAACCTTCAGTAACCTCCGCGGCCTGCCGCGCCGGGCGACGAATTCGTTCGACGCCCCGACGTGGATCCGCGAGTCATCTTCCAGAGGAGATCGATATGAACGCACACCGATCCAAGAAACTCCTGAACGCGGCCTGTCCGGCGATGCTGCTGATCTCGACCCTGCCGGCGGCGGCGCAGTCCGTGATGTATACGAACAAGAGCGGGTGGTTCGACCCGGACGGAACCCGTTCGCGGCGGTTCAGCGTGATCGAGGCCGCGGCGTGCGCGGCGGGGGACGGGGGCATCGTGCGCATGAACGCGGGCACGTACCGCGAGGCGATGCGCATCGACTGGGCGCTGCGGATGGAGGCGGAGAACGGGAGGGTGACGATCGGCAGCACGCTGCCGACCACGAAACTGCGGGTCATCTCCTACAACACGCACTTGTGGGGAGACGCGCTGATCGGCGAGAACTGCGCCGACGACGAGCGCGCCGGTTACTTCGGCACGCTCGCGCATCACGAGAACACGGTCGAGCAGACCGACGTCCTCGGGATGCAGGAGATCTGGGACGACGACTACGCCTACCAGATCCAGGGCGACTCGAATTACAGCTACCGGTTCTTCGGGAACACGCATGACGGCGCGATCCAGCACTCCGGACTGCTCCTGCTGAGCCGGCACGAGTTGTTCAACACGGCGCAGACCGGGTACGACGACAAGGAGGGCTGGGACTGGTTCGCCAACAAGGGGTTCATTCAGGCGACCATCAACAAGGACGGGTACTGGATCGGCGTGTTCAATACGCACACGCAGGCCGATGATTACGAGGACACGCGGCGCAAGCAGTTGGAGCAGCTCGCCGACGCGATCCGCGACTACCGCAACGCCAACCCGACCCACCCGGTCCTCGTGATGGGGGACTTCAACGTTATCGGCGAGTCCAGCGAGTACCACGGCAACATGAGCGACGCGATGGGCGGCAGGGGCGCGCAGCGCGACGGGATGATGAACGTCTACTGCACGGACGACTTGTACGCCTGCACGTCCTGCGGAGACAACGAGTTCCGTCAGCACTTCGACAGCGACACGGACGAGTTCTGGCGCCTCGACTACATCCTCTACTCCCCCAGCCGTGACGGTCGCGTGGACATCGTTCCGACGCGGTATGAAGTGCTGAAGTGGCAGGTTCCCGACGGGGAGCCCGACGTCGAGTGCGGGGACACCGTGACGCGCGAAATCTCCGACCACTACGGCGTTCTGATGGAGTTCGACCTGCACTCGGCGCTGTAACGCGGCCGCGGGGCGGCTTTGAAACAGCCTCTTGTGGAGGTTGTTTCAAAACCGAGCCGCGCCCGTAAGGAAGCGTTCCTTTTCCAGGGCAACCGCATTCCAGGATTTCGGGCTTCCGAGCGAACTTCGGTTGCCCAAGGGATCGGCCTCCGCATGCCGGAATCGCGGATCGCCTGATCCGCGGCATCCGTCAGGACCGGCTCAAAGGTTAGAGTGCGGTTGCCCTGGTTCCTTTTCCAACCTGAACCGAAGGGTTTGCAACAACGTCTTAGAGAAACAAGAGGAGTCATCCTTATGAAACGCATTTCCTGGATTCATGCGGCAGTGGCGGGTGCAAGTTTGATGGCGGGGCGCGCCGCGGGGAACGACTTTCAGATCGCCTGGTCCACGATCGACGGCGGCGGCGGGTCGTCCGCCGGGGGCGCGTTCGAGGTGAGCGGCGCGATCGGTCAGCCGGACGCGGGCGAACTGACGGCGGCGGAGTTCTCGCTGACCGGCGGGTTCTGGGGTGGGGCGGCGGGCGGCGGCTGCACAGGCGGCGAGCGCGTCGGCAAGGCGAAGTGCCGCGCCCGCAACGGCGGCAACCAGCTCAAGGTGGTGCTCAGGAACGGCCAGCCGGGCGACGCCTTCACCGTCACGCTCGACGACGGCGCGACCGACTCCGGGACGATCAACGCCCGCGGGAAGGGCAAGGCCGTGTTCAACGGGCGGCCTTCGGGCGGCGGAAGCGTCCAGGCGGACTGGTCCTGCGGCGCGACGGACGAGAAGTCGTACGACTGTCCGTGACGCACGGCGCACGTGAGGAGCAACGCAAAGGCGCCCCGATCCGCGCTGGATCGGGGCGCCTTGTTGCATCTTCCGTCGCTTGCCTTCGCCGTCGGTCGCCGGTCGTCACGCCGGCGACGGCGGCGTCAAACGAGCGTCAGTTCGCCACCTCGACGGCGGCCACGTCCGCGCTGGTGCTGATGCCGAGCGTGCTCAGATCCAGCACCATGTTGTACGAACCCGCGGTCGTTCCGCCCAGCGAGGTCGGCGTGAACTGGAACACGTCCTCGTTCGCGCCGGACAATCCCGGAACGGAGAACGACCCGAGCGTCGAAAGCAGGATCGTCCCCGCGCTCGTCCACGCGGCGGCGTCCACGTCCTCGCTGCTGTTGGAGCCGAGGCCCACGTCGCTGCCGTCGAAGAGGAGGCTGAACGTGCCGGCGGTGTTCGACCCCAGCGAGGTGGCGTTGAACGTGAACAGATCCTCGTCCTGACCGCTCGCGCCGTTCATCGAGCACGACCCGACGGTCGAGATGATCAGGCGACCCGAGGCGTCGATCGAGATCGCGTCCACGTCTTCATCGTTCGTGGACAGCCCCACGTCGCTGCCGTCGAAGTACATCGAGAACGTCCCGGCCGTGTTCGCGCCGAGCGAGGTCGGCGTAAACCGGACGATGTCGCTGTCGTCCACCGTGCCGATGTTCGAGAACGTCGCCGCGGCGGTGAAAGACAGGAGGATGTCGCCGTCGGGCAGCACCGCCATCCCGTCGATCGCCAACCCGCCCAACCCCACGTCGCTGCCGTCGAAGATCAGCGACCACGTCCCGGTGTTCGCGTCGTACGAGACGATGTCCTCGTTCGCCGCGGTTCCGACGCCGGGCACGGTCGTATTCGACGTGAAGGCCATCCACGTCCCCACGCCCGGTTCCGGATCGCACTCGTCCGGAACGCCGTTCCCGTTGTTGTCCTCGCTCGTCCCGTTGGCGATGTCGCACTCATCGGGCACGCTGTTGCCGTTGCAGTCTTCGCTCGTGCCGTCCGCCAGGTCGCACTCATCGGGCACGCCGTTGCCGTTGCAGTCCTCGCTCGTGCCGTTGCCGATGTCCTCGGCGTCGTCCACGCCGTTGTTGTTGCAGTCGGTGATCCCGCCGCCGCCGGCGTTCTGCATCGCCAGCAGCAGCTCGATGCGCCCGTAACCGAACGTGTTGTCCACGCCCGACGCGCCCAGATCATCGCACGATGCCTTGAGGATATCCTCGACCTCATCCGGCGTCAGCGACGGGTTCGCCGACCAGATCATCGCGCACATCCCCGCCGTCAGCGGGCAGGCGAAACTCGTTCCGCTGACCGCCGCATACGAGGTGTTCGAACTCGACGACGTGGTCGCTACGCTCACGCCCGGCGCGACGACGTCCACCATCGGACCGTAAGCGGAGAAGCTCGCCTTCGCGTCGTTCTGGTCGGTCGCCCCCGCGACGATGATGTCGTCGCTGTCGCGATTCGAGAACGTCAGGTTGCGGTTGTCGTTCCCCGCCGCCCAGACCAGCAGCCCCCCGATCGACTTGATGTACGTCGCCGAGGTCAGGTTCGTCGAGGAGTCCACGCCGCTGTAGGACACGCTGGCGACCTTGCACCCGTTCTCGACCGCCGTCCGCGCCGCGTGATTCAGAATCGACGAACTCGACCCCCCGCCGCTGCTGTTGCTCACCCGCATCATCCGGTGCGAAAGATTCCAGCCCACGCCCGCGACGCCGCGACCGTTGTTTCCGTTGGCGGCCGCGCAACCGGTCGTCTGCGTCCCGTGCGGATGCACCGGACCGATCTGTCCGCCCTGCGACTCCCAGAGTTGGTCGACGGCGTTGTAACCTTCCAGCCGGTGCAGCAGCAGATCCTCGTGCGTCGTCAGGATGCCCGTGTCGCAGATGCCCACCGCCACCGTCGGATTGCCCGTGTGCAGATCCCAGCCGGCACAGGAGTTCATCCGGTTCGCGTTGTGGTGCCACTGATTGCCCAGCAGCGTGTCGTTCGGACACGCGATCGGATACAGAATCCAGTCCGGCTCGACGTACTGGAAGTTCCCCGTCGCCAGGAGCTGCGCCGCGACCGTGTTCTCGTCCGAGTCCGCCGGCACCTCGAAGATCGTCTCATCCGTTTGAGGGACGTACTCGACGATTGTGAAGGCGTTCAACGCCTCCTGCGCGCGGGCGCGCAGACGCTCCGCCTTGCGCTCGGTTCTTCCTTCCGTGATCCACCCTTCGACCTGAATCGGCCGGGCGATCATCCGCCCTGAGAACTCGCGATCGCCGGGGACTTCGACGAACATCGCCTCGCCGCCGGACGCCGCCGGCGCCTCCTTCACGCCTCCGTGCGCCCCGACCGCCCAGCCCAGCGCCAAGACCGCCGCCGTCGCACTCAGCCGCATGCTGACCGCACCCATCCTCCCGCTCATTGCTGGCCCCCTTGGAAAAAAAATGAAGAAAGGTAAATCCGCCTCCCGGACCCCGCCGCAGGCTCCACCTTGCCGCAGGACCGTACCCGACGGGCGTCATTCTACACCGCCCCCCCACCCGTGAATCAATCCTTTTTTTTCACCGGGGTCATTTTGATCCGGGGCCCAAAAGCCAGGTGCAAACGAACCGGATGGCGGGTGGGTTTATCCAGGAAGGTTCATTATCGGCAAGAGACATGACCGTGCCACGCGGACTCTCAACGACGAAGGCAGGATTCCTTGACGCAGGCGACGCTTGCGGAGACAAGGCGGCCTATCAGCCCGTGATGAATTCCCTTGCCACGCAAGATAGACTCTTGGCGTTCAGGCTGAAATGCTCGTCACGGAGGATGATCATGGCGCCGTGTCCGAACCCCAAGAGGATCGCAGGAGCCTTGAGGTCTCGCCGGAAGCAGCCGGAGCGACGAGCATGATCTCCCCGTTCCGAGGGAATCGCTCCCTCAACGTGGCTGCCATCTCGATCGTGATGCACTCTTCGCGGTAGACCTGACGAGATGCGGTCGTTTCCGACCGCAGCTCACGAGCAGTTAATCGCGAGCCAGGAGGCGGTTGACGACCTCAAACGCGGTGCGAGCGATATCGCACAAGACCTGACCGGTTGGCTGCCTCATGCTCGTATCAAAGACGGCTGGAACCGCTCGCAACCCGCATGCCGTGAAATGGGCTCCGTGAAACTTCCGCCGTCAAATCGGGGTGACAGGACGCCAGTTGAACTCTTTGTCGAGGGGATACGGGCCTGGAAGCCTGGAGTCCGGGTTTTGCTGGCCGTGAAACGGTGAAATGTGACTCGCCGCGGACCCGGGGCCGGCGGTGCCGTAGCGCGGTCGAACCGTCGATTGAAAGGAGTCGTCGGCCGACGTATGCTGATCGACACAGCGTGAGTGATCGCGGTCAGGGCGTTCTCTGATTCTACCATGCCGGAGCATCTCATGCCGAAGAAAGTGCTCATCATCGTATCGAACGCCCACGAGATCGGTCCGCATAGGCGGAGGGTCGGCAACTTCTTGCCGGAGGTGGCGCACCCGTATGCGGAGTTCGACCGAGCGGGGTATCAGATCGACTTCGCGAGCCTGACGGGCGAGGTGCCGTACCTGGATGCGCTCCATCTCGCGGGTGATCCCGACAACCTCGCGTTCCTGGTGGGGAAGGGATGGGCGGCAATGCAGAAGGCGCGGAAGCTCGCGGACGTGGATGTCGGCGGGTATGACGCGATCTTCATGCCCGGGGGCCTGGCGCCGATGGTGGATATGCCGGAGCATCCGCTGCTGAAGAAGGTGATCAAGGAGGCGTACGAGCGCGGGGCGGTAGTGGGGGCGGTCTGCCACGGACCGGTGTCGCTCTTGAATGTAAAGCTGAGCAACGGGGCGTACCTGGTCGCCGGGAAGACGATCAGCTCATTCACGACCGAGGAAGAGAACGGGTATGCGCGGGCGGATGTGCCGTTTGATCTGGAGACCGCGCTGATCAAGCAGGGGGCGATCTTCCGGAAGACCGGCCCGTGGGCGGCGTTCAGCGTTGCGGATGGAAAGCTGGTGACGGGTCAGAACCCGGCTTCGGCGAAGGCGGTGGGGGAGAAGATGGTGGGCTTGCTGGTGGCGAAATAGTCAGCCCGCGCTTGTGGTTGCTTGCAGATTGGAGCATTCATCATGACTCATACCGTTCAATCGTTCGTTGCATTGTCTCTGGTGCTAGCGGAAATGGCTGACTCCGCGCGACCCTCCGGCGACAGCGATCGTATATCCCCCATGCGACACACATTCATCGTTCTGACCCTCACCGCGTTCTCGCTCATCACGGCCGCGTTCATGCCGCAAGCCGGCGGCCTCGTCGCCCCGCTGCCACCACCGCCAGCCGCGCAACCCGCCGCGCCCGCCCCCTTCAAAGTCACCACCGAACTCGACAAGGCGATCTGGTACATGTTCCAGGACAGCAAGGGCACCTACTGGTTTGGCAGCCGCGGCCGGGGCCTGTACCGCTGGAAGGGCGAAGGGAACGCGTTCGATCTCTTCACCACCGACTCCGGACTGCCCCACAACGAGATCGGCAAGATCCAGGAAGACAGGTCTGGCAATCTCTACATCAACACCGGCAACGGCATCAGCAAGTTCGACGGCCGCACATTCACGACACTGAAGTTGGACGAATCCGCACCCGCCGTCTCCGAAGTGAAACTCGGGCCCGATGTGCTTTGGTTCGCGGCAGGCGGCGACGCCCCCCAGGCGCTCTTCTACGACGGCAAGTCCCTGCGACACCTCAAGATTCCCACAACCGCAGACGGAGACTCTTTTGAAATCAAGTGGCCGCGTGCGAAGTACCCCAGGCGCGGATGTCCCTACGACGCGTACACCATTTACACCGACACCCGCGGCAACGTCTGGTTCGGCACCGCAAACCTCGGCGCCCTCCGCTTCGACGGCAAGAACTTCGCCTGGATCGGTGAAACGGAACTCGGTTTCGACGAAAGGGACAACCGCACGTTCGGCACACGCTCCATCATGGAAGACAAGGATGGCAAGTTCTGGATCACCGTCACGAAGCACCGCTTCGACATGAACCCAACCGGCGTGGCCAGCCAGAGCGCCGGCGGACTTGCCTACATCCGTTCGCCCGGCCTCCCGAGTCCCAAGTCGGGCGAGGATGAGGGCTACACGTACATCATGTCCATGACCAAGGACAAGGCCGGCGATCTGTGGATGGCGACCTACGGCTCCGGCGTGTGGCGGTACGACGGGAAGGACCTGAAGAACTTTCCCGTCCTCGTCAATGGAGAGCCCATCACGCTGTTCTCCATTTACAGAGACCGGGAGGATGGCTTGTGGCTCGGAACGCACGAGCACGGTGTGTGCAAGTTCAATGGGAAAGCGTTCGAGAAATTCAAGTTTTGACCCAGCCTACCTGTTCAACGCCCGTCAAACGTCGGGCGAAGTGGGCCTGTTCGTTCTTTGATGAGGCACGCCATTGAGACCGCGACAGCAGACGCACGTGCTATGCGTCTAACGACAAAGCCCTTCGACGTGCTCGTCGAAGGGCGTTAATCTGAACCAAATCGGGGCGAC
>JAJVHU010000054.1 GCA_022072505.1 Phycisphaerae bacterium
TCCATCACCCGCCGCCGCAGCGCCTCCTGAGCCTCCGGCGTCAACGTCCGTGCATCCTGAATGGCCATGCGGGTAGGAGGATCCCCGCAAATCCTCGTAAGTCAACTATTATATGCTCGGATTAATAACCCGGCGGATCAATCGACGGTCGTGACGCAACGCACAATGGTAGGACCGGTTGATGAAACGGAGCCGCACCGATGCTGAGCGCCAGGGTTGGCACGTCGCACGGTGCGGAGTCGCCCCCGGAGCCAACTCGCCTGGACGCTGTTGCACTTCCGAGCCGCTCCCGTCAGGAAGCGTTCCCCGCGAAACCGACCCGCGCCCGTCAGGAAGCGTTCTTTTCCCCGTCTCCACCGGTGGTCTTGCAATAGCGCCTAAGCGTATCGCATCTGGCCGTCGTCTACAAGATTCCCGGCGCGGCACCAGGCGTCGTTCGTGCCGTCGGAGTGATCGGCATTGGGCGTAAAGGCGGTCGCGGCGAAGGTTTCGGAGAGGACGAGGTCGCCCTTGACACGACGCGATCGGCAGAGCCGATAGAACTGCATTGCAGTTCATCATTCGCAATGCGAATGACGCGGCGAGTCAAGGATGTCGCCGTCGGCGATGTCGCCGTCGGAATTGTTGTCGTAGCCGACTTTGACGTTGCTGAACTTGGGGCTGCGGCCCGAAAGCGCGACGGTTCCCCAGGGGATGTCGCCATCGGTCGTGCTGATTTCCTGCGTGCCGTCCACCCAGAGGGTATACGTCGTGCCCGAGGCCTTGATCCTGACGTTGACCGTTCCGGCCGGCGTGTACGTGTCCGACGCGACGTTGGTCTCGCGGCCATCGAGGCACTTCACCAGTCGCACGCTGCCATTGGCCCGGATCTCCGCCGCCATCCAGTTATCCGGGTCCAGGTAGCGGATGATCAGGTGCGCGAGCGCGCCGCTGTTGAGGTCGATATCGGCCTCGGCCATGTAGTCGTCATCCCCCGCCCACTGACTCACGGCGGCGCCCCCATACGTATTGCCGGTGACGGTGAGCTTGCCGTTGCCGGTGTCGAGCGTGACGTCGCCCGTGGTGTTCCAGCCCGGGCACGCCGGATCGTGGGGCGTCGCGCGAAGGTACGTGAAGTCGTCGAACGTGGTGTTGGCAACCGTGGTGACGCAGCCCACCTTGCCTGCGCCGAAGAACGTCGAGGAGTTGTACGTGAAGTCGACGTTTTGCCCGTCGAGTTTGGCGTAGACGGCTTTCTGCCGCACCCAGCCGCGAATCGTGTATTCGGTGTTGGCGGTGACTGTGCCGGTCGAACTGTCGAGGGTGCTCCCCCAGCCGGCCCCGCTGGTGTACTTGGCCACTTCGAGCGTGTCCGTGCCGCCGTTCTTGCGCAAAACAACAGCGTGATACGTGTCCGTCCCGTCGTGCCCAAATACGAAGCCCGCACGGCCTGAAGTGGGCCAAACTCTCCCCCCGAATGCATCGTTGTGATGTACTCCGCCAAGTTGGCGATCAAGTTCTCATCCTTAATCGCTTAGATTGATGGAAATCCAATAGAAAACGAGGAGACCGTCAAGAACAATCACAGGCGTATAGGCAATTACGAAAAGAACCAAAACAACCGCTAATCCCCGCGATGCCCCTCCGGCCAAACGGATTCCTCTATATTCCGCAGCAATCTCCAATGTACTGCGGCAAAAGAGCAATGTCATCAGGACCGTGGGGATGAGAAAAAAATGACTTCGTGCTATCAAGAGGCCTCCAGTCAACATTCCACCCGCTATTCCAAAAACGCTTCGCCTCAGAATCGTCTGACTGCATTCGCGATACGATCGCGTCGCTACTCGGAACATCCGACGACTCTCACTTATCGGCGTCCCACACTCGGGACAGCGAGAGCTGGGGCACAGGCCCCTCAGATCATAAAAACACTGTAGACAACGGATTTTCCTTAACGTACCCAACTGTCAGGCCTTGCTCGGTCGTGTCGGTTTAGAATGGCGAGCACCCGTAATTCGTGCAATACTGGTTACAATTGCTTGGATCGCATTTGTCAAATTGTCCTGGAAACACGAAAGGAGAATCGGGCTTGCACTTCCAACCGCCTGTACAAACGGTGGCTCCCATGAAGCAGCCTCCGGTGCCGAAGTATTCCCATTTCAGACACCGGCAATGGCAAATCGTCTGCCCTGGATTATTACAAACGTGACAGCCGCCGAATAGACTACAGAAAAAGCTGCAAGTAGCCACCGGGCCATTGGCTGTACAGCTAACTGTTATGGTACAACCGTCGCTTACCTTATGCATCTTTCCATTAAGGATTAGGCCGTCAACAGCGACGCAAGTGCCCGGTGCAGGCATAGGGACGAGTGGAGGGGGCTGCAGTTCGGGAATCACATTTCCTGGGGGTGCTGCCGAACAGCTCGAATCAACACACACCTGGCCGAGGCCATTCGGATCTCTAAGGTTCTGCGGAGAGTTTCTTGCGTACACATAAAAATTGGTTCCGTCCACATATCCGATCGGATCCCTTTGTGAGAATCTCCCAGATTTCGACAGGTATTGCCTCGCTCGGTTCTGGATTGCGTGGATTTCGAGGTCGTATTGAAGTGCTTGATGCAAGAACGCCATCCCCGTCGGCGACACCGTCCGATTCTCGTGCCTCCTATTCGTCGAGGCCGCGGACACCAACGCCGTCATGACGGTCTCATCTGCCGAATCGAGCGTTCCGTCTTGGTTGAAGTCGAACACCCGGCAGGTGCCGGAGGGGGTTCCCCAGCAGGTCTGGCCGGAGCCGAGGCTTGCGTCGTCGGTGGAGTCCACGTCGCCGTCGCCGTCGTAATCTCCGAAGAAGGTTTCGGGTTCGATGATCGGCGAGCCGTAGGGCGTGGTGAAGATGCGTTCCAGCACCCGACCTGCGAGGTCGCAGGTGGCGATGGTGTTCCAGTTGGCGTCCTGATACACGACGGCGTAGCCGTGCTCGAGTCTCATGGCGACGATCTCGTCAATGTACTGCGTGCCGTGGTAGACCTGCTGATACACGTTGTTGGAGCCGTCACGGATTTCGACGATCGACCAGCCGCCGGGGGAGGCGCCTCCGATGCCGGCAAGTCCGCCGCCGCCGGAGAATTCGCGCGGGCTGAAGCCCGCGGCTCGGGTATCCGCGTAGGAACACACGAATGTCCCGTCGAGTTCTCCCGACTTCGTCACCACTTTCTGCGTCCTTCGTCCCAGCCCGTCGTACTCCGCGGTCTGGATCACGATGTCGGTGTCCTGCTTGCGCGTGACCTTCACCAGGCGGTTCCACGCGTCATAAGTGTACCGCATCTGGCCGTCGTCAATCGAGTTCCCGGCGCGGCACCAGGCGTCGTTGTTGCCGTCGGAGTGGTCGGATTCATGTTTATGCACGATGGTTCAGGCGCCGCGACGGCGGGTTGGGTCTTGAGGGCGTGGGGGTTCGGGATCGGACCGGTTTACTTGCCGACGCGGACGCGGGTCGGGGGGGAGAACTTCAGAGCCTCGCCGTCGGACGCGCGGCGGAGGCGGGCGCGGAATTTGTGCGCGCCGGGGACGAGCGGCGTGAACTCGGCGCTGAGGGTTGTGACGCCGGTCAGCCAGTCCTCGTAGCCGGGACCGTCCGGCGACTTCAGTTGCACGTCAAAGCCGTGCCCGTCCGGCGCGGGCTGCGTCGCCCAGACGACGGAGAACGGCGCGCCGGTCGTCCCCCGCTTCGGCGCGTCCACTCCCGCCCGGATGCGCCCCTTGAACACGGGGAACTGCGAGTCCTCATACAGGTACGTCCCGGCGGCGGTCACCCCGTGCGAGAAGTATGACACGATCGGCATCGGACCGGAGTCGAAAAGACCCAGCCCGCTGCGTTCGCGGACGCCGTGCGTCCGCGGACCGACGAACGTCCACTGCACGGTGTCACCAAGGCGGCACTCGCGGTCCGCCGGGGAGAACCCCGCGTCCATCGAGAGGACGTACGCCGTCCCGTTGCGGGCGCGGCGGATGCGCCCGATTGCGTTGCCGTCGGCCATCGTGAACCAGAGATTCCCGTCCGGGCCGTGAACGATGCTCAAGGGCCGGCTGTTCGGCTCGATCGCCTGTGAGAACATGATCTCGCCGTCGGGGCGCATCGCGCCCACCCGTGCGGTGTCGTTCTCGGTGAACCACAGCAGTCCGTCCGGTCCGGCGGCGATGCCAGTGATGCCGGAGAACTCGCCGGGGACGGGGAAGCGCCGGATGTCGCCGTCGGGCGTGATGCGGCCGATCGAGCGGCCTGCCAGCTCCGAAAACCAGATATTCCCGTCCGGTCCGGGAACGATATCCCACAGCAGCAGTTGCAGTTCGGTCTGCACCGGGAAGAGCGTGGCGTCGCCGTCGGTGGTCATGCGCACAAGCTGGTCGCCGATCTCGACCGTGCTCCAGAGATGCCCGTCGGCGCCGGCGGTGATGCCCGTGGGGAAGCAGCACGCCCCCGCCGGAAACTCGGTCACGTCGCCGTTAAGGCGGATCCGCCCGATCTGATGAACGTCCTCCTCCGTGAACCAGAGGTTGCCGTCCGGACCGGCGGTGATCTCCCAGGGCTGGGCGAAAGGCGTGTTCACCGGGTACTCGTCGATGCGGCCGGTGGCGGGGTCGAGGCGTCCGATCTGGTCCGCGAAGCGCTCGGTGAACCAGAGGCGCCCGTCAGCCCCGGCGGCGATGCCGTAAGGACCGCAGTCGGGCGTGGGAACGTCGAACTCGGTGATGACGCCCTCGGGAGTGATCCGCCCGATCTTGTCGCCGTGGGATTCGGTGAAATACAGGCAGCCGTCCGGACCGGCGGTGATCGTGTAAGGACGAGAGGCCGGCGTGGGGATGCGAAAGACGTCGATGCGAAGCTCCTGCGCCCGAGCCGCGTTGGGTTGAGCCGCCGTCATCAACCCGAAGCAAAGACCCAACGTCGCAACCGCACGGATGCTCTTTCCATGATGCATGATGATTCCCCTCGCCGGCTTGCTGACGACCCAGCGACGCCCGGCAGCGTCATTGTAACAAAGGCCTCCCAGGACTGGCGTGCTGGGCTGTTTTCCAGCGCCCCTTCCGGGGCTAAAGACTTCTCGGAGGTTACGCCGGTTGCGGATCAGTACGAAAGTCCGTTGCGCCGGACGTGAACATAAGGGGCGCGGGCGAGGTCTCCGAAGGCCTGCACGACCTGCCCCGCGAAGACGAGGTGGTCGCCGGTCTCCAGCCGTCCGCAGACTCGGCAGCCCAACGCGGACGCGCCATCGGAAAGGGCCGGACCGAATTCCGTCTCGTCCACGGTCAATCCGGCGAAGGCGTCCTCATCCGGCGAGAACCCGCGTCCGAAGTGCTTGAACCACGCAGCGGAGCAGGACTCCGCGGCGACGTTCAGCACGAACGCGGACGAGGCCTCGATGAGCGGCTGCACCGGTCGGCCGCGCCTCACCGCCACGGTGACGACCGGCGGATCGAACGACGCCTGCTGAAACCACGACGCCAACATGCCGGTGCGCCGTCCGCCGTGGGCGGTGGTCAGAATTCCTGCGCCGCTGGGGATGCGCCCCAGCGCCGCGGCGACAGCGTCTCGTTCCGAGGAAAGCGGCATACGTGTTCAGCCTTGGTCGAGGATGGAGAAAGCGGTGCGAGCGGCATCGCCGATGACCCCAGGCGAGGCGCATCCGCGCTTCGCGCGGCGGAGGTTCTCGTATCACAGGCCTCCCGTCGCCCCGCTCCAGCCGCCAGCCGCGACGACGGATTACTTCTGATCAAAAAGCGCCGTGGACAGGTAGCGTTCGCCGAAGCTCGCCAGCACCGTCACGATCGTCTTTCCCTTGTTTTCCGGCATCCGGGCGACGCGATCCGCCGCGCACAGCGCCGCGCCGGAGGAAATGCCGCAGAGGATTCCCTCTTCCTTCGCCGCGCGCTTCGCCCACGCGAAGGCATCCTCGCTGGAAACGAGCACCGTGTCGTCAATAACGTCGAGGTTCAGGACGCCGGGGATGAAACCCGCGCCGATGCCCTGAATGAGGTGCTTGCCCGGCTGAAGGGGTTGGCCCTTGCGCTTCTGGGTGATGACGGGTGATGTTTCCGGTTCGACGGCGTAACACTTGAATCCCGGTTTGCGCGACTTGATGACCTCGCCCACGCCGGTGATCGTTCCGCCCGTGCCGACGCCGGCGACAAAAACGTCCGCCTTTCCGTCCGTGTCGTCCCAGATCTCCAGCGCCGTCGTCTTACGGTGAATCTCGGGGTTGGCCGGGTTGCTGAACTGCTGGGGGATCCAGCCGTTGGCGTCTTCGGAGGCGAGCCGCTCCGCGGCGGCGATCGCGCCGCGCATGCCTTCCGTCGCGGGCGTCAGCACCAGGTTCGCCCCCAGCAACTTCAGCACGGCCCGCCGCTCCATCGACATGCTCTCCGGCATCGTCAGCGTCAGCCGATATCCGCGCGCGGCGCACACGAAGGCGAGCGCGATCCCCGTGTTGCCCGAGGTCGGCTCGATGATGTGCGTCTTCGGATGAATCTTTCCGTCGCGTTCGGCGGCGTCGATCATTGACACGCCGATGCGGTCCTTGACGCTGGCCAGCGGGTTGGAGAATTCGAGCTTGGCGAAGACCGTCGCCGGAGCGTCGATCAGGCGGCGGATTCTGATGAGGGGGCTTTTCCCGATTGTTCTGGTGATATCTTCAAAACGGCCCGGTACCATCCTGTGTCTCCCATCTCGACCGGTAAAGACGCCCGGCGTTGGCGTGAGCATACGTTCCGCGCCGGGCGGATGTCAACAAAACCCAACGTCGTCCGGAAGGCAAGACCCGCCGTCCCGCCCCAGGGGTATGCGACGCGGCGACCGCCGGCGCCGGATCAGACTTCGACGCGCTCAAAATGCTTCGCCCCGACGGACAGGACGGTCGACCCCGCAGACAACGCGATGATCAACACGACCGCCGCGAAACCCACCGTCTCCCAGGTCGGCAGCCCCAGCGGATCCTCGCGCTGCGCCCGCCACGTCGCGTAGCCCGTCACCGTCAAGAGCACCCCGGACAACAGCACCGACGCCACCAGGTTGATCGTTCCGCCCATGCCGTTGGCGATCCGCGCCGTGTTCAACTGGTGGAACATCGGCCAGCGCGCCCCGATCCCGACCGCCAGCGAGCACAACCCGAAGCACACCGCCAGCGTCACCGCCAGGTGGATCAGCGCCCACCGCCAGTCCAGCTTGAGCAGGATCATCTCCAGACTCAGCGTCGCGCCCGCCACCAGGAGCGTCACGGTCAGCGCGAACGCGAACTTCGCCACGAGGATCCGACCCCGCCGGATCGGCAGCAGCCCGATCAGCCACAATTGCCGTCCCTCCAGCGAGATCAGCGGGTACACGAACCGGCTGGTGAACGTCGCCAGAATCAGGCTCACCGCGCAAAGGTTCAGGAAGGGGATGATGAGCGTCCACGCGCCGCTGGTCAGGTCGCCGTGGCGGTAGGGGATGTTCATCAGGTAGAACGTCATCAATCCGAAAAGGATCAGAAGCTGGCTCCACTGAAGCGGGTCGCGCAGGAACGTGCGCAGATCCTTGACGGCGATCCGACGCAGCGCCGGGGACAGGTAAAAGAACACCGCTTCCAGCAGACTTGCCGGCCGGTCCGCCGCGCTGACGCGGACGCCGTGACGCGCGGACGTGGCGGTGTCGTACGCCGCCGCCAGATGCCGCGCGACGAGGTGAACCGCGATCCAGCTCAGGAACGCGCCGTTCGCCAGCGTCACAAACAGGTAGCCCAGCGACTCGTCGAGGCGGTTGCCCATCGCGTGGTCAATGCCCTTCGCCACCCACGTGTTCGGCCACAACGCCGACTCCACGAAATGCACCTGCGTCAGAAACTCGCGCAACCACTTCTCGCTGTCCATCGGGAGGCGCTGAAACGTCATCAGAAGATACGCGACCGCGAAGCACGCGGCGGCGCCCGCGGCCTTGAGGAAGCGGTGCTTGATCTTCCGCGGGAAGAACCGCGCGATCGCCCACGCCAGCCCCAGCCCCAGCGCTCCGGGGATCGGAATGAAGGCGAGGAAAAACGCCAGGAACAGCGGGTAGAACATGCGCGGTTCAGCCGTCGCGTCCGCCATCGCCATCATCAGCGGCAGTCCCAGCAGGATCAGCGACCAGCTCGAAAACACCAGCGTCTCGAGGTATTTGATCAGGACCGCGTCCACCGGAGGCAGCGGCAGCGACAGCAGGTAGGGGACTTCCTCCCGCGAGAACAACGATCCGAACGCCAGGATCGCGTTCGAGAACACCAGCAGCGCCAGCATCGCCAGGAAAAAGAAGTTGAAGACCAGCGGGATCGCCACCACGCCCTCCAGCGGCGTCTGCCTCAGCAGGCGGAAGACGTGCAGGAACAACCCGTAAAGCCCGAACCAGATGACGACGACGAAGAGCGCCGTCATCGCCACCCGCACCGGCGCCTCCGTCAGCGCCGATCGGACGTGATTGATCGTCAGACGCCCGCGCATCCGCAGCATCAGACCGAACTTCGACCCCGGCGCGTGCTTCGGGGAGCGGACCCGCGGTTCGCCGATCGCCGCCGCCCTCGCGACCGTCTCCGCCGGCGCCGGGTCAGACGACGGTCTCATCGCCCGTCTCCGTCATGCGCAGGAAGATGTCCTCCAGCGAGTGTTCGCGCGTCGCCCGCGCCTTCAACTCGTCCAGCGTGCCCAGCGCGACCAGTTGTCCGGCGTTGAGGATCCCGATCCGGTCCGCGATCGCCTCCGCCACCTCCAGCGTGTGCGTGCTCATGAACACCGTCCGCCCCGCGCGGGCCCGCTCGCGGAAAGCGTCCTTCACCGACCGCGCCGTGCGCGGATCCAGCCCCACCATCGGTTCGTCGATCACCAGCACTTCCGGATCGTGCATCAGCGCCGCCGCCAGCACGACCCGCTGCTTCATGCCGTGACTGTAAGTCTCCGTGAGGCGGTCGAGGAACTCGCCCAACGCGAGGCGCTCGATCAGCGGCTTCAGCGCGTCCCGCCGCTGCTCGCCGGTCATGTCGTACATCTGCCCGACGAAATCGAGGAACTCGCGCCCGGTCAGCTTGTCATACAGAAAGGGCTGATCCGGAACGTAGGACATCAGCGCCTTCGCCGGCGTTCCGTTCATGTTCATCTCGTGTCCGCAGACGGTCACGCGCCCCGTGTTCGGACGCAACAGACCGGCGATCATCTTGATCGTCGTCGTCTTCCCCGCTCCGTTCGGACCCAGAAACGCGAAGATCTCCCCGCGGCGGATCGTCAACGACAAGTCCGCCACGGCCACCTGCCGCCCGTAGCACTTGCGCACGCCGACCAGCTCGATCGCCGGTCCCACGCTGGACGGTTCCGCACTCATGAGTCGATCATTCACCCTGGTTCCGTCGTCTCATCCTTCGTCGGACGGTTGCGTCCTTCAGACCGGAACGCGGCGCGACGCGACGTCTCCCGCTCCGCACGGGCGTCCAGCCGTCACGACCGTCGTCACCGCCGCCCCTCGCCTTCGGGCAGCTCCCACAACCGTCGGCTGTCCGACGCGATCTTGTGCAGCGTCTCATCATAACGTTCTCGCAGGAGGCGGATCGTCGATCCGACCGGAAGGCGCACCTCCTGCACCTGCACGACGCCCTCATCATCGACCCAGGCGGTCACGCCTTCCGCCTCGACGACGAAGCAGTCCCGCGTGCCGAAATTCGTTGCCCGCTTCTCGCGCCCGGTGACGCGGACGACGACGGGCCGGAACTTCTCCGAGAGGTTCAGCAGCGCCGCCAGCGGATTGATGACCTGCATGCGCCACGACTGCCCGACCGACAGCTTCGGAAGCGTGGTGAAGGGGTTGAACGCCTCGGCGATCATGTCCGCGTCGCCGACCGGAACCTTGAAGGGCTTGATCCCGCCCAGCCCCGCGTCCAGCGTGAACGCGAAATCCTGCGGAAACCGCTCGCCGCTGAGCGTGATCGGAAACCCGTGATTGCTGACGCGCAGCTCCACCTTCAGACTGTCCAGCGCGCCGTCAGGCGTGAACGTGGCGCCCCCCTCGACGCGCAGCGAAGGCAACTGCGGAACCAGATCTTCCAGGAGGATGAGGTCGTTGCGCTCGATGACCTGCGGGCGGTAGCGGTAGATCGTCCACATCGTGCCGATCCGACCGTTGTCCCGGAACACGCCGCATTGAAGCTCGACCGTCCGGCCCTGGGCCAGCCAGTCCGCCCGCAGCGGGCTGGGCGCGGGACTCGCCGTCCAGACGGGGAGCAGATCATGCTTGACCAGCCAGCCGGTGGCCGTCACCCACGATGCGACAATGATGAACCCCAGCAGACGTGCGTACACCCGTCAACTCCGCCGTCTCCCCTCCGACCGCGACGTTCGCCGCGTGCATCGGACCGGGCGACCGATTCTAGCGCGGTTCGGAAGGGACGGTCAATCAACGAAAAAACCCCCTCCGGCCCGTCGGCGGGAGGGGGGATGACGGAACCCGACGCGGGGATCGGGAGCGCCCCCGCGGATGCCGCACGTCACTGCTTCCGACTGGTGCCCTTCATGCTCATCGTCTTCTGGGTCTTCCAGGAGTTCCACTCCGTGTGCGTCCACTCCATCGTGTTGTCGTCCACGAACCGCATCGTGCCTTCCATCACCGAAGCCTGCATGCCCGACCCCTTGCCCTTCATCGTCCAGGTGCGGGTCGCCGCGTCGTACGTCGCCGTCCCGTCGCCGACGCCCCCGAAACTGTCCATCCAGCGCATCGGGTACTTCCCGCTCTTCGGGTCATACGACCACATGCCGATGCCGTGGAACTTGTCCTCTCCCATCGAACCGGTGAAGCGCTCCAGCATCACCCACTGGTCGCACTCCCAGGCGACCACCGACGTGCCCGTGCCCTTCATCGGCTCCGGCACGCCCTCCATCGTGCAATCCCACGACGCGCTCCACGTGCCCGTGAACGCATTCAGCGCGTCCAGCTCCGCCGGACGCGACGGCGCCTACATCATCTCCATGTCCATCTTGTTCGACGCGCAGCCCGAAACCAGCGCGCCCGCCAGGCAAAGCCCCAACACTCCCAGCCCCTGCTTTTTCATTCGCATCTCCTTATTAAAAAGACGTCGTATCAAAACCGAGCCCCCCAACCGAGCCGCGCCCGTAAGGAAGCGCTCTTCTCTCAAAACCGAACCGCGCCCGGGAGGAAGCGTTCGTCTCACGGTCACACGCACACCGTGCGACCACGCCAGGATCCGCCCCCCGCGGTGACGGCCGCCGGTTTCCACGACGTGGACCGCACCCGGCGCGCACCCTAACGGATCGGGACCGGCGCTGTCCAGCCCTCCCGCCGGCAAGGCGGCGCAACACGATGGGGCCGGTTGTCGCCGCGGATCGCCCGGATTATCATGTCCGACCGTGATCTTCCTGCGCATCTTCAAGATGGCCTTGGTCAGCCTCCGGGCGAACTTCCTTCGGTCGATCCTGGCGACGCTGGGCGTCATCATCGGCGTCGCAGCCGTGATTTCCGCGGTTTCCGTGCTGAAAGGGATGGAGCGCGACATCCTCCAGCGCTTCGAGGCCCTGGGGGCGGACCAGCTCATCGTCATCAACGGCAGCAGCGACCGCACCCGCCGCCGCGGCGTCATGCCTCCGTCGCTGACCCTCGATGACGAAGCCCTGATTCGTCGAAAAGCGTCGGAATCCGTCCGGGCGACCTCTCCGCAGATGCAGCGCCCGGCGCAGGCGCAGAAGCTTGCCCGCACCACGCAATGCACGCTGTTGGGCACCAGCGACGCCTACGCCTCGATGAACAGCTACGAACCCGTCGACGGGCGCTTTCTCGAGTCCGGGGATCTCGAAGGCAACGGGGCGTTCGTCTGCGTCCTCGGGCACCAAGTCAAGCAGGATCTCTTCGGCGCCCGCCCCGCCGTCGGACAGGATGTTGATCTGAACGGCAAGCGCTTCATCGTCCGCGGCGTGATGGAGGAGCGCGGCATGTTGGGCTTCGTCGAGGTGGACAACATGGTGTTCATCCCGGTCACGACGCTGCAGCGGATGACCGGCGCGCGATACCTTGACATGCTCGTCGTGCAGGCCGCCGAGTCCCGCAGACTGTCCTCCTGCCTCGACAGCGTCACGCGCATCCTCCGCGAGTCGCACAACCTCCGCGCGGGCGAACCCGACGACTTCCAGATCCTCACCCAGGAGCAGGCGAAGAACCAGCTCCGCGACGTCACGCTCATCATGGCCGTCGTGCTCTACAGCATCGCGGGCATCTCGCTGGTCGTCGGCGGGATCGGGATCATGAACATCATGATGGTCTCGGTAACCGAGCGGACGCGGGAGATCGGCGTGCGCATCGCCGTCGGGGCGCGACCGGTGGACATCTGGTTCCAGTTCTTCGTCGAGGCCGGGGTCATCAGCCTGCTCGGCGGGGCGCTGGGCGTGGTGGTCGGCTACGCCTTCAGCGACCTGCTGTCGCAGATCACCGCGGTGCTCAAAACGTACACCCCGCCGGCGAGCATCGTCATGGCGCTGGCGGTGGCGACCTTCGTCGGTCTCATCAGCGGCCTCTACCCCGCCATCCGCGCCGCAAGGATGGATCCGGTCGAGGCGCTGAGGTTCGAGTGACTGCGGCTTGCCCGCCCGACATCCGGAAAACCAAGCAACCAGAATAGCAGCGGGATCATAAATCGGGTGCAAGTCATGTGTCAGGGTCTACGGGCACCAGCCGGAATCATCCTCATTATCTAAGCCACCCGTCAGCATCTCAGGCGCCATACGCTTCACCAAGGCCAACGATAGCTGAATCAGCGCGTCGGTATTCGCGTCCGCCATCGTCTCAAGCCTGCTCCCTAATGCAGCCAACGCTTTGGTTCTATTGCCGCCTCCCTCGGCGAGCGACGACACAAACTGGCGAACAGTCAGCCTTAAGCCACGGTTCTGCAACCCATCCGCAGCTTTATAGGCACGAGCACTATTTCCGGATATTGCGTAAGCCAATGCCATCACAAGTAGGACATCATCCTGCGCACCCTCACCCATGTTGGACACAGCAGCTCCGATATGATCGAACAGTTCAGGGAGGGCTTCGTGTGAACCAAGAAGGGCATGAGACATCGCCAAGCTCAGGGACAACCCAACAATGTGCTGTTGTCGGAATGGACTATCGATCTCGCCGATGTTCAGCTCACAAAGCGCTCTTGATGTAGTTTTTGCCAAATCTCTGCATTTGTCCGGTGCATACCCAATAGAATCAATAATAATCTCGTTTGCACAATCCAACCATAGAATAAGTTGCGATAAGGCCTTGTCGTCTGTTGTTGTGCAACCATCGCCAATACACGGATCATCGACGTGGTCCTTCGATTTGGGAAGCATCTCATCAAACAATGGCTCAGGAGGAAACAACTTCTCTGCAGGAAGCTGATGATACAGGTAAAGGAAAGATACGGCAGTATCAATATCCCCTTTACGAGCACACGCCTTTGCGGCCTCCAACATAGCGTCGCCGCGCCAATCAATCCGCTCAATGCTCGATGCAAACTCTAAAGCCTGATTTCGTTGACCGTGTATCGCATAGGCTATCAGAAGGCTTTTGCAAAAAAGCCCACTAACGAGTTCCTTGGCTTGTGGCTCATGTCCTAGTGCGACCAATTCACAAATGATCTGGTGACGAAAGCACTTCCTAGTCGCGCGCTCGTCGGGATAGTCAGGAGCCGTTGCGAGTAACTCGCGCGCATTGCCCAATGCCTTCTCGGCATTCGACAAATCACCACGGGCTCGACATACCTTTGCGCATAACAATGCACATTCAGCTTTGATGTTCCAGGCAGTTAAGATGTCAAGGTGTTCCTTCTGGCGGTCAAGCAACTCCTCCGCTCGGCCCGCGGCACCAGCGCGCGCCGCTATAACGGCCAGCCGGCCCAAGCGCGCCACCCTTTCCTCAGCGGAATCAGCCTCCTCCATCACCGTGGACAATTGGGTAATGGGCATACCGCTCATAGCTTCAGCCACTGCACAATACTCCGCCGCTCGAGACCGCAGAATATATCCAGTAGTTACCCCGTCCTGTTCTTCACGTTCAATAACTTGAACACTGTTCATTGATCGAATTGTCTCTCTCGCGCCATAGACGTCTCCAATCAATGCTTGGAAAGCCGCTGTTTGGTCAAGATAACTCCACTTTTGTGCTCGACGTTCGTTGCTCGGTTCAGGAAGTTTCGCTGCCACCGTTGATACATAGCGTAGAAGTGAAGCGAGCAGCGAGCGGTCGTCATCGGCAAACCATACAATATTCTTGATTAGCGGCTGCGGCCATGGCGAAGCAGGGGGCATTTCCTGGAACTCGTGTGCCAGCAGCTTTTCTAAGTCACGAGAAGGAATCGCCCAGAACCAACCTTTGGCGGGAAGACTACTCTTGCGCTCATCGGCCGGAATGTTCGCGTCGCCTCCAATGATGATTCCGCCAAACTCCATTCGTGGGTCGGATCCTTGAATTTCTCGAATCAGTGGACCGCCGCTGAACCCGGGGCCGATGAATCTTCCCTCAAGAAGAAGAATGCGGGTCGCGGCTGCGGAGGAACTGTCCACGAGGTCACCCTTGCGCAGAGATCCCAGCGTTCGCGAGCTCTCACTGCAAAAGGCTGGAAAGGGAATGTTGTGGGCCAATTCGAGGTGGCCCAGGCGATAAAACTTCGGGTTTCCAACGGCCACCCAACTTCCGACTTCGTTGCTTTGGGTCGTATTCGCATCTATTAGGCGCAGGGAGAGACGGTTCCAGTCCCGAAGCGATTTGCTTCCAGCGGCGGAAAGGCGAAGCACGGCGATGTCGGCCTCTGGGAAACAACCTAGGGGAGTCGGAGAGCCTAAAATTGTAGTGATCGGAAGCGGGTCATTATCGAGGGCTCCAGGCTTGACGATTCCGATATTCGTTGAATTGTGAATAACGTGTAGAGCTGTGACAAGATAGGTATGCCCGGAATGTTCCAAGACGGTCGCAGTGCCCGTTCGAGTATCTCCATTATCTCCCTGGGAAACTAGTCGTAGGGCGTATCGGTCAAAGGCCGTTTGGGAAACGGCATTGTTTGTGTGCATACATGTGATCAGGATCGAAATAAGAAAGATCGATCGCATCGATATTACTCCTGTTCGAGCCTACTGAGCTTCTGTTTTAAATCGTCGAGTTGCGACTCCAAATTTTCGAGTTGGGACAGGGCGCCCTGCGCGGAAGTTCCCAATTTGTCAAAATCTTTTGGCCCATTTTGTTTTGAGTATTGGGAAGTGATCTCAAGGAAATTCCGAAGTGCATTCACTGTTTCTCCATACTCCAAAGATATGGAATGTTTTCCGTTTGTTTGGCCTAGCTGCTTGTCTAATTGAGCCACCTGTTTAAGAGTGCCGATATCCGTGGTGAGTTTCAGGGTGGTCAAGTGGGCGTGGGCAAGAATCGCTGCGCCGAACAATGCCAAGAAGATGGCTGGCGACGCGTTAAGCAGCTGTATGCTTAAGCTCGCGCCTTCCTTTTGCTCGAAGATCAGGGAGGTCTTACCTGTGGATCGTAGGCGGAGCATGTAAGCTGCCGAGGCTAGAGCAAAAATGCCTCCGAGCACAATCAGTAAGCGTTCGATACCTCGGAATAGGATAAGGTTCTCCACAATAGCTCCATTCCATTAATGCCAACACCTGAATCTCTAACTGGCTCCGGTGATTAACTGCCTGCACGTGATGGGTTTAGCGCCGACAGCCGCCAGGATCAGGCGCTCGAAGAGGCTTGCTTCCTGCCAGCGGCGGTTGCCGCGGTAGTCGAACTCGGCGAGGTAGCGATCCAGGTGTTTTGGGGACACCGAATGGTACGTGCCCAACAGCATTCGTTTCATGTTGCTGATGAACGTGTGGACCCAGGGGAACTTCTGCACGGCCTGCTTGCCGCTGCCGGTGACGATGGCCTTGTGCTGGTAGCCGGACTTCGCCACCGACGCATACGCACCCCATCCGTCCGTCTTGAGCGTGGCGCCTTTTTCGATCTTCGACTCCGCGAACTTCCGCAAACTATGGGTATCGGGTCGTTCCATCGACTGCATCGCCACGCGTCCCGGCCTGCCGTCGGCACGCAGCTCCACGGCCACGGCCACCGCGGTCTTGTTCGACGCCCCGCGGCCGGTCGTACCGTCATCGGCCTGGCCGCCGACATAGCACTCGTCGACTTCCACAAGTCCTTGCAGCACATAGCGTTGATCACGCGACCGCATTGCCGTCCTCAGCTTGTGCAGCATGGTCCAGGCCGTCTGGTAGCCGACCCGAATCTGCTTGGCCAGCTCCAGGGCCGCGATGTCCTTCTTGTCCTGGCTGATCTGGTAGATGGCCCAGAACCACTTGTGCAGCGGCGAACGGAGGCGATGGAAGATCGTTCCCGCCGTCACCGACGTCTGATGATGACAGGCGCCGCATTCGACCAGCTTACGCTTGCCCAGCCACCAGCCCTTGACGTGTCCGCAGGCCGGGCAGGCGAACCGCTCCAGCCCCTCGCCCCAGCGGACCTTCCTGAGGTGCTCCAGGCAGTTTTCGTCCGTGCCGAACCGTTCGTGAAGTTCCGCCACCGTCATCACCTTCGGCAGCGGCAGCCGATGCCGCCGCCCGGCCTCACCCGCTTCCGCCCCACTTGCCTTCCGAGCCATCGTGGCCCCCCCCTGCTTGAATTCCGGTTTCCGAGCCCTTGACGACGTAAGGTATAACATATACCGTACTTACGAACCGGAGTCAAGAAGAGATTCAGAAGCCAACGTTATGTCACGCTTATTATTATTAGTCGTCAGTTGCCGTAGTTACGATTGCGAATTATGGCCAGCCCTGAGCTTTGGCGCTGGGAACCGAAGCGATTTCTGAATCGACTCAAAGAGAATCGTCAGGGCTTGAGGCAGGTCTGTCAAGGTAGCCTCTGGGAGGGTGCGAAAGGTCTAGGTTTGGGCGGAGGGTGGCGGCGTAAGATCAAGGAATCCACACGTTGTCTGGGATGGTTGCTGTGGTTGCGGGGCGACACATGCCGATATGCTAGTGTAATGTTCCACAATTACTGACTCTTAACGAGCGCCTCGTGTGCTCGGACGATTTTGGGGAGGATGTCCGCGAGGTCGGCCTTCCAGACGAGGGGTTTGGGTTCCTGGTTATGGTGTTTGA
>JAJVHU010000016.1 GCA_022072505.1 Phycisphaerae bacterium
CGCACCGGCCCACAGAACTCGCGCCGTGTCACACAGATCGACTTTGCCCTTTCCCGGAGGGGGGATTTCGTGAATCGCGGGGAAAAACGCAGGGATTGAGGTTTCGCACAAGGCGAACCCCCGGATCATCACCCCCGCCCGAACTGCCGGAGGTTTCAAAACCCCAGGCCGCGGTGTTGATGCCCCCGATCCTTCAGAGGTTCTCCCTCCCTCAAAAACGGCGAAAGTCGAGCTTGGACGCTGTTGCAAAACCGAGCCGCGCGGCTTCAGCCCGCGCGAACCTGCGGTCCGTGACGCGCCGCCAGGTCGAGACGGACAATTCAGAGCAGCACCCGCGACAGGACAAGGCTTACGACCGCCAGCGCGATCGAAGCGCCCAACCCGCAGAGGAACACCCGGCGGCCGACGTGGATCATCCCCGCGACGCTCAACTCCAGCCCGATCGCCGCCATCGCCGCCGCCAGCAGGAGACTGCCCGCCTCCTTGAACACGCGCAGCAACGAGAGCGTCTGTGCGTCGCCGAGCACCCCGTCCGACGGAAACGCCAGCTTCGGGATCAACCCCAGCGACGACAGCGCCGACATCGCCAGAAACCCCCAGACAAACCAGGGGATCAGCCGCGCGTAATGCACGGTGACCGCGCCGGACGCTCCCGCCCCGCCGCGCACCCGCCGCGCCGCCAGCATCGCCAGCACACACACCAGCGGCGCCAGCATCGCCACCCGGACCAGCTTGACCAGCGTGGCGATCGCCGCCGCCTTCGTGCTGAACGCCGCGCCCGCCGCGACGACCTGCGGCACGGCGTGGATCGCCGTCCCGCTCCACGCGCCGTATTGATCGTCCGTCAGGTTCAGCGCCGAACCCGCCACCGGACACGCCAGCATCACCAGCAGGCCCAGCGCGTTGATCGTTCCGACCGACCACCCGACCTCTTCATCCTTCGCCTTGATCAGCGGCGCCACCGCGACGATCGCACTGTTTCCGCAGATTGCCGTCCCCGCTCCGACCAGCAGGCTCGCATGTGACGACAGCCCCAGCACCCGCCCCAGCAGAAACGACGCTCCGATCGCCACTCCGATCCCCGCCGCGATCACCGCCAGCACCGGAAACCCGACCTTCGTCATCGCCGACAGTTGAAGCTCCGCACCCATCAGAATGATCGCCGCCGGGATGACCCCGCGAACCACCTTCTTGCACCCCGACAACGCGGCCGACGAAAGCCCCAGAAAGTTGCGGATCGCAAGACCGACCAGGATCGCCAGGATCGCGGCGCTGATCGGCCGCCGCGCCGCCGCGCCCGTCCCCACCTGAAACGGCCAGACCGGAAGGTAGTGCAGGGCGTAGGCGATGACGCACGCCCCCGCCGTCAGCGCATACCCCGGCCACGCCGACGGCGCCGCACCCGTTCTTGACGTTCCCGCAGCTTCGACCAGCGGCAGGTCGTACACGCCCTCCATCGACGCCAGCGCGCCGTAGGCGTCTTCGCTGAGCGGTCCGAAGTAAGAGACGGTCGAAGACCCGGGGCGGGGCTGCGGAGATCCCGGCGGCGCGATGATCGTGCTCATGAGGTTCGCCGTCGCAAGGGCGGATCGTCAGATGCCCCCGCCGTCCACCAGTTCAAAAATCGGGTCTTCCATCCAGGTGATGCGCGAGTCCGTCAGCGAGTACACGCGCATCGCCGTCAGCGGCGGCGAGTAAATGTGCAGCGTCACCAGATCCCGCCCGCCCGGCTGAAGATTCGACACCTGGTGGACGTCGTCGTCCTGCGACCCGCAGATCTCCCCTTCCTCCAGCGTGCGCGATCGCGTCGGAATCAGAAGTCCGTTCGGGGCGCGGTCGAAGAACGTCTCGGTCGCTGTCCCGCGCAACACCTTGACCGCGCAGGACGAATCCTTGTGATCGTGGATCGGACTGCGCTGCCCGTTGCGCCAGCACAGGACCAGCGCATGATACCCCGGTCCGGCGTGCAGCAGGTTCCGCTGGTAGCGCTCCGGGTTGAACTGCGCGACGTGGCTGACCTCGTCGAAGGTCACCCCGACCCGCCGCACCTGGCGCACCAGTTCGGGCAGCGGAACACGCCCCTCGTGCGCGTCCATCCAGCGGAAGAACTCGGTCATGCAGTCCGGGATCATGTTCACCTTTCCGAGAAGCCTGATCGTCGAGGACAGCCCGTCGCGGCGGCGCTTCACTGTGCGGGCGCCCCGTCCGGACCGCCCTGATGATACTCGCCCCCGGCGAATCCGCCACCGGGACGTCCTTCCCTTCCGACGCCTTTCGTGGCAGATTGACGGGGCATGACGAAACGACGCGCGATCCGATCGGGCGGGTTTGTGTACGCGATCGTCGCAGCGACGGGGTTGCTGCCGGCGTCCTGCCGGCAACTGAGCAGGGACCGCGCGTCCGGCGTGGACCCTCAGGCCGACCGCCTTCGCCGGCATTACCCCCAGCTTCATGAGGGGCGCTTCTCCGTCATCGCCGATTTCGAGTCGCCGGAGCACGCCGCGATCGTGACCGCCATCAATGCCTCGGGCGACGCTTATGCGCGAGAGGCGGTCCGCGTGGGGCGACCGGCGACCGGCGACCGCGCCCTGCAATGCCGTCTCGCGTCGGTGGAAGATGCGATCGTCTTCAGCGGCGAGGACTCCGCGGACTGGACGCTGAAGCGAGACTGGCGCGGGTTCGATCTTCTGATGATGTCGGTGCGCGCGACCCGCCCCGCGCGCCTGATCATCGAACTGCGCGGCGGCCGCGGAGAATCCGCTCAGCGCTACACCGAGCCGATATCGATCGAAGCGGGGTGGAACACGATCGAGCTGGACGTCTTCGCACCGGGCGCCGTCATCCCGCTGGACGACGTGCGCGAGCTGCGCCTCCGCCCGGCGGCCGCAGACGCGCCCCTTGAACTGACGATCGACGACCTCCTCCTGACCGCCGATCGTCAGTCGATCCTCGCGTCACGCGCCGCTCCCGCGGGGACGCTCTTCCTCGAGAAGCAGGGGCATCGCCTCAACGTCGGCGTCAGCGGGCGGTTTGAGTGGACGTTCGATCGCGGTCAGGTCGTCGGCTGGTACGATCTCGCGGCGGATCCGAACCGCCTGCGGAATCTCGCCGCCGGCGCTCCCGTCGGGCCGAACCCCTTCGGCGGCGCCGATCGGTCCGGCGTCTTTGCAGCGCAACCCGAGGGATTTCAGGAACTCCTCGAGCATTCCCCGGTGCGCATCCGGCTCCGCACGGGAGGGTTTGCCCCTGCACCCGCAGCCCCCGCCCCACGCCGCGTTTCCTGGGAGGTCATGTACACCTTCTACGCCTCGGCGCAAGGGTACGTCGTCGCGACCCGCCTCGATCCCGCGGCGGACGTCGCCGGCTGGCGCTTGCCCGGAAACGACGCTGGAGGGACGGTGACGGAGCCGTTTGAGATCCAGGTCGGCGAAGGCGGCGCCCTTGCGGATCGCGCCACCTGCCTGCTGATCTCCCCGCGTCCGGAAGGAAGCTCCTCGGTTCTCATCGTCGGCTGCAACGCCGTCGGTCCTGCGCAACCGGTGAAAAAGACGAGAGACACACAATTGCGCTTCCCGGAAACGGTGCCGTCTGCATCAGAGATGGCCGCAGTCCCTTCCGAATTCGTGTTCCCCGCCTCGCCCGACGACCCGGATCGCCGAGTCTTTCTTCACTTTGCGTGGTTGACGCCGAAGGAGTCCGGCGACGCCCCTGCCCGCGCCCGCGACTTCCTCAACCCGCAGCGGCTCGTCCCCCTTCAGGGCAAGGTCGAACCGCTGGCGCCGGGCGGCACGCCGGGCTTGCCCGATCCCGCCCGCGGCGCCTACCGGCTTGTCCCGGACGGCGGCGCCGTCCGTTTCGAGATCGACGGGCGACCGGCGCCGAGGCATTACAACGCGTTCGAGGTGTCCGCGGTCCCGAGCGAGACATGCTGGGTCTACGTCGGGCACCGCCTCCTCGAACCGGTGGCGACGCTGACCGACGGAACGAGGTTGTTTCAGGTTCCGACCGTGGTGCGCGGGCTGACCCCGGTGGAGGTGCTCTTCGCGCCGTCCACGCCGCCGTGACGCGAGACACCGCCCCGGCGCGTCGGCGTCTTACGGCGCTTTGCCGTTCACGTTCAAACCGAACCACGCGAGCACAGCCGCCCCGAGAACGATCCGGTACACCGCAAACGCCGTGAACCGATGACGCTGCACGTAGCGCAGGAACCCCGAAATCACCGCCAGCGCCGTGACGAACGCCGTCGCCGTCCCCACCAGCACCACCGACATCATGTCCGAGGTCAGATCGTTGCGGTACGAGTAAAGCTGGTACGCCCCCGCCGCCAGCATCGTCGGGATCGCCAGGTAGAACGAAAACTCCGCGGACACGCGCGGCGACAGCCCCGCGATCATTCCGCCCATGATGGTCGCCGCCGAGCGCGACACGCCCGGCCAGAGGCTGACGCACTGAATGACCCCGATCGCCGCCGCCTGCCGGAGCGTCACGTCGTCAAGCGTCGCGGGCGACTCGCGTCGAAAACGCCCGTCGATGAGGATCATGCCGACCGCCCCGAACACCAGCGCGGCCGCGACCGGCACGGGCTTTTGCAGGTGCGACTCCATCACGTCGTGCATCAGCACGCCGACGAGCATCGCCGGCGCGACGCCGACCGCGAGCTTCAGCAGAAGATGCGCCCGCAGACCACCTTCCGGAATCGTCAACGTGCGACGCCGCAGATCACGCGCGAAGTACGCAATGACCGCGAGGATCGCTCCGAGCTGGCTGACGATCAGCAGAACGCGCCACTGCGGCAGTTTCGGATCCACCCCGATCAGCGGTTCGACCAGGATCATGTGTCCGGTGCTCGACACCGGCAGGAACTCGGTCAGCCCCTCGACGACGCCCAGCACCACGGCCCGCAGATAATCCATCGCGCTTATGCTTTCATCCCTGAAGCGCCCCCCCAGCCGAGCCGCGCCCGTCAGGAAGCGTTCTTCCGAAGGCGTCCCCAACCCGACTGCACTCGTCAGTCCTTGACGTGGCGAAGCAAGGTCAAGGATCAGGAAGCGCTCCGCCTCTCAGATCCGCCACGGTCCGCGCCGGGGGCGGTCCAGCCAACGCGCCGCGGACTCGTCGCCGACGATCCGCTCCTTCACCGGATCCCACCGGATTGCCCGTTCCGTCCAGCAGGCGATGTTGCCGAGATGGCACGCGGTGATCGTCCGGCAGCCGACCTCCACGTCGCAGATCGGACGCCGCCGCGAGCGGATGCAGTCGAACCAGTTCTGATGATGCCCGGGACTGACAAACAAGCGAACCTCCTTTTCCCCGAGAGGCTCAGCGGCAATCTCATCCGGCCAGGTCTTCAGGTGTCCGCGATTGACCTCGATCCGTCCGTCCGTACCCACGAAATACACGCCGTTGACGGCGTGATCCTCGTAGCGCTCGTGCCGCGACATCGTCACACCGCCGGCGTAACGGAACGTCAGGCCCCAGTCATCCCGCTTCGGCGGCGGCGTAATCTCGACCGGTCCGCTTTCGTCCATCCCCAGCGCCCACTGCCCGATGTCGAAGTGATGCGCGCCCCAGTCCGTCGTCATCCCGCCGGAGTAGTCGCGCACGAGCCGCCACCCGCCGCTGTAATCCCCGCTGCACCGCTCCGCGCTGTACTCCGCCCACGGCGCAGGCCCCAGCCAGCGATCCCAGTCCAGCCCCTCGCGCACCGGCTGCTTTTCGAAATACTTGTCCCGCGACGGCGGACCGATGTTGACGTGGATCGACTGCAAGCGCCCGATCCGGCCGCTGCGGACGTACTCGCACGCACGTCGAAACTCGGGGGACGATCGCTGCTGGCTGCCGGTCTGAAATACGCGGGCGTGCCTCCGGACCGCGTCCACCATCGCCCGCGCCTCACGCACCGTCACCGCCAGCGGCTTCTCGCAATAAATGTCCTTCCCGGCGCAAGCCGCCGCGATCGAGATGACGCCGTGCCAGTGATCCGGCACCGCGATCAACACGGCGTCGATGTCCGCCCGGGCGAGGAGTTTCTCGAACTCGTTGTACCCGTCGCAACCACGGAACGTCCCGCTCGCCTGGTCGGCGGCGTAATGCGACTCCGTCCGGGCGACGCAGGCCTGACGCTTCACCGCGTCCACGTCGCACACCGCGACGATCTGAACCTCAGGGTGCCCCAGCAGCGTCTCCAGGTGTCCGCCGCCCATGTTGCCCACGCCGATCATTCCCAGCGTGATCCGCTCCGACGGCGCCACCCGCCGCCCCCGCCCCCGCGACGCCGACGGGATCACCAGCGGCGCCGCCGCCGCGGCCGCGGCGCCCAGAAACCCGCGACGGTTTATCAATGCCTTATCGCGCACCCCCCCCAGCCTCCAGATGGACAATCAATCTGTCGCTTCACGATACCGCCAGGATCGACCCTGAACCAGTCCACGTGTCCGCCTTTTTTGAAGATTTGAGATTCGCCGCTTGACCGCCTTGTATATCGTGCGGTATACTTTATCGTCGACATGAGCTTAATCTTGTGGCATCAGAACAATCCAACCCGGGTTCTCAGGAAGCGAGAGACGCCTTTCTCAGATTGCTCAGGCAACGCCTCCGATCACTCACGAGGCCGCGGGCAAGTTGGACGGCAGCCTCCGCGATGTCACCATGTCGTTTGTCGGGATTGCCCGGTCAATCACGTTGGAGGTCGAATTCCTTGCGAGCGGTGCTTCGTTACGTTGCATGTGAGCGAGGGCTTGCGCATCACGACCATCGTAGTTCCTGCGTCAGCAGGAACTCAACGTATGCGAAGTTCCGCCTTAAGAACATGCGGCTGATAAACACCTGTACAAACCGAGCGCGTTGCGCGCCGTTTTGGAGCAAGGACGATGGATACGGTGGATTACGCGGAAGTGCGCGAGTTTCTGCTGACGCACGGGTTCACCCTGATTCGCACGTGGCCCAGACCTTGCCACGTGTTCGCGGACGACAAGATGCGGTTGATTGTATTCGCGGTTCGGGATCGTCGGGTCCGCCGAACGATCTTCGAGCGACTGAAGCGACAGGTGCAAAGTTATGAAGAAGACGCCTAGCCGACAGCCCGTTCAAGCCGCGCCGTCACCCGCCTTGGTGAAGCGCGCCAAGACGATCATAGACGACTACCGACTGATCATCGAGAAGAGCCCTCAAGGCGGATACGTGGGCACGGCGATCGAGATTCCCGGTGTATTCGGCGACGGACAGACTCCGGGGGATTGCATCGAAAGCACTCGACAGTGCCTTACCGCCGCCGTCGTGGCTTTGCTCGAAGCCGGGCGGGTTCCACCTCTGCGCGGTCGTCGCGATATTCAAGTGAATATTCGCCTGACGCCCGAGGAGAAACTGGCGATCGGCGAGTCGGCGCGACGCGAGGGGTATCGGGGGATTTCCGAGTTCGTCCGGGCCGCGGCGCTGAAGGGCGCAACGTTCGCTCAGAAATCGTAGTCCACGGAGCAGCGGGTGTTGAATCCGCCGCGTTATGTCGTTGACGAGCGAACGTGCGCCTCGCATAATCGCGCGCATGTCGCGCATCATCACCCACGTTGAAGGGCGGGAAGTGCTGGATTCCCGCGGAAACCCCACGCTTGAAGCCACGGTCCTCCTTGAAGACGGCAGCGTCGGCGAAGCGCTGGTTCCGTCCGGCGCCTCCACCGGCGCGCACGAGGCCGTCGAGCTGCGCGACGGCGACATGAAGCGCTACGGCGGCAAGGGCGTGCTCAACGCGGTGCGCCACGTCAACGAGGAGATCGCCGAGGCCGTCCTCGGTCTTGAGGCGACGGACCAGCAGGACGTCGACCGCGCGATGATCGAGCTGGACGGGACGCCGAACAAGTCCCGCCTCGGCGCCAACGCGATCCTTGCCGTCTCGCTGGCGACCGCGAAGGCCGCGGCGGAATCCGTCGGATTGCCCCTGTTCCGCTACCTCGGCGGCGCGGGCGCCACGGTGCTGCCGATCCCGATGATGAACATCCTTAACGGCGGACGCCACGCGGACAACAACGTGGACTTTCAGGAGTTCATGATCCAGCCGTGGGGCGCGCCTTCCTTCTCGGAAGGCTTGCGGATCGGCGCCGAAGTCTTTCACGCGCTGAAAAAGGTTCTCGGGAAGAAAGGGCTGAGCGCCGCCGTCGGCGACGAAGGCGGATTCGCCCCGAACCTCAAGACCAACGAGGAGGCGCTGGAGGTGATCGGCGAAGCCGTGAGCGCCGCCGGTTACAAACTGGGACGCGACGTCCACATCGCCCTCGATCCGGCAACCACGGAAATGTACGACGAGAAGTCGAAGCGCTACGCGTTCTTCAAGTCCGCGCCGGACCGCCGCGTCACGTCGGACGAGATGATCGCGCACTGGAAAGCCTGGTGCGACAAGTACCCGATCCGCAGCATCGAGGACGGCTTGTCTGAAGACGACTGGGACGGCTGGAAGAAGCTGACGGCGGAGCTGGGCGGGCGCGTGCAGCTCGTCGGCGACGATCTTTTCGTGACGAACACGAAGCGCCTTCAGAAGGGCATCGACGAGCGCGCCGCGAACGCCATCCTCATCAAGGTGAACCAGATCGGGACGCTGACCGAGACGCTGGAGGCGGTCGAGACGGCGCACCGGCGCGGCTGGTCCGCCGTCATCAGCCACCGCAGCGGCGAGACCGAGGACACGACGATCGCGGACCTCGCCGTGGCGACCAACGCCGGGCAGATCAAGACCGGCAGCCTGTGCCGCAGCGACCGGATCGCCAAGTACAACCGCCTGCTGAAGATCGAGGCGCACCTCGGTCCGACCGCCCGTTACGGACGGACCTGAGGCGGCCAGAAAACGTAGTCGTCCGAGGCGCCGGGATCCACCCCGTCGTCCCAGCGGGGCGAGTGCTCGCCGCCGTCGTCGATCGCGTTCTCCGACATCGAGTAAATCCGCGGTCCGTCCGCCGTCACCCGGTATCCGAAATCCGCACCGGTGAAAGGATCGGTGCGAACGCGCTCCCGGTATTTCTCCGGAAGTTCGTCCAGCGACGCAGGCCAGCGCCCCTCGCGGGCGTGAAAGAGGCGCGCGGCGTAAGCGAGCTGCGTCGCGCGCCGGGAACTCTCGGACCGCGCTCGAAGCTTGTAATACCGCCCCAGCGAAGGCGTGAGCATCCGAGTCACGGGCGACGTGTGTGCGATCGTCTCGCTGACCGCCTCGACATCCGCCGCCCGCACCAGCGGGTACCCGATGCGCATCTGGTCGGCGAGCGTCCGGTAGTATTGATCGAAGGCGTCCACCGTGGCCCGGACGTCCGCGGCGGTCATGTTCGAGATGTCGTCGGTGATGCCTTCTTCGTCCTCTCCTCCCGTCAGGCCTTTGAGCTTGTCCACGCGGCTGGGGATCGGCGCCGGCGGACCGTGCGGCTCATCCGGCCAGAAGAGGTACTGCGTCGTGTCCATCGCCATCGCGTGCTCGCCGCGCACGCTCTGCGCGGGATCGCGGTCGTAGCGGTCAAAGCGCTCCAGCGTGTCCAGCGCCCGCTCGATCTCCTCAGGGGAATCAAAGACGTCCTGCGCCAGCGCCCACCGGGCGTTCTCCTGAACCAGCGACTGCTCCGCCACGCCGACCAGCTCTTCGATCAGCGTCGAGCCCTGCTGAAGATGCGCCGCGCCGCGCAACACCGTCTCCCACGATCCGATCATGTTCCGCGGATCCGGCGCGCCGTCTTCCGCCCGCCAGCCGTCCGCGATCACCGCCTTCGCCAGCGCGCGATGCCCGCTGAGGTTCGGAAGCAGGATGCCCAGCAGCAACGGGCGGTCATCCGGGTCCGAAGGATCGAGCGGCGCAGGCTCAGAAGGACTGATGTATCCGGCGCGAAGCGTCGCGTCCCGGAACATGTCCTTCAGCCACTTCGAGGCGTGATACGAATCCTCCCACTCCGGATGATCCTGCGGCGACCAGGGCGTCGGATACGGCGGCGGGGACTCGCCCGTGAACATATTGTTCAGTTCAGGCCACGGCGGCTTCGTGCCCGGCGCCTCGTTCGGCTGCTCGATGAAGGCGGCGTAAGCGGCGTTGGCGTCGTCCGTCGTGTCGCCGCGGGCGCTGCCCCGGTACCACGCAAGGTAATCGACGAACTCGACGAAATCCGGGACCGGGGCGAAGGGCGCCTGCGCCAAGACCGTCAACAAGGGATCAGAAGGGGCTTCCTCGGCGCCGGCCTGCTCCGGCGGGGTCGCCCCCGGGAACCAGTCCGCCGTCAACAATTCATCATCGGCGTGCGTCACGACATCCGCCGGCGCATCCGCCAACGCAACGTCCGCGACCCTCTCGGCGGCAGCGCGGTCCAAGTCAGGTTCAAGCGCGACCTGTGCGGCGTTCGAGTCCCCGGCGACCCGTCTTTCATCGACGCCGTCCGCCGAAACCGTCCGGGCGGCATCGCGCGAAGACGCCGCCCTTGCATCCGTCCTTCGCCACGCCGCGTCCACTTCGCGCCGCCGCTCATCGGAAAGCGCCAGCACGACCGGAGCCTTGTCCTCCGCCGCACCAGCCGGCGTGCAGGCCAGCAGAATGCATCCCTTGCCGCGCAACGACGCGACCGCCGCGTCGAAGATCGCAATCGACGATCGGACCGGCGACTCGCGCCAGTGACGGCCGTCGGTCGACGCAAGCCGGGTCAGTCGCTCGTTCCGTGTGACCCACGCTTCGAGGGTTCCGGCGGCGCCCGCCAGATCACCGACGAAGGTCGTTCCGCGATCGACCGACGGGCTGAAACGAAGGTAGCGCCGTCCGTCTGTCGAGAGGAATCCGACAAGCGTTGACGGCCGATCGTCGCCGGCCTCGTCACGCGGGCGAACCGCGTCAGCGAACAACCAGAGTCGGTCGCGGCAGATCGCCGCCGTCGGATGTCGATCGCCCTCCGCCGGGATCCGCACGGCGATGGCGGGATCCACGCGGTAATGAACGCCGTCGCGCGACGCCGCGGACCGGATCGTCAGATACGCGGGCGCGCCCGACCGGTCGCCGGGCGCGCCGGTCTCCGCGGGTTCTCCGCAGATGAAGAACGCCCGGATTGCGCCGTTGGCGCCCACGACGCCGTCGAAGTGCCGTGGGTGTACAAGATCGGTCACGCCCTCGAGGCGCAGCGGAACCGGCGCGGACCACGTCTGACCCTCGTCGTCAGACGTGGCCGACCACGGAACGCCGTGCGGACCGGTCAGAACATCAAACGTGGCGACAAGACGGCCGTCTCCCAGCCGGATCAGGTCCGGTGCGCAGGCGCCTCGAATGAACGCGCGGCCTTCATCAAACGTCATGCCGTCGGACGAGACGATGATCCGCAGATCAGGGGCCTGCGGTCGGGATTCCGTCGATGCCTCGCCCGGATCCTGCGCCGGAAGACGCTGCGCGCAAATGCCGACAAGAATGATGCTTCGACACAACCCTCGCATGATTGACGGCTCCGCTCGGTTGCCTGCTGATCCCTCTGATGCCGGTTCATAAGACGAGGATACGTTCGGCGTGTTATTCCCTCGGACGGGGCTGGATCATGAGCGCCCCACCAGGGTCGGCGGTCCGCAGCGCCCGAAGACAGGCTTGGATACAGGTTCGCCGGCGGGGTAGGATTCCGCATCATGTCCGGTCCGCATCGAGGCATCTCGGCGACGACGACCAGCACGCTGCTCCTGGAGGCGCTGAAGGATCGGCAGAACGACGACGCCTGGCGCGAACTGGACACCCGTTATCGACCGATCCTCCTCGCGTTCGCCGTCAGGCTGGGCCTTTCGGAGGCGGATGCCGCGGACGTCGCCCAGGACACGATGATGACGGTCCTGAAGGATTACGCCGCCGGTCGGTATGACCGAGGCCGCGGGCGCCTCCGGGCGTGGCTGCTGAGCATCCTGCGGTTCCGCATCGCCGACGCGCGCCGCGCCCGGGCCCGCGCGAAAGAGGCGCGCGGCGAGTCCGCGTTCCTCGATCTTCCCGCGGAAGGCGAACTTGAGAAGACGTGGGACGAGGAAGTCCGGCGATCAATCGTCGAGCGCAGCCTCGCCGTGCTGCGCAGTTCGCGCATGAACGAGAACACAGTGCGGGCCTTCGAGATGGTGGCGCTGCAGGGGCTGACTCCCGCGCAAGCGGCGCAGGCGCTGGGCCTGACGCTCAACGACGTGTACGTGGCGAAGAACCGGGCGATCGAGAAGCTCCGCGCCATCCGCGAGGAGCTGGAGCGCGCCTACGAGAACGACGGATGAACGCCTGCCCGAATCTTGAGGCCCTGGAGGCGCTCGCCGCGGAGCCGGATGACGCCTCGCCCGGCTGGGCGCACGTCCGAACCTGTCCCGCCTGCCGGGACGCGGTCGCGCGCATCCGGCGCAACAACGCGGATCTGGCGGAACTCGCCACGCTGCTGACGCCGACCTCCGGCGCCGCGCGCGTCACCCCGGCGCCGCTGCCGATGATCGAGGGGTACAAGCTCCTCGCCGAACTGCGCGCCGGCGGGCAGGGCGTCGTGTACAAGGCGCTTCAGGAACGCACAAGCCGCGTCGTGGCCTTGAAAGTGCTCCACGGCGGCGCGTTCGCGTCCCCCCAGCACCGGGCGCGCTTCGAGCGGGAGATCGACCTCGTCGCCCGCCTTCGCCACCCGAACATCATCACGCTTTTTGACAGCGGCTCGACGCCCCAGGGCCGGTTGTACTATGCGATGGAGTACCTGCACGGCGCGCCGCTCGACGCGTGGACGTCGCTCATGACCGACGTCGGCCGCCCCGACGCGCACGACGTGATGCGGCGAAAGCTCGAACTCTTCTGCAAGGTCTGCGCCGCCGTCAACTACGCCCACCAGCGCGGCGTCATTCACCGCGATCTGAAACCCGGGAACATCCTCGTCGACGGCGCGGGCGAACCGCACGTGCTGGACTTCGGACTGGCGAAGGCGCCCGCCGCCCGACCCGGCGAGGAAGGCCCGCTCACCGAAACCGGCGGGTTCCTCGGAACGCTGCACTACGCCGCGCCCGAGCAGTTCCGCGGCGACCCGGACCTCGTTGACATTCGGGCCGACGTTTACAGTCTCGGCGTCATTCTTTACGAAATGCTCACCGGCCGGCGCCCGTTTTCGGAGCGCGGCTCCGTCAAGGACATCATCGACGCGATCACCGGCGGCGATCCCGATCCGCCGAGTCTTCCGGCGGCGCCCGGCGCCGGTCCGGCGCCGAATCTGGACGAAGATCTCGACACGATCGTCATGACCGCGATCGCCCGGGAGCGCGAGCGCCGGTATCACTCCGCCGAGGCGCTGCGCCTGGACGTGGCCCACTACCTCGCCGGCGAACCGATCGAGGCGCGCCGCGCCAGCGCGTGGTACATCCTGCGAAAAACCGCCGGACGCTACCGTGCGGCGCTGATCGCCACCGGAGCGGGCCTGCTGGCGCTGGCGGGTTTCAGCGCCGTCGTCTGGACGTTGTACGCGCGCGCCGACGACCAGCGTCGCCGCGCGGACCGGAACGCAAACCGCTCCCAGCGCGTCGTCGCGTTCCTCGACGATCTGTTCCGTTCCGCCGACGCCTTCCGCGGCGAAGGCGATCCGCTCGGCGCGGAGGTGTCGTTGCGCGAGGTGCTCTCGCTCGGCGCCGCCCAGCTCCGTGAGGAACTGGGGGACGACCCGCTGATCCGCGCCCGATTGCTGGAGACGCTCGGGACGACGCTGCTGCACCTCGACGAACTCGATCAGGCCGATCCTCTGCTGCGGCAGGCGCTGGCGCTGGCCGAGCGCTCCGACGAAGCGACCGCGGCCGACCGCGCACGGCTTCTCAGTCTTCAGGGCCGACTCGCCTACGAACGCGCGGACTACGCCGCCGCGGAGCGCCATCAGCGGGAGGCGCTCGCCTTGCTGGACCGCGACCCCTCCAGCGATCCGGGGGAACGCGCGTCGGTGCGGTTTCATCTCGCCGTCGCCCTGGAAGGCCTCGGGCGGATGAGCGAGGCGGAAGCGCTGCATCGCGGCGTGCTGGAGTCGCGGGAGTCGCTTTACGGACGGTCCCACCGCGACGTCGCCGAGTCGCTCAACGCCCTCGGGCTGATCGCCTACGCCTCGGGGCGGCTTGATGACGCGTTGACCTTCGTCCAGGAGGCGTACGATATCCGCAGGACGACCCTCAACCCCGTGCATCCGGACCTTCAGGAAAGCCTCAATAATCTCGCCGTGCTGCTGGAGCTGAGCGGACGCACCGCGGACGCCCGGCGGATGTACGAGACCGCCCTCGATCAGGCCCGAAGAACGCTCGGCGCGCGCCATCAGTACGTCGCCACGATTCTCGTCAACCTTGCGGACCTGCTCGACGGCGCGGGTGAGACGGCGCGGGCCGAAGACAGTTATCTCGAGGCGATCCGCATCTGGCGGGAAACGCGCGGCGCGGACAACCCCCTCTTCCTTTTCAACTACGCCGAGTTCCTTCGCCGGCATTCCCGCTTCGAGGAAGCCCGCCAGCGCCACGCCGACGGCCTCGCCTTGCGCGAGCGGGCGCTCACGCCGGATCATCTCGACGTGGCGCGAAGCCGGGTCTGTCTCGCCTCGACCTTACGAGAACTCGGACGCCTCGATGAAGCTCAGACCGAGGTCGAACGCGCCCGGCGCCGGCTGGTCGAACCCGATGCCGGCATGCTCGAACCGCTGGCGGACCTGCTCCTCGGGCGGATTCTGCTGGACCGGGACGAGCCGGAGCAGGCGGAAGCCCTGCTGAACAACGCCGTCAGACGTCTCGAAGCACACGAGGCGGAGGCGGCTTTGCTGGGCGAAGCCGTGCTGACGCAGGCGCACGGCCTTGCGCGCCTTCGTCGCTGGACGGAGGCGCGGGACGCTTACCGTCGCGCCGCGGGCCTCCTGTCCGAGGGCTACGGAGGGGATCACTCTCGAACGCGCGAGGCGCTCGACGGTCTGAAAGAGACCGCAACCCGCGCCGCCGAAGCGGAATCCACTTCTGACGGCCGACCGGGAGCGAAACCGCAATAACCCGGGCAAGCCGCGGGCTTCACCCCGCGCCTACGCGCCCCCTGATGCGCCGCCTCATCAGGAACAACGGTTCCAACGTCGTCGCAAACCGAACCGCGATCGTAAGAAAGCGATCTCTTGAATCTCCCTCCTGACCCCGGTGCAACACGCCTCGCCTGACCCCAGTGCAACACGCTTTGCCTGACTTCGGTGCAACACGCCTCTCTGACGGCCCCGCAGGATCGTCGGGTGCATTCGCCTCAATCCCGAAGAACACACGCGAACGCCTGAAGAACATGCGCGAGCGTCCGTTGTTTTGTCTCAATTCTGAAGAACACGCGCGAACGCCCGAAGAACACGCGCCAACGTCCGTTGTGGTGTTTCAATCCCGATGAACACGCGCCGATGTTCGAAGGACACGCGCGAGCGCCTGAAGAGCACGCGCCAACGTCCGTTGTTGTGTTTCAATCCCGAAGGAGGCGCAGGATTCTCGGATGCGTTGGTCACAATCCCGAAGGGATTGCGGCCTCCAGCCCAAGGTTGGACGCCGAAGGCGGCCTGCCTTGGGTTCGCGGCGATCCACGCCTCGACCAACCCCAACGGGGTTGCAGCGGGTTGAAGGGGTTGCGCCGGGTTGAAAGGGTTGCG
>JAJVHU010000064.1 GCA_022072505.1 Phycisphaerae bacterium
GATCGGCTGGCTTCAAAACCTGAGGCGACTCTGCATCCGATGGGAAAAATCGACGGAGTTGTTTCGTGGCTTTGTTCACCTGGGCTGCGCGTTTCTATTGTTAAAAGAGGTTTTGGGATAGGTTCTATTAAGCGGCGCCGAAGCTTTTGTTTCTGAGGAGGTCAGGCAGCGCTACGGCTATGCCCTGGTTTCCCTCAAGTTCATCGGTGTCGCATGCACTGGCCTTGGAGCTCTGATAGCGCTAAGGCGTGGGATTACCAGAGTCTTGGGCTCGCAATAGTTACGTTCTACAATGACGTCGTGTGTCGTGTGAACGGTTTCTGCGAGCTTGCTGACAGTGGATTATATAGAGCCTCCTGAATGAAGCTCCGAATATCTTCACCCATCTGGAGGAGCCTGTACTTCGGAAACCGCGCCCCGGGCTCTCGGATGGCGTCAACCAATCCAGCCTTTCGCAGCCAGCGCATCACGTCACGGGCGTTGTTCCCTGACATCCGCAGCGTCGGATCGAGAGCCCGGGCGCGGCGCTTGGCGGCGGCGGGCTGCATCGGCTCTCGGAGCGCCTTGATGATCGCCGAGCGGTGCCGGTGACAGACCTGCCCGTACAAGTCCCAATCCACGTCGGGAACGAACGGCGTGGGCATCTCTTTTTCTTGATCGCGAAAGGAACGTCGCCGGCATACCAACCCGAGGCGACTGAGCCAGTAGACGCGATTGCGCTGGGCGGCGTTGTTCAAGCAGGTCGACAGCTTTTTCAACGTGAACTCCCAGAAGACGTAGGAGCACGCGTCGAGTGACAGCCCTGTTCGCTTCGACATCTGATTCGCCGTTAACGGCTGCGAAAAGTTCAAGAGAACAAGCTTCCGCCTCGGACTCTTCAGGATCCAGGGATAGACTTTGGAGAGGTTCATGGCGCGAGGAGGCATCGCTATTACTTACGGCTTCAACCGCGTAGGCTTTGCGAGCTTGGCGGTTTCAACCCCTGGCAGGTGGCACCGAATTCAGAACCAGCTCGCAAACAGGGGAGACTCGCCGCTGTCGAGCTGCCGCTTCACGATTGCAATCGCGACGCGATATTCCGCCATGTCACCGCGATGATGCGCTCGAAGCCTTATCGCTCGCTCGACGGCGGAATGCGGGTTGCAGCGATAGCACGAGGCAATCCACTCGCACCCGTTTTCTCTGCCTTCCTTCGCATCTTTCAATATCTTCGCGGCCGTCGTGGGCGTGGCGTATCCCAGCGACTCGGCGATGATGTGCGCGCAGATGCGCGGATACCGCTTCAGGTAATCGTCGGGCGAATCGAGACGATCGGTCATGGCGCCGCCCTCGCCTCCGCAGGAGGAGATAGCGCATCGTAAACCCGCACGCGATGGAATCCGTCGTTGTCGATCCAAACTTCGACGGGCACATCGAGGTTGGAGACGGTGTTGGTCTCGATCACGCGCTCCAGCACCTCGTCGAGCGCAACGTGCTCGGACCTACGCCCTGGAAACACATCCCGGATCAACTCGCTCCAGCGATCTTCAGGCAGGCTGGCCAACGCATCGACGATGCAGGTCGGCCTGTCACTCCGTTGCGGATTCTCAGAATCTCCGTAGAAGTCAGGCGAGAAGGAATGCGCGTACGTCATGGAAGCCAGCCTCGCTGCCGTGCCTCCTCGAAAAGCTCCTGACGAATCAGCGTGTCGATCGTCGAGACGTGAACGTCGCCGTACTCCCCTTCCGTGCAGGCGACCGAGAAGCAGTGGCAGAAACGATAATGCCGCAATTCAGGTTCGCGCGGCGCTTCTTCCTGCTGAACATGGCCGTAGATCGGAAAGCCGTAGCCGCTGTCCCTCCTGAAGTAATCGCCCGGCTTGATCGCCGCCTGCCACGGCTGCACGCGCTCGTCAGCCGCCCGTCTGGCCTCGTCCATGCGTTTGAACAGGTCTTCCAAAGAGTCGAAGGCTTCGAATTCCACGTCGTCAGAACGCGTCGCGTATATTAAAGCCTTACGCTGAGTTGGTGGACTCCCGCGAGCCCGAGCAGCTCCTGCGTTCGTTGAAAAGCCACCGCAGAGCAACGCTCTTTAATCTCGACGTCGAAAGCTCGAAAAGGAGGTGCGACCATGAGCTACGAAGACGAGGACGAGGAATCTGACCAGAAGAACAAGGACGAGCGCTGCCGGCGCTGCCATCATCTCATCCCGGAAGGCGCGGATGTCATCGGCCTGCAGGAGGGCGTCTTAGGCCCGCGGGGTTTCATACCCTTGGAAGCGTATCGCTTCTTCTGCGACGAGAACTGTCTGCGCGATTACTTCCAGAACGGAGACGTTGAGAAGTTATCACGTCGGATTCCTTGACCACAGAGAACGGAGCCGCCGGCGCCGGCGCTCCTTTCCCGGATCAGGTGCTGTGCATGGACGTGCTCGACGGCCTGCGCTGCCTGCCCGATGCTTCGATCGATTGCGTCCTGACGTCGCCGCCCTACTGGTCGCTTCGCGACTACCACGTTCCGAAGACGCTCTGGCCGGACGGTGTTCGCTGCGCGCTGGGTTTCGAGGACACGCCGCAGAACTACGTGTCGCATCTTCTCGCCGTTTTCGAGGAGATCGAACGTATTCTCAAGCCTTGGGGCACGGTCTGGATCAACCTCGGCGACACCTACGCCGGAAGCTGGGGCAACTACGCGCCCGGGCGCTCGAAAGATCGTTTTCATCCAAGCACGCCCTCGCACTGGCTTCGGCGCGGCGCCCTCGCCCCTGAGATACGGCCGCCCGCGAGCGTCCTGCAAGCCGTGCCCGAGAAATCTCTTTGCCTGATACCGATGCGCTTCGCCCTGGCGATGGTCGAACGCGGCTGGCTTCTTCGCAATGACATCTGCTGGCACAAGCCGAACCACATGCCCGCGAGCGTGAAAGACCGATTCACGCCGGCGTGGGAGCATCTGCTGCTGTTCGTCAAGCAGCCGCGCTACTTCTTCGACCTCGACGCAGTAAGGCAGCCTCACAAGTATCTTGCGGAAGCCCAGCGACGAAGGAAGGACAAGCCTTCGCAGAGATGGAACGCCCACCCGAAAGGCGTGCGTTTGCCGCCACATCCGGGCGAGCCGGGCTCGATGCACCCCCGCGGCAAGAATCCCGGCGATTTCTGGGCGATTCCCGCAGAAACCAGATCGCTCGGGACTATCCTCGGTGAAAAGGGGATCGTCAACGTTCCCGGCGGCAAGGGCTGGACCGGACATCCCGCAGGCGGCGAGGCTCGGATTCTGCGGGAGCACGATCCGCGGCGGCTCTCTCCTGATGGAAAGAACCCCGGCGATGTGTGGGACATTACTACCACGCCCTTCCCCGGCGCGCATTTCGCGGTCTATCCTGAGAAGCTCTGCGAACGCCCCATCCTCGCAGGTTGTCCTGCGCGGGTGTGCAAGGGCTGTGGTATGCCGCATCTGTTCCGAGAAAAAGGCAGGGGTCAAGCGTTCAACCTTCGCGTCCGCGACGTCAAGAAGGGCAAGCTCAAAGCGGCGGACCGCAGGGCAACGCCCCAGGAAGTCGAGAAGTACAACGAACGCGAGTACACGTCGTCTGAAGGTGCGCAGCAAGTGCTCGGCTGCACCTGCAACGCCGGCTTCGATGGCGGCGTGGTCCTCGATCCTTTCATGGGTTCGGGAACGACCGCGGTCGTGGCTTTGCGACTCGGAAGACACTTTCTGGGGATTGACGCCAATCCGGATTACGTGCAGATGGCCCTTTCAAGAATCGCCAATGCGGCGAAAGCATTAAAACGGCCAAGTCCCTCGGCAGGAACATGACGCCTCGATACGACCGTGACGGCATCACACTGTATCACGGTGACTGCCTGGAAGTCATGGACCAGCTCGATGCGAGCAGTGTGGATACGGTGATCACGGACCCGCCCTACGGCCTGGGTTTCATGGGCAAGTCCTGGGATCAGATCGCCAGGGGGTTCGGCAAGACCGGTCTTGAACGAAACAAGCCGTGGCCAAGGCTGGCGACGAAGGACGTACAATCGCAGATTCCAGAGAACGCCTTGCAGGAGTTTCATCATCGGTGGGCGAGCAGGGCGCTGCGCGTCGCCAAGCCGGGGGCGTTTCTGCTCGCGTTCGGCGGCACGCGAACCTTTCACCGGCTGGCCTGCGGCCTGGAAGACGCGGGCTGGCAGATCCGCGACTGCCTGATGTGGCTTTACGGCTCGGGTTTCCCGAAGTCGCTCAACCTCGGCAAGGCGCTGAGGAAGGCATCGCGCCATGACGATGCCGGGGCATGGGAGGGCTGGGGCACCGGTCTGAAGCCGGCGTGGGAGCCCATCCTTGTAGCGATGAAACCTCCTGAAGGCTCGTTCGTCGAAAACGCCGCAAGATACGGCGCTGCGGGTCTCAACATCGACGCATCACGAATTCGTGGACCGCCGGGCGACGGCTGCTGGGGGTCGAGCAACGCGACCACGCCCCGGGGATCGGCGTTCAACCGCTCTCCCAATGGCGGTGACTACCGAACGCAGGCGCATGCGCGCGGACGCTGGCCGGCCAACCTGCTCCTGAGTCATCATCCGGGCTGTCGACATCTCGGTGCCGCGAGGGTGAAAGGCAGTGCCACATCGAAGGCGTTTCACGCCACGTACGCGGGAATGTCCGTTACCGGCTTCCTTCGCGGCGTCTCCCATCCAGGCCATCAGCGTTCCGACGCGGACGGACTCGAGACGGTCGAGCGCTGGTCCTGCCACGCGAACTGTCCGGTTCGCCTGCTCGATACGCAAAGCGGCCTGCGGAAGAGCGGCAGCCGCCTCACGGGTAAGGAGCCCTCGCGGCCCGCGAAGCACGTCTACAACGCCATGAAGCACGCTCGGAAGTGGGATCCGTATCCGGACCGTGGCGGCGCGTCGCGGTTTTTCTATTGCTCGAAAGCCGGCCGGAGTGAACGCAATGCGGGACTGAAAGGCATGGACAATGATCACCCGACCGTCAAGCCCCTGGCGCTGATGGAGTACCTCTGCCGTTTAACCTCGACTCCGGCGGGCGGCCTGGTTCTCGATCCCTTTGCAGGCGCTGGCACGACGCTGATCGCGGCGAGGAGGGCCAGACGTCCGTGCCTCGGCATTGAAATTGATAAGAAGTACGTCGAGGTGGCGACGCGAAGGCTGTCAGCTTTCAGGCCAGCCAAGGTCAACGAAACCTAACGGCCTCGAATCCGTCACGGAAATCGGCGATCGATCCGCCGCCACTCGTACCAACCCGTGAGACCAAGCTCCCGCGCCCAGGCATCGGCCGTGTCCCTGTCTCCAGCGGAGCCTCGATCCGTAGCGTTCAGTTCATGGAGCGTCGCGGCGAGCTTGCCGAATCCCGCGTTTTCATAGGGTTGGGCAAGATCGTCGTCGGCGACCAGCGGTGCGAGGGCATACGCGGAAGCGGCTTTCATGCCGTTGGCGGCGCGGTACACCGTCGGCGGCGTGATGGCCGCCAGTTCCGCCTGTAGCGCGGCGTAAGACGCCGCGAACATCGTACCCACCCCGACCTTCGCGTCTTGCCTCAGTGTCGGCGCTTCCGCAAGGAGCCGTCGAACGATCCACGGATTCGCCGGCACGCTCACGAGGTTGCTCAGCAGGCCATCCAGAATCCGCGGGAACAGCTCCCGCCCCAAGTCCGCAGTGACCGGGCTGATCTGCTCCAGCTCAAGCCCCATGCTCCCGAAAGCCCGGGCGCGCGTCGCCTCCGTCGTGGCGATCATGTAGGGCTCGCCGGACAGGAACCGCTCGACGCGAAGCGCCTGGTCGGCCACCGCGTAGTTGAGACCGGCAAACCGCGGATTGAACCGGATGACGATTTCGCCCGATCGCGGATTCAGAAGGTATCGGCGGACTTCGCCGACGCTGGAAACCTGCGTGAGATCCGGTTCCAGGCGCAGACGCACCCCCGTCGCGGCCTCGACTCGTTTGAGGATCTTTCGTGCGGCGGATTTCAGGGAACGTGCCATGTCCGCAAAACGCGCCGCGACTCTTAAAGCCTTCGCCTGTCCTGCAGCTCGCAGTCAAGACAGGCGCATCTTTATCACTTGGCCTCGCCTTCGGGCAGGATGTGGAACGAACCGCCCGAATCCGACCTGCGCGCATTGCCGCCCATCGGCACGAACGAGAACGTGCCGTGGCAGGAGGTTCCGATCCGGATGCACTTCTTTCTCGGCGGCTGCGATTGGTACATGGCCGAGTATTCGCCCGACGACAGGCTGTTCTACGGCTACGCCATCCTGAACAACGATCTGGTCAACGCGGAGTGGGGGTACATGTCCCTCGACGAACTGCGCGACGTTCGCGTCCGAGGATTCGAGATCGACCGCGATTTGCACTGGGATACGAGAAAAGCGTCGGAGATTGAGAAGATCGCAATGGCGCATCGAAGCCGCGGCGGATAGCGGCATCAGCCGAGCCGAGTTCTTACGTGCCGCGCAAGCTCGTCCGCCAGCTTCGCCGCTTCGCGCAGGGTCAGGCAGAGGTCTTCATGCATTACGAACGACGCCAGCGCCTTCGGGTTCAACACCCAGACTTTCACGCCGCGAGGCTGTTTTTCGACAAACCACCCTGGGTAAAGAACCACGGGACGCACCGCGATCGTCTTGTCCAGCGTGTTCGCCAACAATGCGCCTACGAATCGTGCGGCAGCTCGGGCCTGGCCAACCGGATCTCGGTCCGGTGTCATCCCGTTGACCCGGAGGCATTCACCATCGTACTTGACGATAGAGTTTCCCCGGGCGGGCTTGCGGATCGTCTTGGTCTCGATGACGAACACGCCCGCGGGACCGATGAGCACGTGGTCGACGTTGAAGTCCTCACCGGGAATGTCGTGAAAAACCTCGTAGCCGTGGGCCCGCATGCGGTCCAGTGTTTGACCGACGCTTTGCTCGCCTTTCATACCAAGGCGAATTTGCCTGACATGCTTCAGGCCGCGATAGACCTGAATCACACTCAGGACAACGATCGGAATCGCTATCGCCGTCGCGTATCCGGGGGCGGGAGTCGCCGGCATGTAGAAGCCCCACCACGCCGTCGCGGTCGACAGGAGCGCCATCGCCGCGACCAGCGTCCACGCAACACATTTCGTTACCAAAACGTCGTAGAACTTGTGAAGCAGCGATTCACCGGCTTGCGGCAGGGGCGCCTCTTTGAGCGGCGATCGTTTTCGCGACGGTTTCGCGGGCATCATCGCTGGAGTTTACGGCAGTCCGCATCGGGTGGCGACACCCGCGGGCACGACCATCCAGCCCGGATGAGGGATTGCCTCCGCCCTGATGCGGACGAGCGAGAACTCGACGGTAACGACGACACCAACGGAAGATTTATAAACGTGCGCCTCTTTGACCCTTGTAGATACGACCACCATGACGACGAACCAAACTTCAAAAGGCAAGGTGCCGGAAAACGCCTGGGCCTCAATGGCCCCGAAAACTCGCGAGATTCTCCTCTCGCTCCGGAAAGCCCGCGGCAACTCCTTCTCGTTCAAGTCGAAAGATGCCCATGAAGCTCGGATTCGCCAGAAGGCGCTGCGTCGCGCCCGCGCTCGCGGCTACATCAAGTTCAAGACGACAGAGCGCAAAGGCGCAACGGTCATAGTTACACTCCGCTAACGCTCCGTGTTGGTCGCTCGTATTCTACTGGTTCTTCGTTATTGCTTCAGTCAAGGCTCAAGGACGCATCAGACCTTATTCAAGGAAAGCAAAAGCGCGTCAGGCGACCGTAAGCTTCAACAGCGTCGGCAAACGACAACAACCCCTGCACATATTGACAAAACCGTTAAGTTCTCTCTTCAAGGGTTTACCACTTTGGTTAACCATCGCAGGGGTAAAGTTTATATATCTGGTCGTCCTCGACGGTGCATGACGTGGCAAAACCGATACGAGACTTCCAAGCAGAGACTACTGAAGGACGCTTCTATCTGCAAAGAGAATCGCAAGATTTTCGCCGAGTTCTTCGAGTTCGAGGAATACAAACTAAAGCGCCGTAACCAGCTCGCCAGGCTCGACAATGCTTGTTACAAGACTCTCTATCTATATACAATAAATCTTCGCAACGCCAATCGATGGTTCAACAACAAGCCGTGGAAAGGCCTGGTGCGAGAGGACATCAAGCGCGTTTACGATGATCTCGAGGACGGGCGCATCAAGAACGCTCGCGGAAAATCGATCGCGGATCGGGCGAGTTACTACAACAAGATATTCAAGAGCAAGCCCTTTCGTATTGTGGGCAAAGCCGAACTCGCCAAAGACGTAATCGAATTCTATACGCGAAGCAACGAGGACGTTCGATTCGTGACGGAGGAGACGTTTCGCAAAATGATCGCGATTCTGGCGAAACCCCAACATCTCTTGTTGTTTTGGCTGGCATGGGATCTGGGCGAGAACATCGACGCGCTCTTGAAGTTGACGAAGAGAGATTTTACGCGACAGAAGAACCCGCATACGCACGAGGCGGAGTATCTTGTCAATCTTGCAAAAGGAAAAATCAAGCGAAGCCGGCGGACGCGGTCGGAGCCCACGCTGTATCCCGAGACCGTGAGGTACGCGGACATTGTTCTTGAGACCCTCCAGGCCGACGAAAGGCTCTTCCCGTTCGGTTACCATCAAGCCCTAAAGGTCATGCGCACCGTCGTCAAGAAAACAGGCGCAACCTGTCAGCCGGTTAACGAACCCGTGCGATGGAAGGATCTTCGCTCGGGCATGGCCTGTCACCTCCTCAAGAACGGCTGGACGCGCGAGGAAGTCGATGCCAGGCTGGGACACACGCCGAACTCCTCGGCGTTGAACGCGTATCTCAACTATCTGGCGATCGACAGGCAGAAGCCGAAGAAGCGGCTGTTCGACTCCTCGCTGGAGCAAGTCCAAAGTGACTTGGAAGAAGCCAGGCGTCGGGAGAAGCTGCACGGCGAGCGCCTCGAACGCCAGGCCGAAGAGAACCGCGAGCTGCGGGATGAACTGAAGGAGACCCAGGCTACCGTTCGCGACATGAAAAAACTCATCGAGATCGCGATGCGGAAGCTGGAGGGGCCGGAAACCCAGAAACGGGCGACACGACCGAAGAGCGGGACGCACGCCTGAACGCGGCCCGGCGGAGAACAGGCGAAGGCTCAAATAGCAGGGACGCATGTCGCGCAGTATGGAAACTCAATTCAAGAGCAACGTCTCAAGTCGCCGAACACGAAAGTTTCCGAAGCATAGAAAGGAAGCGGTACGTCGGCTCCTGCTTGCGGCACTCTTGCTATCCAGACACAATAAACAGGGCACAACCGCGCACTATTGAGGGGCCTCCCACAAAGCTCCCTGGCTCTTGGTCGCCGCCCGCCCCGGCGCTGTAGGTAACGTCAGTAACCACGGAGATAATCCAACCCTATTGGGTTTTCGGGCTCTGTCGATTGCGTACGTTTTTCCTCAGATAGCCAATCACAGTCAGTAAAAACGACCAAAGGAGCGGTACAAGGCAAATGTCGATGTCCCCGAAGATTAGCACATACCCAAGCTCCAATACAACAAGGAAAAGGAGTGCAGCTATGAGATGTATTGCAATATCGTGAAAGCGATCTTGATTCTCGCCTGCACTTTCGGGTAATTCGAGAAACACCTCTCTCCCATATGTTTCATAGAGTCGCCTGCGACGATGAAACGGTGTTCCGCATTCTGGACAACGACCAGTATAGCCAAGGGCGGTTAAGTTATAGGAGCACTGGTCGCACTTGATAGGAAAGTCGCTCTCGGAAATGTCTGTTGTGGATCGCGATGATTCAGAACTTTTCACTGCGACAACCTATCAACACATCCAGCTAGAGCGGGAACAATAACTAAATCATCGACAACCACGATTCGTTATGTTAGGTCTCATGTTCTCTTGCGGATCCGACGTGATAATGTCGGAACATGATGTGGTCCGGCTTTGACCTGGGTCACTTGGAGGACTAGTCTGACCTCCAAGTGATGGAAACGTTGACACACAAATTGTTGTTTTACTCCCACAGCTTGTCTCGAATCGTTTATACTCTATCCAGCAACTAGATGTGCCGATGGAGTTCCAGTACTCGGGTGCGCGATACTTAGCACAATGCCTACATTTCTCGGCCTCACAAACCGCATTGTAAATCTTCACCCTTTGGGAGTACCAGTACTTTAGCAGCGGAATATCGGCGTCGATCCAGTCAATCGGCGACCACGCAATCGCAGGCATAAGTGCCCAAGCCGTCCACCCGGTATCGCTGATCAGTTCCCATCGCTTGAAACCGATCCATCGATACCATTTCCAATTGTCGCAGGTTGTCTCTGTGCCGAAAGAATCGAATAGAACACAAGGCGAAGAGCGCGCGTACTCCAAGAGGTTTAGTCCGTCGTTATAGCCCATCGGATCCCTCTGCAACCACCTTCCCTCCAGCGGCGAGTAGTGTCTTGCGCGGTTGTGTTGGAGTTGCTGGTTGGCGACGGGCGTCGCGTCCGCTTCCGGCAGGGTTTCGAGCATGTACAGCCGCCGGCCGGTGAAGTGGAAGGGGTTGCCGATGCTGCTGATGAACCGTTCCGCGACGGCGCCGCCGCTGTTTTTGATCGTGGTGAAGAGGCCCGCGTCGGTGAGGTCCGTGTCGCCGTCCATGTCGAGGTCGGTGGAGGGGTCGGGCGTGGGCGTGCCGGGGGCGCCGAGGCCCATCGCGGTGGTGAAGGTGGTCTGGTCCGTCGCGTCCACGTCGCCGTCGCGGTCGAAATCTCCCGGCGAGTAGTCCCAGAGGCGCACCTTGCCGTAGCCGTCGTAGACATCGGCCTCGGCCAGCGCCCCGTTCTTCTCCACCAGCCCCGTCACCGTGAACAGCTCCTGCAACAGATAGTAGAACGTCTCCGCCTCATCGGCCTCGCCCTCGATCAGGGCCACGCGCTCGTCAATGTACTGCGTGCCGTTGACGAACCGCCGTGCCAGCGTCCCGTCACTATGGTAATCGGCGATCTCCACCTGCCCGTCATGGTAGAACCGCAGGTCCGCCGTCTGCGAGTCGCCCGTGCCGTCAAACCGCGTCCAGGCCGTGATCTTCCGGCCCAGCGCGTCATACGCAAACGTCGCCAGGTCCGTCGCGCCCACGCCACGTAGACAAGGCTTCTACGGCGCCGTCTTCTCCACATTCATCAGCACCCTCTCAATCAACTCCCGCCTGTTCGCTGGTAGAACCAACTCCGACACAATACTTCCAACAAGCGGCCTACGATGCCTTATCAATGCCATCACGGAAATGTCGTCGAGTGATGAATCCTGAAGCACAAGCTTGAGGTACTCCAGATACCCATCTCCATGAGGGGAACCGTGCAATACATATACATACCGCGGATAACCCGGAACGTCCCGCAGCTGTTGCACTCGTTGCTTCAGGTTAGCCTCATCGCGAACTACGGCATCTCCGAGTAGCCCATCAAGCAAGACTGCCTCATTATTCACTGGTAGAACTGCATCGCTATGGCGGGAAAACCAGAGACTCAAAACGCCTTTCTTCAACCCTGAAATACAAGCTTGCAGATTGAGTGGCAAAACATGCGGCGAGGCCAGCAAGGCCGTCAGCGCAGCGTCCAATGCGTCCGAGAGCAATGCGTCCTCAAGAATCTCGTAGACCGGAGCATAGAGAGGAGAAAATGGTTTCTCGGCCGTCGACACCAACCATAGACTTGCGACGGGTGCTTCCTCGGGAAAATGCTCATTCAGACAGTAGAGCCCGGCCAACCACACCGCAGGCTCCTGAGTTCGCAATACCATCGAACGAAAGAGACGGCGATTCCTAGTACTCGATAACTCCTGAACACCGCGCATCGAGCGCAAGTCATCCAACTTCTCCAAGGTTTCGATTTTTGGCTTCAGTTCCTCGATCAGGCCAGTGAAGTCGCTAATGATCGCCGTATTCGAGGCAATCTCTCCCTGACCGACGCGAACGGCTTGTGCGTCCACGAGCATCACCAGTACGAACTGCATTGCCATCATATCATGACCCTCTTTTGGGCTAGAAATCGCCGCCGGGCGCGACGACTCCATTTCCTGCAAAAGTAAATCCTGCTAGATTACCCTGGATGCGTTTGCCAATCATATTCCAAGATTTCTGATTGAAGGCTCCCATATATGATTTGTGCGACGGGAAAAAGCTGCCCGAGAAACTCACATTGGTTGTGCCATCGCAACAGAGCTTGTAGTTAATTCCATGCCATGCCCAAGGAACGCCTGCGCCGGTTAGAATGTTCGCAATTTTCTGACCAAACGGACCAATCCGAAAATCATGAATGCGATTAACAGTCACACATTTGAATCCAACGCCCCCACTCACCGTACCTCGAAACCGCCCCTCACCCGAAAGATATACGGGGGCTGGTATGTCGCCCTTGATGCGACGAAGTGGCGTGTATCCATGACTTGACTCGTCAATCCGATGAACAGCTAAGATTGTTTGGGTGCATGCATTACACCAAATAGCCATATCCAATCGCATCCAGCCCCGGTACTCCTTAGACTGCACAAAGGCATCCCAAGTAGCAGGGATGAACGAGTTGGGGGGTTCGGGATTCGCAGAAAGTGCGAGATCGAGTAGTGCTTGAAAGAGAAGACGGTACTCTTTGTCGCTAAGCGGCGGATGATTATGGAACCGCGAGTACTCATCCCACATGGCTTCCACAAGCCCCATATCGACATCAAAATCATCAATCCAACTCACCACTAAGGTGCTAGGTCCAAATACAGGATAAACCAAAGCTGGTGCTAACCCAAGCGGATCGGAAAGAATGTGAGGTCGTGACTGAACATATTGATATGAGTTGAGCCAGTCTATATACTCCATCGGATCCCTCTGCAGCCAGCGTCCCTCGAGCGGGCTGTAGTGTCTTGCGCGGTTGTGTTGGAGTTGTTGGTTGGCGACGGGCGTCGCGTCTGCTTCGGGCAGCGTCTCCAGCATGTAGAGCCGCCGGCCGGTGAAGTGGAAGGGGTTGCCGAGGCTGCTGACGAAGCGTTCGGCGACCGCGCCGCCCGCGTTTTTGATCGTGTTGAAGAGGCCCGCGTCGGTGAGGTCGGTGTCGCCGTCCATGTCGAGGTCGGTCGAGGGGTCGGGGGTGGGCGTGCCGGGGGCGCCGAGGCCCATGGCGGTGGTGAACGTGGTCTGGTCGGTCGCGTCCACGTCGCCGTCGCGGTCGAAATCGCCGGGCGAGTAGTCCCAGAGGCGCACCTTGCCATAGCCGTCGTAGACAGCGGCCTCGGCCAGCGCCCCGTTCTTCTCGACCAGGCCCGTCACGGTGAACAACTCCTGCAACAGATAGTAGAACGTGTCCGCCTCATCGGCCTCGCCCTCGATCAGGGCCACGCGCTCGTCAATATACTGCGTCCCGTTGACGAACCGCCGTGCCAGCGTCCCGTCACTATGGTAATCCGCGATCTCGGCCTGCCCGTCATGGTAGAACCGCAGGTCCGCCGTCTGGCTGTCGCTCGTGCCGTCATACTGCGTCCACGCGGTGATCTTGCGGCCGAGGGGGTCATGATCGCTGCCAACCCCTGCGCCCGACCGCGTGACGTTCGTCGCTTTGATCACGAACCATTGGTCATCATAACAACTTCGTTGGCGGCTCCACACTCCGGACAACGCATCCCAGTCAAACCACACAACAAATAACCACAAGATTCACAGGTTCCACTTGCGTAACGCGTAGCTCGCAATAGAGCTCGATTGGTCAGACAACTCATGATTAAGGATGCTACAAAAGAAACTGCAGTCGCGGCACAAGTAAACTCGCCAATGCCACTGTTTTTTAAATACTCGTAAAGCAACCACCCGCACAGCGGAGCGATAAGGGCCAGCCCGGCGACAAATAGAGCAATAAACAAAGCCCCGACACAGACTCGTCTTAAAGAGCTCCTAAGTTTAACGGCAAGCAACTGAAATCTCGATTTCCTTTTCAGCAACACGTAGAAGCGAACAGCAACTAACCACACAACTATCGACCAGAACGGAAACCCAACCCAGTAAATCTGCGGTTCATCTAGTGGATCAGGCGGACTCCATATTGGGCTCCATCGAGTTTTGATCTCCGGTCTGATCAATGTTTGGATCTGCCATGTACTCGGCGATCGCTCGATAGCATCAACCTCAACGAGTATTGCCCCCGCATGTATTACAATTTGATACTTAGAGTTATATATCTGAATATTAATGGTATAGCTAAGAAACCAAATCAACACTATCGTCCAGACCGTACCCGTCAAAATCTGCAGTACGCAGCGGAGCCTGTCCCTTTGGGGATCATTTGGGCTTCTTGTTACGATAGTTCTCAATTCCGTCCTTCCAATGCTCACTCGGTGCTGCTGAACCTTTAGTCCAACAGCGGCTTCCCGGACTTCCAGAATCTGGCTTTACGCCGATGTCGCTCACTTCATCCTTATTCGGATCCCATCTAAATTTAACGCAACCAAGGTTATACTCGCTACCACCATCATTGCGCGTACATATCGCGCAAATTTCAAGGAGCGCTACCGCAGTAGGGCCGTCACGAAACGAAACATCTTCACCGGCACCGCCCGGTGGCAACATGCCAGGAGGACGATCGGGGTAATCAATATCGCCAGGCAGTTTGATTATTGGTGGATCTCGGTCGACTTTAGGCGGTGTCCAGCCGAGAAGTCCGGTCTTGGTCTTTATGACTTGCACCAACCGTATTCTACTACAGCAATCTGGACACTTCTTATCCTTCTCAAAAGATACATCGTAGCCTGGCCAATTGTCAACGTCTCCTTGCAGTTGCGCTTGGTCATAAACAGGGTTATCCTGACCGTGAATGGTCTTAGGGATTTTGAACGTAAGCTCGCATACCTGAAACTTTCCGCAAAGTTTGAGAGGCGGATCCTGATAATCCTTCCTGTCTTCACCGTTGGGGTCAAAGTACACTAACGAAGAGCTGCGCACGTATTCAAACAAATTCGCCCCATCGGCATATTGCATCGGATCCCTCTGCAGCCACCTTCCCTCCAACGGCGAGTAGTGTCTTGCGCGGTTGTGTTGGAGTTGCTGGTTGGCGACGGGCGTCGCGTCCGCTTCCGGCAGGGTTTCGAGCATGTACAGCCGCCGGCCGGTGAAGTGGAAGGGGTTGCCGAGGCTGCTGATGAACCGTTCGGCCACCGCGCCGCCCGCGTTTTTGATGGTGTTGAAGAGGCCCGCGT
>JAJVHU010000012.1 GCA_022072505.1 Phycisphaerae bacterium
ACGAACTACAACGAGCACATCATTCATTCGACCGCCGGCGCGGTGGATGTCGAGGTTACAGTGGACGGGACGAACTGGACTTCGTCGGCTTCAAATCCAATTGCAATGCAGGACATGCACGCGACTGCATCAGGCACGTTCGTCACCGTGACCGCGGCCGGCAAAGCCTACAAGCTGATCGGGAAGTTCAAGAAAATCAGGTTGGTCCAGAATGGCGCCACGGCCGCGACCGCCAAAATGGCGAGCTACGCGCGATGATTCCAGCCCCTGGGTTCCTGCCTTATGGCGCTGATGACGGAAGCGTGTGGCTCCGCCTCGCGTTGACATCTGAGGCTGAGATCTCCAGTGCTGGCGGGGTAGCGCAGTCGGGCGGGGCACTTTTCGATCCCGTCCGCGGGATGAAGTGCAGCACTACGCCGTCACAGGGTTATCTGCTCACGAATCTGGCTGGTTACGAGGCGCTCGATATAGAAGGTCAGGTGTCGTTTGAGGTTGAGGCTGGCCTCTTCGCCCAGCAAGACCCCACGAATGGCAGCAGTGGGATCGACACGACATCACACACGCAATCGATCTGCTGTCTCAGCGCTCGCGATCCCGGCAACAACTATATCCACCTTGGAGGCGTGACAAAGAGCGCCACCGCAAAATGGTTTAGGTTCGGCAAGGCCACAGGGAACCATAACCCCAACTACTACGAATTCGGAGGCGGCATTTTAGATGGAGTTAATGCGGGGAATTACGTCTTTTCTCCCGGGCGCGGAGATTTCGTAACCGTAAATTTGGGCTGGTGGGGCGGTCGAGTTGGGGGTGGTCGGATTCTGGCGGTCGATGGAATGGTTTATGAGAAGGAAACCAGAAACGATGTAGCGAGCCAGTTCTACCGTATCTACATCGGGAGCTTGATTGCTTCCTCTGGGTTTCAAAATGACCTCGCATATATGAGGAACCTCCAAATCAGCACACGCCGACCGGTGTTCGTCTGCCCGCCGATTTTCGGTCAGCTCAGCATCATCAGCGATTCCCTGTTCGCTCAGGACCATCTCACAGGCACCTACAAGGATCGCGTCGCGGCCGGATCGCTTCGGCAGACTGCCCATCAGAGGGGCTTTAGATTCGGGTCCGTCTCCGCCGACATAAACGGCGGCAGCGGGATCATCGCAGATTCAGGTTTGGGCACGCTGGCTGGCAATGTGGCGGCATGTCTCGCCAAAAATCCAACCGTCGTGTTGATCCAGATGGGCACGAACGATACAACGTCCGGCGCATCATTCGACGCCGATACGTGGGACACCGGCTACAAGTCTGCGCTCACGACGCTACTGGCGCATCCCACTGTGCAGCGTATCGTGGTCGGCACCGTGCCGTCGATGCAATACAACAGCACCTACAACACTTCCGCACATGTAACCGCCGTGGCCGCCGCGAATGCCAAGGTCAATGCCCTGCCGTCGTGGGACTCGCGGATAGTGGTAGCCGATGTATTCAACGCCCTGGGCGGCGAATCGCCGCCTGACAACGTGTTCATCGGGCAGTTCACCGGCGCCAATGACAATCTTCACTGGCACGCCCTCGGGCACTACCTCGCCGGCCAAGAATACGGGCGCGCGCTACTGAGGGCACTGTCATGAGACGGCTAGCGGCACTCCTGACTCTGCTCTGCGTGGCGTGGCCCGTCTGGGCGGCCGTCCTATTTGAGGAATCGTTCGATTCCGCCGAAAACCCACAAGGTGATGTCATCGCGTGCTGCCCTCATTCAGCGCAGATCGGCTCGCCCGGCAGGGCCTACGACGGAAATGGCGCAATCCGATTGACCTACATAGAGGGCGACCCAGAATTTCGCTCTGGGCACCGCGCGCAATACAAGCCATATCTCGGCGTGCCGCTGCCGGGGAAGGAGCACAAGTATTGGTTTGCGATGTACCTGCCGCCTGACTGGCAAGCGGAGCCCGGCCAATGGACAACGCTTGTAACGTGGTATTCATCAGTGGAAGGCCGCCGTCCGCCACTACATTTCCAGACGAGCGGAGAATGGATGCACATGAGCGGCTATCTTGGAGAGTCGCAGATCGTATATTTCTCTCAGCACCTGAACGCCGTCCGTGGCCGCTGGGTGCGCTACTACGTCGAGCTGAATCCGAACCCAAGAGGGGTGCTCCGTGTGCAGCAGGACGGCCACTGGGTCATCAACAAAATCGCATATGCCGTCTCTCCAGACTATATTGATAGCCCCGCTTTTCGCGTCGGCATCTATCAATCTGACGATAGCAACGCTTCGCACTCGATCTATTTCGACGCCCTACGCATCGAAGGGCCTGCTCCCACGGGTTCTCTCGGTGCCGAGGGGCAAGCACCATGACCTACGCCGCCAAACAGGACCTCATCGACCGCTACGGCAACGGCGAGATCGTCCAGCTCGCCGACCGCACGAACGTGCCGCCGACCACGATCGACGACACGATCGTCAACCGCGCCCTGGAGGACGCGGATGCCACGATCAACGGCTACTTGGCGGCGCGGTACACGCTGCCACTGTCGAGCGTGCCGCCGCTGGTCAAGCGCCTGGCCTGCGAGATCGCGCGCTACCACCTCTACGAGGAGGCCGCACCGGAGCGCGTGCAGCGCGCCTACGAGGCCGCCATAAAGCTGCTGCAGGACATCTCCAAGGGCGTGGCAAGCCTCGGCCTGGATGCGGCCGGCACGGATCCGGTGCCGTCGACGGGCGGTGAGCCGGTATTCACCGACACCGAGCGGACGTTCACGCGCGACACGCTGGCAGACTTCTGATGCTGCCCGAGAACTTCCTCGCCGCTGAGCCGCTCATCATCGACCGGGTGAAGACGGAGGTTCCCGGCCTGGCGGGCGTGATGAGCCGCGTGGATCTGCTGCACGTGAGGGACTGGACGCAGCTCGCGCCGGCGGTGCATGTGCTCTACGGCGGTCTCGGCGTCGAGCCGAGCGACGATGTCCCCACACTCATCAAGGTGGTGCAGAGCTGGGTGCTATGGCTGTGCGTGCGCAATGTGGCGAGCGGTCGGGCGACCGAGGCGATGCGGGAGGAGGCCGGGCCGCATCTCTCGCAGCTGATCGAGGCGCTGCACGGCTGGAAGCCGCTGGCACAGGCACAGCGGATGCGCCTGGTGCGCTCGCCGGAGCCCGTGGCTGCGCGCACCAAGGACGACAAGTTCAGCGGGGCGATGCTGTTCCCGCTGGTGTTCACCCTTTCATTCCCGACACGGGGGGCATCATGAGCAAAGAGAGCGAGCAACCGAAACCGGAGCTGGTGAAGGTCAGGCTGGCAAAGGAGCATATCCATCGCGGTCTCGTGCGCCAGGCGGGCGAGACGATCGAGGTGCGCAAGGAACAGGCGACCTGGCTGAAGCAGCAACAGGTCATCGAGTAACCCGGCCGCACCGCTGAGGAGAGAACGCAATGGCACTCGTAAAACGTACGTTCATCGGCAAGGGCATCCCCTTCCTGCGCGAAGTGGGGCAGACCACCAGCGGCCTCGAGGACGCGGGCAACTGCTCGAAGTGCACGTTCAGCTTCGAGGAAGAGGAGAAGACGATCGCCAACTTCCGCACGGCGGGCGGCGGCGACTACTCCACCTACAGCCGCTTCCGGTCGGTGTCGGTCGAGGCGGTGTTCCACGATTTCAACGCGAGCAACTACGCGAAGTTCTTCCGCGCTGCGAACGAGACCGTGTCCGCGGGCGCGGTGACGGACGAGACGAAGGCCGGCTATCTCAACGCGCTGGTGCCGACGGACTTCCTGATCGACACGACCGTCACCCCGGTGGTCACCGGAACGGGCGGCACGCCGAGCTTCACGCTAGGCACGCACTTCACGGTCGACCCCACGGGCGCCGGCATCATCATCATCGCCGCGCCAGGCGGCTGGACGAGCGGCCAGAACGTGCTCATCGATTACACCAAGAAGGCGAGCAATACCATCCAGGCACTCGTGAACTCCGGCAAGGAGTACGAGCTGCTCATCGCCGGCCTGAATGAGGCCGAGAGCGGCATTCCGCATCGGCTATGGGCCTACAAGTGGAAGCCGGGCGTGCTGGCCGCCTTCGACGTGATCGGGGATGAGTACGGCGGCATCACGGTGCGCGGCAAGATCAACGCCGACACGAGCATCACCACCGCCAACAAGAGCCAGTACTTCAAGATCGACACGGCGTAGCCCAGGGCTGCAGGTTCGAGGCTGCCCCGTTACCAACAGGAGGTGTGGCATGTTCGCAAAGGTTCGATCGTTCTTCGCCGAGGCCCTGGCCGGCCGCATGAGCCTGTGGCTGTGGGTCACCGTCGGGCTGGTCGGGGTGGTCGCCGTCCTGGCGCCGCTGCAGCTCATGGTCATGCTGAGCAAGCTCGTGCTGGTCACGCTGGCCGCCTGGCTCGGCTATTGGATCGACCGCGCGATGTTTCCGTACGCCCGGCCGCACGAGTTCCTGGACGACGCGAAGGAGGAGAAGTCGGAGGCCGTGCAGGGCGTGCTAGAGGTGAAGGGCATCGCGTTTGAGTGGTGCATGATGCGGCGCGCCGTGATCGTCGTCGGCGTGATGCTGGCGGTGAGCCTCGGGCTGTAGCCATGCTCTGGAAGGTCGTGCGGGCAATCGCGATCGCCTTGGCGGCAGTGCTCGCTGCGATCGCGCTCTTCTTCCTGGCGGTGACAATGTTCTCGCCGCCGGCGGCGGCCGCGGAGGTGCCGCGCGCGGCCAAGCACTACCAGCGCCAGCTCACCCGCGAGGCGCGGGCGGTATGGGGCATGGACGCGCCCGTGCCGGTGTTCGCCGGGCAGATCCACCAGGAGAGCGGCTGGCGCATCGATGCGGTCTCGCGCGTCGGCGCTCGTGGCCTCTCGCAGTTCATGCCGGCGACGGCCAGGTGGATCCATGCCGCCTATGCCGAGGAGCTCGACGGCCTGGAGATGTACTCACCGGCCTGGGCCATCCGGGCAATGGCGCTCTACGACCGCTACCTCTGGGACCGCACGGTGCTCGCGGCGGATGAGTGCCAGCGCATGGCGTTCACGCTCGGCCAGTACAACGGCGGCGAGCGCTGGATGCTGAAGCGCCGCGCCCTGGCCGAGGACCCGACGCGCTGCCTGGATGCCGCCTGCGACATCAACCCCGGGATCAAGGCCAGCAACCAGCGCGAGAACCGGGAGTATCCGCGCCGCATCCTGCTGCGCCATCAGCCGCTCTATGCGAGCTGGGGGAGAACGCTGTGCATCTGATCCGCGCGCTGCTGCTGCTCACGCTCGCCTGGACCGCCGTCACGCCCGAGACGCTGCCGAAGTGCAGCGAGCGTGTCTTGCTGTGGTGGTTCGATGCGCCCGTGATGGGGTGGCGGTACTGCAACGACGATGGGTCATGGGTGTGGCTGGAGCCGACGCAGGACCGGTACATCTACGAGCCACAGGGCATCAAGTGGTGGATGCCATTGCCGGCCGAGGCCAGGGAGCCGCCGGCGGGATATTGGGAGACCGAGCCATGACCGAGCAGGCCATCAACGTGGTGGTCAATGACACGAAGACATACCGCGTGCGCAACACGGTGGCGCGGGTCGCGGCGTTGAATCTCACGCTGACGACACTGCTGCCCTTCGCGGTCGACGTGAGCGAGCGCGGCGCCGGACTCATCAGCGCCAGCATGTGGGTGTGGGGCGGCGTGATACTGACGTACATCGGGGCCCGCGCGGTCGAAACCGCCGTGCCCATGATCTGGAGCCGGGTACAGTGAGGAACGGGGCGGGGGCATGTGGGAAGCACGCGGCGCTCGGCGCCGCGCTGCTTCTCATCGCGGGTTGCAGCCGGATGGATATCGTCGGCCTGGTCGCGCGCAACTGGCTCGACGGCATTGGCAGCACCCTCTACAAGCTCGTCCTCACGCTGCCGTTCCTGGCGATCCCCGGCGGCATCATCGCCTTCCTGGTGATGGGCGGCGCCGCCGCCGCGCCGCTGCGCGTCTGGCTCTTCCCGTGGCGCTGGATCCCGCTCGCCGCGTTCGTCGTCATGAGCTACGCGCTCATCTGGCAGAACGTCGCGATCAGCGAGTACCGCGCCCGGCAGGCGACGCAGCGTGAGGAGATCGCCACGCTGCGCGGCGCGGTGGAGTCCTACGCCGCGCAGATCAGGCGCCAGAACGAGGCCGTCGAGCAGTGGCGGCGCCAGGCAGAGCGCAGCGAGCGCGCGGCGGCGAAGGCCGCCGAGGCCGCCGTGCGCGCCGAGCGCGAACGGCCGATGCGCGCCAACGTCCCGCCGGGAACGCCGCCTCACGAGGAACTCAATGCCTGGTTACGGGAACAGTGAGCGATGATCAGGACCGGCCTTGCCATTCTCTCGCTCATCGCCATCGCCGGCTGCGCCGCGCCGCCGCCGCCGCGCGAGGTGCTCGTGCCGATCGGCGCAAAGCCCAAGCCGCCCGAGGAGCTGCTCGCGCCCCTGCCGCCGCCGCCGATGTTCGTCGCGCCGGCGGCACCGAAGGCCGCCGCCTGCCTCACCAGCCCCGAAGGCATCGCTACCTTCAAAACCTACGTGCGCGAACGCAACGCCCGCCTGCGCGGCTGGGAGGCGTGGGCGCGCCAACCTGCAGAGGAGACACCATGAGAGTCGAGAAGAAGCTCACCTTGGGCGAGCGCAACGTGACGGTGAAGGAGCTCACCGTCGCGGAGGTGCGCGCCTGGATGGAATCCGAACAACGTCGCGAGGAGAAGGGCGATCTGCTCCGGGACATGCTGATTGACGGTGTCTCGTTCGCCGACATGGCGCGGATGTCCGACCTGAGCATCGAGGAGATGGAACAGCTGCTGCCCTCGGAGTTGCAGCAGCTGGCAGATGCCTGCGCGGAGGCGAACCGGGTTTTTTTCAACCTGTGCGCGAGGGTGGCCCCGCTTCGCGCACCGGCGCCGCCGATCTCTCAGGGAACCTGATTCGGCTCATCGAGCTGGGGCATCACCAGGTGCTGCAGTATCCCTGGTCGTTCTACCTGCAGGTGATTGAGCACTACAACAACCGTGGCCACTGATCTCAAGACAGTCATCACCATCGCGGTCGACTCCAAGGCCGTGCGCCCGAACGTGGAAGTGGCGCGCAAGGCGCTTGCGGAGCTGAAGAAGGATGCCGGCACCGTCGGAACCGCCGGTACGAACGCGCTGACCGGGCAGTTCAACAGCGCATCGGCGGCGGCGACGCGCCTCGGCGGAGTGATGCGCGGTCTGCTCGGTCCGCTTGCCGCCATTGGTACGGTCGCGGGCGTTGTGGCCCTGGTCCGCAACGTCGTTGCGACGGCGGACGCCTATAAGGGAGTGGACTCGCGCCTGAAGCTCGCCACGCAGTCGCAGCGCGAATACAACGCGGCATCGGCAGAGCTGTTCGAGATCTCCCAGCGTACCCGCAGCGACCTGAGCGAGACGGTGAACCTCTACTCCCGCGTGGCGGGATCGATCCGTGACCTGAACGGGAGCCAGGAGGATGCGCTGGCCGTCACGGAGATCATCAACCAATCCTTCAAGGTGAGCGGGGCGAGCGCGGCGAGCAGCGCAGCCGGCGTCCAGCAGCTGGCGCAGGCGCTGGCCAGCGGCGTGCTGCGTGGCGATGAGTTCAACAGCGTGATGGAGAACTCGCCCCGTTTGGCGAAGGCTTTGGCCGACGGGCTCGGCGTGCCGCGCGGCGCGCTGCGCGCGATGGCTGAGCAGGGAGAGCTGACAGCCGAGAAGGTGATCAAGGCGCTGCTCTCGCAGCGCGAGGTCATAGACAAGGAGTTCAAGACGCTGCCGGTGACGATCGACCAGGCCACCACGAGCATCGGCAACAGCTTTACGCGGCTGGCGAGTCTCATCGATTCGAAACTCGGTCTGAGCTCAGCCATCGCCAGGCTGCTGCAGTCGGTGTCGGACTCCATCGACGAGACCGTCGATGATTCGTTGGGGGCCGAGCGGCGCTTGGCCGCCCTGCAGGCACAGCGCGTGGATAGCGCTGCCTTCGATGGCGAGGTGAGGCTCACCGAACGCCGGATCGCGGATCTCACGAACGCCGAGCTCGAGGGTTACCAGCGGCGCCTGCAGGGAGCCATCGACTTCAATCAGGCGCAACGTGATCTGGACCGCCAGGCGGCCACGGCGGCATTCGGCGGCGGCAATGACGCTGCCGGCTCTCGCCTTGCCGCAGCGGCGGCCGCTGCCGATCGCGAAGTGCGGCTGTACCAGGAGACACTGACTCGCGTCCAGGCGGTGCTGGAGCAGCGCACGCAGGTGGAGCAGCAGGCGGCGGATGCGCGCCTGCAGGTGATCGTCGCGAGCATCTCACAGGAGAAAAAGCTGCTCGATCAGGCGAACAAGGACTTGGAGGCGGCAGGCAAGCGTCGGAAGGAGATCGCGGACGCCTTCGCCGCGACGCAGAAGGCTATCGACCGCGGCCCCGCGCGGCCCGATCAGCGTACGGATGTTGTCGACGCCATCGATGCGATTCAGCGAGCGCGCGCGCAACTTCAGGGAGGGCTCGGCCGAGCATCGGATCCGAAGGCCGCCTTGGAGAGTGCCGAGCAGGCCCGCCAGGCGCTGGAGATACTCGCGACCTCTGGAGAGGTGAGCAAGCAGTTCCTGTCTTCGCTGAATGCGCAGGCCGCCCAGGTTGCCGACGAGGCGGCCAAGGCTCAGGAGGCGGACGCGCAGCAGAAAGTCGATGAGATCACCGCTCGGCTGCAGAAGTTGAAGGATGAGGGTGCGAACATCCTGAAGCTGCAACTCGACAGCACCGAGCTCGACAAGCAGCTCGACGAGGTAATCGCGGCGGCGAAGGAGAAGGCGCGCCAGAATCCAGTCGTGATCCCGACTGTCATCGGACAGGCACAGGCTGCCGGCCAAGAGGCCGCACAGCAGAAGGCCGGCGGCGGCGCGGTGTTGGGGCCCGGCACGTCGAGCTCCGATAGCATCCTGGTGGCGATGAGCAACAACGAGCACGTGCTGACCGCGGCCGAGGTGGAGGCCGCGGGCGGTCACTCCGCCATCTATCGCCTGCGGGCGCTCATTCGGGCTGGCAAGCTGCGTGGCCTCATCCCCGGCTTCGCACAGGGCGGCGGGCTGTCGCTGCCGGCGGTGCCCAGACTCGCGTCGTCGGCCGCCACTGCAGGCGCCGGCGCCGTGAATAACCTCTATCTGCGACTCGACGGCCGCACAGCCGGCCCGTTTACCGGATCCGACAGCTCCATGCGCGCCGTGCGTGAAATGATCGCGACCGCCGCGCTGATGGTCGGGGGACGGCGATGAGCCGGCCGATGCTCTACATCGGCTCCCTGCAGATCCCGTGGGTGGCCGGCCTGGACATGCAGCAGAGTTACGAACCGCTCGACGCCATCCACAATTCGCGCCTGGCGGACGGCACGCTCGATACCGCGGTGCGTTGGTCGGGCAAGATGCGCACGCGCATCACGGGCTCGGGATGGATCCCGCCCGGCCTCGCCACGCTCAATCGTGCGGACGACTACGTCATCAAGTGCATCGCCCCGGACAGCATCGGCAGCCCGAGCAACGTCATCACGCTTCCGGCCGCGCGCCGCACCGACACAGGCGCGGATCCGTATGGCATCGCGATCGTGAACGGTGAGGAAGTGCCGGCGCCCGTGACCGGCGTCGTCGGGGATGTCGCAACCTTAACGGTGGTGGCGGGCGCCACGCTCTATCAGTGCTGGTACTACCCGCAGTTCACGGCGCGGCTCATGGAGCTGCCGCGCGAGTTTCTCACCAACGAGTCATCCTGGCCGTGGTCCATCGTCGCCGAGCAGACCTGACCGATGGGCACGCGGTATTGGCGCGAAGTGGTGGTGCTCGATGGCGTGGATGTCAGCGCCCGCCTGACGGATGACGGCGTGACCACGAGCGCGGAGGAGGGCGGCCAGGGGATCTTCAATCTCACGCTCAAGGCGCTGCCTGGCAGCGTCAATCTGGACGCGCTGCGCGGTAAGGCCGTGACCGTGAGCTATCAGACGCGCACGGCCGGCGGCACCATTCTGAGCACGGAGCTGCTGATGACTGGCAATGTCGATCTGCCGCGTTATGACCCCGGGCGGAAGACCATCTCGCTGCGGTGTACAGATCGCCGTGATGACCGGATCGCGCTGCTCTCAAAGGCAGCTATCGATGCGCTTACGCCCGGCGCAAAGTGGTCTTCCGACGTGTTTGAGTCGGAGGCCGACTCCTTTCAATATGCCTCGGACCGGCTGCGAACCTTGCCCGGCGCGCTGGACTGTGAGCCGGACGGGGACATCGTCTACACCGCGTGGGCCGCGGCCTCCCCGCACATCACGTTCACTGCATCGGGGATCTTCGACGGCGAGCCGCCGGTGCAGGTCGAGGTCGCGCCGGCGTCCTCGATCCGTAACCGCACTGTGCTGGAGCTCACCTATCGCTACGAGATCAGCTACCAGCGCGAGGCCTCAAGCGGGTGGACCTATAGTCAGAGTACCTGCCAATATCTCGCGACGCCGACGACGCTGCCCACGCGCGATATGGCGCGCCGCGCCGCGGAAGGACTGAGCGGCTGGCTGCTGCGCTCCATGAGCTTCACGCCACTGTGGCCGACCGGCACCTACGCCTGCTCGCCGGACGTGAATTTCATCAACAACCAGCCGCAGCTCATCATCGGCTATTCGGCGGTGTGGGTTAAGCGCTGGACACAGACCATCGACGAGATCATCACTGTCACGCTCAGCTCGACGCAGTCGATCTCTACCTACGGCGAGCGGCGCGCCGACAAGACCGGCTCGATGTCCACCGACTTCGACGTCGAGGACTACGAGGGCCCGAGCGGCAACAACCAGGCCGCCGCCCTTAGCAGCGTCGGTGGCGACGGGGCGAGCGGGGGCTCGCTCGGCAGCGGCAGCGAGTACCCGCCGCTCGCCGGCGCCGTGCAGAACGACTGGGACGATTGGCGAAAGGAGCACACCGACCGCACCGCTTGGGCGGGCTGGATCGAGACTCACATCGCGATCGCCAGCGTGGAGCACTTGGCCTCGCATCGTTTGAATCGCGCGGTATTCGCGGTGCCGCTGAACCCCGGCATCGCGGTGCAGAAGACGCTGCGTGTCAATAGCGTCGGCGGCGTGACCTGCACCGGCAAGGTTGTCGCCATGACGCACGTCATGGACGCGCGCACAGGTGAGGCGCGCACCGACGTAGAGCTCGCGCTCAGTCGCGCTGGCGCTGCCGGCGTGAGCGACCCGCTCATGGCGCCAACGCCCCCCAGCTACGCGCCCACGCCGCCGCCCACCGTCGGCAGCGTCCATGCCGGCGGCAATCACTACGGCCAGGACGGCACCAGCACCACCGAGGACGACGCCTGGACCGGCTACCGCGGCAACTACGTACCGCCGCTCGCCGTCTCGCCGCTGGTCACGTTCTCGGATTCCCTGCGCGTCGATGCCGACGAGATCGAGGCGGCGGTGCGCGACAACACCGAGCTGCCCGACACCGCGGCCTACGAAGTCGCCCCGCCGCACGACGAGCTGAGCATCGCCGCATGAGCGACAAGCGCCTGCAGGAGGACCTGGTTTCGCTCACGGAGTACGCCGTCGACGCTCAGGGCCGCCAGCTCAAGCTCCCGCCCGCGAAGGTCAAGGCCGCGCTGCCCGCGGTGGCCGCGATCGCCGCCAAGAACAACGACCAGCAGATCCCGGCCACCGGCGGCGGCATCGCCTCGCCGTTGACGGAGACGGACATCGCCGATCGCACCTACCACGCCGCCTACTACACCTCGACCGACGGTCTCATCCAGATCCCTGCGATCGCCAGCATGAAGTTCACCGACGCCAACAGCGCGGAGGTGATGCTGGAGTTCGATTCGCCGCCATGATCGAGACCTGTCTCTCCGTAGGCTACGTGTGGGGTTGCCCGTTTCATGGCGTGGTCGAGGACGGCAACCAGCTCACCCTCCCGAACAGCGAGGTGATGACCTGGCCGGTCGACCTCAATAACGGGAATACCTACCCCATCCGCATCGCGGGATTGCCGGCGATCAGCCGCTCGCCCGCGGAGGCCGCCGACGACGCCGCGCGCGGCTTCGAGTGGCGCAACGATGCGATCTTCGCCGCCGGCCGCGCCATCCACGGCTATCAGCCGGGATTCGGCAACTTCGATTTCGTATATATCGATTCGCTCAAGCGTGCCTGGGCGGTCACCTCGCCGACGGACATCGTTATCGACGCCGGCAACATCACGGCCGACCTGCAGTTCACGCGGCTATTCCGACTGCAGGCCTACCCCGAGGACCCCGGTGCGCTGCCCACGCAGCACACGGTATCGATCGGCACGCTCGCGGACTACGGCGACGACGTCGCCACCTATGGCGGTGCCTTCCTCGTCGATGTGGCCGTGAACGGCCAGGCCTTCTGCCTGTTCACGACCTGCAGCCATCAGAACCTCTACTCCGTCATCCGCTACGACATCACCGACAATGGCGCGGCCGGCGAGCAGGACCTCATCATCACCGTTACTCCGACGCTGGTCGCGGCACAGAGCGCGTGCCAGGGGACCATCGACTACCAGACCACGCAGACGCCGCCCGGGTACGCGAGATATCAGCAGGGGCTGACGGGCGGCAGCTTCACTGGCACTGACACCGGGTCATCGGGGATCTGCACGCCGCCTACCCACCTCTTCAACAACGAGAATCGCGTCAACACGCCCGCGAATGTCAGCCCGCAGGCGGTAGTGGCGAAAGAGACTTGGGTGGAGGTGGTGGGGCGGGTGCGGCACGCATGGTTCGATGATGATGGAGAGCTACACCTCATCAAGATCGATTTCTATTGGTACGACTTCTACGACAGCTACTACGAGACCACATGGCCCGTCGATGAAGCGGTCACCACATGGGACAGTTGCGGCTCGCTGGGCGGCGCGTTCAACATCAATTACGTGCAGGAGGCCGAGCAGCTGGACACGTTTTTCACCGGGCACTGGACCAAGTTCGACACCCGTGTCTATGACGACACGGCGAGCGTGGACGTCGATTCGGAACTGCAGTTCTATCAGACGACGACAACGACGAATACGTTTCGCGCCGATCCCGATCGCGTCGGCCCACCCTGGGCCTTGACGCAGACCAGCACGACGTTCGGACCGCTGACCAAGTACGCGAAGTGGGTGATTGGTGGTGATCAGCAGGATCTGAGCCACCTTTCGGAGAGCACGATTAACGCGATCATCGCGGTGAATACGACTCTGCACGGCGGCCGCATCGCGAACGTGAACACGCTGTGGCCCGGCGTGCTCGACAGCTACGACATTCATCCCACGCAGAAAGGCGCCGGCCAACCGGATAACCCCACCGAGCGCGTGCAGGTGTTCCGGCGCACCAACAACCTCGCCCACTGGTGCTGGACCCGCCGCGCGCGCGTGTCACCGTCACTGGCCGCTCTCACGCGGTACGCCGCCGTGATGCTCACGCCATCCGGCGCGGATTCCGAGCCGGCAGCCACGGAGATCTCTGGCTTCGAAGCGCCGAGCCTGTATTACACCTACGACCCCAACACGCAGGAGGTGCGGCGTGACAGCACCTTCCCGGTCTGTTGGGTGTAGGGGTTTGGCCAGGAGACGGCGAAGTGAACTACTCTCCCGGACTTCGGCGCGGTAACATCACCGCGTCTAGGTGAAGACGCTCAACGGAGGGCGCGATGAATCAGAATGCCATGCTATCGTGGGCAAATGTCGTTGTCGCGCTGTGTGCGGTGATTGGCTTGGGGCTTGCCATTCGTCAGAATGTCGAGATGCGCACATTATTGGAGGATGCTGGCAGTGCTTTCAGAGCCCAGGTAGTTCCGTTAGTTCAGTTTAGTCGCTATCAGTGGTTCGTCAAAGATGCTCCGGCATCATGCGAGAATCCCGCGATGGGTTTGAATGTTTATTTTCGGAATATGAGTGGCGTGCCAGTGACGATTCAAGATGTGGACTTGAAGGTTCGAATGGGCGATCGGACGTTAGGAGCCGAATCCGAGCGACACATTGGGCATGACGGTGAAAGCATTCTCGCGCCCGGAATGGATGTTGCAATAGGACAGCAGATTGGTGATGAATTCGCGGAAGCATTTGTGCGAATGGACGGGACTGGGCCTGGCCCGCATTTGAACTTCACGCTCAGCGTGAAGTTTTCTTCGCTGGTGACAGGCAAGACGTACTGCTACCGTGGCGATGTAGAAATACTGGAGCACTGCAAATTCATGCAGCAGACGCACTTCACCAAGAAGAATGAATCTCAGGAGGAGTGCGGAGGAGAGGGAACGAAACCCAGCGATGTATCTGTCGCGAGTCCAATGAACTAGTCCCGCTCGCATATCCCAACGGCGCCGGATCTGTCAGCGGACCGTGCGCTGATGTTCGAGCCGCCCGGCCCCGGCCGTTCCATCGGCTGGAGATTCGGAGCCGAGGGATAGGACCGGGCGGCTTTCCTCCATCGGCACGTCGCAATGATTCTTTACGAACGCCGTACGGCCCTTCCGAGCCCGCCAAAAATGGCGCGTTCTGTGGATAACTCGTCCTGCGGTGGGCCTTCGCCGGGCCCTGGCTGAGGCGTCTCGAGGCTTAGATCGTAGCATTAGCGCAACGGTTAGGTGCTTGATCCCAAACCATCTGATCATGGGATCGCAAACCAAGTGATCCTTTACAGGAGCCACGTCGCGGGCCATCGCGGGCGCAGTCAATTCCCTGTCGCGCGCCCCGGCGCACGAATCCCTAAGCCGCTGTCCGTACAAGACAATTCTCCGTGGCATGGCGATTGCTGCACGCCGTGCAT
>JAJVHU010000063.1 GCA_022072505.1 Phycisphaerae bacterium
CAACCAGGTGCTCGTCATTCCCGGATCGGTCTTCAGCCGGCGCGACACCCACTTCCGCATCAGCTACGCCGCCTCGAACGACACGATCCGCCGCGGCTGCGAAGTCCTCTGCCGCCTGGCGACTTAAAGTAGCAGCGTGAACACACTTTCAACGACATAGAGATGCCGCGCGGTAAAGCTCATGCACGTGTTGCGGTAGAGTTCGATGACACACAGCCAGACCCGCCGTCTGAACAGCTTGAGTGTCTTCAATAACGGCTAGCAACAGCAGGTTACGTTGTCCTGCCTCAGTTGGAACTGGAGTTTTCGCTCGTCCGAATATCAACCAAGGAAACTAGGTAAATGTCAGATCCGATTGAAACCAAAATTGACGATCTAATATCCGAGCTTCACCTCCTGAAAACCAACCGCCAACAAGGACGACTGTTTAGCAAAGCTATGGAGTTAAAACTACTTCATGGACTTGCCCGATCGCAGGAGTCATCGCGTTTTATCGACCGACTTCAGGTCGAACCGGAGCAAAAATACCTAATCGCTGAGTTTGTAAAAAACAACCTCATAGAATACGAACTCCGCCGCTCGGATATGAACGGAGCAACTCCGACTCTTTTCTTTGAGAGCGGTTCAACTACTGCAAACCTGATCGGGGTCATGGCAGAATATTTCGCAAATGAGACAGAGGGTGCAGATGAAGAATCGTCTTCAGGTTGCATGCCTCTTAACATCAAAACAAACAACCTTTTCGCGTTAACGGCGTTTGCAACCCTGGTCAAGAATGTCGAAACAACCAGCGGTCCATTGATGGCCAAGTACTATGCGTTTCTTCCTTTCGGAGATAACCAGCCTAAGAATGAGGACGAACAGCGTTCGGACGCGATGTCGCACGGGAATCTACAAGCTGCGTTCCGCATGTGTTCCGCCATTATCGCCACTTGTTCCAATTTCAGCCTGCTCGGAGGCCCCCTGGTTGGGTCGCGAGCAAACGCACTATTCAAGCATGCACTGCATACACATAGGGCTACGTCAGGTAGATTTTTAGAGTTGTTTCACTTTCAAAAACTGATCCCCAGCGATGCGGGTAATGAATTGACATTCTCTCAATTGTGCAAGTCAGCTCCACCAGATCATCACAAGTGCATGTGGGTTTTCTGCGAACCGAATAGGAAAAGATCCGATTTATTGCTTTCTAATAAAAGTATTGCAAACCATACGTCGAAATATCTCAAGGGCGAATTGCACAATCAAACTCCAGTCCATGGGCTGGGGAACTGGGCTCAGGGCGAAACCGTGTCTCCTATTCAGGGGTGGCAAACTCCTTGGATTGACCGAACTGGCGGCACGGATATCTTCATTGGGTTGATACCGGGCAGTGAGAGGCAGTGCGCGGCGTTTGTCGCCCACGAGGTAGAATTTGCCAACCAGAAACTCAAGAGCGCAGGGTGTTCCCAGAGCTACATGATTCAGAACATGACGAATGCTGAACGCAACGGGGTGCTGCATCTCCAGTTTAGTTGAAAGACCCTTGGGTTGGACTGGATGAAGTCGAAGCGGTCGGTTCGGCGTTATTAAAGTAATAAATTAATTTGTGAATCCTGGGTTGCGTTGTTGCTCTAAATCCTCCGTCGAGCTAATCTCCACGTCTCACGGAGGACGATGCATTTCAATGACTCAGCAAACACACCGGGGATCGGCTCATCGCGGCCGTTATGGGTCTCGCTCAGAGATTGGTTTTTCGGGTTCCACTCCGAACTCACAACTACTAGTAGAACAACTACTTGGCAGTGACGCCTCCCTTTTGCTTGGCCACAAATGCACGACGCTGGACAAGTCCCTGCTCCACCCGCCGGGGCCGGACTTCGTGGACCGGGTGCTGGCGCATTCGGACCGCCCTCCCGCCGTCATGCGCAACCTTCAGGCGATCTTCGACCACGGGCGGCTCGGCGGGACGGGGTACGTCTCGATCCTCCCCGTCGATCAGGGCATTGAGCACAGCGCGGGAGCGTCCTTCGCGCCGAATCCGATCTACTTCGACCCGGAGAACATCATCAAGCTCGCCATCGAGGGCGGCTGCAACGCGGTGGCCTCGACCCTCGGCGTGCTCGGGGCGTGCGCCCGCAAGTACGCGCACAAGATCCCGTTCCTCGTCAAGCTCAACCACAACGAGTTCCTCTCCTACCCGAACAAGTACGACCAGATCATGTTCGCCCAGGTCGAGCAGGCGTGGCAGATGGGCGCGGCCGCGGTCGGGGCGACCATCTACTTCGGCTCCGACGAGTCAGGGCGGCAGATCGTCGAGGTCAGCGAGGCCTTCCACCACGCGCATGAGCTGGGGATGGTCACCGTGCTGTGGTGCTACCTGCGCAACAGCGCCTTCAAGAAGGACGGCAAGGATTATCACGTCTCCGCCGACATGACCAGCCAGGCCAACCACCTCGGCGTGACGATCGAAGCGGACATCATCAAGCAGAAGCTCCCCGAGAACAACGGCGGCTTCACCGCGATCAACTTCTCCAAGACGCACAAGTACGTGTACGAAAAACTCACCAGCGACCACCCGATCGACCTGTGCCGCTACCAGGTCGCGGGTTGCTACCTGGGCCGCGCGGGCCTGATCAACTCGGGCGGCGAATCCAAGGGCGAAAGCGACCTCGCCGATGCGGTGCGCACGGCCGTCATCAACAAACGCGCCGGCGGCATGGGCCTGATCTCCGGGCGCAAGGCATTCCAGAAACCGATGGCCGAGGGCGTCAAGCTCCTGAATGCGATCCAGGATGTGTACCTGGATACGGGGATCGGGTTGGCGTAGGGCACGGTCAAAACTTGACAGGCAACCCAATTTGGGATATTGTGTCTGCGATGGAAACCAACGGCCTTCTTTTCGCAATTGGTCGTACCGGAGGCAGGGCTCGTCGTGTAGCCGGCGGCGTCTCCACCTCGGATGTGCTGGTAAGCGCGCACATCTCCGGAAACGCCGATGTGTTCCCGGAGATTTTGGCTCTTCACGTCCCTGCCGGTTCAACGGTGGCGGATGTAACCTGGGGGAAGGGCGTCTTTTGGCAAAAAGTGCCGCGAAGCAGGTATAACCTCAAGGCCACGGACATCCAAATGGGTGTCGATTGCCGGAGCCTGCCCTACGACAACCACTCCATCGACTGTGTCGTTCTCGACCCGCCGTATATGGAAGGGCTTTTCCGAAAGTCGGAAGCTCACATGGCTGGTGGTGGCACTCATTCCGCCTTTCGCGCTAATTATTCCAACGGCAAAGCCACGGCAGAAGGTGGGCCGAAGTGGCACGCCGCTGTTACGGACCTCTATTTCAAGGCCGGCGCCGAGGCGAAACGTGTCCTTCGCCCAGAAGGAACGTTAATCGTCAAGTGTCAGGACGAGGTGTCGGCCAACCGTCAGTGGCTTACGCACGTCGAGATCATTAACGAATATGAGCGGCTGGGCTTCTACTGCAAAGACCTTTTCGTGATTGTCCGGACAAACCGACCAGTGGTGGCGCGGCTCAAGAAACAGGAGCACGCCCGGAAGAATCACTCTTATTTCCTCGTTTTCGTGAATACGACGAAGCGGAAGTACCGGACCGCTCAGCGATCAAGGCATCCAAGACCTTGAAGATATCGTCCGTGAAGGGCGGCGTCGGTGGCCAGCCCACGTTGACTAAGGACGCGAGCAGCCCGGCTCGCTGTGCATCGGTGTATTTCTTGTGCGTTGACCTTGGGAGATCACTGTTCTTGCAGAAGGCCCATTGCCAAGTACCACCGAACGCGAAGCAGTTAACGGCAAGCACATCGAACTCGCCGGGAAGCAACAGTGTCGTTTCCAAGGTCGTCCCGTCCGGAAACGTGACCTTCCGCCGGTCGCTGCCGTCCACCTGTGCCTTGCCGGACCACTTTCCGCCACCCAAATCCTTGACTTGGTTCGTCTGGAGCGACTTGGATTCAATGATGAAGCGGTGCCCCTTGTACGTGACGACCCGATCCCCCTTCTTGGTCCGGTCGTGATCGTCGTACTTCAGGGAGTCGGAGATTTGATCGCTGGATGCGAGGAACTTGGTGAGGTGATGCTCGGCTACGTAACCGAGCATGATCCCGCGCAGGCTCCGGTTGTCGTCCACGAGCCTTGTGAGCTCGTCAACCGTAATGCCCCAACGCCGTAGGATATCCAACGCAGGCTTCGCCGGGATCTGCGCGCTCTGGGCTGCGGAGCTAACGGAGCTTCTTGATGATCTGGGTCGGTTCGGCCCCGAGGGCATCGCAGACCTCCATCAGTTCGATCAAATCCAATCGTCGTTCGCCACGTTCGTACTTCGAGACAAACGACTGCGGCCGCGCAAGCTTCGAGGCGAGTTCCGCCTGAGTCAGCCCGGCGGCTGCGCGCGCCTCGATGAGCAAGGTCTTGAGTCTCCGATAGCGTTCCGTAAAGATAGACTTCTTGCTCATAGCGATTCTCTTCCCATCGCAGGCGCGGAATGACATTAACCCGGATCGGGATAAGCCCAACTTGGGTTATTGGGTGATTCGTCGGTGGGTGGTATGCTCTCGATGTACAAGGCGTGAGCGTGCTTACGCCTTTCGGCGAAAGGACGTCAGCTTACGCCGTCGCAAGGCGTTCCAGAAGCCGATGGCCGACGGCGTCAAGCTCCTGAATGCGATCCAGGATGTGTACCTGGATAAGGGGATCGGGTTGGCGTAGGGGGCAGGTTGTTGTCACTCCGCGACGATCATCGCCAACTTGAGCGGCTCTGACAGGAGTTCTCGAATTACTAATCTTGTACTATTTTCTTTAAAATTAGCATTTAGAGATTGACAGCGGGCCCAAGGCTTCTTATACTAAATCTGGAGAAAATAGTACAAAATTGGCGTTCATCCCGAGCATGTCCATGCGAACACCCGCGAGTCCGCCAAAATTTGATGAGCTGTTCGCGAGGTTGCTGAAGCAGGCGGATACTGCGCTGCTCACGAAACTCGTCGGTCCCCCAAGTGGATCAGCGGGCGACGACTCGTACCCGCATTGGGACAAGCTCCGCCGCTTGAGACCGCCAGAAGGTTGGACCAGCGACGAATGGTGGGTCGCCACGAAAATCGGCAGGATTCGCCAGCAGAAAACAGCCCCGCTGACGGCCTGCGACGGTAGTCCTTTTGTCTATACCCTGGCCGATCCTATTCCCGAACGTCTGCACGACATTGACCTCCGGGCGGGGGGGACGATCGCCATGCCCGTCCAAGTTACGAATCCTGATTTAAAGGACCGCTACTTGGTCAGCTCGCTGATCCAGGAGGCTGCGACCTCCTGTATTCTCGAAGGCGCCGCGACAACCCGAGTTGCGGCTGAAGAGATGATCCGCGCCGGCCGCAAGCCGCGTGATCGCGGCGAACGGATGATCCTCAACAACTTCGAAACCATGAGGCTCATCGGCAAGTGGCGGGAAAAGCCGCTGACGAGTAGTTTGGTGTTCGACATTCACCAACGGATCACCCGCGACACGTTGGACGACCCGGCGATGGCCGGGAGGTTTCGTCGATCCGAACAGAAGATCGACGTGGGCGACAACTTCGGCCAGGTGTTCCACGTTCCGCCCAACGCTGATGAGCTCCCGTGGCGGGTGGAGCAGATGTGTGCGTTCGCCAACGGCGAAACACCCGCTGATTTCCTGCACCCGGTGGTACGCGCAATCCTTCTTCACTTCTGGCTGGCATACGACCATCCATTCGTGGACGGGAACGGGCGCACCGCGAGGGCGCTTTTTTACTGGTCCATGCTGCACAGCAAGTACTGGCTGGTGGAGTTTATCTCCGTTTCAGAGATAATCCTGAGAGCTCCGGCAAAGTATGCCCGCGCATTCTTGTACACGGAAACCGATGGGAACGATCTCACTTACTTCCTGATCTACCACCTCGATGCCATCCGAAGGGCGCTGAACCAGCTTCATGAATTCGTGGAGCGCAAGACTGAGGAACTCGACGACCTGGATCGAAAGCTGCGCGGCATGCGGCTGCTCAATCATCGCCAGCAGGCGCTTATCAGCCATGCCCTGCGCCACCCTCGCGCAGACTACACGATCGAATCGCATCGAATGAGCCACGCCGTCGTTTACCAGACCGCGCGTGCGGATCTTCTCGATCTGGTGCGTCAAAGACTCCTCACGCAACACAAGGTTGGCAGAACCTGGCACTTTCGCCCGGCTGATCATCTCGAAAAACGTCTGCGCGGAACACGCCGATAGCTGGCCTTCCCTGGACAGCGCCTCGTGGCTTGGCTGATGGTGACCATATGGCTGTCATCAAGAAGCGCACTGGCAGCATGGGCCTGATCTCCGGGCGCAAGGCGTTCCAGAAACCGATGGCGGACGGCGTGAAGCTGCTCAGCGCGATTCGGGACGTGGTCCTGGATAAGGGGATTGGGCTGGCGTAGGGGGGGGCAACACATTCGCACAAAAACCGAACGTGCTTGCCCCACGGATATCGGCATGGTAGACTGCACCTTCGATGGGCCGGAGTCGGAATAACCGCAGCACGACGATGGGCTGCCTATTCGTAGCAATGCATTACCGGAGGTTCGGCATGAGACAGTACAAGAGTTTCGGGTTGGGACTTGTTTATTGCGCCGTGGTCTTCTCTGCCTCCGCGCAAGAGCTGCATGTCATGGACAACGCCATCCAGGTTTTCCCCAAGCGCGCCATGGCTGTACGGTTCGAATCGGATGGCAGCGTCACTTCACTCGGTCCATGGGTGGAGTTGGGCTCGGCAGGTGAAAACGGCGCCGCGCCTGTCGGCTCTGCCAGCAATCTCAACTTGTTCGACGCGTTTGAGAACGGAGGCGAGGACTGCGGTCGCGGTTACCCGGACGGCGGAAATGCGTGCGGGCTCGCGGGCCCCGCTTCCCGGTATTCCCGTGGACCCACGTTCTGCGATCAGTACTCGACCGGGGAAATGGATGCCGAACTCGAAGTCATCGCCGAACGCGTGCAAATCGCATGGGCATGGTATTGCAACGGATCGGGGAGCGAGGATTGCTATGTGGCAATCTATACCAGCAACAATTTCGGCACGCCGTGCAACGTGGATTATGCTCGTGGTGACGGTGTCGTCTATCACATGGGCGTACTTCCCTGCAATCCCGGTCCACCTGAGGGAAACTACTATATTGCGGACGCGGACTTGCGGGACACCGGGTTGGGACATCAGATGTACCTTGACGGCGCAGTCAGCGGCATCCTGGCGAAGGCGTTTGACGGACAGGTTCTTACCCACGCCACCTGCGCCCAGTTCATGCTATGGGGCGAAAACGCCGGAACGGGAGACCTTGCCGGCGAGCACGGACGGTATCAGTACGAAGACTTTCTTCGCGATGGCAACCACGAACCCGCTGAATGTGTGGATCGCGGCGGCGGAGGTTGCCCCAACCCTCTCCACTGGATGGTGGGCTTCGGTATGTGCCCCGGCCCCTCGAACTGCCCAAGCGATGGATGCAACGGCAACGAGCGGTTGAGCGCTAGGTGGCGCCAGAAGAATTGCGGTTGTTCGCTCAAGCTCATACTCAAAGGGTGCACGGTAAACGCTGAGTATGGGGTTCTCACCCCGACGGGTGAATGCATGCGAAGGGTGGCAGGCAACAGCCGCGGGAAAATCGTTGTTAAGGAATGCCCGAGTACTTCAGGAACGGCAACCGTGCCGGAATGTGGGCTTTCGGTCAACGTGCAGTGTCCATGAGACTCGCGAGCTTAGCGGCGACCGCGACCTCGCCGACGCCGTCCGCACCGCGGTCATCAACAAACGCGCCGGCGGCATGGGCCTGATCTTAAGGTCGGAAGGCGTTTCAGAAACCGATGGCCGACGGCGTCAAGCTCCTCAACGCGATTCAGGACGTGTACACGGATAAAGGGATCGGGTTGGCGTGAAACCGGATCCGCGCTTGACTCTGGTATATTGCAAGCTATACTAGGAGCAACGACGCGGGGTTCGCTGCAGGGCTGCCTGCCTCGCACCGGCGGTCTCGGTCAATCACCGCCGCACACACCCGTCGATAAGAGCCGGGTCTGATTAAGACCCTAAGCGGGCTGACGCGGTCGCTCTGCTCATTGAAGAACATGGGATTTCGGCGCGCGTGCGCGTCGGGCCGCAGCGAGAAGGGGAGCGACGGTGCGCTGGTTCGATTTTGACGAAGTATTATCGTTCCTGGAGACGAAAGGCTGGGTTTTGAGCAGAGTTTGGCCGCCCTGTCGGGTGTTCATTCACAAGAAGCATCCGCTTCCGCTCCTTTTCCCTGTGGTTAATAAGAAGGTCAGTGAAGAGTACATCAACAAAATCGAAACGATCGTCGGGGCGAAGTTCAGGCGAGAACAAGAGTAGGGCGGCCGTGAACAAGCCGTTTGACCCGAAGCGGTTGCAGCGCGCGCAAGCCATCGTGGCGGGGTACCGGCTGGTGCTGGAACCGAGTGATGAACTGGGTTTCATCGGAACCTCGATCGAGGTTCCGACGGTGTTTGCTGATGGCAAGAACCCCGAAACCTGCGTTCGCGCGACGCGGCAGGCGTTAGCCATCGCCGTTGCGACGATGCTGGAAAATGGCATGCGCCCTCCCGCGGGCCGCGGCAAACGCACCATGCAGGTAAACGTGCGCCTCACCGTGGATGAGAAGCTGTTGCTCGAAGAGGGGGCCACGCGATTGGGTTTTGAGGGCGTTTCCGACTATCTGCGCACCGTGGGTTTGCAGCGCACCTCGACATCCTGAGTCGCCTCCGCATTGTCAGGAGCATGAGCTGGATCTCCGGGCACAAGGCGTTCCAGAAACCGATGGCCGACGGCGTGAAGCTGCTGAACGCGATTCAGGATGTGTATCTGGGTAGGGGGATCGGATTGGCGTAGGCGGCGGCTGGCCTGGAGCTATGACCAAATCCTGTGGATGACCTGAAAAGAAAGGCGGCGTATCCTGGGTGGAGTTTTCAGTCACCCTTAACAAAAGGATACGCCATGAGACAGGGGACCGCGGATGCGGTCGGGGTTCCAGAGGTCGCCAGCGTCCGGGCAGTCGAGCGTGAAGCGGTGGGATTTCCAGAGGTTTCGGGGCGGGACGTGCTGACGGGCCTCTTGCGCGACGGGGCGCAGCGGATGCTGGCCCAGGCGATCGAGGCCGAGGTGGCGGCGTACCTCGAGAAACATGCCGCGTGCCTCGACAGCCGCGGTCATCGGCTCGTGGTGCGCAACGGTTACAAGGGTAAGCGGCGGATTCAGACCGGCCTCGGTCCGGTGACGGTTCGCCAGCCGCGAATACATGATCGACGCATCGTGGGGCGGCGGCGGGTCGAGGTTCACAACGTCGGGCGCCGCGCCGCGCCGCGGAGGAGGTCGTCCGTCGAGGCGGAGGCGCCGGTGGAGTCGGTCATGGCCCGCGTGGTGCCGATCATGTCGGTGTGATAATACTCGATCCCGCTGCTCTCATCCCACGGGTCTTTCAGCGCGACGCCCGGCTCGTACGAGCGCAGGTTGTCCGGCGTCGGCGGGTCGTTGGCGTTGAACTCCCAGTCGCCGTAGGCGGAGTCTCCGGCAGCTTGGAAATCCGCCCCACCATAATCGGAGTCTCCGGCAGCTTGGAAAGCCGCCCCACCATAATCGGTCCACACTTCGGACAGCGCGACCAAGTATCCGCCCTCCAGTTCCGCCGGATCAAGTTCCCGATTCAGATACCTCGCCCGGGCCGCGTCATACCGGAACTCCCGCGCCCACGTCACCTCATAATGGTCCGGACACTCGTCCTCGTCCGGGCCGTCCTCCTCCCAGGCTTCCCCAAACATCAGCCACACCCGCTGGGCCTTGTCATACACGAACCGCACCGCCGTGTACGCCCCCGGCGTCCCCGCGTCCTCGGCAATGATCCGCGCGGGGTTGCCGTTGGCCGCGTCATGCGCTCTTAAGGCATCGGCTACCGCCCTTACGTTATAATTCGTGTAAACCGAATCCACGACCACACTCCGGGCAAACACGCCCGCTGGTCCCGAGTAGCGTGTGCCCACATCCCGGGCACATCATGCCATTTTGAAGAACTACCTTGCCGAGAATAACTCGACACATCAGTACGCAGACAATCCCTGGCCCCATGGCAACAAGTATCGCACCTTCGTATATCCACCATGCACGCATTCCGAACCGGCCAAATAACGAACCAGCCTCACCGTATGCAAGTTCAAATTCGTAGGCAAGGGTTGCGGCCAATAAGTCAAAGAAAAAAACAGCTAATCCATAGGCTATTGCAAATAATACAGCTTTCACAAAAGTGAGTCGTCGATAGTATACCGCAACCGGAACCGCCGTGACGGACATAAGCACAACTAAACTCACCAGAAATTCGAAAGACGATCGAAAAACACAACAGACGCATTCCCAGCGCCAGACCGCGGCCATCGCCAACCCCCAAACGATGGCGTGTCCACAAAGACTGAATTTACCCAACACTTTACTTGGCTTCAGAACAATCACGATCGAGATTTATTTTCTTGGTGTGGAGATAGGTCCAAGAATCTTGTTATGCGCGCGGATCATTGTGTTGCCAACAAAATATTCATGATCGCCGGAAACATGAAGGTTGTACACACGAATTGGTTCGTCAAGTGATTGCTTCAACGCCACGTTCCTTATTCTCACCACTTCACTCTTTGCCGTGAGTATGAAATCGCCGGCCGCAAGCGATCCCGCAGGAACCCAATCACCCAAAACGGTTTTGAGCGGATGCTCTTTCGTGCAGATCAGCTGATCGGAACCCACATCAACGACCAGATATTCTTTTGCTTGGGATACATAAACCGCGTCGACCTCAACCGTTGCCATAGACCCATCAATCATTCCAAGGAGGAAATCCCCTTTCTTGACGCATTCAATGCTCGTTATGCCTTTCGGGGTCCATACTGGAGTGCCTTCGGCAAAACACACGGGGAAGGGCAAGCTTTTCACAAGATCTGCCGTTACTTCGGCGGCAATTTGGCCGACCTTAGCGGCATCGCTCGCTCCTGAATCTCTACCTGCCTCCGGTGACTAACTGCCTGCGAGTCATGGGGTTAGCTCCCACGGCGTCGGCGATGAGGCGGCTGAATAGGCTTGCTTCCTGCCAGCGGCGGTTGCCGCGGTAGTCGA